>JAMLIT010000014.1 GCA_023954035.1 Burkholderiaceae bacterium | reverse complement strand
GCTGGTGGCGACGGCCGACGGCGTGGTCACCGGCGTGGAGGCCGAGGTCGGCCAGGTGGTGAGCGCGGGCACACCGGTGCTGCGCATTGCGCAGGACGGTGCGCGCGATGTGGTGTTTGCCGTGCCCGAGGACAAGGTGGTGCATCTGAAAGCGGGCCAGGCGGTGACGGTGCGTTCCTGGGCTGGTGGCGCGACGCTGCAGGGGCAGGTGCGCGAGGTGGCGGCCAGCGCCGATCCGGTGACGCGCACCTTTGCCGTCCGGGCCGACATCGATGCCGCCCAGGCGCCCCCTTTGGGAGCCACGGTGCATGTCATGCCCGCGGCGCTCAGCCTGGCGGGCTTGCCCGCCATCAAGCTGCCGACCACGGCGCTGCGCCAGGAGGGCGCGACCACGGCAGTGTGGGTGTATGAGCCCGATACCGGCACCGTGCGCTCGCAGGCCGTGCAGGTGGTTACGGCGGATGGCAATGAGGCCGTGATTGCGGACGGATTGGTGCCGGGCATGCAGGTGGTGAGCACCGGCGTGCATGTGCTGACGCCAGGGCAGAAGGTCAGAATTTTTGAGCAAAAATCGGCTTCAGGGCAATCCAGTCAAGCGCAATCAGCTACAAAAACGGTAGCGCACATGCCCGCTGCGGCGGCTTCTGCGTCGGCGACCCGGTGAGCGCACCATGAAGCAAGCGCCACAGAACACCGGCTTCAATCTCTCGGCCTGGGCCATCAACCATGCCCCGCTGACGCGCTACCTCATGGTGGTGCTGATGGTGATGGGCTTTGCCGCCTATTTCCAGCTCGGCCAGGACGAGGACCCGCCCTTTACCTTCCGCGCCATGGTTGTGCGCACCTACTGGCCTGGCGCCACGGCCGAACAGGTGGCCGAGCAGGTGACCGACAAGATCGAGCGCACGCTGCAGGAGGTGCCGCTGGCCGACAAGATCCGCAGCTATTCCAAGCCGGGCGAGTCGCAGATCATTCTGGAGATCAAGGACAGCTCGCGCTCGAACGAGGTGGCCAACGTCTGGTACAGCGTGCGCAAGAAGGTGGGTGACATGCGCTACACCCTGCCGCAGGGTGTGCAGGGGCCGTTCTTCAACGACGACTTTGGCGACGTGTTCGGCGTGATCTATGCGCTGGAGGCCGACGGCTTCAGCTACGCCGAGGTCAAGCAGTTCGCCGATGAGGTGCGCCAGAAGCTGCTGCGCGTGCCGGACGTGGCCAAGGTCGAGCTGTTCGGAGTGCAGGACGAAAAGCTCTACATCGAGGTCTCGCAAAGCCGCCTGTCCCAGCTGGGGCTGGACATGAACCAGGTGCTGGCGCAATTGGGCCAGCAGAATGCGGTGGAGAGTGCCGGCGTGGTGCAGACGCCGCACGACCAGGTGCAGGTGCGGGTGGCCGGGCAGTTCCGGGCCATCGAGGATTTGGCAGCCATGCCGATTCGTGGTGCCTCGGGGGCGCAACTGCGTCTGGGGGACATTGCCACCATCCGGCGCGGGTATGTCGAGCCCACCGCCGTCAAGGTGCGGCATGAGGGGCGCGAGGTGGTGGCCCTGGGGGTTTCGATGGCCAAGGGCGGCGACATCATCCGCCTGGGCAAGGCGCTGCGCAGTGCGACGGCCGATATCGAGAAAACCCTGCCTGCGGGCGTGCGCCTGGCCAATGTGCAGGACCAGCCTCAGGCCGTGGCCCGCTCGGTCAATGAATTCGTCAAGGTGCTGATCGAGGCCGTGGCCATCGTGCTGGCCGTGAGCTTCATCAGCCTGGGCCTGCACAAGCGCGCCGGCCGCCAGCCCTGGTGGCGGCGCTGGTATATCGACCCTCGCCCGGGTCTGGTGGTGGCCATCACCATCCCGCTGGTGCTGGCGGTGACCTTCCTGGCCATGTGGTACTGGGGCATCGGGCTGCACAAGGTGTCGCTGGGCTCGCTCATCATCGCGCTGGGCCTGCTGGTGGACGACGCCATCATCGCCGTGGAGATGATGGTGCTCAAGCTCGAAGAGGGCTACGACAAAATGCGCGCCGCCACCTTCGCCTATGAGCTGACGGCCATGCCCATGCTGACCGGCACGCTCATCACGGCGGCGGGGTTTCTGCCCATTGGCATTGCACGGTCGGCAGTGGGCGAGTACGCCTTTGCCATCTTCGCCGTGACGGTGATCGCGCTGGTGCTGAGCTGGCTGGCTTCGGTGTACTTCGTGCCCTACCTGGGCACGCTGCTGCTCAAGCCCCCTGCACACGTGGTGGCTGCAGGCATCACCGATGACCCGCACGAGGTGTTTGACAGTCCGTTCTACACGGCCTTCCGCCGCCTGGTGAACTGGTGTGTGGAACACCGCTGGACCACCATTGGCGCCACGCTGCTCACCTTTGCACTCGGTATTGCGGGCATGGGGGTGGTGCAGCAGCAGTTCTTCCCCGATTCGAACCGCCCCGAGGTGCTGGTGGACCTGTGGTTCCCCGAAGGCACCTCTTTTGCGGGCAATGAGGAAGTCACGCGCCGCGTGGAGCAGCGCCTGATGGAGCAGCCCGGCGTGGCGTCGGTCAGCGGCTGGGTGGGCTCGGGCGTGCCGCGCTTCTATTTGCCGCTGGACCAGGTATTCCCGCAAAGCAATGTGTCGCAGTTCATCGTGCTGGCGAAGGATCTCCAGCAGCGCAGCGCCTTGCTGCGGTCGCTGCCCGCCGTGCTGGCGCAAGAGTTTCCCGAGGTGCGCGGCCGTGTCAAGCTGCTGCCCAATGGGCCGCCGGTGCCTTATCCGGTGCAGTTCCGTGTCGTGGGGCCCGAGCCCTCGGTGCTGCGTGCCCATGCCGATGAAGTCAAGGCCGTAATGCGTGGGCACGCCAAGATGCGCGGTGTGAACGACAACTGGAACGAGTCGGTGAAGGTGTTGCGCCTGGAAGTGGACCAGGCCAAGGCGCGCGCTTTGGGCGTGACCAGCCAGTCCATTGCCCAGGCGTCGCGGGTGATGCAGTCGGGCATGACGGTGGGGCAATTTCGCGAGGACGACAAGCTGATCGACATCGTGCTGCGCCAGCCCGAGGACGAGCGCCGGGCCATCACCGACATTGCCAACGCCTACCTGCCCACGGCGTCGGGCAAATCGATTCCGCTGACGCAGATTGCCAAGCCGGTGTTTGCCTGGGAGCCCGGCGTGATGTGGCGCGAAAACCGCGAATACGCCATCACGGTACAGGGCGATGTGGTCGAGGGCATGCAGGGCGCCACGGTCACGCAGATGCTGCTGCCCGAGCTGCGCAAGATCGAAGCGGGATGGCAACAGGGCGGGCAGGGAAGCTACCGCATTGTGGTGGCCGGCGCGGTGGCGGAAAGCTCCAAGGGCTCGTCCTCCATTGCGGCTGGAGTGCCCATCATGCTGTTCATCACGTTCACGCTGCTCATGCTGCAGCTGCACAGCTTCAGCCGGGCTGTCCTGGTCTTCCTGACCGGCCCGCTGGGCATCGCCGGGGTGGCCGGGGCGCTGATCCTGCTGGGGCGGCCGTTCGGCTTTGTGGCGCTGCTGGGTGTGATCGCGCTCATGGGCATGATCCAGCGCAATTCGGTCATCCTGATCGACCAGATCGAGAAAGACCGCGAACGCGGTGTGCCGGCGTGGGATGCCATCGTCGAGGCGGCCGTGCGCCGCCTGCGTCCCATCGTGCTGACGGCCGCAGCGGCCGTGCTGGCCATGATCCCGCTGTCCCGCAGCGTGTTCTGGGGGCCCATGGCCGTCGCCATCATGGGAGGGCTTATCGTGGCCACCGTGCTGACGTTGCTGGCCCTGCCGGCCATGTATGCAGCCTGGTTCCGCGTGCGCAGGCCCGCTCCGGAGGTGCCCGACCAGCCCCCCTTGGCGGCGCGGGTTAAAATCGCGGGCTAACCAGTTTCACGGGGGGCGCCGGAAACATTTTCCGGCGCTCGTCTGTTTGAAGTGCGCGGGTGGCGAAATTGGTAGACGCACCAGGTTTAGGTCCTGACGCCTTCACGGGCGTGCCGGTTCGAGTCCGGCTCCGCGCACCATTCTTTGAAAACTTTTGCGCACGAGCGCAGTGCGCGCCGCTTGATACCGGCGCATGACCGATATTCCTACAGGAGCAGCCATGGCAGTCAACGTTGAAACCCTCGACAAGCTCGAACGCAAGATCACACTCAACCTGCCCTTGTCGGCCATCCAGGGCGAGGTGCAGAACCGCCTCAAGCGCCTGGCACGCACAGTCAAGATGGACGGTTTTCGGCCCGGCAAGGTGCCGCTCAACGTGGTTTCGCAGCGTTATGGCTATTCGGTGCAGTACGAAGTGCTCAACGACAAGGTGGGCGAGGCGTTTTCTCAGGCGGCCAACGAAGCGCAACTGCGCGTGGCTGGCCAGCCGCGCATCACGGAGAAGCAGGACGCCCCCGAAGGCGAAGTGTGCTTTGACGCCGTGTTTGAGGTCTACCCCGAGGTGAAAATCGGCGACCTGTCCGATGCCGAAGTCGAAAAGCTCTCAGCCGAAGTGACCGAGAGCGCCATCGACCGCACGGTGGACATCCTGCGCAAGCAGCGCCGCAGCTTCGCGCAGCGGGCCCTGGATGCGGCTGCCAAGGACGGCGACCGGGTCACGGTGGACTTCGAGGGCAAGATCGACGGCGAACCCTTCGAGGGCGGCAAGGCCGAGGATTTCCAGTTCCTCGTCGGGGAAGGCCAGATGCTCAAGGAATTCGAGGACGCCGTGCGCGGGATGAAACCGGGAGAGAGCAAGACCTTCCCGCTCGCCTTCCCTGAGGAATACCACGGCAAGGACGTCGCAGGCAAGACGGCAGACTTTTTGGTCACGGTCAAGAAGATCGAGGCCGCGCACCTGCCGGAGGTGAACGACGCCCTGGCCAAATCGCTGGGCATTGCCGACGGCACGGTCGAGGGCCTGCGCGCCGACATCAAGAAGAACCTGGAGCGCGAAGTCAAGTTCCGCCTGCTGGCTCGCAACAAGCAGGCCGCCATGGACGCTTTGCTGTCCAAGTCGGAACTGGACCTGCCCAACGCCAGCGTGCAAGCCGAGATCGACCGCCTGCGCGAGGCCGCGCGCGCCGATCTCAAGCAGCGCGGGATGAAAGACGCTGACAAGGCGGACATTCCATCGGAGGTCTTCCGTGACCAGGCCGAGCGCCGTGTGCGCTTGGGCCTGGTGGTGGCCGAGCTGGTCAAGACCCATCAGTTGCACGCCAAGCCCGAACAGCTCAAGGCACACATCGATGAGCTGGCCGCCAGCTATGAGAAGCCCGAAGACGTTGTGCGCTGGTATTTTGGCGACCGCCAGCGCCTGGCCGAAGTTGAAGCCGTGGTCATCGAGACCAATGTCGCCGACTACGTCCTGGGCCAGGCCAAGGTCAAGGAAAAGGCCGTGAGCTTTGAGGAATTGATGGGCCAGCAAGGCTGATTGGGCCGGTCCGCGGGCCGCACCGCGCGGCCCCGATCTCGCAAAAGGGGCTTGTGCTTTGCGGCACCGGCCCCAAGTCGTTTCTGGGTACAGTACCCATCCGATCTGGAGAAACAATGAGCGCACTGGAAACACAAGCCCTGGGCATGGTCCCCATGGTGATCGAGCAGTCGGGCCGCGGCGAGCGGTCGTACGACATTTATTCGCGCCTGTTGAAGGAGCGCGTCATCTTCCTGGTCGGTGAGGTCAACGACCAGACGGCCAACCTGGTGGTCGCGCAGTTGCTCTTTCTCGAGAGCGAGAACCCGGAAAAAGACATATCCTTCTACATCAATTCACCTGGCGGAAGCGTCACGGCGGGCATGGCGATCTATGACACCATGAATTTCATCAAGCCCGATGTGTCCACGCTGTGCTGCGGTTTTGCTGCCAGCATGGGTGCGTTCCTGCTGGCTGCCGGGGCCAAGGGCAAGCGTTTTTCGTTGCCCAACTCCAAGGTCATGATCCACCAGGTGCTGGGCGGCGCCCGTGGCCAGGCCACGGACATCGAGATTCACGCTCGGGATATCCTGCGCACCAAGGACCAGATGAACCGCATCCTGGCCGAGCGCACGGGGCAACCGCTGGAGAAGATCAAACAGGATACCGAGCGCGACTACTTCCTGACCGCCGACGAAGCCAGGGACTACGGGCTGATCGACCAGGTGATCTCCAAGCGTCCCTGAACGCTTTTCCTGTTCGTAGAACGGCGTTTCCCGGCCCGGGAAGCGCCGTTTGCATTTCGTTATCATTCCTTTCACTTTTCACCCCCCATACAAGGCAAGGTTCCATGGCCGAGAAAAAAGGCTCTTCCAGCGAGAAAACGCTTTACTGTTCGTTTTGCGGCAAGAGCCAGCACGAGGTGAAGAAGCTGATCGCCGGACCATCGGTCTTTATCTGCGAAGAATGCATCGACCTGTGCAACGAAATCATTCGCGACGAGCTTCCCGCTGCGGATACGACGCGCCTGGCGCGCAGCGAATTGCCCACGCCCGCCGACATCAAGGCCAACCTGGACAACTACGTCATTGGCCAGGAAGTTGCCAAGCGCACGCTGGCTGTGGCGGTGTACAACCACTACAAACGCCTGCGCTACAAGGACAAGGCGGGCAAGGACGACGTGGAGCTGGCCAAGAGCAACATCTTGCTCATCGGGCCCACGGGTTCGGGCAAAACGTTGTTGGCGCAGACGCTGGCGCGCATGCTCGACGTCCCTTTCGTCATGGCCGACGCGACCACGCTGACCGAGGCGGGCTATGTGGGCGAAGACGTGGAAAACATCGTGCAAAAGCTGCTTCAAAGCTGCAGTTACGACGTAGAGCGCGCGCAGCGCGGCATCGTCTACATTGACGAAATCGACAAGATCTCGCGCAAGTCCGACAACCCCAGCATCACGCGCGACGTTTCGGGTGAAGGCGTGCAGCAGGCGCTGCTCAAGCTGATCGAAGGCACCATGGCCAGCGTGCCGCCCCAAGGTGGGCGCAAGCACCCGAACCAGGACTTCCTGCAGATCGACACGACCAACATCCTGTTCATCTGTGGCGGCGCCTTTGCCGGTCTGGAAAAAGTCATTGAAAACCGAACCGAGGCTTCCGGCATCGGTTTTGGAGCGGCTGTCAAAAGCAAGAAGCAGCGCGCCCTCTCCGAGGTGTTTCAGGACATCGAGCCCGAAGACCTGATCAAGTTCGGGCTGATTCCCGAACTTGTCGGCCGCATGCCGGTGGTGACGGCGCTGGCCGAGCTGCACGAAGACGCGCTGGTGCAGATCTTGACCGAGCCCAAGAACGCGCTCGTCAAGCAGTACAGCAAGCTGCTGGCCATGGAAGGCGCGGAGCTGGAGATTCGCCCCGCCGCGCTCAAGGCCATTGCCCGCAAAGCCCTGGCGCGCAAGACCGGTGCGCGTGGACTGCGCTCCATTCTCGAACAAACGCTGATTGGCACCATGTTCGACCTGCCCAACAGCAGCAACGTGGAAAAAGTCGTGGTGGACGAATCGACCGTCGAGGAAAACAAGCCGCCGCTGCTGGTTTATCGGGAAGCCGCCAAGAAGGCCTGAACCGTGCTGCCCTGCGGGGCGGCTTGAAAACCGGGGCGAGCGGACCATATTGGCAAGACTTTCATAAGGATTTTGATGTCCGGACATACCCCCACCTCTGCCGAACCGCTGGTGCTGCCGCTGCTGCCCCTGCGCGACGTGGTCGTCTTTCCCCATATGGTCATTCCGCTGTTCGTCGGGCGCGCCAAGAGCATCAAGGCGCTGGAGCTGGCGATGGAGAGCGACCGCCGCATCATGCTGGTGGCGCAAAAGGCTGCCGCCAAGGACGAACCTTCCGTGACCGATATGTTTGATGTCGGCTGCGTTTCCACCATTTTGCAGATGCTCAAGCTCCCGGACGGCACGGTGAAAGTGCTGGTGGAGGGGCAGCAGCGTGCCAAGGTGGACGAGGTGCAGGACCTGGAGACGCACTTTTCCGCCCAGGTGCAGCCGGTGCAAGTGCCGGACGTGCAGAGCCGGCCAAGCGAAATCGAGGCACTGCGCCGCGCGGTGATGCAGCAGTTCGATCAGTATGTCAAGCTCAACAAGAAGATTCCGCCGGAGATCTTGACGTCCATCTCCAGCATCGACGATCCCGGTCGCCTGGCAGACACGATTGCAGCCCACCTTCCGCTCAAGCTCGAGAACAAGCAGGCAGTGCTTGATTTGTCGGATGTGAAAGGCCGGCTGGAGAACCTGTTCGAGCAGCTCGACCGCGAAGTCGACATCCTCAACGTCGACAAGAAGATCCGTGGCCGCGTCAAGCGGCAGATGGAAAAGAACCAGCGCGACTTCTACCTCAACGAGCAGGTCAAGGCGATTCAGAAGGAGCTGGGCGAAGGCGAAGAAGGCGCCGACTTCGACGAAGTCGAAAAAAAGATCAAACTGGCCAAGATGCCGACCGAAGCGCGCAAGAAGGCCGAGGGCGAGCTGAAGAAGCTCAAGCTCATGTCGCCGATGTCTGCCGAGGCCACCGTGGTGCGCAATTACATCGATGTGCTGGTTTCGCTTCCCTGGAGCAAGAAGACCAAGATCAAGCACGATCTGGGCAACGCGGAAGAGGTGCTTAACGAAGACCACTACGGTCTCGACAAGGTCAAGGACCGCATTCTGGAATACCTCGCCGTCCAGCAGCGGGTGGACAAGGTCAAGGCGCCCATTCTGTGCCTGGTCGGGCCACCGGGCGTGGGCAAGACCTCGCTGGGCCAGTCGATTGCCAAGGCCACAGGCCGCAAATACGTGCGCGTCGCTTTGGGCGGCATGCGCGACGAGGCCGAGATTCGCGGCCATCGCCGCACCTATATCGGCGCCATGCCGGGCAAGGTGTTGCAAAGCCTGTCCAAGGTCGGCACGCGCAATCCGCTGTTTTTGCTCGATGAAATCGATAAACTGGGCACGGACTTTCGCGGCGACCCCTCGAGCGCCTTGCTCGAGGTACTCGATCCCGAGCAAAACCACACCTTTGGCGACCACTACGTCGAGGTCGATTTCGACCTGAGCGACGTGATGTTCGTGGCCACGTCGAATTCGATGAACATCCCCTCGGCCCTGCTGGATCGGATGGAAGTCATTCGCCTGTCGGGCTACACCGAAGACGAAAAGGTCAACATTGCGATGAAGTATCTGTTGCCCAAGCAGATGCTCAACAACGGTGTGAAGGACCAGGAGCTGGAGATCACCGAAAGCGCCGTGCGCGACATGGTGCGCTACTACACGCGCGAGGCGGGCGTGCGTTCGCTCGAGCGCGATCTCTCCAAGATATGCCGCAAGGTGGTCAAGGGCCTTCTGCTCAAGAACATCGAGCCGCGCGTCGTCGTCACTGCCGACAACCTGCCGGACTTCCTCGGCGTGCGCAAGTACACCTATGGCCGGGCGGAAGACCAGAACCAGGTTGGCCAGGTGGTGGGCCTGGCCTGGACGGAAGTCGGCGGCGACTTGCTGACCATCGAGGCGGTCACCATGCCGGGCAAGGGCGTGATCCAGCGCACAGGCTCGCTGGGCGACGTGATGAAGGAATCGGTGGAAACCGCGCGCACGGTCGTGCGCAGCCGGTCGCGCTCGCTGGGCATCAAGGACGAGGCCTTTGAAAAGCGCGACATGCATGTGCACGTGCCCGATGGCGCCACGCCCAAGGACGGGCCCAGCGCGGGCGCTGCCATGGCGACGGCCCTGGTCTCCGCCTTGACGGGCATCGCCGTGCGCGGCGACGTGGCAATGACCGGAGAGATCACCCTGCGCGGCGAAATCACGGCGATCGGCGGTCTCAAGGAAAAACTGCTGGCGGCCTTGCGCGGCGGAATCAAGAAGGTCCTGATTCCGCAGGACAACATGAAGGATTTGCAGGAGATTCCCGAGAACGTCAAGACCGGTCTGGAGATCGTGCCGGTGCGCTGGATCGACCAGGTGCTCGAACTGGCGCTGGAGCACAAGCCCGTCGCACTGACCGATGAAGAGGTCGCGGCCGCTGCGGTGGCCGCTGCCCAGGCGGCCGAGAAGGCCGGAGTGCAAGCCGTCAAGCACTGAGCCTGGGGCAGGGACCGAAGAATTTTGCGCTACAATTTCCGCCTGCTCGCGCTTTTGTTTTAAAATGCAGGGCTGCAGGCAACGCGGGAATAGCTCAGTTGGTAGAGCGCAACCTTGCCAAGGTTGAGGTCGAGAGTTCGAGACTCTTTTCCCGCTCCAGATTTCTATGAAAAGGGAAGCGCAGGCTTCCCTTTTTTACGAAGCAGGCATTGGGCGCGGTAGCAAAGCGGTTATGCCCCGGATTGCAAATCCGGTTAGACCAGTTCGACTCTGGTCCGCGCCTCCAGGATTTCGGTGCCCGTTCCGTCAGGGGCGGAAAAAAGTTGTTGTAGAATTTAGGGCTTGTCGATGTGCTGCTTTTCCCAGATCAAGCAGCCAGCAGCCAAGCCAATGCGGGAATAGCTCAGTTGGTAGAGCGCAACCTTGCCAAGGTTGAGGTCGAGAGTTCGAGACTCTTTTCCCGCTCCAATTCAAGAAAAGGGAAGCTTCGGCTTCCCTTTTTCATTGGCCGTCGCAGAATGGCGGCTCCTTGCCGCTCGTGCGTTGCACGGCCGGCAAGGGGCGGTTAGGCTGCAAGTCGAGCCGGCTTATCGCGTGCCCCGATGGTGAAATTGGTAGACACTGCGGACTTAAAATCCGCCGCTTCTCGAAAGAGGGCGTGCCGGTTCGACCCCGGCTCGGGGCACCACCACGAATGAATCATGTCAAATTTCAACGCTCCCTTCGAAATCCACCTGCACGGCGACGTCCCACTGCGGCCCGAAGTCGGCTATGAGCAGTTGCAGGAAGCGCTCAAGCCGCTCTGGAAATACTCGGGCGCCCGTTCGCTTGCCGATGGCGCGGCCAGCGCCTATGAGGAGGAGCCCGGCATCGAATTCGATGCCAAGCGCCATGTGCTGCAGATGTGCTGGACGGTGCGCGGCGACGACGATTTCCGCCAGTCGCTCGATGAAATGTGCATGAACCTCAATGATCTGGCCGATCAGGGGGCGGCCATCGAAGTCACCTTCTACGACGTGGAGTTCGACGAGGACGACGAAGAGGAAGAGGGCGATTCGCGCGACGATTTCACCATCGTCTTCGTCGGCCCCACGCCGGCCGCCATCATGCAGGTGCAGCGCGACCTGTTGGTCCAGGATGTCGTCAACATGATGGAGCGCCATTTCGACGGCGCCGAGCTGGGCGGCGTCGTTGCCGAGATTGACAAGCTTTTTACCCAGCGCTTCGATGCGCTGGTCAACTCGCTGGAAATCGGCCGGCCGCCGCGCGGACCCGGCGGCGCAGGCGGCAGCCACGGCGGCGGGGGCGGTCGCCGGCCACGCCATCTGCACTGAGCCGGGCGGCAGCTCTCGCCCGCTCGCCGCACTCCTGAAATAATAGCTGCAAGCGCTTGATTTGCAAGCGCTAGAGGGCTATTTGACCTAATTTTTTCCGCGCACTCCCAAGCTGCGCACGGACAACCCCAAGCCCAGCCAGCGCTGCGCTGCCAAGGCGAGCGGTGCTGCAGCGCCGGTGGTCAGGAGGCACACGTCCGGCTGCGGCGCCATGCGGCCCACCGCTTGCAGGCGATTCGTTCTGGCCAGTAGCCGCCGCGTCTGGCGTGCCACCGGCTCGCCCGTGCTGACAATGGTCACCCTGGGCCCGACGAGCCGCTGCAGCACGTCCTGAGCAAACACGTAGTGTGTGCAGCCCAGCACCAGCGTGTCGCTCTCGCCGGCTCGCTCGCCCCAGGGTCCCAGCGCATCGGCATAGCGCCGACACAGTTCCAGCGTGCTGGCGGTGCCAGCGGCTGCGGCGTCGGGTGTGCAGGCCGCCTGGGCTTCGATGGCGCTGGCCAGGCCGTCGCAGGCTTGCACGCTGCATTGCACGCCGGGCGGAAGCGCGGCCAGCAAGCGTTCGAACCGTGCGCTGCTGGCGGTTCCGCGGGTGGCCATGACGGCGATCCGCTGCGAGCGGGTGGCGCTGGCGGCCGGCTTGAGCGCCGGCTCCACGCCCACCAGGGGCAGGTGGGGGTAGCGCTGGCGCAAGCTGTCCATCGCGGCCGCCGTGGCGGTGTTGCAGGCGACCACCAGGGCTTTGACGCCGTGCTGTTGCACAAGGTAGCGGGCCAGCACATGGGTGCGCCGCGCGACAAAGGCGTCGCCCCGTTCGCCGTAGGGCGCGTGGCCGGTGTCGGCCAAATAGACGAAGCGCTCTGCCGGCAATTCGGCGCGCAGCGCCTGTAGAACGCTCAAGCCCCCAATGCCGCTGTCAAAGACCCCAATGGGCGCCGGGCGTGCCCGATCTGCCGGCGAGTTCGCCTGGCCCAAGTCCGCCTCAGGCGCTGGCCAGCTCGATGAATTCACCGGCCGCAATGCGCTTTTGCCACTCGGCCGGGCCGGTGATGTGCGCGCTGGTGCCGCCAGAATCCACCGCCACGGTGACGGGCATGTCGACCACGTCGAATTCGTAGATCGCTTCCATGCCCAGGTCTTCAAAGCCTACCATCCTGGCATGCTTGATCGCCTTCGAAACCAGGTAGGCAGCGCCGCCCACGGCCATCAGATAGGCGCTCTTGTGCTTCTTGATGGCTTCGATGGCTGCCGGGCCGCGCTCGGATTTGCCGATCATGGCGATCAGCCCGGTTTGCGACAGCATCATGTCGGTGAACTTGTCCATGCGCGTGGCGGTGGTGGGGCCGGCGGGGCCCACGACTTCGTCCCGCACGGGGTCGACGGGGCCCACGTAGTAGATGACGCGGTTGGTGAAATCCACCGGCAGCTTCTCGCCCCTGGCCAGCATGTCCTGAATGCGTTTGTGCGCGGCGTCGCGGCCCGTAAGCATCTTGCCGCCCAGCAGCAGCGTCTCGCCGGGCTTCCAGCTGGCCACCTCGGCAGGGGTCAGCGTATTGAGGTCAACGCGCCGGCTTTTTTGCGTGTCGGGCAACCACTCCACCTTGGGCCAGAGGTCGAGCGACGGGGGTTCCAGATACACCGGGCCCGAGCCGTCCATCACGAAATGCGCGTGCCGTGTGGCGGCGCAGTTCGGGATCATGGCCACGGGCTTGCTGGCGGCGTGCGTGGGGTACATCTTGATCTTCACGTCGAGCACGGTGGTCAGGCCCCCCAGGCCCTGCGCGCCAATGCCCAGGGCGTTGACCTTGGTGAACAGCTCCAGACGCAGCTCCTCGGTCTGCGTGAGCGGCTCCCCGCGGGCAGACTTGGCCTGCAGCTCGTACATATCCAGGTCGTCCATCAGGCTTTCCTTGGCCATCAGTACGGCCTTTTCTGCCGTGCCGCCAATGCCGATGCCCAGCATGCCGGGGGGGCACCAGCCAGCGCCCATGGTGGGCACCGTTTTGAGCACCCAGTCGACCACGCTGTCGCTGGGGTTGAGCATGATCATCTTGCTCTTGTTCTCCGAGCCGCCGCCCTTGGCCGCGACGGTGATGTCGAGCGTGCCGCCCGGAACGATTTCGGTGAAGATGACCGCCGGCGTGTTGTCCTTGGTGTTCTTGCGGGCAAACAGCGGGTCGGCGACCACGCTGGCGCGCAAGGTGTTGTCCGGGTGGTTGTAGCCCCGGCGCACGCCTTCGTTGATGGCGTCGTCCAGACTGCCGGTGAAGCCTTCGAAGCGCACGTCCATGCCCACCTTCAGGAACACGTTGACGATGCCCGTGTCCTGGCAGATCGGCCGGTGGCCGGTGGCACTCATCTTGCTGTTGGTCAGGATTTGCGCCATGGCGTCCTTGGCGGCCGGGCTTTGCTCGCGCTCATAGGCGCGCGCCAGATGGGCGATGTAGTCCGCCGGGTGGTAATAGCTGATGTATTGCAAGGCCGCAGCGACGGATTCGATCAAGTCTTCTTGGCGGATGAGGGTGGTCATGGCAGAGGTGCTTTGCAGGGGTCGCGAAATCCCGAATTATCGCGCTGCTGCCTTGCGCAGGCCTGTCGCGGCCCGGCCTTGGCCGGCGGGCAGGATTTTTTGCACTGTGCGCGCTATGCTGGCAGGCAGCCGCCGTACCGGTCCACGTTTGCCAAGAAAGCCTGCCATGCCCATTACAGCTCCCCTCGCCACGCGCACCGAGCGCGACAGCTTCGGCCCCATCGAGGTGCCGGCCGATCGCCTGTGGGGTGCGCAGACCCAGCGCTCGCTGGCGCATTTCGACATCTCTGGCGAGCGCATGGCGCCCGAGTTGCTGCGCGCGCTGGCCCAGGTCAAGCGGGCCAGTGCGTACGTGAACCAGTCGCTGGGCCTGCTGGACGCCGCCAAGACCACGGCCATCGTGGCCGCCGCCGACGAGGTGATCGCCGGTCGCCATGCGGACGAATTCCCGCTGGTGGTCTGGCAAACCGGCTCCGGCACCCAGACCAACATGAACATGAACGAGGTGCTGGCCAACCGCGCCAGCCAGTTGCTGGGCGGTGCCCGCGGGGAAACGCGGCTGGTGCACCCGAACGACGACGTGAACAAAAGCCAGTCCAGCAACGACGTCTTTCCCACCGCCATGCACCTGGCCGCAGTGGACGCACTGGTGCGCAAGCTCCTGCCGGCCCTTGGCGCCCTGCGCGCCACGCTGGCGGGCAAGGCCGAGGCATTCTCCAGCATCGTGAAAATCGGCCGCACCCATTTGCAGGACGCCACGCCGATCACGCTGGGCCAGGAGATTTCCGGTTGGGCGGCGCAGTTGCAGCACGCCGAGCACCATGTGCGCGCCGCCTTGCCGCATCTAGGCGAACTGGCGCTGGGCGGCACGGCGGTGGGCACCGGCCTGAACGCGCCGCAGGGGTACGCGGTGGCCGTGGCGCAGGAACTCGCCGATCTGACGGGCCTGCCGCTGTGCACCGCGCCCAACAAGTTCGAGGCCCTGGCCAGCTGCGACGCGCTGGTGCAGGCGCATGGCACGCTCAAGGGGCTGGCTGCCAGCCTGATGAAAATCGCCAACGACGTGCGCTGGCTGGCGAGCGGGCCGCGCAGCGGGCTGGGCGAAATCGCCATCCCCGAGAACGAACCGGGCTCCTCCATCATGCCCGGCAAGGTCAACCCCACGCAGTGCGAAGCACTGACCATGCTGTGCTGCCAGGTCATGGGCAACGACGTGGCCATCAACATCGGTGGCGCGTCGGGCAACTTCGAACTCAACGTGTTTCGCCCCATGGTGATCCACAATTTTCTGCAAAGCGTGCGCCTGCTGGCCGATGGCATGGCCAGCTTTGACCACCACTGCGCCCAGGGCATCGAGCCCCGCCGCGAGCGCATTGCCGAGCTGCTGGAGCGCTCGCTGATGTTGGTGACGGCCCTGAACCCCCACATCGGCTACGACAAGGCCGCGCAGATTGCCAAGGCAGCGCACCAGGACGGGCTGAGCCTGCGCGAAGCCGCCGTGGCCAGCGGCTATCTCAGCGCAGAGCAATTCGACGCCTGGGTGCGACCGCACGAGATGGTATAGGGCGGCTCCTCGCTTGCGTGGCCCCGGCGGCTTCAGGGCCAATGCGCAGGCCGGATGGGTCGCAGTACACTAAAGATTCTTTGCAAATGAATCTTTTAACTCCCGCCATGAACGCACACGTCCATACCTCACCCGACGCCATTTACCCCTTCGACGCCCGCGGAGTCGCCAAGCGGTTCCGCCATGCCGCCATTTTTGGTGCGCTCGATTCGCTGCACCCTGGCGAAACCATGCGCTTCGTCAACGACCATGACCCGCTGCCGCTGCTGCAGCAACTGCAGGCGCGGTATGGCGACGCGGTGCAAATCACCTATCGGCAGCGCGAGCCCGGTGCCATCGTGATCGACTTCGTCCGGGTGTAGTTGGTCAACCGTTGCTATAAACAAAATAGCTGTCAGCGCTTTGCCAATAAGCGCTAAGGGCCAATTTCACTATCAATTTTCGCCCAGGGCCGGCTGCCTTGGTTCTGCGCCCCAAGCGTGCGCAGGCAGGGCAAGGATCTCCGCGGCCAGCCTCTCGATGGCTGCGGGCGCCAGCGTGTGCGCCGCCACGCGCTGGCGCTGCGCCCAATGCTTGAGGTTCGTGCCCTGCGAGCGCGCATACAGCGGGTCGTAGTGGCGGGCCATCAGCTCGGAAAACAGCGCAGGCAGATCGCGCGCATGCGCCCAGGCTTGCCAGCGCGCAATGACGTCGCCGCCGTGCAGCTCGCGCAGGCCGTGCAGCTGGCGCGCCAGCAGCTCAGGGTCGTCGCCCAGGTTGGCGTAGTCGCGCAGCAGAAAATCCAGCCGCGCCTCGGCGCTGGCCACTATCTCCACGCAGGGGCTGGCGCGCAGGCGCCGGACCAAGGCTGGCGGCACGCTGATCTTTCCAATGCGCGCGCTTTCTGCCTCCACATACACCGGCTGCGCCGGCTCCAGGCGCTCGATGGCGTCGGCCAGCGCCGTCTCGAATGCTGTCTGTGCAGGTTGCGCCACCCCCGGCCACCCGCCCAGAACCGAACCCCTGTGGCGCGCCAGGCCTTCCAGGTCCAGCGTCTGCGCGCCACGCTCCGCCAGCGCCTGCAGCACGCGCGTCTTCGCACTGCCCGTGGGCCCGCAGAGCACGCGCAGATGCAGCTGCGGCGCCAAGGTATCGATCTGCGTGATGGCATGGCGCCGCCACGCCTTGTAACCGCCGGCCAGTTGCTGCGCGTCCCAGCCCACCAGGCGCAGCCAGGTCACCATGGAGCCGCTGCGCATGCCCCCGCGCCAGCAGTACACCAGCGGCCTCCACGTGGCAGGCCTGTCGGCAAAGCGCTCGCGCAAGTGGCGCGCCAGATTGGCCGCGACCATGGCGCCGCCGACGCGCCGTGCCTCAAAAGCCCCCTGCTGCTTGTAGAGCGTGCCGACGATACGGCGCTCCTCATCGTCCAGCACCGGGCAGTTGATCGCGCCGGGCAGGTGATCGATGGCGAACTCGGCCGGCGAACGGGCGTCGATCACGGCGTCGAACCCGTGCCGGTCTTCGATGCGCACCGGGCCGCGCTGGCTCATGCTGCCTGGGACGGCGCGGGTGCGTCCATCATGCGGGCCACGTAGCGCGCGATCAAATCAACTTCCAGGTTCACCGCTGCGCCCGCGGCCAGACGGTGCAGCGCCGTGTTTTCCACGGTGTGGGGAATGAGGTTGATGCTCGCCTCGCAGCCCTGGGCGACGTCTGCGATGCGATTGACCGTCAGGCTGACTCCGTTGACCGTGATCGAGCCCTTGTAGGCCAGATAACGGGCCAGCGCCGGTGGCGCCAGCACGCGCAGCTCCCAGCTTTCGCCCACGGGAGCGAAGTGCGTCACGCGGCCCACGGCGTCGACGTGGCCGGACACCAGGTGCCCGCCCAGGCGGTCGCTGGCGCGCAAGGCCTTTTCCAGGTTGACGGCGCCCACCTCGGCCAGGCCGGCGGTCTTGTCCAGCGATTCGGCCGAAACATCGACCGAAAATTGGCCCGCGCTTGCGTCAAGCCCCGTGACCGTCATGCAGGCGCCATTGAGCGCGATGCTGTCGCCCAGGCCGACATCGGCCAGAAAGGCCGGCTCGCAGTGAACCAGCAGGCGCTTGCCGTGCGCGGGCGAATTGCCCAGCGCCTGAACGTCGGCGATCTGGCCGACATGGGTGATGATTCCGGTAAACATGGCGCTATTGTGGCAGCCGCTTTGGGCCACAGGATCGGGTCAGCGCTCCGGCGCACGCGCAATGCGTGCCAGCACGCGCAAGTCCGGCCCGACCGCTTGCACATCGTGGAATCGCAGCGCCACCGCATCGGCCAGCGCGTGCAGCGGCGCCAATTCGGCCAGCCCCCGGCCCGGACCCAACAGGCGCGGGGCAAGGTACAGCAGCAGCTCGTCCACCAGCCCGGCGCGCAGCCATGCGCCGTTGAGGCGGTGGCCAGCCTCCACGTGCAGCTCGTTCACGCCTTGCGCCCCCAGATGGCGAAGCAGCGCGGGAAGATCGACGCCGCCACCGTCCCCCGGCAGATCGATCACGGTCGCGCCCCGGGCTTGCAAGGCAGCCTTGCGCCCAGCGGTTTCAGCATCAAAATGGCCGCCAGCGCAGATGGTTGTAGGGCGGTCAGCTATGAAAATACGAGCACCTGGCGGCGTTTGCAAGCGGCTGTCCAGCACCACCGCCTGCGGCTGGCGCGGGGTGGAAAGCTCGCGCACGTCCAGCCGCGGGTCGTCCGCCAGCACCGTGCCAATGCCGGTCAGCACAGCGCAGGCGCGGGCGCGCCAGGCCTGGCCATCGGCGCGTGCTTCGGGCGAGGTGATCCATTGGCTGGCGCCGTTGTTCAGCGCCGTGATGCCGTCGAGCGAGGCGGCAACTTTCAGCCGCACCCACGGCGTGCCGCGCAGCATGCGGCTGAAAAAACCGATGTTCAGCTCGCGCGAAGCGTCGGCGCCCGGGCCCACGTGCACATCCACGCCGGCCGCGCGCAAGCGCGCAAAGCCCTGGCCGGCCACGAGCGGGTTGGGGTCCTCGACGCAGGCCACCACCCGCGCAATGCCGGCCGCCACCAGCGCATCGCAGCAGGGCCCGGTGCGCCCCTGGTGCGCGCAAGGCTCCAGCGTGACATAGGCAGTGGCCCCACGCACCTCGGCACCTGCCGCCGCGGCATCGCGCAGCGCCATGACTTCGGCATGGGGCCCGCCAGCCTGCTGGGTGAAGCCTTGGCCCAGCACCGTGCCGTCTGCGCGAGCGATCACACAGCCCACGCGCGGGTTGGGGCTGGATAAAAAAAGCGCCTGGGCGGCGAGCCCAAGCGCTTGTTGCATGAGTGGTGGCGCTGCGGTGGTCATGGCGCCTGGGATGGTAGCGCAGGGGTTATTTGCCCCAGCACGTATCGTCGTAGCCAGAGTCAGTAGGTTTCTTGCCGTTGGCTGTGCGAGCACCTGTGTTGTCCAGGGTGTAGATACCGCACTTGTCGCCGAACTGGGGGGTTCCAGACTTCGGCGTGGCGCTCAATGTGAATGTCGTTCCATTGGACACCGCAGCAATGTCGTACCGACCCCCGGGCACCTTTGTCAAATTGGTCGGGAATTGGGCCGTAAGCGGGTAGGTGCCACGCGCCGTGGCAGCCCGCTCCATCCATTGCGCGGCCTGCAACAGGCCGGCGCGGGCCTCCGCACGGTGGCCGCGCCGAATAAATTCGGCATAGCTGGGGTACGCCACGGCAGCAAGAATGCCGACGATCGCTACCACGATCATCACCTCGATCAGCGTAAAGCCGTGCTGACGCTGGCGACAGTGAGAAAGACTTGTTGCACGCGACATGATGATGCCCAAGGTCATTGCAGTTGGCGCCAGCTGGGGCGCATGGGTTGTTCAGGCATGCGGGCGAGTTCGTCGGGCTTGCCGTCGCCGCCCGAAATCGTGATCTTATCCTTGCCTGCCACGACACTGACCGCGCCCGGAGGCAGCGTCATCCGCGATGCATCCTTGTCCGGGCCGCTGTTATAAAGACCATCGCCGTTGGTGTCCATCACCTGCACGCTTGGGCGCTTGCCGTCCATGATGTTCATCAGCGTGAGGTACTGCTTTTCCGGAGTACCCGCCGGTTCGCAAGATTCCTCCGTGCTGCCATTGCCACCGTAGGCGGGTGTCGTGGAGAACACCATCAGATTGTTGCTGGCGTCAAAGAAGTTGATCGGTTTGAGAACCCGTTCGCCGGTTACCTGGAAGTTGAAATACCAGCCCTTGTTCAGCGGTTTTGTCGTGTCGACATAGTTGACGGAATTTTGCGTCATCTGCCAGAACGTCCGTGCCGAGCTTTTGCCTTGGCCGGCGATCGCGCCACCGACGAGATCCTGCTGCACCAGATTGCTTGCTACAACAGCGGTTGGGATCGCGCCGCCACCGGTCGGGTTTGCGGCAGTCTTTGGAGCGGTGTTGGTATTGATGACGACATGGCCTGAGTCCAAACGGTATTTGGTGTTGTCCAACACAGAATACACGGACTGCACATCCGTACTGCTGCGATCGTTGTCGGTGAGATTAACGCCAGTCCCAAAGGCCACCATCATTCCACCGGCACCCCGGTCGTTGGGCTTGACGACTGGCGGGGCGGTAATGGCTTGGCGCTTGCCCAAATAGCTGGCGGTAAACAGAGGGGTGCAGATCGCCGTGGTGCATGGGGTCGTGCTCGCACTTCCCCAGACAGCAACCCCCCAGTTGGAAGCGGTAGCGCTCGTAAGATCGAACTTCCAGAGATTGCCCTTGAGGTCGCCAGCGTAGGCGATGTCTACCTTGCCGTCGCTGTCAATGTCGACCAGCCTGGGCGCCGAAAGACCATTGGCAATCACGTTGGCGTCTGTCGTCGGATTTACCGGCGTGCTCAGAACCTGGGAACCGGTAGCAACGATGCGTTTGAGCTCCCGAACTCCGTTGACCTTGTTGGTGTCGTCGAGATATTGGATCAGCAGAACGGGACGCTCGTTCTTGCTGTTGTAGCCATTTCCCATCACGACCGCCCAGCGGCCGTCGTTCATCAGCGCCACCTGGCTGGACTTGAATGGGTTGTTGTCGTCGACCACGGGGGCCGCAAAGATGTGGCCAATATCCTCGTCGTCGCTGGGCGAGGTCAAGGGTTCGCTGGGATGCAGCGTCCGGTCCAGCACGACCAGGCTGGCGGCGTTACCGGTGGTGAACGTCGACGCAACGCTGCCGTCCTTGCTGCCCGGCTGGGTCACATCGAGGATGAAATACCCCTTGCCACCTGCGCCCAGCGTTCCTACCAGCAAAGTGCGCCAATCGGACGGGTTTCCAACAGCCGCCACATTTGCATCGCCCGTGAACGGTGATCCATCGACAAAGTAACGATGCGAATAACCGGGATCGCTGAGTTTTTTCAGTTCAGGGATGACGGCCTTGGGAACGTAGGCGATCTGCTCTTGCCCGGTTTTGGCCGAAAACCCATGCAGCATGCCATCGTTGCCGCCCACGTAAATCATCGGCAGCCGGTCTCTATGCAAGGCGGAAAAGGCCTTGTATCCCGTGAAAAAGTAGTTGCTTGGCGGCGCGTCAACGTACCACACGTTGGAATTGACGATGTCGCCTTGCCGCGAGTCGCGAACGCGGAAGGGCAGCGTGCCGCCTTCCTTGGTGCGGTCCCCGCGCAGGAAATTGACTCGATCTTCGCCCAATCCATCGACATCGAGCAGCGCCTTCTGCGCGGCGCTGAAGGTGGCGCCGCCGCTGTCCCATTCAAAAGACACGCCTTTGTTTGGGACGTCGGTATTGGTAGTCAGGATGACGCGCGAATTGATATTGGCCGCGTCCAGCAGATTGGCCGTGGTATTGGGCGAACCGCCACCCGTCGTTCCCCAATCCGTATTGGGGGTCACCGTGCCTTTCGTGTCCACATTGTTGGATTTCACATAGCCAGACCAGCGCTTCGGGTCGTAACCTGCCACGTACTCCTTTAGGTCCTTTCGAATATTGGTGCTGGCACTTCCAGCCATGCTCGCAACATCTGCCGTGTTCTGGAGGTTGATGTCCTCGACGATTTTTTGGAATGCCTCCTTCAGGCCATATTTACGCCCGGGGCCCGTTGGATAGAACTTGCCGCGGCTATTGATCGCCATATGCCACAGCTCGGCTGGGTTATTGGAGTTGAGATTGCCGAACGTCGTTGGCGCCCAATCCGAAGTTCCTTGCACAAGTTTGGAATAGTCGCCGCCGGCACCATAATTGTCATCGTCCGCTGCAGACCATTTGGGTTCGCTGGGCCATTTATAGGCGCTTTGACCATAGCCAATCGTGTAGTGAACCACATGCTGCCAGGAGGCAGGGTCGTGTTTGGGGTTCCAATACCGCTGCAGTGCGACGGAACCGTAGGTCTCCGTGCTGGGAACGCCGTCCGTCGTGCTTGCCTTGAGATCGTCGGAGATACCTGGCTGCAGGTCCTCCGCCCACATCCTCATGGCCCAGTCTGCAAGAAGATTTTGCAGATTGTTCGATTTTCCACGATAAACGTTGGTCTGCGCTGACGAGGTACTGTAAACGACCCCGTCCGGCAAGGTGATGTCCGTATTGTCTCCGTTGCCGGGCAAAACGCTCGCGGAGTAGCCGTTCCACGCACCATCGGTAAGGAAAATGTGATACGCCCGGCGACATCCCAGGTACGGCGCTTCCTTTGTTCCCGGAGAATATGCCCACGGGCTGTCAATTCCTTTGCCCGTCTTCATGTAGTCGTAGGCCTGCTTCATCATCTTGTGCGAAGGAGTTCCGTTACTTGCTTTCAGGCCGGAAGCAAATGCCAGGAAGTTGGCGCGATGCGTAGTATCAAGCACCTTCATCGAGTTGGTAGCACCTGCGCTCAGCGATCCGGCGCCAGGAGAACCTCCGTTGTTCCACATGGCCTGCCAGGCAAGGCGAATCTTCCCGTCAGGCAGCAGGAGCTTGTCGTTAAAGACGGTCCCCAATGCTTCGCTGAGACGGAAAATCTTCGATTTGCCGTCGCCTGCACTCTCGCTCATGCTTCCAGAATCGTCTACGGTCAGAATGACGTTGGGAGCCGGGGGAATGGCGACCAGCCCGGGAGGTAGTTTGGAGAGGTCCAGTGGGTCCGCAAACACCGGCTGACAGGCATAGATACCGGCAATCAGCGCTGCCAGGAGATTTCTTTGCAAGCTTAGTGATTCTTTCATTATTTTTCTCCAGTCAGTTCTTGACCTTTTGGCGAACGAAGGTCGATTGCAACACCACCTGCGTGCTCGCCTTGAGCCCCCTCGCTACCGCGGTAATCCGATAGGCAATGCTGGGTTTCAGATTGAGAGCGAGATTGGTGGAGCCGTTGGTGATAAGGCCGGAGTTTCCAGCGTTGGGGTCGTACGGCATCACTTCGATCCAATACCAGCCCCCTCGGTCGGCCACAGTGCTCTTCAGAATGGGACTGCTGCCCGTGCTGCC
This sequence comes from Burkholderiaceae bacterium, assembly GCA_023954035.1. GTDB lineage: Bacteria > Pseudomonadota > Gammaproteobacteria > Burkholderiales > Burkholderiaceae_C > Simplicispira. The sequence continues at coordinate 52,217 of JAMLIT010000014.1, read as the reverse complement.
GGCCGTGCCGATCTCAGCGCCGGTGAACTGGCCGTAGCGCGCTCCCTCCGGAAGCATCGCGTCCAAGGTGGTTTTGTCGTTCCAAAAATCCTGGTTACCTGTCCGTTTGAGGCATAGGCCCTTGAAGCAGAATTTGGTCGCTGTTTTTTTCTCCAAAGTAGAGACGATGTCAGCAAATTCCTTGTCTTCGGTAGGAAACCAGACCAGCGCCGTCGCAGCGGGGCGGCATGTGTCCGCAGTAACGTTGGGGATGCTACGAACGCAGGCTGTGCCGTCCGGCCGCTCGCCACGGATGTCCAGCTCTGCGTCTTGGATGAGTGCCTGGGCCGCTTCAAATGCACGTTGGTAGTCGGCGTCGTTTCCCACCACCATTTCATTGAACAACGAGGTGCGCGCGCCCCACAGGGCGAGCAGCATCGACAGCATGACGAACACAATCACCACGAACAGCGAGATACCGCGCTGGCGTTTCGGTGATCGATGGCAAGGAGTGCGTCGCATGGGTGGTCTCTTTCGGTGGTTCAGCCGGCCAAACCCTGGCTGCGTAGCTGGAAGACGGAGCGAAAGGCCATGTGCAGGCGGTTCCTTCGCGCTCCCGCCAGCGAGGTCATGACGACTTTGTCGAAAAGGCCATTCCCATCGGCGTCGACGCATCCCGTGTAGTCACTGCCGGCAGGCATGTCGATGGGTTCATCGCCATACAGCACCAGACACACTTCCACGCCAAAGACGGTCGACCAATCTGTCGCCCCACCTGCGGGAATGGGCGGTACCCCCGCGGCACTTACGTACTGAATCGTCGGAAGACCGCTTTGCGCTGCAGCGCGATTTTGAATGAGATATCTGACTTGAAAATCAGCCACATTGCGGATCAGCGACTGCGGAACATTGTTCGACCCGGCGCAGCGAAGTTCACCCAAGACCGTGTCCAAAACGAACTGGCTTTGAATAATTGTCGATGAAGGTTGAGCGCCCAAGCAATCTCGAAAGAAAGAGACGGTGGCCCCGCCGGGAAAACTCGGTTCCTCGTAATTTTGAAACGCAAGGGAAAGTCTATATTCGCCAGCAGCTGGAGCATCCTTGCCACTGACTGCGGGTGTATTGGGCGGAACGGTTTCGGGGAGCGCGGAATATATTTCGGTATTCGGTGAAAATGCAACAAAATCTTCGATCAGAATGGGATCTCCAGGGCTTTTGTTTGCCGCAAGATTCAGCTGCATTGAACCAGCCTGCCGAATCTGTTGTCCAAGGATTCGAAACGCATAGGATGCCTGCTGCTGTAATTGGCTCGCATCTGTGACCGTACCGGAAACGCCGCGCGATACCATCAAAGCGCCCGTTGCGACCGCAATGACGAGCAAGCCGACGGCGATGCCGACCATCAGCTCGACCAGTGTCATCCCTCTTGCGGGCGCGCTTCCAAATCGCGGCGGTGGACTGGGAAAAGAAGGCATGGTGGGTGGAGGTAGGTTGAGTGATCAGAGGCGGGTCAAAATGGGCAAAACACTGTCGGAGCGGCCACACCGCCCAGCAGATACGGGCTACACCGTGACGTCAACTGGATATATTGCAGATGGCAACTGCGGCCAGCTGGGCAGCTCGCTCCGGCGACGCCCGTGGCGTCCAGGTTAAACACATTTTTGTAGGCTGCGTTTTCTGCTGCCGTTCCGTCTGCGCGTTCGTTCTCGCGCCAACTCAAAAGAACGCCCAACTGCCGGTGATTGGTGGGCAGGGCCTCGTCGGCGACTTGGAATACGACGGCATCACCGAGCGGCAGCGCATCCACCACCGTTTGGCGCCAATTGCGAATGTCGGCCAGGGCCAAATTCTGCGCATTGCACGGATTGGTCTTGCAATTGGGCGGAGCGGGCTGGGGTCCGGCTGCGATTTCGTAGCTTGCAATATTGCCTAAGGCGTTGGGATTGACCTTCAGGCGTTCGCTGAGGTCCTCGATCAGTCGTATGGCCTGGGCACGGCGCACACCGGTCTGGGTATCGGCCAAGGTGCGCATTTGCACGCCAATAATGCCCAAAATGCCAAGCGCCACCACCACAATGGCCACCATCGATTCGATGAGCGCAAATCCACGCTCCATTTTGTTTTTCAAGGGCATGAAACGGTATCCTTCGTCGTTTTGATACGACCGCCAGAGGTTACGCACAGAGCAGAAGCATGCCGCGAAGAACTGCCCAGCCCTTCAGGCGTGAACGAAAAGCTGGCAGCGCCCAAGCCATTGATCTGCCCCCACCTGTCAAGCGTGAAGAAAGCCGAGTTCCGAAGGTGGTTCACATTCACCCCTTGTTGCGCGGAGTAGGTCTGAAGAATCACATCCGGATTGGCGCCGCCAGTATTCAATACGCCGTTTGAATTTGTGTCGGTAAAAACAATCCAGCCGCACTGCCATTCTTGTGCCGTTCCCGCCGCGCAGTTCTTTCGGACGGAAACGCGGCCTCCCCGCTTAATCGCCTCAGATCGCGCGTAGTAAATCGTGCTGGTAATTTCTTCGACTGCGCTGCGCACCCGCCAGCCGTCGATCAGATCTCGAAAGCTCGGTCCAGCCAACGCCGCCAAAATGGCCACAATGGCCACCACCACCATGAGTTCGATGGCGGTAAATCCTCGTTCGTACGGGCGGTTTCGCGCTGCGACGGAATGACGGAGAGAAGGGCAGAGTGGCATTAGTGCATCCTAAGCGGGCAGGTTGTGGATGGTCGCGGTGCATGGACAAGCGGCCCTCGGGCGGCGACGAACGGCCGCTAGCGGCGCGTAAACCCCTTGCACGCCCCTGCGTTGTGCATGCCCTTGCACTCGCGCAACAGCCTGCGCTCGCGTTCGGCGCGGGTTTCTTCGGAGGGGCTGGGGCGGTAGGTGGTTTTGGTGGCGCCTTTCTTCTGGCCGGCGCCGCTCGCGGCGGAATGGGGGTTTTTCTGGCTCTTGGCCACGGCGCTGCCCGGCGCCATGCACGCCGCGGCGCAGACCAGCGCCAGGAGGGCGGTGGCCGTGCGCGGTAGCGCAAATGTGTGGCGGGGTTTCAGCGGCAACAGGTGCGGCATGGGCGGCTCCTAAAGACGATGGGCGGTAAAAGCAGTCAGGTATCGTGCCTCTCGCCGCGGGGTTGAGAAATGCGCGCATTCCCTTAGGGCGTGGCTGCGGTGTACAATTTGCGGGTTTTGCACGGTGCAAGACGCACGCAGGCAACCCTTCCAGCTGCCCGCGCAAGTAAAACCAGTGCCGCTTTGCTCTTGCCTTGCCCGCTCGAGTCCTTGCCGGCCCCATTTCAGGAAATTCCCCCAAATGATCGCATCCTCCATCAAGGCCGAGGTCGTCAAGGCCAATGCACGCGCCGCCAACGACACCGGCAGCCCCGAAGTGCAAGTAGCACTGCTGACCGCCCGCATCAATGAACTGATGCCCCACTTCAAGCAGCATGCCAAGGACCATCACGGTCGCCGCGGTCTGCTGCGCATGGTCAGCCGCCGCCGCAAGTTGCTCGATTACCTCAAGTCCAAGGACGGCGAGCGCTATATGGCGCTGATCGCGAAACTGGGCCTGCGCAAGTAAGCGCAAGGCCATGCAAAAACGCCTGGGTTAGCACGCTAGCTCAGGCGTTTTTTACTTTGCCAGCGGTTCCTGCAGATCGAAGCTGTGTCATTCCATTGAAGTTCCGCGCGCGGTTTCACTGGAATGGCATCGTGTTCTGAAAGGGCTCTGGCGCTTGCTGGTATTGCGTTACTAGCTATATAAACAGGAGCAAAAATGAGCATTTTCAATAAAGTCAGCAAGACGTTCCAGTGGGGCGACAAGACCGTGGTCATGGAAACCGGTGAAATCGCCCGCCAGGCCTCTGGCGCGGTACTGGTCAATATTGACGACACCGTGGTGCTGGCCACCGTGGTGGCCTCCAAGTCGGCCAAGCCGGGGCAGGATTTCTTTCCGCTCACGGTGGATTACATCGAGAAGACCTACGCCGCTGGCAGAATCCCCGGCAGCTTCTTCAAGCGCGAAGCCAAGCCCAGCGAGCACGAGACGCTGACGAGCCGCCTGATCGACCGCCCCATTCGCCCGCTGTTCCCTGAGGGCTTCTACAACGAAGTGCACGTGGTCATCCACACCGTGTCTTTGAATCCGGAAGTCGACGCCGATATCGCGGCATTGATTGCCTCCAGCGCAGCGCTTGCGATCTCGGGCATTCCGTTCAACGGCCCGATTGGTGCAGCGCGCGTGGGCTACATCAACGGCGAATACGTGCTCAACCCGGGCCAGACCGCGCGCAAGAGCAGCCAGATGGACCTGATCGTCGCGGGCACCGAGGCCGCGGTGCTGATGGTCGAATCCGAGGCACAGCAGTTGCCCGAAGACGTGATGCTGGGCGCCGTGGTGTTTGGCCACGAGCAGGGCAAGATCGCCATCAATGCGATCCACGAGCTGGTGCGCGATGCCGGCAAGCCCATGTGGGACTGGCAGGCCCCTGCCAAGGATGAGCCGCTCATTGCCAAGGTGACGGCGTTGGGTGAAGACCAGCTGCGCGCGGCCTACCAGAACCGCAACAAGCAGGTGCGCACCCATGCCTGCCGCGACGCCTACGCGGCCGTCAAGGCCGCCCTCAAGGACGAAGGCGTGGAGTTCGACCCGGTCAAGGTCGAGAACATGCTGTTCGACATCGAAGCCAAAATCGTGCGCAGCCAGATTCTGTCCGGCGAGCCACGCATCGACGGGCGCGACACGCGCACCGTGCGCCCCATCGAAATCAGCACCAGCGTGCTGCCCCGCACCCACGGCTCGGCGCTGTTCACGCGCGGCGAGACGCAGGCGCTGGTGGTGTCCACCCTGGGCACCGAGCGCGACGCGCAGCGCATTGACGCGCTGATGGGCGAGTACGAAGACCGCTTCCTGTTCCACTACAACATGCCTCCCTTTGCCACGGGCGAAGTCGGCCGCATGGGCTCGACCAAGCGCCGCGAAATCGGCCACGGTCGGCTGGCCAAGCGCGCGCTGGTCGCCGTGCTTCCGAGCAAGGATGAGTTCCCCTACACCATGCGCGTGGTGTCCGAAATCACCGAATCCAACGGTTCCTCGTCGATGGCGTCGGTCTGCGGCGGCTGCCTGTCGCTGATGGACGCCGGCGTGCCCATGAAGGCCCATGTGGCCGGTATTGCCATGGGCCTGATCAAGGAAGACAACCGCTTTGCCGTGCTGACCGACATCCTGGGCGACGAAGATCACCTGGGCGACATGGATTTCAAGGTGGCAGGCACCACAGCCGGCATTACCGCGCTGCAGATGGACATCAAGATCCAGGGCATCACCAAGGAAATCATGCAGGTGGCATTGGCGCAGGCCAAGGAAGCGCGTATGCACATCCTGGGCGAAATGCAAAAGGCCATGGGCGAAGCCAAGCAGGAAGTGAGCAGCTTCGCACCCAAGCTCTACACCATGAAGATCAACCCCGAGAAGATCCGCGACGTGATCGGCAAGGGGGGCGCCGTGATTCGCGCGCTGACGGAAGAAACCGGCTGCCAGATCAATATCGACGAGGACGGCACGATCACCATTGCGTCCACCGAAGCTGCGCGCGCCGACGAAGCCAAGCGCCGCATCGAGCAGATCACGGCCGAGGTCGAAATCGGCAAGGTCTACGAAGGCCCGGTGACCAAGATTCTCGACTTTGGCGCGCTGATCAACCTGCTGCCCGGCAAGGACGGCCTGCTGCACATCAGCCAGATTGCCCATGAGCGTGTCGAGCGCGTGAGCGACTATTTGAGCGAAGGGCAGCTCGTTCGCGTGAAAGTGCTCGAGACGGACGAGAAGGGTCGCGTCAAGCTGTCCATGAAGGCACTGGCCGAGCGCAGCAGCGGCGGCAATGACCGTGCGCCGGCCGATCGTGGCGAGCGTGCGGAGCGGGGCGAGCGCCCGGAGCGGGGCGAGCGCCGTGACCGCGCCGAGCAGCCTGCGCGTGAGCCCGAGCAGGCCCCGCAGCAGGCGCTGCCGCTGGGCGGCGCTTCGCAGCACGACGCCTAGGACAAAAGGGCTTTTGCTATTGATTTAATAGCTACTAGCGCTTGCTGTGTAAGCGCTAGAGGCCAAAATCATATGAAATTTCAGCCTCTCTCGCCATGCGCGTCGTAGAAATATCGTCATTTGGCGCGCCCGATGTGCTGCGTCTGGCCGAGCGTCCCGTGCCTGTGCCCGGCGCCGGCGAGGTCCTGGTGCGCGTGTCGGCCAGCGGCGTCAACCGCCCCGACGTGTTGCAGCGCAAGGGCTACTACGCGCCGCCACCGGGCGCGTCCGACATTCCGGGCCTGGAGTTGGCGGGGGTCATCGAGTCGGGCGATGCGCAGGCGCTGGCGCGCGCCGGCCTGCAACTGGGTCAGCGTGTCTGCGCGCTGGTGGCCGGCGGTGCGTATGCGCAGTGGTGCGTGGTGCCGGTGGGCCAATGCCTGCCGATTCCGGGCGCCCTGAGCGATGTTGAAGCCGCTTCGCTGCCCGAGACCTTCTTCACCGTCTGGAGCAATGTCTTTGATCGGGGCGGGCTGCAATCGGGCGAAACCTTGCTGGTGCAAGGCGGCAGCAGCGGCATTGGCGTGGCGGCGATTCAGCTTGCGCGCGCTTTCGGCGCCACCGTCATCGCCACGGCGGGCTCCGATGAAAAGTGTGCGCTGTGCCTTTCGTTGGGCGCGCAGCACGCCATTAACTACCGTCGCCAGGACTTCGGTGCCGAGGTGTTGCGCATCACCGAAGGGCGGGGCGCGGATGTGGTGCTCGACATGGTGGCGGGCGACTATGTGGCGCGCGAAGTGGCCTGCATGGCCGAAGATGGCCGGTTGGTGATCATCGCAGTGCAGGGCGGCACGAGCGCGCAATTCGATGCGGGCCTGGTGCTGCGCCGGCGGCTGGTGATCACCGGGTCGACGCTGCGCGCGCGTCCCGTGGCTTTCAAGGCGGCCATCGCGGATGCGCTGCGCAGCAGGGTCTGGCCGCTGATTGCATCGGGCTCGGTGGCGCCTGTGGTGCACAGCACCTTCCCTGCGGCGCAGGCGGCTCAGGCGCATGCGCTGATGGAGTCGAGCCAGCATGCGGGCAAGATCGTTTTGACGTGGGAACCATGAAAAAGAAACTCATCGTTGGCAACTGGAAAATGAATGGCAGCCTCGCGGCCAACGAGGCGCTGGTTCAGGCTCTGCGCGCGGGCTGGCCCGCGGCTGCCGATTGCGACGTTGCCGTCGCCGTGCCTTCGCCCTACCTGGCGCAGGTGCAGTCGCTGGTGGACGCAAGCGGCATCGCCCTGGCCGCCCAGGACGTGTCACAGCATGATGCGGGCGCCTATACCGGCGAGGTTTCAGCGCCCATGCTGCGCGACTTCGGCGTGCGCTACGTCCTCGTCGGCCACTCCGAACGGCGCCAGTTGCATGGCGAAGGCGACGCTGCGGTGGCGGAAAAGGCGCAGCGCGCGCTGGCTGCCGGCATTACGCCCATCGTTTGCGTTGGCGAGACCCTGGCCGAGCGCGAGGCCGGCCAGACCGAGGCCGTCGTGCGGCGCCAACTGGCCGCGGTCGTTCACCGCAACGGGCGCTGCATCAGCGAGGTGGTCGTCGCTTATGAGCCCATCTGGGCGATTGGCACCGGCCATACCGCCACACCGGCCCAGGCGCAGCAAGTCCACGCTGCCTTGCGTGCGCAGCTGGCTGCAGCCAGCGCCCATGCGCCGGCCATGCGCTTGCTCTACGGCGGCAGCATGAACGCGTCGAACGCGGCGCAGTTGTTGGCCGAACCAGACATCGATGGCGGCCTGGTGGGCGGGGCGTCGCTCAAGGCGCCCGACTTCCTGAGCATCATTGCAGCGGCGCGATAAGGGTCGCGCCGCGCGGCAAGCGAATCCATCCACGAGATCAACCGGAGTGAATAGAGAATGAGTGTGCTTTTGAACGTTATCTTGACGGCGCAGATCCTGGCGGCGTTGATCATGGTGGGCCTGATCCTGATCCAGCACGGCAAGGGCGCCGACATGGGCGCGGCCTTCGGCAGCGGCAGTTCGGGCAGCCTGTTCGGCGCCAGCGGCAGCGCCAATTTCCTCTCGCGCAGCACGGCGGTGCTCGCAGCAGTGTTTTTCGTGTGCACGCTGGCCCTGGCGTATTTCGGCAACTTGCAGCCGGCCAGCTCGGGCAGCGTGCTGGAGAGCGTGGCTGTTCCTGCCGCACCCGCCGGGGCGATTCCTGGCGGCGCCGCACCGGGTGCCATACCGGGCGCGGAGGGCTCGGCCCCGGCCAGCGCTGCTGCTGCGCCGGCGCCTGCTGCGCCCGCTTCAGGCGCTGGGCAGATTCCGACGAAATAAAGAGGGGAAAAACTGTCCCTGCGAGCCGGGAGCAGGGTTTTTCCCGAGTAGAATCCGGGATTGTCTGGGAAGCCAAAACCGCTTGGTCCTCATGCCACCCAGACAACACTTGGCCGTCGTGGTGAAATTGGTAGACACGCTATCTTGAGGGGGTAGTGGCGAAAGCTGTGCGAGTTCGAGTCTCGCCGACGGCACCAAACAAAACAGGTCTGCTTGCAATGTCCACTGGCACCTTGCAAATGCCCAGACCACAGCGGTGAGCGCATCCACAAGATGAACCTCGATCAGTATCTCCCCGTTCTTTTGTTCATCCTGGTGGGTATGGCGGTCGGCATCGTGCCCATCGCCCTGGGCTATATCCTGGGCCCCAACCGCCCAGATCCCGAAAAAAACTCCCCCTACGAGTGCGGCTTCGAGGCGTTCGAAGATGCCCGCATGAAGTTCGACGTGCGCTACTACCTGGTCGCCATCCTCTTCATTCTTTTCGATCTCGAAATCGCATTTCTTTTTCCGTGGGCTGTCTCCCTGCATGAAGTCGGTCTGACCGGCTTTGTCGCGGTCTCCATCTTTCTGGCGGTGCTGGTGGTGGGGTTTGCCTACGAGTGGAAAAAGGGCGCCCTGGAGTGGGAATAGGCGCCTCGAACAAGGACTGACGCGATGATTGAAGGCGTAATGAAGGAAGGCTTCGTCACCACGAGCTACGACTCGGTGGTGAACTGGGCCAAGACCGGTTCGCTGTGGCCCATGACCTTTGGCCTGGCGTGCTGCGCAGTTGAAATGATGCACGCGGCAGCCGCGCGCTACGACATTGGCCGTTTTGGCGCCGAGGTGTTCCGCGCCAGCCCCCGCCAGTCCGACCTGATGATTGTTGCCGGCACGTTGTGCAACAAGATGGCGCCGGCACTGCGCAAGGTCTATGACCAGATGAGCGAGCCGCGCTGGGTGCTGTCCATGGGGTCGTGCGCCAACGGCGGCGGCTATTACCACTACAGCTATTCCGTGGTGCGTGGCTGCGATCGCATCGTTCCGGTGGACGTGTACGTGCCGGGCTGCCCGCCTACGGCCGAGGCCTTGATCTACGGGATCATTCAGTTGCAGCAAAAAATCCGCCGCACCCACACCATTGCGCGCGTTTGAGGGCTTTTCCATGACATCTTTTGCTGTAAGCCCCGAGGCGGTTCGTGACGCCGTGGCGCTGGTGCTGGGCGATGCGGCGCGCAAAGTGCATGTCCTGCTCGGCCAGGTGATTTGCGAAGTCCCTGCCGCGCGCTACCACCAGGCCATGCAGCTGCTGCGCGATGCGCCGACCTGCCGATTCGAGCAGCTGGTCGATTTGTGCGCTGTCGACCACTCGACCTATGGCGACATCGGCGCCGACGGTGCGCGCTACAGCGTGGTATCGCATCTGCTTTCGGTCAGTCTCAACCAGCGCGTTCGCGTCAAGGTGTTTTGCCCGGACGACGACTTCCCGGTGGTCGATTCTGTGACCGATCTTTGGAACTCCGCCCAATGGTACGAACGCGAGGCCTTTGACCTGTTCGGCGTGGTCTTTGAAGGCCATGGCGACCTGCGTCGCATCCTGACCGATTACGGCTTCATCGGACACCCGTTCCGCAAGGATTTCCCCTTGTCCGGCCATGTGGAAATGCGCTATGACGCCGACCAGCGCCGCGTGATCTACGAGCCAGTGACCATCGAGCCGCGCGAGGTGACGCCCCGCATCATTCGCGAAGACAAATACGGGGGCCTGCACTGAGGCCAGCTCAGGGATTGCCATGCCAGAAATCAAGAATTACTCGCTGAACCTGGGGCCGCAGCATCCGGCGGCGCACGGTGTGCTGCGCCTGGTGCTCGAACTCGACGGCGAAGTCGTCCAGCGTGCCGATCCGCACATCGGTCTGCTGCACCGCGCCACCGAGAAACTGGCCGAGCACAAGACCTTCATTCAGTCGCTGCCCTACATGGACCGGCTGGACTACGTCTCCATGATGTGCAACGAGCACGCCTACTGCCTGGCCATAGAAAAACTGCTGGGTGTCGAGGTTCCGCTGCGCGCCCAGTACATCCGCGTGATGTTTTCTGAAATCACGCGCCTGATGAACCACCTGATGTGGCTTGGGTCGCACGGCAACGACTGCGGCAGCTCGACGATTCTGATCTACACCTTCCGCGAGCGCGAAGACCTGTTCGACATGTACGAAGCCGTGTCGGGCGCGCGCATGCACGCTGCGTATTTCCGGCCGGGCGGCGTCTACCGCGACCTGCCGGACAGCATGCCGCAGTACAAAGCCAGCAAGGTGCGCAACGCCAAGTCACTGGAGGCGCGCAACCAGAACCGCCAGGGTTCGTTGCTCGATTTCATCGATGATTTCACGCAGCGCTTCCCCAAGTGCGTGGACGAGTACGAAATTCTGCTCACCGACAACCGCATCTGGAAGCAGCGCACCGTGGGCGTTGGCGTGGTTTCAGCCGAACGCGCGCTGAACCTGGGAATGACCGGCCCCATGCTGCGGGGTTCGGGCGTGGTGTGGGACCTGCGCAAGACCCAGCCCTACGAGGTTTACGATCGGCTGGAGTTTGACGTCCCCGTGGGCGTCACGGGCGATTGCTACGACCGCTATCTGGTGCGCGTGCAGGAAATGCGTGAGTCCAATCGCATCATCAAGCAGTGTGTGGACTGGCTGCGCAAAAACCCCGGTCCGGTGATCACCGACAACCACAAGATCGCGCCCCCCAGCCGCGAGGCCATGAAGACCGGCATGGAGGACCTGATCCACCACTTCAAGCTGTTTACCGAGGGCATGCACGTGCCCGAGGGAGAGGCGTATGCCGCTGTCGAGCATCCCAAGGGCGAGTTTGGCATCTACCTCGTGAGCGACGGGGCGAACAAGCCCTATCGGCTCAAGATTCGCGCGCCGGGTTATCCGCATCTGGCGGCCATGGACGAGCTTGCGCGCGGCCATATGCTGGCCGACGTGGTCGCCATCATCGGCACCATGGACATCGTGTTCGGAGAAATTGACCGATGATTTCTGAAACCACTTTTGCGCGCTTCGAGCGTGAACTTGCCAAGTACCCCGCCGAGCAAAAGCAGTCGGCGGTGATGGCATGCCTGGCCATTGTCCAGCAGGAGCAGGGTTGGATCAGCCAGGAGGCCGAGGCCGAAGTGGCGCAGTACCTCGGTATGCCCGAGATCGCCGTGCACGAGGTCACCACCTTCTACAACATGTACAACCAGGCGCCGGTGGGCAAGTACAAGCTCAACGTCTGCACCAATCTGCCCTGTCTGCTGCGCGATGGCGGCAAGGCGCTGGAGCATCTGGAGAAGAAGCTGGGGATCGCCATGGGAGGCACCACGGCCGATGGCATGTTCACGCTGCAGCAATGCGAATGCCTCGGTGCCTGCGCCGACGCCCCGGTGATGCTGGTCAACGACCGCTCGATGTGCAGTTTCATGTCGGACGACAAGCTCGACCAGCTGGTCGACAGCCTGCGTTCTGCCGAGGGGCGGGCATGAAGGCGGCGCAAGTCCTATCGCAATTTCAGGCGGCCGGCCTGGAGACCTGTTTTCACGGCCGCCACATCGACCCGCAGATCTATGCGGGCCTGGACGGCTCCAATTGGGGCATCGACGCGTACATCGAGCGCGGTGGCTACCAGGCGGTGCGCACCATGCTTGGAGCACAAGGCGCTGCGGCGCTGACGCCCGATCAGGTGATTGCCACCGTCAAGGAATCCGGACTGCGCGGGCGCGGTGGTGCCGGCTTTCCCACGGGGCTCAAGTGGAGCTTCATGCCGCGGCAGTTTCCGGGGCAGAAGTACCTGGTCTGCAATTCCGACGAGGGCGAGCCCGGGACCTGCAAAGACCGTGACATCCTGATGTACAACCCGCACAGCGTGATCGAGGGAATGATCATCGCTGCCTATGCCATGGGCATCAGCGTGGGCTACAACTACATCCACGGCGAGATTTTCCAGGTCTACGAGCGCTTCGAAGCTGCTTTGGAAGAGGCGCGGGCCGCGGGCTACCTGGGCGACAAGCTGCTGGGAAGCGACTTCAGCTTCCAGCTTCACGCGCACCACGGCTTTGGTGCCTATATCTGCGGCGAGGAGACGGCCTTGCTGGAGTCGCTCGAAGGCAAGAAAGGCCAGCCGCGGTTCAAGCCGCCGTTTCCCGCCAGTTTCGGCTTGTACGGCAAGCCCACCACCATCAACAACACCGAAACCTTTGCCGCCGTTCCCTGGATCATCCGCCACGGCGGCGCCGCCTACCTTGCCTGCGGCAAGCCCAACAATGGGGGCACCAAGATATTCTCGGTCTCTGGCGACGTCGAGCTTCCCGGCAACTACGAAGTACCCATGGGCACGCCGTTTGCGAAGCTGCTTGAACTCGCCGGAGGTGTGCGCAAAGGGCGCCAGCTCAAAGCCGTCATTCCCGGCGGATCGTCGTCTCCCGTGTTGCCCGCCTCCATCATGATGGAGTGCACGCTGGACTACGACTCCATCTCCAAAGCCGGCTCCATGCTGGGTTCCGGCGCGGTGATCGTCATGGACGACAGCCGTTGCATGGTCGAGTCGCTCAAGCGCCTGTCCTATTTTTACATGCACGAGTCCTGCGGGCAGTGCACACCGTGCCGCGAGGGAACGGGCTGGCTGTGGCGCTTGGTGGATCGCATTCACCGGGGCGAGGGCCGCCAGGCGGACATGGACGTGCTGGACGACGTCGCGGCGAACATCATGGGGCGCACCATTTGCGCCCTGGGCGACGCCGCAGCCATGCCGGTGCGCGCGATGCTCAAGCATTTCCGCCACGAATTCGAAGCGATGATTCCGAAGACGAATCCGCGTACGTCGGCTTCGGCCTGATCGCGAGTAAAGCATATGGTTGAAATTGAACTCGACGGAGAAAAGGTAGCGATTGCCGAGGGCAGCATGGTCATGCATGCGGCCGAAAAGGCGGGCACCTACATTCCGCATTTCTGTTACCACAAGAAGCTCACCATTGCGGCCAACTGCCGCATGTGTCTGGTGGACATTGAAAAGGCTCCCAAGCCCATGCCGGCCTGCTGCACGCCGGTCACGCAAGGCATGGTGGTGCGCACGAGGAGCGACAAGGCGCTGAAGGCGCAGAAGTCCGTCATGGAGTTTCTGCTCATCAATCACCCCCTGGATTGCCCGATCTGCGACCAGGGGGGCGAATGCCAACTCCAGGACCTGGCGGTGGGCTACGGCGCATCGGCCTCGCGCTACGAAGAAGAAAAGCGCGTCGTTCTGCACAAGGATGTAGGCCCGCTGATTTCCATGGAGGAAATGACGCGCTGCATCCATTGCACGCGCTGCATTCGTTTTGGCCAGGAGGTGGCCGGCGTGATGGAACTGGGCATGATCCACCGCGGCGAGCACTCCGAAATCACCACGGTGGCGGGCGATACCATCGACTCCGAGCTGTCGGGCAATATGATTGACATCTGCCCCGTGGGGGCGCTCACCAGCAAGCCATTTCGCTACAGCGCCCGCACCTGGGAACTCTCGCGGCGCAAGTCCATCAGCCCGCACGATTCCACCGGAGCGAACCTCATCGTGCAGGTAAAAAACCACCGCGTGATGCGCGTCCTTCCTTTTGAGAACGAAGACGTCAACGAATGCTGGATTGCGGACCGCGACCGCTTCTCCTACGAAGCCTTGTCGGCTCCGGATCGCCTCGAACGCCCCATGCTCAAACAAGGTGGCGAGTGGCGCGAGGTGGATTGGCAGACCGCGCTCGAATACGTTGCCAACGGCCTGCAGGACATCGAAGCGGAGCACGGCAGCGCAAGCATCGGTGCACTGGTGAGCCCGCACAGCACGCTGGAGGAGCTCTATCTGGCCGGTGCCCTGGTGCGCGGCCTGGGCAGCGGCAACATCGACTATCGTTTGCGCGATGCGGAGTTTGACGTCCCCGCCGGCATACGCTGGCTGGGTCGCTCCATTGCGTCTCTCTCCACGCTCGATTCGGCGCTGATCGTGGGCTCCAACATTCGCAAGGACCAGCCCCTTTTTGCGCAACGTATTCGCCAGGCCCAGCGCCATGGGGGGGTGGTCTGCTCGGTCAACGCAGTGCAGCCCGACTGGGCGATGCCCGTGGCCCACAGCGTGGTAGCCGCTCCTGCGGAGTGGCTGCGTGCGCTGGCGGAAATCGCAGCCTCCGTTGCGCAGATGAGCGGCGGGGCTGCGCCGGTGGAAGGGCTGACGCCGAGCGCTGCGTCGGCGGACATCGCCAGGGCGCTGCTGCAAGGGGAGCAGAAAGCCATTTTGCTTGGGAATGCTGCGGCGCACCACAGCCAGGCGTCCAGGCTGCTGGCGCTTTGCAACTGGATCGGCGAGCAGACCGGCGCAAGCGTTGGCTATCTGACGCAGGCTGCCAATACCGTGGGCGCCCAGTGGGCGCGGGCCCTGCCGGATGCAGGTGGGCTGCATGCTGGCCAAATGCTCTCAGGCGCTCTCAAGGGCGTGCTGCTGCTCAATACCGAGCCTGCCCTCGATTCGGCAGCGGGCGAGCGCGCCGTTGCTGCGCTGGCCGGCGCGGACATGGTGGTGACGCTGAGTCCGTTCAAGACCAATCTGGACTGCAGCGACGTCTTGCTTCCCATCGCGCCCTTCACGGAAACCTCCGGCAGCTTCGTCAACGCCGAAGCGCGTCTGCAAAGCTTTCATGCCGTCGTGCGTCCCTTGGGCGAGACCCGGCCGGCCTGGAAGGTGCTTCGCGTGCTGGCCAATCTGATGGAGATTCCCGGGTTCGAGTTCGAGTCCTCCCAGGAGGTCTTGGCGCGGATCAATCCGGGCGGTACAGCGCTTGTGCCTGCGGACCTGCTCAGCAACCGAAGCGACGCTGTGGTCAGCGACGTCCACGGCGCCGCGCATGAGGCTCCGGTATCGGCCGCCATCTATCAGCTCGACGGCTTGGTGCGGCGCGCGCCCTCGCTCCAGGCGACGCGCGATGGTCGCGCAGCCTTCGGGGAGGTGCAGCCATGATCGACGCGATGTACAACGGCGGACTGCACTTGCTGGACCAGGGCTGGTGGACGGGCGCCGCCTGGCCGGTGCTGTGGATTTTGATCAAGATCGTCGCCGTGGTGCTGCCCTTGATGGGCGCCGTGGCCTACCTAACGCTGTGGGAGCGCAAGCTGCTGGGTTTCATGCAGGTGCGCCATGGCCCCAACCGCGTCGGACCGCTGGGTTTGCTGCAGCCGATTGCGGACGCAGTCAAGCTGCTCACCAAGGAAATCATCCAGCCGACGGCAGCGTCCAAAGGCTTGTTCGTCCTCGGACCGGTGATGGCAATCATGCCGGCGCTGGCCGCCTGGGTCGTCATTCCCTTCGGTCCGGACGTGGCGCTCAGCAACGTCAATGCCGGCCTGCTTTTGGTGATGGCCATCACGTCCATTGAAGTCTACGGCGTGATCATCGCCGGCTGGGCGTCCAACTCGAAATACGCGTTTCTCGGCGCAATGCGCGCTTCGGCCCAAATGGTGAGCTACGAGATTGCCATGGGCTTTTGCTTCTTGGTGGTCATCATGGTCTCAGGCAGCATGAACCTCACGGAAATCGTGCTGGGACAGGGCCGCGGCACGATGGCGTCGAGCGGCCTGTCCTTCCTGTCGTGGAACTGGTTGCCGCTGCTGCCCATATTCATCGTCTATCTGGTCTCGGCGGTGGCCGAAACCAACCGCCATCCCTTCGACGTCGTGGAAGGCGAGGCCGAAATCGTCGCCGGCCACATGGTCGAGTATTCGGGCATGGGCTTTGCCATTTTCTTTCTCGCCGAGTACGCGAGCATGTGGCTGGTCTCGATTCTTGCGGTCATCATGTTTCTGGGCGGTTGGCTCTCGCCGGTCGCGGTGCTTGACTTCATTCCGGGTTGGATCTGGCTGGGGATCAAGACCTTCGTCGTGGTGTCCATGTTCATCTGGATCCGCGCCACCTTTCCGCGCTTTCGCTATGACCAGATCATGCGTCTGGGCTGGAAGATCTTCATTCCTGTCACGCTGTTGTGGCTGCTCGTGATCGCGGGCTGGCTGCTCTCGCCCTGGAACATCTGGAAATAAGCGGAGAACCCCATGGCTGCCGTTGCTGCTGCATCTTTTTCCATCAAGGATTTTTTCAAGAGCTTTTTGCTGGTCGAGCTGGCCAAAGGCATGGTGCTGACCGGGCGCTACGCATTCCGGCGCAAGGTGACCGTGCAGTTCCCAGAAGAAAAGACGCCGCTGTCGCCGCGCTTTCGCGGTCTGCACGCCCTGCGCCGATACGACAACGGCGAAGAGCGCTGCATTGCGTGCAAGCTGTGCGAGGCGGTCTGCCCCGCGCTTGCGATCACCATCGAATCCGATATCCGTGACGACGGCTCGCGCCGCACGACGCGCTACGACATCGATTTGACGAAGTGCATTTTCTGCGGGTTTTGCGAGGAAAGCTGCCCGGTCGATTCCATCGTGGAGACGCACATCCTCGAGTACCACGGGGAAAAGCGGGGCGACCTGTATTTCACCAAAGACATGCTGCTGGCGGTGGGCGACCGGTACGAGGCCGACATCGCCGCTGCCCGAGCGGCAGACGCGCCCTACCGCTGAGCGGTAAGCCCCTTAGGCAAGTTTTCTCGAAAAGAACCGATTCATGGACGCCAAGACTGGTTTTTTCTATCTTTTCTCGGTGGTGCTGCTGTTTGCAGCCTTCCGGGTGATCACGGCGCGCAATCCCGTGCACGCGGTTTTGCACCTGATGCTGGCGTTTTCGCAGGCCGCCGGCCTGTGGTTTCTGCTGAAGGCCGAGTTCTTGGCCATCGTGCTGGTGCTGGTGTATCTGGGCGCAGTGATGGTGCTGTTCATGTTCGTCGTGATGATGCTGGACATCGACATGGCGGGCGTTCGCAAGGGTTTCTGGAAGCACTTTCCCCTGGCGGCGCTGGTGGGCGGCCTCATTGCAGCCGAAATGGCCTTGGTCTTGATGGCGGGTTTTCGTGGCACCGACGAACCCAAGCTCATGGCCAGCGCCGTGGGTGCAGCAGGGCAGGTGCTGCCGTTCTCCAACGCCAAGGCCCTGGGCCAGCTCATGTACACGCAGTACCTGCTTCCCGTCGAGATCGCTGCGGTGATCTTGCTGGTGGCAATGATCGCCGCAATCGCTTTGACCCTGCGCAAACGCAAGGACAGCAAGGCCATTGAACCCTCGGCCCAGGTGCATGTTCGTGCGGCCGACCGCATGCGCATCGTGAAACTGGCGCCGACGCTGCCGGCTGCCGAACCCATTGCGCCAGCAGCAGCACCGGAGAACAAAGCATGAGCTTGACCTTGGGCCACTATCTCTCGCTGGGGGCGATGCTGTTTGCGCTTGCCGTGATCGGCATATTCCTCAACCGCAAGAATCTCATCGTGCTGCTGATGTCGATCGAACTGATGCTGCTTGCGGTGAACATGAACTTCGTCGCGTTCTCGCACTACCTGGGCGACATGCATGGCCAGGTGTTCGTGTTCTTCATTCTTACGGTGGCGGCGGCCGAATCGGCCATCGGTCTAGCCATTCTGGTGCTGTTGTTCCGCAACAAGTCCAATATCAATGCGGATGCGCTCGACACCCTGCAGGGGTGACGCGATTTCAAGCCAAGGTTTTCCACAATGAGTCAAACCCTCTCTGCATCCACGCTGCTGATCGTGCCGCTTGCTCCGCTTGCAGGAGCATTGCTGGCCGGCGTGTTCGGTACCACGTTCGGCGGCAACTGGATTGGCCGGCGCTTGAGCCACACGCTCACTATCCTGGGCGTGTTCTTGGCCTTCGTCGTCTCGGCGATGACGCTCAAGAGTGTGGCGATCGATGGCGCCCGCTTCAACGAGAGCATCTACACCTGGATGGTCGTTGGCGGGCTGAAAATGGAAGTGGGCTTTCTGATCGACAGCCTGACCGCGATGATGATGTGCGTGGTCACCTTCGTTTCGCTGATGGTGCACATCTACACCATCGGCTACATGGAAGAGGACGAAGGCTACAACCGGTTCTTCGCCTACATCTCGCTCTTTACCTTCTCCATGCTCATGCTCGTCATGAGCAACAACCTGCTGCAGCTCTTTTTCGGCTGGGAGGCAGTGGGTCTGGTGTCTTATCTGCTGATCGGTTTCTGGTTCAACAAGCCGTCGGCGATTTTTGCCAACATGAAGGCTTTTCTGGTGAACCGTGTGGGCGACTTCGGCTTCATCCTGGGCATCGGACTCATTGCCGCATTTACCAATACGCTGAATTACGGCGAACTGTTTGCTAAGGCCGGAGAACTGGGCAGCCTGAACTTTCCGGGAACGTCCTGGATGCTCATCACCGTGATCTGCATCTGCCTTTTCATCGGTGCCATGGGCAAGAGCGCGCAGTTTCCGCTGCACGTCTGGCTGCCGGACTCGATGGAAGGCCCAACGCCCATTTCCGCGCTGATTCACGCGGCCACCATGGTGACGGCTGGCATCTTCATGGTGGCACGCATGTCGCCGCTCTTCGAGTTGTCCGACGCTGCCCTGAACTTCATTTTGATCATTGGTGCGATCACGGCGCTGTTCATGGGCTTTCTGGGAATCATCCAGAACGACATCAAGCGCGTCATTGCCTATTCCACGCTTTCGCAACTGGGCTACATGACCGTCGCCCTGGGGGCGTCGGCCTACTCGGTCGGCGTGTTCCACCTGATGACACATGCCTTTTTCAAGGCCCTTTTGTTCCTGGCAGCAGGCTCGGTGATCATCGGCATGCACCACAACCAGGATATTCGCTGGATGGGCGCGGTGCGCAAGTACATGCCCATCACCTGGGTCACCTTTCTGCTCGGCTCGCTGGCCTTGATCGGCACGCCGCTGTTCGCCGGCTTCTACTCGAAGGACAGCATCATCGAAGCGGTGCACGCAAGCACGCTGCCTGCCGCAGGATTTGCGTCGTTTGCCGTGCTGGCCGGGGTGTTCGTCACCGCTTTCTATTCCTTCCGGCTGTACTTTCTGGTGTTCCACGGCAAGGAGCGCTACGACCAGAACCCGGATGCGCACCACGGCCACGACGACCACGGGCACGGGGCTGCGCCTGCGCCCCACGAGTCGCCCTGGGTGGTGACGGTCCCCCTTGTGCTGCTGGCCATTCCCTCGGTGGTGATCGGTTTCCTCACCATGGGGCCCATGCTCTTTGGCGACTTTTTCAAGGACGCCATCGTGGTGGATGCCGCCCGGCACCCGGCCATGGCGGAATTGGCCGAAGCTTTCCATGGCCCGGCCGCGATGGCGCTCCATGGTCTGACGACAGCGCCTTTCTGGCTCGCGCTCGCAGGCGTCGCGGCAGCCTACTACCTGTACATGGTCAATCCCGCGCTGCCCGCAGCGATCCAGCGTGCGTTCCAGCCGATCTACACCTTGCTGGAAAACAAGTACTACCTCGATTGGATCAACGAGAACATCCTGGCGCGCGCTGCGCGCGGGCTGGGCGTGGCGTTGTGGAAGGGCGGCGACCAAGCCGTGATCGACGGGGCGCTGGTCAATGGTTCCTGGAAGCTGGTGGGATGGGTGGCCAGCGTGGTGCGGCGCGTTCAGACGGGCTACGTCTACCACTATGCACTGGTCATGATTCTGGGGATCTTCGTGCTCATGACGTACTTCGTCTGGCTCAACAAGTAGGGGAAAAACAAAAATGGGTTTGTTGAGTCTTGCTATCTGGACGCCGATCGCGTTCGGACTTGTGCTGCTCTTGCTGGGCCGCGATAGCCAGGCGGGCGCCGTGCGCTGGCTGGCCCTGGTGGGCGCGCTGGCCGGCCTGCTGGTGACCTTCCCCTTGATGGCTGGCTTCGTACCGGGCACGGCGGACATGCAGTTCGTCGAAAAAGCGCGCTGGATCGATACGTTCCAGATCTTCTACCACTTGGGCGTGGACGGCATTTCCTTCTGGTTCGTCCCGTTGACGGCCTTCATCACGGTGATCGTGGTGATTGCCTCCTGGGAATCGATCACCTCCCGGGTGAACCAGTACATGGCTGCGTTCCTGATCCTCTCGGGCCTGATGATCGGGGTCTTCTGTGCGCTCGACGGCATGCTGTTCTATGTGTTCTTTGAAGGCACCTTGATCCCCATGTACCTGATCATTGGTATCTGGGGCGGACCACGCAAGATTTACGCAGCCTTCAAGTTCTTCCTGTACACCTTGCTCGGCTCACTGCTGACCCTGATTGCCTTGCTCTACCTCTACAACGAGGCCGGGGGCAGCTTCGACATCGCCACCTGGCATGCGCTGCCGCTGTCGGCCCATGCGCAGACCATGCTGTTCTTCGCCTTCTTCGCGGCGTTCGCGGTCAAGGTGCCGATGTGGCCGGTGCACACCTGGCTGCCCGATGTGCACGTCGAAGCGCCCACGGGGGGTTCTGCCGTGCTGGCAGCCATCATGCTCAAGCTCGGCGCCTACGGTTTCCTGCGTTTTTCGCTGCCGATCGCGCCGGACGCTTCGCGCGAATGGGCCTGGCTGATGATCACCCTCTCGCTTATCGCAGTGATTTACGTGGGTCTGGTCGCAATGGTGCAAAAGGACATGAAGAAGCTCGTCGCCTATTCGTCCGTGGCGCACATGGGTTTCGTGACCCTGGGTTTTTTCATCTTCAACGACCTGGGCGTCTCGGGCGGCATTGCGCAAATGATTGCCCATGGCTTCGTCTCCGCCGCGATGTTCCTGTCGATCGGCGTGCTGTACGACCGCATGCATTCGCGCGAAATCGCCGACTACGGCGGCGTGGTCAACACCATGCCCAACTTTGCTGCGTTTGCCCTCTTGTTCACCATGGCCAACTGCGGACTCCCGGGGACGGCGGGCTTTGTCGGCGAATGGATGGTCATCCTGGCTGCGGTGAAGGCCAATTTCTGGCTTGGCCTGGCGGCAGCAAGCGCCTTGATCTGGGGCGCCGCCTACAGTTTGTGGATGTTCAAGAGGGTCTACCTGGGCCCTGTGGGCAACGCTAATGTGCGCGCCATGCTCGACATTGGCCGGCGCGAGTTCTTCGTGCTGGCCCTGCTGACCGCCGCCATCCTGGCCATGGGCCTGTATCCCAAGCCTGTGACCGACGTGACCGATGCCTCCGTGGCCAAGCTGCTCCGGCACGTGGCTGCGTCCAAGCTGAACTGACCGAAACAAGAGTACCCCGATGATTGACAACATCAGCTGGCTGGCCATTTATCCGGAGATCGTCCTGCTGGTCATGGCCTGCGTGATCGCGCTGGTCGACCTCGCCATCCACAGCCCGCGGCGCACCGGCACCTATGCGCTTACCTTGTTGACGCTGGGCGTCGTGGCGCTGCTCGAAGGCATGTATGCCAGCCGCGGCAACACCTTCTACGGTTTCGGCAACATGGTCGTCAGCGATGCCATGGGCAGCTGGCTCAAATGCTTTGCAGCGGTGGCGCTCATGGTGACCCTGGTCTACGGTCGACCCTATGCGGGAGACCGCGACATGCTGCGCGGCGGCGAGCTCTTCACCTTGAGCCTGTTTTCGCTGCTGGGCATGTTCATCATGATCGGCGGCAACAATTTTCTGGTGCTTTATCTCGGTCTGGAGTTGCTCACGCTCTCGAGCTATGCGCTGGTCGCTCTGCGCCGCGACGACGCCACGGCCACCGAGGCGGCCATGAAATATTTTGTCCTCGGTGCCATGGCCAGCGGCTTTCTGCTCTACGGCCTGTCCATGCTCTACGGCGCGACCGGCTCGCTGGACATTGGCGAGGTGTTCAAGGCCGTCAATGCGGGACAGATTCGTCACCAGGTGCTGGTGTTCGGCCTGGTGTTCATCGTCGCCGGCCTGGCGTTCAAGCTGGGCGCCGTGCCGTTTCACATGTGGGTGCCCGACGTTTACGAGGGTGCGCCCACGGTGGTCACGCTGCTCATTGCCGGCGCCCCCAAGCTTGCCGCCTTTGCCATCGTGATGCGTCTGCTGGTCGATGCCCTGCTGCCGCTGGCCATTGACTGGCAGCAGATGCTGGCCGTGCTGTCCATCGGCTCCCTGCTGGTGGGCAACCTGGCCGCCATTGCGCAGACCAACCTCAAGCGCATGCTGGCGTACTCCACGATCTCGCAAATGGGTTTCGTGCTGCTGGGCCTGATGTCGGGTGTCATCAACGGCACGGTCGACGCAGCCACTGCGCAGGCAGCCTACAGCGCGTCCATGTTTTACGTGGTGACCTATGTGCTGACCACGCTGGCGGCCTTTGGCGTCATCCTGCTGCTGGCCCGCAGCGGCTTTGAGAGCGACACCATCGCCGACATGGCAGGCCTGAACCAGCGCAGCCCACTGTATGCCGGCATCCTCGCCATCTGCCTGTTTTCCATGGCCGGCGTCCCGCCGCTGGTCGGCTTCTACTCCAAGCTGGCGGTGCTTCAGGCCTTGGTCGCCTCGGGCGAGACGCTGCATATCGCCCTGGCAGTGTTCGCGGTGATGATGTCGCTGATCGGCGCGTTCTACTACCTGCGGGTGGTCAAGGTGATGTACTTCGATGCGCCCGTGCAAACGGCGGCCGTGAGCGCGCCGCTGGACGTGCGGCTGGTGCTTACCCTCAACGGCGCCCTGCTTTTCGTACTGGGCATCGTGCCGGGGGGGCTGATGGCTTTGTGCTCCGACGCCATCCTGCGTTCGCTGGCCTCCTGATCGCAGTGTCACAAAGCGGAGCCGTCTGGCTCGTCATCCTTCTGGCCTGTGTGGCGGCGAACCTGCCGTTCGTCAGCAACCGGCTGTTGTTCGTGGGTCCCCTGCGCCAGCCGTCCAAGCGGCTGCTCGAGCGCTTTGCCGAGTTGGTGCTGATGTACTTTGTGGTGGGGGCCGTCGGTTTGCTGCTGGAGAAGCGCGCCGGACAGATCGCGCCGCAGCAGTGGGAGTTCTACGCGGTGACGGGCACCTTGTTCGTCACGCTCGCGTTTCCTGGCTTTGTCTACCGCTACTTGCTTCGGCGGCGCGCTTGAGCGCAAGCATGGGAGGGTTTCTGCGATGAAAGTCCTCGATCTGCAGTGCGCCAACAGCCACACGTTTGAGGGCTGGTTTGCCAGCGAGCAGGACTTCCAGCACCAGCTTGCTGAAAGCCTGGTTCAGTGCCCTTTTTGTGCGGATGCCCGGGTTCACAAGTTGCTCAGTGCCCCACGCATCCAGCGGGGCGCGGCGCCCCCTTCAACTCCTCCGTCCGAATCGGGCCCGGCACAGGTCGCCGAGGTCTCCGAAAACGGGCAATGGCTCTCGCGGATGCGCGAATGGGTGGCGCGCAGCGAGGATGTCGGCCCACGTTTTGCCAGCCAAGCGCGTGCCATGCACGAAGGCGATTTGCCGGCCCGTGCGATCCGCGGGGTCGCCAGTGCCGAGGAGACGCGGGAACTGCTCTCGGACGGCATTTTGGTGCTTCCTGTGCCGCCTGCGCTCAGCGAACCGCTGCACTGACGCGCTTCTTGATGCTATATTAAAAATAGCAATAAAACGTTTATGGATAAGCGCTAGAGGCATATTTATAGTTAAATTTTTGCCCTTCAGACCGTGAACTGCAGGGCAGCAAGGCGCGCATAGGTGCTGCCGCGCGCGATCAGCTCGCCGTGCGTTCCCTCCTCAACCACCCGGCCGTGCTCCAGCACGACGATGCGGTCCGCGTTCTGCACCGTCGCCAGGCGGTGGGCGATGACCAGGGTGGTGCGCTGGCCGGCGTGGCTGTGCATGGCGGAGTCGAGCGCCGCCTGCACCACGCGCTCGCTTTGCGCGTCGAGCGCGCTGGTGGCCTCGTCCAGCAGCAGCAGCGGAGGATTCTTGAGCATGGCGCGAGCAATCGCAATGCGCTGGCGCTGGCCGCCCGACAGGCGCACGCCGCGCTCGCCCAGAAAGGTGTCGTAGCCGTCCGGCAGCGCCACCAGAAACTCGTGCGCAAACGCGCCGCGGGCGGCGGCGTGCACTTCATCGACGCTGGCGTCGGGGCGGCCATAGCGAATGTTCTCCAGCGCCGAGGCAGAGAAGATCACGGCATCCTGGGGCACGGTGCCAATGTGTTGGCGCAAATCTTCGAGGGACAGCTCGCGCACGTCGATGCCATTGAGCCGCACGCCGTGCCTGCGCGCGCCAGCGGACTGCACCGGTGGCGGGTCCACATCGTAGAAGCGCTGCAGCAATTGGAAGACCGTGGTCTTTCCCGCGCCGCTGGCGCCCACCAGCGCCACGGTTTCCCCGGGACGCAGGTTGAGGCTGAATTTCGACAGGGCGGCCTGGCCGGGGCGCGAAGGGTAGTGGAAATCGACAGAGTCAAACTCCACGGCCAGCCCCCGGCCACTGTGCGGTAGCTTCTTGGCTTGCACCGGGGATGCCACCGGCGACTGGCTGGCCAAAAGCTCCATCAGGCGCTCTGTAGCGCCGGCAGCCCGCAGCAGATCGCCGTAGACCTCGCCGAGCACTGCGGCCGCGCCGGCGAGCAGCCCGACGTAGAGCACCGTTTCTCCCAGGTGACCGGCACTCATGGTTCCGGCGAGCACTGCCTGGGTGCCCCGGTACAGACCCCAGAGCAGCAAGGCGGCGTTGGCGATGATGATGAAAGCGACCAGTGCGGCGCGCGCGCGCGAGCGCCGCACTGCAGTTTCAAAAGCATTCTGGGTGGCGCGGGCAAAGCGCACGGCTTCGCGCGGCTCAGCGGTGAAGCTTTGCACCACCGGCACAGCGTTGAGCACTTCGGCCGCAATGGCACTCGAGTCCGCCACGCGGTCCTGGCTGGCGCGCGAGAGCTTGCGCACCCGCCGCCCGATCCACATCGCGGGCAGCACCACGACGACCAGCATCAGCAGGACGATGGCCATGATGCGCGGGTTGGTCCAGACCAGCATCACGATGGCGCCGCTGCCCACCACCGCGTTGCGCAGTCCCATGGACAGCGATGAGCCGACCACGGTCTGCACCAACGTGGTGTCGGTCGTCAGGCGCGAGAGCACTTCCCCGCTTTGCGTGGTCTCGAAGAACTGCGGACTCTGGCGCAGCACGTGCGCGTACACGGCGTTGCGCAGATCGGCGGTGACGCGCTCGCCCAGCCAACTCACCAGATAAAAGCGCGCCGAGGAGAACAGGCCCAGCATGACGGCTACGCCGAACAGGGCCAGAAAATGCTCGCGCAAGGCCAGCGCCTTGGCGCCGCCGGCCTCAGGCGTCAAACCGCCGTCGATGAGCGCGCGCAAAGCCATGGGAAACGCCAGCGTCGCCACCGCCGCCAGCAGCAGAAAGACCAATGCCAAGCCAATTCTCGCGCGGTACGGTCGCAGGAAGGGAAGCAGTCCGGAGAGCGCGCGCGGCGCGGCCGAGGCGGGCACATTCTGGGTGGCGGAGGGCATGCGCCAGAAGTGTAGGCGCAAGCGCGCGCGCCCTGCCTTGTAGGCACTTTTACATACGCGTTAGCCCCAGTGCTCCGCAGGGCCCTGCGCCTTACCATTCCCCGCGATCCAGGCATTTCCTTGCACTCGATCAATGCAGCCTGTTTGTTTTTTCTCCACGAAAGTACCCCCGCGGCGATGAGCGACTTCATTCTCGAGACCCGGAATTTGACGAAAGAGTTCAAGGGTTTTACCGCCGTGAGCGACGTCACCTTGAACGTGCAGCGCCACAGCATTCATGCCCTGATTGGCCCCAACGGCGCGGGCAAAACCACCTGTTTCAACCTGCTCACCAAGTTTCTTGAGCCCACGTCGGGCAGCATTCGCTTCAACGGGCGCGACATCACGCGCGACAAGCCCGCCCAGATCGCACGCCGGGGGGTGATCCGCTCGTTCCAGATATCGGCGGTGTTTCCCCATCTCACCCTCATAGAAAATGTTCGCGTGGGCCTGCAGCGCAGCCTGGGCACGGCGTTCCATTTCTGGCGCAGCGAGCGCAGCCTGCGCCAGCTCGATGACCGGGCCATGCAATTGCTTTCCGAGGTTGGCTTGCAGGACATGGCGGACGAAGTCACTGTCAACCTTCCTTATGGTCGCAAACGCGCGCTAGAAATTGCCACCACGCTGGCCATGGAGCCCGAGCTGATGTTGCTCGACGAGCCCACCCAGGGCATGGGCCACGAGGACGTCGATCGCGTGACGGAACTCATCCGCAAGGTGTCGGCGGGCCGGACGATTCTGATGGTCGAGCACAACATGAAGGTCGTCTCCACCATTGCCGACCGCATCACCGTGCTCCAGCGCGGCGCGGTGCTGGCGGAGGGGCCTTATGCCCAAGTGTCCACCAACCCCGAAGTGATGGAAGCCTACATGGGCAGCTCCGAAGCCCAGTTGCAGGGAGCGCACTGACATGGCCCACACTGCCAGCCAGACTCCGGCACTTGAAATTTCGAAACTCCAGGCGTGGTACGGCGAGTCCCACGTGCTGCACGGCATCGACGTCGTGGTGCAGCCCGGAGAAGTGGTCACGCTGCTGGGGCGCAATGGCGCCGGCCGCACCACGACGCTTCGGGCCGTGATGGGCCTGACGGGCGCCCGCGCGGGTTCCATCAAGATCAACGGCGTGGAAGCCATCCAAATGTCCACCCACCGCATCGCGCATCTGGGCGTGGGCTACTGTCCGGAGGAGCGGGGGATTTTTTCCAGCCTGACCTGCGAGGAAAACCTGTTGCTGCCGCCGGTGCTCAACACCGGCACGCCCGGCATGACGGTGCAAGAGATCTACGAAATGTTCCCCAACCTCGCGGAGCGGCGAAACAGCCAGGGAACGCGGCTCTCCGGCGGAGAGCAGCAAATGCTCGCGGTTGCCCGCATCCTGCGCACGGGCGCCAAGCTGCTGCTCCTGGACGAGATTTCGGAAGGCCTGGCCCCGGTGATCGTCCAGGCGCTGGCGCGCATGATCACCATGCTGCGTGCGAAGGGCTATACGGTCGTCATGGTCGAGCAGAACTTCCGTTTTGCCGCGCCGCTGGCCGATCGCTTCTATGTGATCGAGCATGGCACAGTGGTTCAGAGCTTCCAGTCCTCGCAGCTGCAGGCGCGCATGCCCATCCTCAATCAATTGCTCGGGATCTGACCCGGCCGCCCACAGCCGGGCAGGCATTCGTTTCCCGTCGCTTTTCCGTTTTTCAACCGTCCACAAGGAGACACTGCATGAAGTACAAGCACACCACCCTGGCCCTGATGCTGGCGGCCGCAGGCCTGGCCACCGGGGCCGCACAGGCGCAGGAAAAAGTCACCATTGGTTTCATTACCGACATGTCCAGCCTGTATTCGGACGTGGAAGGCAAGGGCGGCGCGGAAGCCATCCAGATGGCCATCGACGACTTTGGCGGCAAGGTCCTCGGCCAGCCCATCAAGCTGTTGACGGCGGATCACCAGAACAAGGCCGACATCGCTGCCGCCAAGTCGCGCGAGTGGGTTGACACCGAAGGAGCCACCATGCTCTTTGGCGGCACCAACTCGGGCACGGCCCTGGCCGGCGCCAAAGTGGCCCAGGAGAAAAAGGTCGTCTACATGAACAGCGGGGCGGGTTCCTCTGCGCTGACGAATGCCTCTTGCAGCCCCTACACCATTCATTACGCCTACGACACCGTCGCCCTGGCCAAGGGCACGGGCGGCGCCATCGTGGACAACGGCGGCAAGACCTGGTTCTTCCTGACGGCCGACTACGCTTTCGGTCATTCGCTGGAGAAAGACACCAGCGCAGTGGTCGAAGCCAAAGGCGGCAAGGTGCTGGGGGCGGTGCGCCACCCCCTGAACGCGTCCGATTTTTCCTCCTTCCTCTTGCAGGCCCAAAGCTCCAAGGCCAAGGTGCTGGCGCTGGCCAACGCCGGCGGCGACCTGATCAACTCGGTCAAGGCAGCCAAGGAATTCGGCATCGACAAGAGCATGGACGTGGCCGGCCTGCTGGTCTTCGTGAGCGACATCCACAGCCTGGGCCTGAAGAACGTCGGTGGACTGCTGCATACCACCAGCTGGTACTGGGACCGTGACGACGAGACACGCAAGTTCGCCGACAGGTACTACGCCAAGATGAAGCGCATGCCCACCGACATCCAGGCGGCGGACTATTCGGCCACCATGACGTACCTCAAGGCGGTGGAAGCGGTCAAGACCACCAACGCCGACAAGGTGATGGAGTACATCAAGAAGACCCCGATCAACGACATGTACGCCAAGAATGGCATCGTGCGTCCGGACGGCCGCATGGTGCACGACATGTACCTGGTGCAGGCCAAGCAGCCGGCGGAATCCAAGAAGCCCTGGGATTACCTGAAGATTGTGAAGACGCTTCCCGGCGAGTCGGTGTTTACCACCAAGGCCGACAGCACCTGCGCGCTCTGGAAGTGATTTTCTGAGCCGACCCATCCCGAATCGCTTCTTATCGCCGCTCCCATGGAAATCTTTGGTGTCTCGTTGCCAGGCTTGCTGAGCCAGCTCCTTCTGGGGCTGGTCAACGGCTCGTTCTACGCAATTCTCAGTCTGGGGCTGGCCGTGATCTTCGGCCTGCTCAACGTCATCAATTTTGCGCATGGTGCGCTGTTCATGATGGGAGCCTTGGTGACATGGATGGCCATGAACTACCTGGGCGTCAACTATTGGCTCATGCTGATACTGGCGCCCCTGGTGGTCGGCGTATTCGGGGTGGTTGTCGAGCGCCTGCTGCTGCGCTGGATTTACAAGCTGGACCATTTGTACGGTCTGTTGCTCACTTTGGGACTGACTTTGCTGATCGAGGGGGTGTTCCGCTCGATCTACGGCGTCTCGGGCCTGCGCTACGACACGCCCGAGCTGCTCTCGGGCGGCACGAACCTGGGGTTCATGTTCCTTCCCAACTACCGCGCATGGGTGGTGGTGGCTTCGGTCACCGTGTGCCTTGCAACCTGGTTCGTCATCGAGAAGACCAAGCTGGGCGCCTACCTGCGCGCTGGAACGGAAAATCCGCGCCTGGTCGAAGCATTTGGTGTGAACGTGCCTGTCATGGTGACGCTCACCTACGCCTTTGGCGCTGCGCTCGCGGCCTTTGCCGGGGTGCTTTCGGCTCCCATTTACCAAGTGTCTCCCTTGATGGGGCAGAACCTGATCATCGTGGTGTTTGCCGTCGTCGTGATCGGCGGCATGGGATCGATCATGGGCTCCATCCTCACGGGCCTCGGCCTGGGCGTGATCGAAGGTTTTACCAAGGTGTTTTATCCCGAAGCGTCGTCTACCGTGGTGTTCGTCATCATGGTGATCGTTCTGCTCATTCGCCCCGCCGGCCTGTTCGGCAAAGAAAATTGACGGGGCCGCTGCCATGAATTTCAAGAATCTTGCTGCGCTGGGCTATGGCCTTTTGCTCGCCGGACTGCTGATCGCCCCGTTCGTCGGCGTCTACCCGGTGTTCGTCATGAAGCTGCTGTGCTTCGCGCTCTTTGCCGCGGCTTTCAATCTGCTGCTCGGCTACACGGGCATGCTGTCCTTCGGTCATGCGGCGTTCTTCGGCGGGGCCGCCTACGTCACCGGCGAGGCGCTGAAGGTCTGGGGCCTGACGCCGGAGGTCGGTCTTCTGCTCGGAACCGCGGGCGGCGCTCTGCTGGGGCTCATCGTCGGTTTCTTCGCCATTCGCCGAACGGGCATTTACTCGACGATGATCACGCTGGCCTTGGCGCAAATGTTGTTTTTCGTCGCGCTTCAGGCTCCGTTTACGGGCGGCGAGGACGGATTGCAGGCCGTGCCTCGCGGCAAGCTCTTCGGGCTGCTCAACCTGAAGAACGACCTGGTGCTGTACTACGTGGTCCTGGTCATCGTCATCGCCGCATTCCTGCTCATCGTGCGCACCGTGCATTCGCCCTTCGGCCAGGTGCTCAAGGCGATCAAGGAAAACGAGCCGCGCGCCACCTCGCTGGGGTACGACACCAACCGCTTCAAGCTGCTGGCCTTCGTGCTGTCGGCTGCCCTCTCTGGCCTGGCAGGCTCCCTCAAAACCTTGGTCATGGGTTTTGCCACCCTGAGCGACGTGCACTGGACCGCGTCGGGCCACGTGGTGCTCATGACCCTGGTGGGCGGGCTGGGAACGCTCTCGGGGCCGCTGATCGGCGCTGCCGTCGTCGTCATGCTGGAGGACAAGCTCGGCGAGATCGGCCAGATGTTGACCGATGCGACCAGCATCGAATGGTTCAGCACCCTGGGTGAATCGGTCACCATGGTTACCGGCCTGATTTTTGTGATCTGTGTGCTGGCCTTCCGCCGCGGCATCATGGGCGAAATCATTGCCTGGCTGCAGCGCAGGCGCGGCGAGGGCAAGCTTTGAGCTTGCTTCGCAATTACAGCGCCAGGCGCGCTGCGTAGCCCGTCATTTCCAGATAGCCGCGCCCCAGTTCGCGGCCATCTGCTGTTTGCAAGGCGCTCAGGCCTTCCCAGTAAAACGCTCCCGTGGAAGCACGGCTGTCGAGCTCCTGGGCGTCGAACAGCGCCTCTACCTTGAATCGCTCCACAGGCGTGTCCAGCTGCCAGGCCACCGGATAGCGCGCGCCGCTGGCCGGGCTGGTCCAGTGGCGCAGCGGGGTGAACCTCAGTTCACCTGTGTCAAACGTTTGCACTTGGCCCCCCATTGCTCGCCACGAACCTCCTGCCCACAGCGCCGAGCCGTCGGCGCGGCGCAGCTGAAAAGCGGTCAGTGCGCTGCCGTCGGACAAATTCATTCCGATCCAGTCCCAACCCATCGCGCCCTCGGGAAGAATCGCTTCGCTGGCCTCATGGTCCAGCCAGGCGCGCGCCGACGCATCCTGCAGCAGCAGGCGTTCGCCCCCCAGCGTGATGCTGCCGCTCACCTGCAACTGCGGCTCGGTGATGTAGTAGCTCAGGTTCTCGGCGTCCGGCCCCTTGCGCGAGATACCTGCCTGGCCTTGCAGCAACAGGGGCTGGGTGGCTGACAGAACCAGGTCGAGAGAAAACGCCTCACCTTGCATGTGCGCGGCGTAGCGGCTGCTGCCGGCCACCTCGCTGCGGCGAAGGGACCAGTCGCCCAGAACGATGTGGGTATCTTCTTCATTGGCCTCGGCCAGTCCGAAACCGGCGCGGGCAATGCGCTGGTCGTGCAGCAGCCGCTGGTTCTGCGTGTCGCTCAGCGCGGCGTGCGCAAACAGCAATTGGCGGGCGGCAAAGGCCGACTGCAGGGCCTCGGTGCCGGGAACGCGGCTGCGAAAGAAGGTGAGCTGAAAGCCCAGGTCGCGTCCGCCCGAGCGCGTTTGGCCGGTGAGGTACCACCACTCGGTGCGCAGATCCGGGTGGCTGCCATGGTCGCGCGGAAAAACCAGGGGACGCACTGCCAACGCCGCTGCGCCTGCCTCCCTGCCTATTCCCGCTCCCAGGCACAGCGCCAGCCACTGGCGGCGAGACCAGGCGAGCGGCTGGGTGGCACCGGCCTGCATGGAAGTTTTGCAGCGCAGCGTTCAGGCCAGCAGCGCATCCACGCGCGCCCGCGCAGGAGCGCAATCGCCAAAGCGCTCCTGCACCCAGGCCGGGTTGAAATAGGTGGGCAGGTAGCGCTCGCCAGCATCGCACAGCAGCGACAGGATGGACCCCTGCTCGCCGCGCTGACGCATCTCGCCGGCCAGCTCCAGCATGGCCACAAAATTGGTGCCGGTCGAAGGCCCCACGCGCCGCCCCAGCAACTGCGACAGCGCCTGCATGGCCGCCACCGAATCGGCATCGGGCACTTCCACCATGCGGTCAACCAGCGCGCGAATGAAGCTGGGCTCCACCCGTGGGCGCCCAATGCCTTCGATGCGCGAGCCCGGCGCGGTGAGCGCTGCGTCCCCTGTACGGTGGTAGGCGCTGAACACCGAGCCCGCCGGGTCGGCCACGCAGAGCGCGCTGGCGTGGCGCTGGTAGCGCACATAGCGGCCAATGGTGGCGCTGGTGCCGCCGGTGCCGGCCCCCACCACGATCCAGCGCGGGATGGGATGGCGTTCGCGCGCCATCTGCGTGAACATGCTCTCGGCAATGTTGTTGTTGCCGCGCCAGTCGGTGGCGCGCTCGGCGTAGGTGAACTGGTCCATGTAATGCCCGCCGGTCTGCGCGGCAATGGCGTGGGCTTGCTCGTACACGGCGCCCGCGCTCTCCACCAGGTGGCAGCGCCCGCCATGGAATTCGATCTGGGCAATCTTCTCGGGCGAGGTGCCGCGCGGCATCACGGCCACAAAGGGCAGACCCAGCAGGCGCGCAAAGTAGGCCTCGCTCACCGCCGTGGAGCCGCTGGACGCCTCGACGATGGTCGAGCCCTCGCGCACCCAGCCGTTGCACAGCGCGTAGAGAAACAGCGAGCGCGCCAGCCGGTGCTTCAGGCTCCCGGTGGGGTGGGTCGACTCGTCCTTCAAATACAGGTCAATGCCCCACTGCGCATAGCAGGGCAGGCGCAGCGGAATGAGGTGGGTATCGGCACTACGCTGGTAATCGGCCTCGATGAGGGCGATGGCAGAGTGGAGCCATCCGTTGGTGGGGGAGTTCATCCGGGCATTGTCGTGCAGCCAAACAGGGGGACGCGCATAAAAGCAGCTGCCAACAGCAACATGAGTCGGTACCAAGAAGCGTTATGCATTGGCGACGGGCGGTAGTTTGTCTTTGCGGGGTGGTTCAAGCAGTATGTGTGGGCGCGCGCAGAGACAGCCCGAACTCCTTTTCATAGATGGCCCGGAGATAGGTCGATATGGTTCGAGTTTGCTCTGCTAGAAGAAGGTCGAGATCAGACGGTCGGCCCTCGTGCAAAAGCTCACTCCGCAACCCATATGCGTGATCGAGAGTTTTCCAAGCGGTTGGTTCATTGGGAAACCAGCTGAGACAATGCCTCTTCAGCGCTTGGCGTACTGACTGATCGATTTTTTGACCTGCAGCTCGTGCTTTAGCGGTAAGGCGCGCCAGCACTTGGGCATTTCCTGAATCCGTACCGTTGGCGGCATGAGCCTCGAATACGGCGAAATCAATCCAGCCTCCCGAGGTGGATCGTTCCCGTAGGTGCGCATAGTTGATCCGCATGTTGTTCCCCACCTTAGAAACTGTTGCGAAATTCTCTGAGGTCGTTAGCAGCGAAGCCGCTTCAGCTGGCGTTTACTGATAAGGCCCTTTTGTCGGCTGAGCAATTGTGCCAGTTGGGCAACCCCTACCAATCTTCCTTCACTGCCAGCACCGCATCCCGCCCGGCGGCGGCGCGGCCCGCCAGCCAGGCCGTCGCCGTGCCCGCCAGCACCACCGCAGCGCACAGCAGCAGCAGGCGTCCCCAGGGCAAGGCCAGCTCCATGGTCCAGTGAAAACTTTGCGGGTTGACCACCAGCACCAGCACCAGCGAGACCGCCACGCCCAGCAGCAGGCCGGCCGCCGCGCCGACGCCCGTCCATGCCGCGCCTTCGCCGGCCACCACGGCCAGAATTTGCGCCCGCGTCAGCCCCAGGTGTGCCAGCAGGCCAAACTCCTTGCGCCGCGCCAGCACCTGCGCGCTGAAGCTAGCCGCCACGCCAAAGAGCCCGATGCCGATGGCCAACGCCTGCAGCCAGTAGGTCACGGCAAAGCTGCGGTCAAAAATGCGCAGCGAGCGCTCGCGGATCTCGCCGGCGGACGCGAATTCCAGGCCGCCCGCCGCCGCCGGACCCGATTCGCTTTGCGCCAGTTGCGTGAGCGCGGCGCGCAGCTTGGCTACATCGGCGCCGGGCGCGGGCCACAGCGCCAGGTCGTTGGCGCCGCGCTCGCCGCTCAGCGCGGCGAAGTCGGCGCTGTCCATCACCAGTGCGCCCGTCTGGCGCCCATAGTCGCGCCAGACGCCTGCTACAAAATAGAGAGCTTGCGGCGCTTGCTGGACCTGCGCTAGAGCCCTAAAAGACTCCAAAAATGGAGCCAAATCCGTGCCCGGCTGCGCCCCCCACAGTTCGGCCGCCGCCTCGCTGGCGTAGATCGCCACCCGGCCCGGTGGAACGGGCAGGGCGGGCGCGGTCAGGGGCAGCACCTGGTCCGCGCCGCGTGCCAGCGGCCGCGCAATCAGCGCGACGGCGGGGCGGGCGGCATCCGGCTGCAGGGGCACGCTGCGCAGGCCTTCGATGCGCTCCACGCCGGGCAGACGCGCGGCCTGCTGCAAGAAGTCGGCGCTGAATGCCGCCTGCCCGTCGGCCGCCGCGCCGCGCACATACAAAGGCGCTGGCAGCACGGTGTCCAGCCACTGCACCATCGAGCCACGAAAGCTGGTGACCATGACCGTGAGGGCAATCGCCAAGGCCAGGCTGGCCACCACGCCGCCCACGGCCACGGCGGCCAGGCCCGGCGTGCGCCGCGCGCGCTCGATCGCCAGTTGTGCCAAGGCATTGCGCGCCGCCCAGGGCCGCAGCGCGCGCAAAAGCAGGGCGACGGCGCGCGGCAGCAGCGCGATGCCGCCCAGCAGCAGAGCACCGACCGACACATAGGCCGCCAATGGCAGGCCCGCCACCACCGGCGCAAACGCCAGCAATGCACCGCCAGCGAGGAGTGCCAGCGCCGGCCATGCCGACGCCTGGGCGCTGCCTGCGCTGCTCAGGCCCTTGAGCGTCTGCGCTGGCGGCAGGGCTTCGGCCGCGCGCGCCGGCCACCAGCCGCCCAGCAGGGCCGCCGCCACGCCCAGCACGGCATAGGCTGCAGCCGCAGGAAGGTTCCATTGGAGCGCAGGTTGCGCGCCGGTGAAGTAGCCGCCCCCCAAATCGCCCCCCAGCAGCTGCAGCGCACCCGCCGCCAGCGCCGTGCCCAGCGCCACCCCGGCCACGCTGCTGACCAGGCCGAGAAACAGCGATTCCAGCAGCACCAGCCCCAGGCGCTGGCGTGGCGTGGCGCCCAGCACGGCCAGCAGTGCAAAGGCCGGCGCGCGCTGCGCCACGCTGAGCGAGAGCACCGAAAACACCAGGAACGCGCCGGTGAACAAGGCCACCAGCGCCAGCACGCTCAGGTTCACGCGGTAGGCGCGCGACAAGGCGCCCATGCGCTGCTCGCCGTCGCTGCTCTCGCCCCAGACCAGGCCCGGTGGCCAGTTGGGCAGGGCAGTCATGCGGGTGCGAAAGTCGCTGCGCAGCACACCGGGGCGCAGCTGCAGGTCGATGCGGCTGAGCGCGCCCGCCCGGCCGAACAGGTCTTGCGCCGCGCCAATGTCCATCACCGCCAGAGGCGCGCCGCCCGCCGCCACGCTGCCGGCCACACGCACGCTGAACACTTCCAGCCCCCGGCGCAGGGCAATGCGCGGCGCCCTTTGCGGGTCTTCCGGCAGCGCCAGGGCGCGCAGCGCTGCGGCGTTGAGAAAAACCGTGGCCGGCGCAAACAGTGCGAAGCGGTCGGCGGGCAGGCGGGGAAAGAGGCGCGGCATCAGCGCCGGGGCCGTCGCCGGCAGCAGGAGCGCATCGGCGCCCACCAGGCGCAGCGGCACGTCGGGCGCGCCGGCCGGGGCCTCGGCTGATTGCGCCTGCAATTGCATCTCCAGCACCGGACTGGCGCGTGCCACCTCGCTCTGGCGGGCCAGCAGCGGGTAAAGCCGCTCGTCCAGGTGGCCTTGCGCAGCGCGCAGCTGCAGGTCGGGCTGGCCGCTGACGCTGCGGGCGGCCTGGGCAAATTCTTCCAGCGCCGACGCGTTGATGGTGTGCACGCCGAAGGCCAGGGCCACGCCCAGCATCACGGCGCAGGCGGCCGCGGCGCTCTGCCAGGGGTGGTGGCGCAACTCCTGCAAGGACCAGACGCGAAACAAGGACCACATGCGGGCGATTGTGCGATGCTTGAAAAGCTGCGCGGCCTGCCCTACATGAGTGGCAGGGACGGCACCAGACCGGTCCCTTCAACAGCAACCATCAACGCAAGGAGGTTTGTCATGAATGCACTGATTGGCCGCGGCGGCCTGTTTGACGAGTTTTTCAAGGACGTGAACCCGGGCTTCTACGTGCGGCCGCTGCACGGCGACCCGCTGCCCAGTCCCGGCCAGATGAAAGTGGACGTCAAGGAGAACGACGGCGGCTTCCTGGTCTCTGCCGAGGTGCCAGGTGTGCCCAAGGACGAAATCCACGTGTCGGTAGACGGCAACGTGGTCACGCTGCGTGCCGAGGTGCGCCAGCGCGACGAACAGACCGAGGGCGAGAAGGTGCTGCGTTCCGAGCGTTATTTTGGCTCCGTCTCGCGCAGCTTCCAGTTGCCGGCCGACATCGACGCCGACGCCTGCCAGGCCAAGTACGACCACGGTGTGCTGACCTTGAATCTTCCCAAGAAGCAAGGCGGACGCGGCCAGCGGCTGGTTATCGAGTAAGCCGGTCTTCGCCCAGCATGCCGCCAGCCGTCAAATGCAGCACCCGGTCGGCGCGCGCGGCGGCGGCTTGTGAATGCGTGGCCAGCACCAGCGACGCACCATGCGCACGCGTTTGCTCCACCAGCAGCTCCAGCACCCGCGCCGCTGTGCCGGGGTCAAGGTTGCCGGTGGGCTCGTCGGCCAGCAGCAGCGCGGGGCGATGCACCAATGCGCGCGCCAGGGCCACGCGCTGCAACTGGCCGCCGCTGAGCTGCTGCGGCAGGCGCGTGCCCAGGCCCGCCAGTCCGACCGCTTGCAGCATGGCCTCCACGCGCTCGGGCTGGGGGCCGCCCCCGAGCAGCATCAGCGGCAGCGCCACGTTTTGCGCCACGTCGAGGTGCGGCAGCACGTGGAACGCCTGAAAGACAAAGCCCAGGTGGGCGCGCCGCCACAGCGCGCGCTCGGTGGCGTCCTGCGCGGAAAGATCGGTGTCGCCGTGGCGAATGCTGCCGGCGCTCCAGGTGTCGAGCCCGGCCAGGCAGTTGAGCAGGGTGGATTTGCCCACGCCCGAGTCGCCCACGATGGCGACGAACTCGCCCGGCGCCACCTCGAAACCCACATTCTCGAACACCGTGCTCTGGCCGTAGCGCTTGGCGAGGCCTGCCACTCGCAGTGCCGCGCTCATGGCACAGCCTGCTCCAGCCGCGCCCATACCGCACGCTCCAGCGCCGTTTGTGCGCCGGGCTGATCGCAGGCAATCCGCTGGCGCTGGGGCATTGCGCGCAGCCAAGTGATCTGGCGCTTGGCGAGCTGGCGCGTGGCGGCGATGCCGCGCTCGCGCAGATCGGCCCAGTCGAGCTGGCCGCCGCTGGCCGCCTGGGCATCGAGCGCCTGCCAGGCCTGGCGGTAACCGACGCAGCGCACGGCCGGCAGTTCGGAATGGTTGCGCGGGTCGGCGCGCAGGCGCTGGACCTCTTCAAGAAAGCCTTGCTCCAGCATGGTGTCAAAGCGCGCTGCAATGCGGGTGTGCAGCCAGGCGCGGTCGTCAGGTTCAAGGCTAAAAAGGCCTCCAGCGCTTATCCCACCTGCGTTAGCAGCTCTCTTTTCAGGAGTATGGAAGGCGGAGAGCGGCTGACCGGAGACTTCCCACACTTCCAGCGCCCGCTGGATGCGCTGGCTGTCCGCCGGGGCCAGGCGCGCGGCCGTCACCGGGTCAATGCGTGCGAGCTCAGCGTGCAGTGCCGGCCAACCCTGTTGCGCAGCCTGCGCCTCGATGCGCTGGCGTACGGCGGGGTCGGCGGCCGGCATGGGGTCAAGGCCTTCCATAAGCGCCTTGAAGTACAGCATGGTGCCGCCCACCAGCAGCGGCAGCGCATTGCGAGCGCGAATTTCACCGACAAGGCGCGTGGCGTCTTGCACAAAGGCGGCGGCGCTGTAGGGCTCCCAGGGCTCGCGGATGTCAATGAGATGGTGCGGCAGCGCAGCGCGCTCGGCGGGGCTGGGCTTGGCGGTGCCGATGTCCATGCTGCGGTAGACCAGCGCCGAATCCACGCTGACGATTTCCACCGCCACCCGGCCTGCCAGCCGTTCGGCCAGCGCCAGCGCGGCGCCGGTCTTGCCCGAGGCCGTCGGGCCGGCAAGCGCCAGGCAGGGCAGGGCATCAGCGGTGCTCAAGCGGCTCCCCATACTTTTGCACCAGCGTCCACGCCACGGCAGCGAGCAGCGTGGCCCAGAAGAACACGCCTTGCACCAGCGGCCAGATGGTTCCGTCCAGGTGCGTGCCCACCCAGCCGCCCACGGCAAAAGCCGCCAGCATCATCATCAATCCATTGAGCGCCGAGGCCGCGCCGGCCGCATGCGGAAACGGCCCGACGCAGCCGGCCTGCCCGCAGGGCTGGTGCATGCCGTGCGCCACCATGAAGAAGTAGAACGGCAGCAAGAGGCCCACCGGGTGCCGCACGCCGGCCCAGGCCAGCAGCAGCATGGTGAGCGCGCCGCCCAGGCTCAGCGCCCCCGCCACCGCCACGGTCCGGCGCAGGCCATGGCGGGTGAGCACGGCGCGGCAGGCGAAAGTGCCGCCGAAATAGGAGAAAGCGCCAAAAAACAGCACAAAGCTGTACTGCGTGCGCGAAAGATGGAGCACTTCGATGAAGACGAAGGAGGACGAGGCGAGGAAAGTGAACAGTCCGCCGTAGGACGCCGTGGTGAGCAGGGAGAAGGCCCAGAACGTCGGGTGGCTCAGCACTTGCATCCAGGTGCGCGCCAGTGTGGCGGGCTCCAGCGCCCGCAGATTGCGCCGCGCCAGCGTCTCGGGCAGGCGCAGCGCCACCAGCGCCAGCGTTGCCAGGGAAAACACCGTCAAAGCCAGCAGCGCTGCGCGCCAACCCAACCATGCGGACAGCAAGGCGCCGGTCGGTGGGCTCAGGCAGGCGACGATCCCCAGGCCGGTGAGCGCACGCGACATGGCGCGGGCCCCGGCCAGTGGCGCGTACAGGTCGCGCACGATGGCGCGCGCACACACCACCACCGCGCCCATCGCCGCACCCTGCAGCGTGCGCCAGACCACCAGCAAATCCATGGAGGGCGCCAGTGCGCTGCCGACGGACGCCAGCGTGTACAGCCCCAGGCCCAGGAGCAGCATGGGCCTGCGCCCAAACCGGTCCGACAGCGGCCCCCAGGCAAGCTGCGAGACGCCAAACGCCAGCAACAAGGCGCTCAGAGTGAGTTGCGCTTGCGCCACCGGCGCGCCCAGATCGCGCGTGAGCGCCGGGAGCGCGGGCAGGTACAGATCGGTGGTGACGGGCTGGATGCTGAGCAGCAGTGCCAGCACCACCACGGCCAGGCCGGGCGACACCGCCGGGGCTGCGATCGGGGGCGCCGCAGGCGCTGCGAGAGGGGGGGCGGACATCGCTTTGAGCGTACCAGACGAAGTCGGGATGCGCTTCCCCCAGAACTCCTGGATTATGTTGATTCTATTCCAGGATTAATTGAATATAGACAGAGAGAATATTTTTTGTTATAATTCGCCGGCCGCATATTCTGCGGCGCTATTTTTTATGAGTATTGATGATTTTCAATATGTGGAAATCAAAATAATAACTATTCATTTCATCTGACCCAAGGAGTACCCCGGAAGATGCAGGAAATTCTCGATATGTCTTTTGCTGGCAATGACACGCTCGCGTGGTTGCGGGCAGCGGCCTGGATGGTTGGGGCCGTGGTGTTGATGAAAATCATATTGCCGCTGGTCATTCGACGCATTTCCAGATGGGCGGTCTCCACAAGTACGCGCTGGGACGACGCACTGGTTCAGGCCTTGCGCGCCGTGCGCTGGTATTTGATCGCGCTGGTGGCGCTGCACCCGGCCAGCCAGGAGCTGGTGTTGCGCGCCAACACCGAGCGCTGGATGTCGGGCATTGCCACGGTGGCATTTTTCCTGCAGCTGGGGCTGTGCGCCAGTGCGTTCATCAGTGGCTGGATTGTCAACGTGCGGCAGGATTCGCTGCAAAAAGACCCTTCCACCACCAGCGCCCTGTCGATTTTGAGTTTCATTGGCCGGGTCGTCGCCTGGGCCGTTCTGCTGCTGCTGTTGCTTGACAATCTGGGTTTTGATGTCAACGCCCTGGTGGCCGGTTTGGGTATTGGCGGTATTGCCATTGGTCTGGCGCTGCAGAATATTCTCGGAGATCTGTTTGCAAGTTTGAGCATTGTTCTGGACAAGCCCTTCCAGGTCGGTGATTTTGTCGTGATTGACGATTTCAGCGGCAGCGTGGAGAACATTGGCCTCAAAACCACCCGCTTGCGCAGTCTCAGTGGGGAAGTGCTGGTGTTTTCCAACGGCGATCTGACCAAGTCGCGGTTGCGCAATTACAAGCTCATGAAAGAGCGGCGCATTCCATTCACCTTTGGCCTCACGTTTGACGCCACGCCTGAGCAGCTTGAACAGGTTCCAGGCGTCATCAAGAAGGTTGTGGATACGCAGGAGCAGGCCCGGTTCGATCGCGCGCATTTCACCGGCTTTGGCGGCTCCAGCCTCGATTTTGAGGTGGTGTATTGGATGCTCACGCCCGACTATGCAGCCTACCGCGATGTGCAGCAGGCCATCAATCTGGGGCTGATGCGCGAGTTCGCTGCCCTCGGTGTCGATTTTGCCTTCCCCACGCGCACCCTGATGCTGGGCAAGCAGGGCCCCATTGCGGTGGCGCTGGCAAAGGCTTCGGGCGCTTCCGAAGCCGACACGGCGCAATAAACGCCGCGTCTCGATCACGGCAGCCTCTGCGGCCGTGCTTTCTTCTCATCTTTTTCTCATCCGTGCTTGCGCCGGGGCCGGGGCTTTTGCCGCCGGCCCTCTGCCGGGGGCGGGTTTTTGTCCACCCTTCACGAAAGGAGCGCCCATGCACCAAACCATTCTCGCCACCGACCTTGACGGCACGTTTCTTGGCGGCAGCGCCGACGAGCGTGCTGCTCTTTACGACTGGATTGGTCAGCGGCGCAGCGAGATCGTGCTGATCTACGTCACCGGGCGCAGCCTGACCACCATGCGCGATGTGCTGGACGACCTGCCGCTGCAGCCGGACCACATCATTTCCGACGTCGGGACGGCGGTATATGCCGGTGCCGAGCGCGCGCCGCTGCCGGCGCTCGAAGGCTGGCTGGACGAAGGCTGGCCCGAGCACACGCCGGCGGCTGTGCGCAGCATTCTGGCGCGCCATCCGCACCTTACGGAGCAGCCCGTGGTGGAGGGGCGGCGTGTTTCCTGCTTTTATTCCGACACGGATCTCGCGGGCGCAGCGCGCAGCGAGCTGGAGGCGGCGGGCTACGACGTGCTGCTGTCGGCTGAGCGCTACTTCGACGTACTGCCGCGCGGCGTGCAGAAAGGCCCGACGCTGCTGCGCACCCTGAGCGCGCTCGGCCTGCCCCCTGAGCGCACCCTGGTGGCGGGCGACACGCTCAACGACCTCTCGCTGTTCCAGACCGGGCTGCAGGGCGTCATCGTCGCCAACCGCGAGCCGCTGCTGGCGCGCGCCGCGCAAGGTCTGGCCAACGTGCATTGGAGCGAAAAAGACGGCGCCGCCGGTGTCCTGGACGCCCTGCACCGCATTCACTAAGAAAGGACACGCATGAATATGCCCACCCAGAAAGAATTGAAGAACGAACTCGTTGTCGTCTACCACCGCCAGCCGTACGAAGAGGTCGTGGAGGACGGCAAAACCGTGATGCGCGAGCCGCGCAGCCCCAACGGCATCATCCCCGCCATCAAGGGCTTTTTCAGCCACGTCGACAAAGCGGTGTGGGTGGCCTGGAAGAAAAAACCTGCCGCAGGCAAGGCGCCCGATTTTGAGCGCCGCATCACGGTCAGCGACAGCTATGGCAACTACGACGTCGTGCGCCTGCCGCTCGAAGCCGCCAAGATTCACCAGTTCTATCACGTCACCTCCAAAGAGGCGCTGTGGCCGGTCATTCATTCCTTCCCCTGGCTGTACTCCACGGAAAACACGCATTGGGCCGATTTTCGCGAAGTGAACCGCCGCTTCGCCGAGGCCGCTTGTGCCGAGGCAGAGCAGGGTGCAGTGGTCTGGGTGCACGACTACAACCTGTGGCTGGTGCCGGGCTTTGTGCGCAAGATGCGCCCCGACTTGAAGATTGCCTTCTTCCACCACACGCAGTTCCCGGCACCGGACGTGTTCAACATCCTGCCCTGGCGCGACGAAATCATCGACAGCCTGCTGGCCTGCGATCTGGTGGGGTTTCACGTGCCGCGTTTTGCGCAGAACTTCTGCGCCGTGGTCGAGAGCCTGCGCGAGGGCGTGGTGCGCCACGAGGCGCCCATCAGCCTGCCCATCATTGCGCGTCCTTGCGCGCTGTCGGAGCCGCGCGTCACGGTGCAGCTCGACCTGGAAGGGCGCAGCATCGTCATCGACACCTGCCCCATTGGCACGGCGCCAGCCATCATCGCCAAAACGGTGAACTCCCCCGAGGGAAAAGCGCGCACCGAGCGCATCCGGCGCGACATGAATGCCGAGACGCTGATCATCTCGGTCAGCCGTGTGGACTACGCCAAGGGCGGGCGCCAGCAGCTCGAAGCCTTCGAGCGCCTGCTGGCGCGCCGGCCGGACCTGCATGGCCGCGTCAAGCTCCTGCTGGTCACGGTGGCCGCCGCCGAAGGCATGGAGGTGTACCGCGCCGAGCAGCAAAAGATCGAGCAGCTTGTGGGCCGCATCAACGGCCACTTCGGGTCCCTGCATTGGCTGCCCATCCATCTCTCGACCACACCGCTGGCCTTTGAGGAAGTGGTGTGCGCCTACGCTGCGGCCGACATCGCCTGGATCGCGCCGCTGCGCGATGGCCTGAACCTCGTGGCCAAGGAATTTGTCGCCGCCAAGCAGGGCGAACCCGGCGTACTGGTGCTTTCCGAATTCTCGGGAGCAGCCATGGAGCTGGAAGACGCGGTGCTGGTCAACCCTTACAGCCGCAGCTCGCTCGATACCACCTTGGACGAAGCCCTTGCCATGCCCGAGGGCGAGCAACGCGAACGCATGGGTCGCATGCTTCGGCAAGTGCAGCGCTATGACATCGGTTACTGGACACGCCACGTGCTGGCGCGCTTTGCCAGGTTGTCCGAGGCGCCTGCACGGCCCGTGGCGGACGGCCCGGAAGTGCTCGAAGAGCGCGAGGCGGCATAAAAAAAGGGACCGTCAGGTCCCTTTTTGTTGGAGGCAACAACCGGGGTTCAGATCACGCCCTGCGCCAGCATGGCGTCGGCCACCTTGACGAAGCCGGCCACGTTGGCGCCGTTGATGTAGCTCACCGAACCGTCGGAGCGGGCACCGTGCTGCAGGCAGGCAGCGTGGATGCCTTGCATGATCATCAGCAGGCGGTTGTCCACCTCTTCGGCGGTCCAGTTCAGGCGCATGGCGTTCTGGCTCATCTCCAGGCCCGAGGTGGCCACACCACCAGCGTTGCTGGCTTTGCCCGGTGCGTACAGCACG
The DNA here is from genome assembly GCA_023954035.1 of Burkholderiaceae bacterium. Lineage (GTDB taxonomy): Bacteria > Pseudomonadota > Gammaproteobacteria > Burkholderiales > Burkholderiaceae_C > Simplicispira. Next base: position 8,689 of record JAMLIT010000014.1, on the reverse strand, counting down.
CCGGCCGCTTCGAACGCCTTGGCCGCCTCGATGGTCGAGGGCATGTTGGCTCCTTCGGCCACGCACAGCACGCCGTTATGTATGAGCGTGGCGGCGTCCTTGGCGTCCAGCTCGTTCTGTGTGGCGCAGGGCAGGGCGATGTCCACCGGCACATGCCAGGGCGTCTTGCCGGCTTCGAAGTGCACACCTGTGCGCTCGGCGTAGTCGCTCACGCGGCCGTAGTGGTGGTTTTTCACGTCCATCAGGATGGCGAGCTTTTCGGTGGTGAAGCCGTCTTCATCGACGATGGTGCCGCTCGAATCGGACACGGTGACCACCTTGGCGCCCAGCGCCATGGCCTTCTCGACGGCGTACTGGGCGACGTTGCCCGAGCCCGACACCGAGACGCGCATGCCATCGAACGACTTGCCGCGGGTCTTGAGCATTTCGTCGGCGAAATACACCGTGCCGTAGCCCGTGGCTTCGGGGCGGATCAGCGAGCCGCCAAACGACAGGCCCTTGCCGGTGAACACGCAGTCGGCGCGGTTGCTGAGTTTCTTGACCATACCCGCGATAAAGCCCACCTCGCGGCCGCCCACACCGATGTCGCCCGCAGGCACGTCGGTGTCGGCGCCCACATGGCGGAACAGTTCGCTCGCAAACGCCTGGCAGAAGCGCATGACTTCACCGGGGCTCTTGCCCTTGGGGTCGAAGTCGGAGCCACCCTTGCCGCCGCCCATGGGCAGGGTGGTCAGCGCGTTCTTGAAGGTCTGCTCGAACGCCAGGAACTTGAGCACCGAGAGCGTGACCGAGGGGTGAAAGCGCAGGCCGCCTTTGTACGGGCCAATGGCCATGCTGTGCTGGATGCGGTAGCCACGGTTGACCTGCACCGTGCCGTGGTCGTCCGTCCATGACACGCGGAACATGATGACGCGCTCGGGCTCCACCAGGCGCTCCAGCAGGCTTTGCTCGGCGTATTTGGGGTGTTTTTCAATGAAGGGCCACAGGCTTTCCATCACTTCGGTGACGGCCTGGAGGAACTCGGGCTGATGCGGATTGCGGGTGGCTACCTCTTGGAGAAAAGCCTCGACGGACGCGAATTTCATGGCATGTGTCTTTCGGGAAAAAATCTATTGCGGCAGTGCAGCATGACATTATGCCAAACCGGTATGGGTTCATGCAACAAAATAGGGAGGACAGGCCCGTTTGCAGGGCGGCAGCGCCCAAAACCGGTGCGAAGTGGCCACACCACGGTGCAAAAAGGTCGAAAAACAAGCACAGCCCCATGCTTGCTGCAGCGGCGCAGAAGTCGCAAGAGAATTCGCCGGCCAGCGCCGGCACGGGCGAGGCCTACCCAGGGGTCGTCGGAGCTGTGAATCGTCGCCTGCCAATGGGCTGCAGCGGTCCATTTTTGGCTTCGCCGCTTGTCGAGACCAGGGTCCTTGCGTCCCTTGGCCGATCTGTGAGGCGGCAAATCCGGCAAAAACCGTGTTCTCTGGGGCCGATTTCCGTGAAACCTTCAGGGTTTCGCTTTCGCCGCTCCAAGTCCGAAAGCCACCTAGCGTCCGCGAAGAAAAAGCGCATCGAGCTCACGCAGACCGAGCTGGCGCCAGGTGGGCCGGCCATGGTTGCACTGGTCGGACCGGTCGGTGGTTTCCATCTGCCGCAGCAGCGCGTTCATCTCGTCGATGGTGAGCTTGCGATGGGCACGCACGGCACCATGGCAGGCCATGGTGCCCAATATCTCGTTCTGTGCGCGCTGCACCACGCCGCTTGCGTCGTGCGCGGCCAACTCGGCCAGCACGCTGCGCGCCAGCTCCACCGCGTCGCCTTGCACCAGCGTGGCGGGCACAGCGCGCACGGCCAGCGTGCGGGCTGAAAAAGCCGCGATCTCCAGGCCGAGAGCGGCCAGCGCGTCCACGTTCTGCTCGGCGGTGGCCAGTTCCTGCGGCGTGGCAGCAAAAGTCGCGGGAATCAGCAGCGGCTGGCTGGCAATGCGTGCGCTGCTGTCCCACTGCGACTTGAGGCGCTCGTAGACGATGCGCTCGTGCGCCGCATGCATGTCGACAATCACCAGCCCCTGGGCGTTCTCCGCCAGGATGTAAATGCCTTGCAGCTGCGCCAGCGCACGGCCCAGCGGCCAGACCGTGGCCGGAGGGGTATCGGGCGTGCCAGGCGTACTGGGCGTGAGAGGGGCCGGGCTTTCCCACGCAAGAGGAGCAGCGCCAACCGATGCGCTGCTTTCGCCTTCGGGCAGGCGTGCGCTGCCCCACAGCGCACCGAGATCGGTCACGCGGTGGCCGATGGGAGCATCAAATTGCATAGCTGCCTGCGCCCGTGGAATAAGCGCTGGAGGCCGATTTTGTTCAAAATTCAAGGAAGTTTCTGAGGCACCTGTCGCGGATGCCGCAGCGGCCGGGGGCACGGCCAGCACAGCTCCTGCGCGCGGCGCGGCCAGGGCGTTCTCGATGGCGTGGCGCACGGCCTGGTGCACCTCGCGGCTGTCGCGAAAGCGCACCTCGATCTTGGTGGGGTGCACGTTCACGTCCACGCGCGCCGGGTCGATGTCGATGTACAGCGCATACACCGGCTGGCGCTGGCCGTGCAGCACGTCTTCGTAGGCGCTGCGGGCGGCGTGGGCCACCACCTTGTCGCGCACGAAGCGGCCATTCACATAGCAGTACTGCTGGTCGGCGCGCGCACGTGCCGTGTCTGGCAAGCCCGCGCGGCCGGTGAGGGTGACGCGGCCCTCTTGATGCTGCAGCGCCACCGATTGGTCCAGAAACTCTTCGCCCAGCACGTCCGCCAGGCGACGGTCCAGGGCTCCCGCTCCCGCGCCGTGCGTCAGGGCCGTGCGCCACTGCTGCACCAGCTTGCCTTCGTGCCAGATGGCAAAGCCCACATCCGGGCGCGCCAGGGCGTGGCGGCGCACCGCTTCGACGCAGTGGGCCAGCTCAGTCGCATCGGTTTTGAGGAACTTGCGCCGCGCCGGCGTGCTGAAGAACAGCTCTTTGACTTCGACGGTGGTGCCCACGGCCCGCGCCACCGGGCGCAGCTCGCCGCTGCGGGCATCGAGCAGAAAGGCGCTGTCCTGCCCGGCAGGGCGCGAGAGCAGGGCCAATTCGGAGACCGAAGCAATGGCCGCCAGCGCCTCGCCGCGAAAACCCATCGTGGCAACGCTCTCCAGGTCGTCCAGCGTGCGAATCTTGCTCGTGGCATGGCGGCGCAGCGCCAGAGCCAACTCTGCCTGGGGAATGCCGCCGCCGTCGTCTTCCACACTGATCAGGCGCACGCCGCCGGCCAGCAGTCGCAGCGTGATCTGCGTGGCGCCGGCGTCGAGCGCGTTGTCCACCAGCTCGCGCACCACGGAGGCGGGGCGCTCGACAACTTCGCCAGCCGCAATCTGGCTGACGAGTTCGTCGGGCAGGTCGCAGATGGGGCGGCGCTTGGGGGACGGGCAGAAAGCTTCTTGCACAGGAAGATTCTAGGGATCGCAAGGGCGGTCGGACGTGCTGGCCATAATGGCCCGCCCTATTCCAAGTCCGTCAAAGCCCGCCCATGGACGCCATTGCCTTTCTGATCGACTTCATCCTGCACGTCGACAAGCACCTTGAAGCCTTTGTTGCCGCCTACGGCCTGTGGGTGTACGCGCTGCTGTTCCTGATCGTGTTTGTTGAAACCGGCCTGGTCGTCATGCCCTTTTTGCCGGGCGACTCGCTGCTGTTCATCGTGGGCGCGCTCTGCGGCGCCGGCATGATGGAGTTTGCCCCAGCGGTGGCGGTGCTGCTGGCGGCGGCGGTGCTGGGCGACCAGTGCAACTACTCGATTGGCCGCTGGTTCGGGCCGCGCGTGTTTCAGTGGGAATCGTCGCGTTGGTTCAACCGCCGCGCGTTTGACCAGGCGCACGCGTTCTACGAGCGTTACGGCGGCATCACCATCGTGCTGGCGCGTTTCATGCCCTTTGTTCGCACCTTTGCCCCCTTTGTGGCGGGCGTTGCCGAAATGTCGCGCGCCAAGTTCACGGCCTACAACGTCGGGGGCGCTGTGCTGTGGGTGGTGGGCATCACAAGTGCCGGCCTGTTCTTTGGCAACCTGGCGTTCGTACGCGAGCACCTGGACAAGATCATCTGGGGATTGATTCTGGTGCCGGGGCTGATCGCCATCTTCGGCGCATGGCGCGGGAGCCGCAAGGCGAAATCGGCGTAGGCCATGGCGTGGGCGCCGTTGGGTGCTCGTCACCGAAGGCGGGGGAGGGGACCGGACCCTGAAAAAAACGACGACCCTGGAGGTGGTCGTCGTTTCTTTTTCATCCGGGGCAAGCAAAGCTCAATGGAACTGCTCTTCTTCGGTGGAACCGGTCAGCGCCTTCACGCTCGACGAGCCGCCCTGGATCACGGTGGTCACGTCGTCGAAGTAGCCTGCGCCAACTTCCTGCTGGTGCGAAACAAAGGTGTAGCCCTGCTCGCGCGCAGCGAATTCGGGTTCCTGCACCATTTCGGTGTAGTGCTTCATGCCCTCGCCGCGCGCATAGGCGTGGGCGAATTTGAAGGTGTTGAACCAGTTGATGTGGATGCCGGCCAGCGTGATGAACTGGAACTTGTAACCCAGCGCCGACAGGTCTTCCTGGAAGGAAGCGATCTGCTTGTCGTTGAGGTTCTTCTTCCAGTTGAACGAAGGCGAGCAGTTGTACGACAGCAGCTTGCCGGGGCAGGCAGCCAGCACAGCCTGGGCGAATTCACGGGCAAAGCCGATATCGGGCACGCCGGTTTCGCACCACACCAAGTCGGCGTAGGGGGCGTAGGCCACACCACGGCTGATGGACTGCTCCAGACCATTCTTGACGCGGTAGAAACCTTCTTGCGTGCGCTCGCCGGTCAGGAAAGGCTTGTCGTTTGCGTCGTGGTCCGAGGTGATCAGGTTGGCGGCCTCAGCGTCGGTACGGGCCAGAATGATGGTGGGAACACCCATCACATCGGCAGCGAAACGTGCCGAAATCAGCTTTTCGCAGGCTTCCTGCGTGGGAACCAGCACCTTGCCGCCCATGTGACCGCACTTCTTCACGGCAGCCAGCTGGTCTTCGAAGTGCACACCGGCAGCACCTGCGGCAATCATGTTCTTCATCAGCTCGAAGGCGTTGAGCACGCCGCCGAAACCGGCTTCCGCATCCGCCACGATGGGCAGGAAGTAGTCGATGAATTCCTGGTCGCCCGGGTTGATGCCGCGGCTCCACTGGATTTCGTCGGCACGCTTGAAGGTGTTGTTGATGCGGCGCACCATGGTGGGCACCGAGTCATAGGCGTACAGCGATTGGTCGGGGTACATGGTTTCCGACGTGTTGCCGTCGGCAGCCACCTGCCAGCCCGACAGGTACACGGCTTCCAGACCTGCCTTGGCCTGCTGCATGGCTTGGCCGGCGGAGATGGCGCCGAAGGCGTTGACGTAGCCCTTCGTGGCACCGCCGTTGACCTTCTCCCACAGCTTCTCGGCACCGCGCTGGGCCAGGGTATGCTGGGGCTGCAGGCTGCCGCGCAGGCGGACGACGTCGGCTGCGGTGTAACCGCGCTTGACACCCTTCCAGCGGGGGTTTTGGGCCCAGTCTTTTTCCAGGGCAGCAATTTGCTGTTCGCGGCTCAGTTGTTGGGTCAGGGATTGGGGCATGGGAGACTCCATTGAAGTGAATGAAAAATGGGAGAGCGCCAAGGGCGCGGCATGGAAACACTTTAAGTCTTCTACAAGACTTGGACAAGCTCTTATGTCTTATAGAAGAGTGTTTTTAAAATGTTTCAAATCAACAGCTTAAGGATTTCTTTCCATCATGCGATACGCAAGACCCTGAAGCTACGCAGAAAAATGATGCAGTGCATCACGCGAATCCCGTATTGCGAAATAACTTTTCTGCAATGTGGAATACGCTGCCCTGGCCGCAGGCAGCCGCTTTGCCGTGGCAACAGGTCCCAACCGGAAGCGTTTCAACGGCCGTTGGCCAAGGACACGCCCAGCCTGCGCTGCAACCTCTGGCTGCTGGTGGTGTACTCCAGCGCAAGCGCATGGCCGGCCAGCCACTCGGCGGCGGCCAACGCGGCGAGGGACGCCTCGTGAAAGCCGCTGACGATCAGCTTGCGTTTTCCTGGGTAGGTGATGGCGTCGCCCACGGCGTGGATGCCGGGCACGCTGGTGGAGAAGGTAGCCGGGTCCACCACGAGCTGCTTGCGCTCCAGTGCGAGGCCCCAATCCGCCAGTGGGCCCCATTTCGGTGCCAACCCCAGGCGCACGAGCAGCAGGTCGCATGGCAGTTGCAGGCATTCGCCGGTGGGCGATGCGAGCACGAGAGCGGTCAGGTGGCCGTCTTGCTCGACAGCATCCGTCAGTGCGCCAACCGCCACCTGGATGCGGCCCGCGGCGCGCAAGGTCTGCAGTTGCGCGAGCAAATCGACCCGCGCGTCGAACACGTCGCGTCGATGCTGCAGCGTCGTCTGTGCAGGCCTCAATGCCTCGGGCGCGCTCGCGCATGCAATGGCCGCTGCCACGGCCGCCTCGCCGCCACCATGCACGACCACCTGCTTGCCCTGGAGGTTCTCGTTTGCTTCCAGGCGGTAGCGCATCTGCGTTCCGTGGAAGGCGGCCAGACCCGCCAGCTTCAGCGTCCGCGGCATGAAGGCGCCCACGCCCGCGGCGATCACCACGGTGCGGACATGCAGGCGGGTGCCCTGGGCGGTCTCCACCACAAAGCCGCCCCCCGCCCGCGGCTCCAGCAGGCTGGCCTGCTCGCCCAGGTGCCACTGTGGCGCGAACGGCCTGATCTGGTCCAGCAGCCGATCGGTCAGCTCCTGGCCGGTGCAGACCTTGATGCCTGGGATGTCGTAGATCGGCTTGTCGCCATACAGCTCGGCGCACTGGCCGCCGGCGTGCGGCAGGGCGTCAATGACGTGGCTTGAAAGCCCTTGCAGGCCGAGTTGAAACACCTGGAACAGACCGACGGGGCCTGCGCCGATGACGACTGCATCCGCTGTTTCCATCGAATCTTTCGTGCCTCGTGGGCTTTTTCGGCCTCGTGCGCAAAAAGCTGCGCCAAGCGCAGCCCATAAGGGCCCTAGCGAATGATTTCCGTGCGCTTGCCGGGCTTGCCATTCCACTCGTCGGCGTCTGGAAGTGCGCCCTTGCGCTTGGTGATGACTTTCCAGCCGGGCGCGTTGGTCAGCTCGGCGTTGATCTTGATGAAGGCGAGTTCGTCGGGTGGCAGGTCTTCTTCGGCAAAGATGGCGTTGGCCGGGCATTCGGGCACGCAGACCGCGCAGTCGATGCACTCGTCGGGGTTGATGACGAGCATGTTCGGGCCTTCAACAAAGCAGTCCACGGGACACACGTCCACACAATCGGTGTATTTGCACTTGATGCAGTTTTCGGAGACGACGTGGGTCATGGCGGGCTCGTTGTTCGGAAACGGAAGAAGGGTATTTTAAGGGTTAGCACTGAGGCGCCTGGGGCCGACCCTGATGGTCTTGCGGCCTCGTGGGACTCGGGCAGACGCTATTTCTCGGGGCCGGGCGGATACAGCAACACGGTGCGCGGCGGGGGCCCTGGCAGGACGGCCGGCTCGGCACCGGGCGTCATGCTCGCGGGCTCGGCACTCGCCTTGCCCAGGATGTGGCGTACCTCCCGGCCCTCCTGCAGCAGGTAGTCGGTGATGATGCGGCGGTGGCAGCGCCACCAGACGGCTTCGGCGCACATCAGCGCGCAGCGCGTGTCCTGGCTGGCTGCCCGCAATTGGGCCATGCCGGCGGCAAAGTCGTCGGTCAGCGCGTAGTCGGCGTAGCGGCGAAAGCTGTCGTTGGTCCAGTAGCCGTTGGGCGAGTGCTCGCCTTTGGCCAGGGTGCGTCCGCGCCGTCCGCCCAATTGCACAATGTGCTGGTAGCCGATGCCGCGATCCTGCAGCGCGGGCGACAGGGCGTCGGCATTGAACTGTGGAAAGCGGCGCGAGCCGGTGAGCTTGCGCACGTCGACGATGCGCTCGACGTTTTCCTGCTCCAGCAGCGCAGCGAATGCGTCGAAGCTGTGCGTCGAGTGGCCGATGGTGAATACCGGCGGCAGGCTTTCAGCAGGTGTATGCATGTGCCTCAGCGTAGCAGCACCGCGCCGGCGGTGCGGTTGCTGGCGGTGTCCACCAGGATCATGGCACCGAGCTGGCGCGAGCGGGTGTAGGCGGCCACGGGCAGGGGCGCTTGCAGTTGCAATTCGACATGGCCGATCGCGTTGGGCGCCAGCTCGCTGGCCGGCTGTTCGGCCAGCGTATGGATGTCGAGCCCGTGCACGATGCGCTGCACCCGCGCCTTCACCCAGCGGTGGCCGTGCAACAACTGGTAGACACGGCCGGCGACCAGGGGCTGGTCGTCCAGCCAAGCGACGGTGCAGCTCAGCAGCGTTTGCGCGGGCCAGGGCGAAGCCAGCTCGGGCGCGTCGAAATCATCGCCCTGGAGCTTGCTCTGCATTGGCGCCGCCGCGGCCAGAATCCAGTCGCCGCGCGAGACGTCGATCTCGCGGTCCAGAACGAAGCCGGCGCTTTGGCCGGCTTGCACGTCGCCCGGCTGGCGGGTGTGGTTCAGCACCTGGGCCACCAGCGCGCGCTGGCCGCTGGGAAACACCTGCACTTGCGAGCCCGGCTGGGCCGTGCCTGCGGCGACGCGGCCCCAGAAGATCCGGCGGCCCTGGCTGG
>JAMLIT010000013.1 GCA_023954035.1 Burkholderiaceae bacterium | reverse complement strand
ACACACATGGTCACCATCCCGTACTTGAGCTTGTGGCGCTTGAGCGCATGCACCACCGTCGCCGCACGAATCGCGCCGGTCGCGCCCAGCGGGTGCCCCAACGCAATCGCACCGCCCATGGGGTTCACCGTGGCCGGGTTCAGCCCCAGCGTGCGCATCACAGCGAGCGACTGCGCAGCAAAGGCTTCGTTCAACTCGTACCAGCCAATGTCTTCGTGCTTGAGCCCGGCGTAGCGCAGCGCGGCCGGAATCGCCTCAATCGGGCCGATGCCCATGATTTCGGGCGGCACGCCGCGCGCAGCAAAGCTGACAAAGCGGGCCAGCGGCGTCAGGCCAAACTGCTTGACCGCCTTTTCGCTGGCCAGAATCAAGGCGCCTGCGCCGTCGCTGGTCTGCGAGCTGTTGCCGGCCGTGACGCTGCCACGGGCAGCAAACACGGGCCGCAATTTGGCCAGGGCTTCGAGCGTGGTGTCCGGGCGCGGGCCTTCGTCCAGGCTCACGGTGCGCTTCCTGGTGGTCACTTCGCCAGTGGCCAGGTCGGGCGTGCGCTCGGTGATTTCAAAGGGCGTGATTTCGTCGGTGAACTCGCCGGCCTGCTGGGCCTTGACCGCGCGCAGGTGCGATTCCAGCGCAAAGGCGTCCTGGTCTTCGCGCGACACCTTCCATTGCTGGGCCACTTTTTCGGCCGTCAGGCCCATGCCATAGGCGATGCCGACGTTCTCATCCCGGGCAAACACTTCGGGGTTGAAGGAGGGCTTGTTGCCGCCCATGGGCACCATGCTCATGGATTCGGCGCCACCGGCAATCAGCACGTCGGCCTCGCCCACGCGGATGCGGTCGGCCGCCATCTGGATGGCGCTCACGCCCGAGGCGCAGAAGCGGTTGACCGTGATGCCGCCGACGGGGTGGTCAAAGGCCAGGCCCATGGCAATGCGGGCCATGTTCATGCCCTGCTCGCCCTCGGGGAACGAGCAGCCAATGATGGAGTCTTCAATGGCCTTGGGGTCCAACGTGGGCACTTGGAGCATGGCGCTGCGAATGGCGGCCACCAGCAGGTCGTCGGGCCGGGTATTGCGGAAGTAGCCACGGCCCGAGCGGCCAATGGGCATGCGCGTGGCGGCAACGATGTAGGCGTCTTGAACTTGTTTCATGGAAAGAACCTCAGGGTGCGGGCTGCGGCTTTGGGGCGGCAGCGCCTGTCAATGTGGAATGGAAATCAGGCTTTGGCTGTGCCAAGGCGCATCCAGTCGGCCTTGTCGCTTTCAGTCGCCTGTGGCAGTGCAGCCATCACACCAGCGCGCAGGCGCTGCTTGGTGGCCGTGAACGAGGCCGGGTGCGCCTTCTTCAGGCGGTCCACCTGCGCTTGCACGGCCGCCGCCAGGGATTCAGGCGCAACCGCCTCGTCGAGCAAACCGGCCTGCACAGCATCCGCTCCGGAATACGCCAGGCCGGTGCCCACCAGGTGCAGGTGCGGCGTAGCCACCCGTTCGCGCAGCGCTTCCAGCGCGAAGTACGGCAGCGTCATGCCGATCAGCACCTCGTTGGCCTGGAAGGTGGCGCCTGCATTCAGGCCGATGCGCACGTCCGCGCACTGGAGCAGGAACAGGCCCATCGCCATCGCATGGCCCGAGCAGGCCGCTACCACCGGGTGCGGGTACGAGAGCAGGCGGCTGGCCAATTGCGCGCCGCCGGTCAGCATCTGGAAAGTCACCTGCGGGTTGCCGGCCTTGAACACCGACAAGTCAAACCCGCCGGAAAAAACACCAGGCCGGCCGGTCAGCACCACGATGGCCTTGTCCGCCTCGGCGCGGTCGAGGGCGGCATTCAGCGCCATCTGCATGGCGGGGTTCATGGCGTTGGCCTTGCCATCGTCCATGGTCAGCGTGGCCACACCGTCGGCAAAAGCGTAGGAAACCAAATCAGTCATGTCTCTCTCCAGTGGCGCAGCGGCGCTCAGTTTCTGACGGGCTTGCCGGTATTGAGCATGCCCAGAATCCGCTCCTGCGTTTTCGGGTGTTCAATCAGCGAGCAGAAGGCCTTGCGCTCCATGGCCATCAGGTATTCCTCGCTGACCAGCGCGCCGGCATCGACGTCGCCGCCACACACCACGCCGGCGATCAGGCTGGCAATGTGGAAATCGTGCGCGCTGATGAAACCGCCGTCGCGCATGTTCACCAGTTGCGCTTTGATGGTGGCAATGCCACTGCGGCCCGCTACGGGGAACAGCCGCTTGTGCGGTGCGCGCCAGCCGCCACGGGCCATGGCCTTGGCCTCGTTCAGTGCCACAAACAGCAGCTCGTCCTTGTGCGGCACGATGACATCGCTCTCCAGCAGGAAGCCCAGCTTGCGCGATTCGAGCGCGCTGGTGCCCACCTTGGCCATGGCCGCAGCGGAGAAGCCTTCGGTCAGGAAGGGCAGCACGTCTTTGGAGGTGGACTGGGCCATGTTTTCGGCGGCACGGCGGGCGATGTAGGCCAGGCCACCAGCGCCGGGCACCAGGCCCACACCCACTTCCACCAGGCCGATATAGCTTTCCATATGCACCACGCGGCGGGCCGAGTGCACGGCCAGCTCGCAGCCACCGCCCAGCGCCAGGCCCCGGATGGCCGAGACCACCGGCACACCGGCGTAGCGCAGGCGCAGCATGGTGTTTTGCAGCTCCTGCTCTGCCCCTTCGACGGCGCTGACGCCAGCAATCATGAAGGCGGGCAGCATGGCTTGCAGGTCGGCGCCAGCGCTGAACGGCTCGTCGCCCGACCAGACCACCATGGCCTGGAAATCCTTCTCAGCCATCTCGACCGCCATGGCCAGGCCTTCGGCCACGTCGGGGCTGATGGCGTGCATCTTGGTTTTGATGCTGGCAATGACGACTTCGTCGTCCAGCGTCCACAGGCGAATGGAATCGTCTTCGTGCAGGGTTTTGCCGGCGGTCTTGAAGTCGGGGAGCGATTCGCCCAGCAGGGCTTCGGGGAACAGTTGGCGCTCATACACCGGCAACTCGCGGCGGGGAATGAATTTTCCGGCCGAGGCGCTCCACGAGCCTTCTGCCGTGTGCACACCGCCGGCCTCTGCCACCGGGCCCTTGAACACCCACTCGGGCAGCGGCGCCTTGGACAGCGCCTTGCCGGCATCGATGTCTTCCTGCACCATCTTCGCGACTTCCAGCCAGCCGGCTTCCTGCCACAGCTCGAACGGGCCTTGCTTCATGCCAAAGCCCCAGCGCATGGCCTGGTCCACGTCGCGGGCGGACTCGGCAATGGTCGCCAGATGCACGGCGGCGTAGTGGAAGCTGTTGCGCAGAATGGCCCACAGAAACTGGCCCTGCGGGCCTTCAGCATTGCGCAACAACTTGAGGCGCTCGGCAGCGGGCTTTTTCAGCATGCGGCCGTAGACCTCATCGGCCTTCTGGCCGCCGGGCACGTACTCTTCGCCGTCCAGGTCGAAGCGCAGCACGTCGCGGCCGACCTTCTTGTAGAAGCCAGCCTTGGTCTTCTGGCCCAGATTGCCCAGTTCCAGCAGCTTCTTGAGCACGGCCGGGGTGCCGAAGCTCTCATAGAAGGGGTCGTACTTTTCAGCCCCTGCGGTAGCGTCTCCGCTCAAGTTGTCCTGCAGCGTCTTGATGACGTGGGTCATGGTGTCCAGGCCCACCACGTCGGCGGTGCGGAAGGTGCCACTCGATGCCCGGCCGAGCTTCTTGCCGGTCAGGTCGTCGACCACGTCAAACGTGAGGCCGAAGTTCTCGACTTCCTTCATCGTCGCCAGCATGCCGGCGATGCCGACGCGGTTGGCAACGAAGTTGGGTGTGTCGTGCGCGCGCACCACGCCCTTGCCCAGGCCGCTGGTGACAAAGGCTTCGAGCTGGTCGAGCACTTCGGGGGCGGTGGTGGGGGTGTTGATCAGCTCCACCAGCACCATGTAGCGCGGCGGGTTGAAGAAGTGAATGCCGCAAAAGCGCGGCTTGATGGCCTCGGGCAGCGCCTCGGAGAGCTTGGTGATCGACAGGCCCGAGGTGTTGGATGCCACGATGGCGTTCGGGTTGACGAAAGGCGCGATCTTTTTGTACAGGTCGAGCTTCCAGTCCATGCGCTCGGCAATCGCCTCGATGATGAGGTCGCAATCGCGCAGCTGCTCCAGGTGCTCTTCGTAGTTGGCCTGGCCAATGAGTGCGGCGTCGTCTGCCACCCCCAGCGGCGAGGGTTTGAGCTTCTTTAAACCTTCCACGGCCTTGGTCACGATGCCGTTCTTCGGGCCCTCTTTGGCCGGCAGATCAAACAGCACCACCGGCACCTTGACATTGACCAGGTGCGCAGCGATCTGCGCACCCATCACGCCTGCGCCGAGCACGGCGACTTTCTTTACCTGGAATCTGGACATATCTTTCTCCTTTGGGCCTGCGCGAGGTGTGCGAGGCCCGGTGTGTTGTGCCGCTCATGCGCAGGGCGCTGCGGGCAGGCCGCGCCTGCCACTGCGCTCAGCCGCTAGTTCAGCCGGTTACTGCACCCGCACCCAGGTCTGCGTGCGGCCAAACGGCCCGAAGGAGCCACGCACTTCGAGCTTCTTGCCGCCTTCGATGGGTGTCATGCGCAGTGTGTAGTTGCGGCCGTTCTCGGGGTCGAGAATCTTGCCGCCCTCCCACACGTCTTTGCCTTCGGCCTTCTTTGCACCCCGGATGATCTCCAGGCCCAGCAGCGGTTTGTCCTTGCGGTCGTCGCTGCACTCCTTGCACAGGTCTTCGGGCTTTGCGTCCTTGGCCAGGCGCTTCTCCAGAACCCCGTGCAGGGCCCCGGACGCATCGGGTTTGATGCGAATTTCCGCCTTGGCTTCGCCGGTCTTGTCGTCGATGTTGCGCCATAGGCCTTCGGGCGTCATCTGAGCGAGTGCGGGGGCGGCTAACACTACAAAACCAATAGCTGCTAACGCTTTAATCATGGGCGCTCCAAGGTGAAAAGGCTGAAAAAATCGGGATCGCTTGCTTACGCCAGCGCCAGGTCGGTCTCCATCAAGGGCCTGGCGCCTGCACGCGCGGTGCGCATCAGTGTCGCCGTTTCCGGGAACAATTTGGCGAAGTAAAAGCGCGCTGTCTGCAGCTTGGCACCATAAAACGGATCGGTATTGCCCGCGGCGATCTGGCGCAGCGCCACTTGTGCCATGCGGGCAAAGAAGTAGGCAAACACCAGGTGGCCAGCCACGCGCAGGTAGTCCACTGCGGCGGCGCCCACTTCGTCGGGGTTTTGCATACCGCGGAAACCCAGCTCGGTGGTGAACTTCGTCATCTGGTCGGCGAGGCCCGCAAGCGGGTTGATGAACTCGGCCATCTTCTCGTTCACGCCTTCTTCCTGTACCAGCGCACCGACCAGCTTGCCGAATTTTTTCAGCGAAGCGCCGTTGTTGCCCAGAATCTTGCGGCCCAGCAAATCGAGCGCCTGGATGGTGTTGGTGCCTTCGTAGATCATGTTGATGCGCGCGTCGCGCACGAACTGCTCCATGCCCCATTCCTTGATGTAGCCGTGGCCACCAAAGACCTGCTGGCACATCACGGTGGCGTCAAAACCGTTGTCGGTGAGGAAGGCTTTGACGATGGGGGTCAGCAGAGCGAGCATTTCGCCCGAGTCCTTGCGCACCTTCTCGTCGGGGTGGTGCAGCTCTTTGTCGAGCAGCATGGCGCAGTAGATGGCGAGCGCGCGTCCGCCCTCGGCGTAGGCCTTGGCGGTGAGCAGTATCTTGCGCACGTCGGGGTGCACGATGATCGGATCGGCCGGCTTGTCCTTGGCCTTGACGCCCGAGAGGCTGCGCATCTGGATGCGGTCCTTGGCGTAGGCCAGTGCATTTTGGTACGCCACTTCAGTCAGACCGAGGGACTGGTTGCCCACGCCCAGGCGGGCGGCGTTCATCATCACGAACATGGCAGCCAGGCCCTTGTTGGGCTGGCCCACCAGGCTGCCGATGGCGCCGTCGATGTTGATCTGCGCCGTGGCGTTGCCGTGGATGCCCATCTTGTGCTCGAGCGCACCGCAGAAAATCGGGTTGCGCTCGCCCAGGCTGCCGTCGGCGTTCACCTTGAACTTGGGCACGGCAAACAGGCTGATGCCCTTGCTTCCGGCCGGCGCATCGGGCAGGCGCGCGAGCACCAGATGCACGATGTTTTCCGTCATGCCGTGTTCGCCGGCGCTGATGAAAATCTTGTTGCCGGTGATTTTGTAGCTCCCGTCGGCTTGCGGCTCGGCCTTGGTGCGCAGCATCCCCAGGTCGGTGCCGCAATGCGGCTCGGTCAGGCACATGGTGCCGGTCCACTCGCCGCTGGTCAGCTTGGGCAGGTAAATCTTCTTCTGCTCATCGGTGCCATGCGCGTGCAGGCACTCGTAGGCGCCATGGGAGAGGCCCGGGTACATGGTCCAGGCCTGGTTGGCCGAGTTCATCATCTCGTACATGCACTGGTTGAGCACGAACGGCAGGCCCTGGCCGCCGTATGCCGTGTCGCAGGAGAGCGCCGGCCAGCCGCCTTCGACGTATTTGGCGTAAGCCTCCTTGAAGCCCGTGGGGGTCTTGACCTCGTGCGTGGTCTTGTCGAGTGTGCAGCCCTCGGTATCGCCGCTGATGTTGAGCGGGAAGATCACATCGGTGGCGAACTTGCCGCCTTCTTCGATCACCGCGTTGATGGTGTCGGCATCGACTTCCGCGTGGGGTGGCAGGTTCTTGAATTCATCGACGACGTTGAACATCTCATGCATGACGAATTGCATGTCGCGCAGGGGCGGCGTGTAGGTAGGCATGTTGACTCCTTGGGTTTACTCGTGGGTGGCAGGGGAGCCGCCAGCCGGCGCGGAGGCCGAAAAGCGGGCAAGAATGTTGTCAAAACCGGTGAGCGCCCGGCCGATCGAACCGGGGTTCTTGAGAAAACGTGCCTCGTAGTGGAGCGCCAGGATGAGGCCGTGGATCTCGAACAGCATCTGCTCCTCATTCACGTCGGCGAGCAGTTCGCCCCGCTCCTTGGCCTGTACGATGGCGCGGCGCATGGCGCTGTGCCAGGTCATCACCGATTCGGCCAGGGCGTCGCGCACCGGGCCCGGGCGGTCGTCGAATTCGACGGCGCCGCTGATGTAGATGCAGCCCGAATCGATCTCGACCGAGGTCCGCTGCATCCAGTTGGCAAACAGCGCCCGCAAGCGGGCGACACCGCGCGGCGCCGACATGGCCGGATAGAACACTTCCTGCTCGAAGCAGTGGTGGTATTCGCGCACCACCGAAATCTGCAATTCTTCTCGCGAGCCAAAGTGGGCAAACACGCCCGACTTGCTCATGCCCATGACGTCTGCGAGCGCGCCAATGGACAGGCCTTCCAGCCCGATGTGGGTGGCCAGATTCAGCGCCGCCTCGACGATGGCTGCTTTGGTCTGCTGGCCTTTTTGTAGCCCGCGTGCCGCAGCGGCGCGAGACCGCGGCGCGTGGCCGGAAGGGGTGGAGGTGTGGACAGTGGGCATGGCGCAAAAACGAACGATCGTTCTATTCTGCAGGAAATTCCGCCCGAGGTCACGCTCCCACCAAAAAATAGAGTGGGCGCACCAAAAGGTTTTCAGAGCATACGGGCCAGGCAGGCGTCCAGTTGCTCCGTCGGCAAGCGCCTGAATTGCGAGCGCACGAAGCGCTGCAAGCGGCCTTGGGAAAAAGCGATCAAGCAACTGGCGGCCACCTGGGCATCGGCCGTCGGGGCGGCCGAGCCGGCCTGCTGCGCGGCGGCGCGCAGACATTGGCGCAGCTGCGATTCGAGCCGTTCAAAGCACTGGTTGACACGCTGCTGCAGTCGCTCGTGCTCGAGCAGCAGTGCGTCGCCGGCCAAGACACGCGCCAAACCCGGATTGCGCTCGCAAAACTGCAGCAGCAGCGCCACGATGCGAGCCGCCTGGGTGGTCGGCGCTTCGTTCTGACCGAGCAAAATCTGGGCGCTGAGCGCAAACACCGTCTCCTCGATGAAGTCGATGAGCGCATCAAACATCTGCGCCTTGCTGGCGAAATGGCGGTACAGCGCCGCTTCGCTCACGGTCAGGCGTGCGGCCAGCGCGGCGGTGGTGATCCGTTCGGCGCCCGGCGCCTCCAGCATGGCGGCCAGCGCCTGCAAGATCTGGGCGCGCCGCTCGCCCGGCTGCGGCCGGCGTTTGGGCGCTTCGGGTGGGGTCGCGGCAAGCTCGGGCGCCACGGCGTCGCGCCCTTGCATGCCGGGCTCGGGGGTGCGGTCCGCTGCGTCGCTCATGGAATCATTCTCCCACGGCGTTTTTGGCGGTTTCGGCCGGCGCTGCGGGCTCGGGAGCAAACAGCATTCGAACCAGCAAGCCGCGTTGCGCCGCGCCGCGCATCAGTTGCAGCGTGGAGCCGTGCGCGCGTGCAATCTCGTCCGCAATGGGCAGTCCGAGCCCCGTCCCTTCGCCCGCAGTGCCCGGTATGCGGTAGAAACGCTGCAATACCCTGGCGTATTCGCTAGCAGCAATGCCCGGCCCATCGTCCTCGACTTCCAGGTATGCGCGCAGGGCGCCACGCACCGTGGTGCGGCCGCAGCGGATGGTGACCCGGCCACCGATCGGCGCGTACTTGATGGCGTTGTCCACGAGGTTGGAGAGCAGTTCACGCAGCAGCCAGTCGTGCCCCGTGGCATGCACGGGCTGCGTCTCCAGCCCCAAGTCCATGGCCTTGGCCGCGGCCGCGTCCAGATGCAGCTCCAGCGCCACTTCACACAACTCCTTGAGGTCGACACGCTGCATGGCGGCGGCGTCGATGCTGCGCGCGTCGGCGCGGGAGAGCGCCAGCAACTGGTGCGCAAGTTGCGAGGTGCGGCGCGTCGCAGCGCGCAGCTTTTCGATCTCATCTACTCCTAAAGTAATAGCTGCTTGCGCTTGTTGGATGGGCGCTGGATGCCATTTTTCATCAAAATTTCGCTCCTTCCCTCCCGATCGCGCCAGCAGCGCCCAGGCTTCCACCTGCGCCTGCAGGCCGGCCAGCGGGGTGCGCAGTTGGTGCGCGGCGTCGGCGACGAAGCGCCGCTGGCTGTCCATCTGCGCCCGCACCAGATCAAACAAATGGTTGAGCGCATGCACCAGCGGCCGCACCTCCTGGGGAGACGAGGCGACGTCGATCGGATTGAGATCGCGCGCAGAGCGGCGTTCGACCTTGTTCGCCAGGTCGACCAGGGGCTTGAAGGCACGGCCCACAGCCCAATGGATGGCCACCCCGGCCGCGGCGACCAGCAGCAGGTTGGGCAAGAGCACGCGCAGCACCAGTTGCTGCAGCCACTGCTGGCGCGAGTCCGATCCGTCGGCCAGCGCCACCACCAGCTCGCCGGCGTCGGTCTGACCGCGCTGCGCCGCCACGCGGTAGGTGACGCCGCCAAACTCCATGCTGTGAAACTCGGCGGCAGCGGTTCGGGGCAAAGGCCCCTGCACCCAGTCCTCGCCAAGCAGCAGGTCACCGCCCACAGTGCGAACGCTGAAGGCCGTATAAGGGCCGCTGCGGCGCAGGAACTCTTCGACCGAGGGCGCCAGCAGCAGCAAGGGCCCGGCCCCCGCGGAGCTGCCTGCGACCACCGAATCGGCCAGCGCCGGCAGCAGGCGCAGCAGCCGCTGGTCGTGCTGCAGGGCGGCATCGTCGGCGGAACGAAAGTCCAGCGTGGCCGAAACCAGCACCAGCACCGCGAGCGGAAGCACCAGCAGCACCAGCAGCCGGTTGCGCAAATCGGAGGTCATGGCCCGCAGGCCCGGGCGCGCCATGTCGGCCTACGGGGTGTATTCCAACCGATAACCGAAACCGCGAATCGCGCGCAGGGCAATGCCGTGCGGCTCAAGCTTGCTGCGCAGTCGCGACACGTAGACCTCGATGGCGTTGGGCGTGATCTCCTTGTCCCAGCCGGTCAGCGCCTGAAGCAGCTTGTCCTTGCTTGCAGGCTTGGGCGCGTGGATCATGAGGTATTCCAGCACCGTCCACTCCCGCGGGCCCAGTTCGATCACGCATGCTGCCGCAGCCGGCGTGCCAACGATGCTGGCCCGCCGGTTGGCGGTGTCCAGTTCCAGGGGACCGAAGGAGAGCACCGCAGTGGTCGCCGCCTGCGAGCGCCGCAGCAGCGCCCGCAACCGGGCCAGCAGCTCGGGCAACTCGAAGGGTTTGACCATGTAGTCGTCAGCGCCCAGATCCAGGCCCTGCACCCGGTCCTGCAGCGCGTCGCGCGCCGTCAGGATGAGCACCGGCATGGCGGGGTTGGCCATCTCGGCGCGCCGCAGCAGACGCGTGAGTTCCAGGCCGTCGATCCCCGGCAACCCGATGTCGATGATTCCAACATCGAACGACTCCTTGGCCAGCACCTCCTGCGCGCGCTCGCCGCTGCCCACCCAGTCCACGGCGTAGCCGGCGTCCGTCAGCCCCAGCTTGATGCCGCTGGCGACCATGATGTCGTCTTCAACAAGCAGCAGGCGCATCAGTGACCCAGCAGGTTTGGGACGGCCGAGCGCAGGTCCGCACCCCTCAACCCAGGCGATGGCGGCGGCCCACCCCAGCGGCCCTGCGCAAGGGCCTTGACTGGCCGCTGCGCGCCGCCGCGCCGGGGGCGTCCCCCTTCCTGCATCGCGCAGCGAGGCGCGAGAAGGTGGAAGAAGCGAAGCGACACAGGAGGAGGCCTCTTCTCAGCCGTTGCTGATCATGGTGCCAAAGGCCTGATCGGAAAGTATTTCCAGCAACATCGCGTGCGGCACGCGCCCGTCAACGATGTGCACCGCACGCACGCCGGCCTTGGCCGCGTCCAGCGCACCGGCGATCTTGGGCAGCATGCCGCCGGAGATCGTGCCGTCGGCGATGAGGGCGTCGATCTCGCGCGAACTCAACTCGGTGAGCAGTTCGCCCGCCTTGTTGAGCACGCCGGGGATGTTGGTCAGCAGCATCAGCTTTTCCGCCTGCAGAACGGTGGCAAGCTTGCTGGCCACCAGGTCGGCGTTGATGTTGTAGCTCTCGTTGTGCTCGCCAAAACCAATGGGACTGATGACGGGGATGAAGGCGTCGTCCTGCAGCGCCTTGACCACGCTGGGGTCGATGCTCACGATCTCGCCCACCTGCCCCACGTCGTGCTCGAGCGCCGGGTCGGTGTGGTCTTTCATGCGCAGTTTGCGGGCGCGCATCAGTGCGCCGTCGCGCCCGGTCAGGCCCACCGCCTTGCCGCCGGCCTGGTTGATCAGACCGACGATGTCCTGCTGCACCTCGCCGGCCAGCACCCATTCGACGACTTCCATGGTCTCGGCGTCGGTCACGCGCATGCCCTGGATGAAATGGCCCTTCTTGCCCAGGCGCCCAAGGGCCGCCTCAATCTGCGGCCCGCCGCCGTGCACGACCACCGGGTTCATGCCGACGAGTTTGAGCAGCACCACGTCCTCGGCAAAGTCGGCCTGCAGCTCGGGATCGGTCATGGCATTGCCGCCATATTTGATGACGATGGTCTTGCCGTGGAACTTGCGGATGTAGGGCAGCGCCTGGGCCAGTATCTCGGCTTTGTCGCGCGGCGCCAGGGTTTGCAGGGGGTCGTTCATGGAATACGGCTCGGGCCAGGTGACGGAAGTGCAAATTGTGCCGTATCGCGCGCGCCCGGGTGCAGTGCTTTAGCGAGCCATCCAGTACGCCAGGACGATCAGCGAAAGCACCAGGATGAGCCAGCCGAGCAAGAGCCAGCGCCACAGCGCCGGCGCCTGGCGCATCTCCAGGTATTCAAGAATGACCAAAAGCGCCTTGAGGCCTGAGCACCCCAGCACCAGCAGCACTGGCGACACGGCGCTCTGGCCCAGGCTGCCGCTTTCGCCGAGCGCAAAGGTCAGGCCCGTGAGCAGCACCAGCAGCCCCCAGGTTCTGCCGATCGTCAGGTGGGACACGGCAGGCGTTTTCATCGCAGTACGTAGACCAGGGGAAAAAGAACGATCCAGAGCAGATCCACCATGTGCCAGAACGCGGCTCCGGTTTCCAGCGCGTGGCAGTCGCTGCTGCCGTAGGCGCCATGCCGCACGCGCAGCCACAGCCAGGCCAGGGCCAGCAGGCCGACTACGACATGCAGAAAGTGAAAACCGGTGAGCAACAGATAGAACATGTAGAAGCTGTTGGTGGACAGGTCCACCCCGTCGCCCAGCTTGTCGGCCCACTCCCAGATCTTGGTACCCACAAAACCGCCGCCGCAAGTCAGCGCGCCCGCCAGCCAGCGCGCGCAGGCGCGGCGCGCGTCGCGCCGCATGGCGTGCACGGCGGCTGCCACGCAAGCGCTGCCGGATACCAGGAGCACGGTGTTAAGCGCGCCGGCGTGCAGATTCAGGGTGGCCTGCGCGGCGTTGAACAGATCGACCTCGCGCGTTCGGGCAAAAGCGAAGCCCACGAACAAGATGGCAAAAGTCAGCAGCTCAAGCAGGATGACCAGCCAGACGCCCAGGTCGCCGCGCAGGCGCGGTGCGTCTGCCACGGCGATCGCATGGCGGGTGGCTCCACCGCCGCTGGGCGCGGGCGCGGACACGGGGGGAAGACAAGTTGGCATCGGGTCGGCGCGCGAGAACTCGCGCAAAATCGTCGCCATTTTGCAAGACTTTCTGCGCGCAAAACGCCGACGAAAAAAAGATTCATCAAATATGAATGTTATTGACAGACATCAAATTGACCAAGGGTTTACCCGGTAACGTAGCGGCCGTCTTTCAGCAACCTCAACAAGGAACCCCATGAGCCAAGGCTTTACCAGCCAGATGGCGCGCAACATTTTTTACGGAGGCAGTCTGTTCTTCGTGCTGGTGTTTGCAGGCCTGATTTTTCACACCGAGACGACGTTGCCCAAGCGCTCGAACGCGGCGGACATCACGCCCGCTGTCGTGCGCGGCAAGCACCTGTGGGAGACGCGCAACTGCATCGGCTGCCACACGTTGCTGGGCGAAGGCGCCTATTTCGCGCCGGAACTGGGCAATGTGTACGAGCGCCGCGGCCCCGACTTCATCAAGGGCTGGATCAAGGCCATGCCATCGAACACACCCGGCCGCCGCCAGATGCCCAACTTCGATTTCAGCGACGCACAGCTCGACGATCTGGTCGAGTTCCTGAAATGGACCAACGGCATCGACGCCGAGAAGTGGCCCCCCAACATTGAAGGCTAAAAGCGGCTGTTCCACCCGCCGCCCACCCTCCCTTCAAGGATTCAAACATGAATATTCCTACGCTTAAATACCAGTCGCAAGCGGTCGCCAAGCTGTACTTCATTGCAGCCCTGTGCCTGTTTTCCGGGCAGATCCTCTTCGGCATCACGCTGGGCCTGCAGTACGTCATTGGCGACCTGTTCTTCCCCTACATCCCGTTCAACATCGCGCGGATGGTGCACACCAACCTGCTGATCGTCTGGCTGTTGTTCGGCTTCATGGGTGCCGCCTATTTCATGGTGCCCGAAGAGAGCGAAACCGAGCTCTGGAGCCCGCTTTTCGCCAAGATCCTGTTCTGGGTTTTCCTTGCCGCCGGCGTGGCCACCATCCTGGGCTACCTGCTGGTGCCCTATGCCTCGCTCGCCAAATGGACCGGCAACGATCTGCTGGCCACCATGGGCCGCGAGTTCCTCGAACAGCCCCTGCCGACCAAAGTCGGCATCGTGCTGGTGGCGCTGGGCTTCCTGTTCAACATCACCATGACCGTGCTCAAGGGCCGCAAGACCGCCATCACCCTGGTGCTGCTGCTGGGCCTGTGGGGCCTGGCGCTGTTGTTCCTGTTCAGCTTCGTCAACCCCAGCAACCTGGTGCGCGACAAGATGTACTGGTGGTTCGTGGTGCACCTGTGGGTGGAAGGCACCTGGGAGCTGATCATGGCGTCGCTGCTGGCCTTCGTGCTGATCAAGACCACGGGCGTGGACCGCGAGGTGATCGACAAGTGGATGTACATGATCGTGGCCTTCGCCCTCATCTCGGGCATCCTGGGCACGGGTCACCATTTCTACTTCATCGGCCTGCCGGGCTACTGGCACTGGATTGGCGGCGTGTTCTCCGCGCTCGAACCCATCCCGTTCTTCATGATGACGCTGTTCGCCTTCAACATGGTGCAGCGCCGCCGCCGTGAACACCCCAACCAGGCCGCCGTGCTGTGGGCCGTGGGCACTGCCGTGATCGCCTTCCTGGGCGCTGGCGTCTGGGGCTTCATCCACACCCTGAGCTGGGTCAACTACTACACGCACGGCTCGCAGGTCACTGCGGCCCACGGCCACCTGGCCTTCTACGGTGCCTACGTGCTGGTGGTGCTGGCGCTCATCAGCTACTCCATGCCCCTGATGCGCGGCCGCGAAGCCAACCCCCTGCGCGCCCAGCGCGCCGAGATGTGGAGCTTCTGGATCATGAGCATCGGCATGGCCGTGATGGTGCTGGCCCTGAGCGGCGCCGGCATCCTCCAGGTGTGGCTGCAGCGCATGCCCACCACGGGTGCCATGAGCTTCATGGCCACGCAGGACCAGCTCGTGTTCTTCTACTGGGTGCGCGTGTTCGGTGGCGTGATGTTCCTCGTGGGCCTCATCACCTATCTGTCGAGCTTCTTCATCGGCCCGGCTGCTGACGAACAGGAAATGGCTGCCATCCCCGGCGGCCGCCTGCAAAGGGCCTGAGCATGCACAGCGCCGAACAAACCTCCGTGTCGGCGCCTGCTGCCCCCCAGCGGGCGGCGGGCGGGGCCTCCATACCCTGGTACGCCGCGCAAGCGGGTGAGTGCGCGCTGTTCGAGCATTGTTTTGCCCAGCAGCTCCCGCTGCTCATCAAGGGCCCCACGGGCTGCGGCAAGACGCGGTTCGTGGAGCACATGGCGGCGCGCCTGGCGCGCCCGCTCATCACAGTGTCCTGCCATGACGATCTGAGCGCCGCCGACCTGGTGGGACGCCATCTGATCGGCCAGGGCAACACTGTCTGGGCCGATGGCCCGCTGACCCGCGCCGTGCGGGGTGGCGCCATCCTCTACCTGGACGAAGTGGTCGAGGCGCGCAAGGACACCACCGTGGTGCTGCACCCGCTGGCCGACGACCGGCGCATCCTGCCCATCGAGCGCACCGGCGAACTCCTTGCCGCGCCGCCGGAGTTCATGCTCGTCATCTCGTACAACCCGGGCTACCAGAACCTGCTCAAGGGCCTCAAGCCCAGCACGCGCCAGCGCTTTACCGCGCTGACGCTGGACTACCCCGAACCGGCCGTCGAGCGTGCCATCCTGGAGCGCGAAGGCCGCGCCGCACCCGAGATCGCCGCACGCCTGGTGCAGCTCGCCCAGGCGCTGCGCCGCCTCACCGACCACGATCTGGAAGAAACCGCCAGCACCCGTCTGCTGGTGATGGCTGCACGCCTGGTCGCGTCAGGCCTGCCCCTGCGGGACGCCTGCCGCGCCGCCGTGGTCGATGCGCTGAGTGACGACCACGACACCCTGCGCGCGCTCGACGACGTGGTGCGCGCCGTGGTAGGTGATGGGGACTGATTGCTCCAGCTGCGCCAGCGCGGCCGCCTGCGGCCCGTCGGGCGCATCGGCGCAGCCGCTGGCGCACACCCAGGTGCTGCAGCGCCGCCGCCGGTGGCTGCAGCTGTCGTTTTTTGCCGTCTTTCTGCTGGCGCCCGCACTCAACCTGCTGCGCTTTGATCTGAACGAGACCCAGCTCTGGGTGCTCGGTTTCCGCTGGTCGCTGGGTATCGACGCCTTTGTGCGCGGCGAGGCCACCGCGGCGCAGACCGCCTGGTCCATCATCTGGCGCGGCATCCTGCCCGTGCTGGCACTGGTCATCGGCTTCCTGGCGGTGGCGTACCACTATGGGCGCCTGTACTGCGGCTGGCTGTGCCCCCATTTTTCACTGGTCGAACTGCTCAACGACCTGCTGCACCGCGCCACCGGCAGGCTCAGCGTGTGGGACACATCCCCCACGCCCCGCCCTGGCCGCAGCGCCGACAGGCGCTGGTGGCCCGTCTTCCTGGCCGCTTGCCTGGTGTTTGGCTTTGTCTGGGCCATCACGCTGCTCACCTACCTGCTGCCCCCCGCCGAGGTGTGGGGCAACCTGGTGCACGGCACTTTGAGCGCCAACCAGACGCGCTTTCTCGGCGTGGGAACGCTCGTCTTCACCCTTGAATTCACCCTGGCACGGCATCTTTTCTGCCGCTTTGGCTGCGCTGTGGGCCTGTTCCAGAGCCTGGCCTGGATGGCCAACCCCAAGGCCATGGTGGTGTCGTTCACCCGCAGCCGCGCGCGTGAATGCAAGACCTGTGAGGTGCTGCCCACCAGCCGCTCGACAACGCTGTCCGCAGCAACGCCGCGCGCGCAAGCCCCAACGCCCGGCCAGCGGCCGGTGCCCAGCGGCAGCGCCTGCGACCACGCCTGCCCCATGCGCCTGAACCCGCGCAACATCAAACGCATGATGTTTGCCTGCGTGCAGTGCGGCCAGTGCCTGGACGCCTGCGACGCCACCCAGACCGACCAGGGACGCACCCCCACACTGGAATGGAAAGTGGGCCTGGACGCAGTGCGCGAAACCCTGCGGCAAAAACGCGAGGAAATTCACTGATGGAAGAATGGGTAGGCCAATGGTGGCACAAGGCCATCACCCGCATCGCCGCCACACCGCCGAATGCCGAGCGGGTGCTGCTGGCCGATGTGCAACGCAGCATCGCCCTGCTCTTCCGCGCGGGCGGGGGCGACCCTGCCGTGCGCGTCGCGCCCGCTGCCGCCTCGCGCCATGGCGGTGCCCGCCGCTTCCTGGAGCGTGTGGCCGGCAGCAACCAGCGCAGCGCGCAGAGCCGGCTCGACCCCGAAGTGCTCGCGCTCCCTCCCGAAATCGGCGTGTTCGAGCAGCGCACACTGAACCACGACCTGTACCTGTGGCTGGCGGCGCTGGCCGCCGTGTTCGAGCCCACAGGCGACTGGATTGCCGACAACCGCGCCGCCAGCAGCCGCGCGCTGCAGCGCTTTGCCGGCCTGCGCAGCCGCCACGCGGCGCTGGTGCAGGCCCACCTGGCGCAGCGCCCGCAGCTCTCGGGCCTGCGCGCTGCGGCGGTGCCGTTTGAAGCTGCGGTACAGGCGGCCCTGCGCGGCGAAGACCACGGTGCACTGTTCGTGCAGCCTGGGCAAGTGGCGCCCGTGTGGCTCTGGCTGGCCGCCGACGCCCCGGCACAGGTCGAAGCCACGCCCATTTCAACCAGCACAGCAGGCGACGGCCCAGACCCCGACACCGAGCAAGACCCCGCCGCGCAAAGCGAAGCCAGCAAGCGCCGCCGCCGCGCGAAGCGCGCCGACACCGGCGAAGAGCGCAACCCCCTGCTGGTGGCGCCCAAGACCGAATCGGTCACCACCTGGAGCGAATTCGTACGCCTGGCGCGCGGCAGCGACGACGAACCCGACCCCAACGCCAACGCTGCCGCCGACGACATGGACACGCTCACCCTGGCGCGCGGCAAGCAGACCACGGCATCGCGCGTCAAGTTCGACCTCGACCTGCCCAGCGCCAGCGCCGACGACCAGCCCCTCGGCCCCGGCCGCAAGACGCCCGAATGGGACTGGCGCCGCCGCGCCCTGCTGCCCGACCATTGCGCCGTGCAATGCCTGGTGACGCAGCCGCAAGCGCCTTTCGTGCCGCCGCCGCACTTGCGCGCCACCGCCCACCGCGTGCGCCGCCGCCTCGAAGTGCTGCGCGCCGCACCGCGCAACACCCGTGCCCAGCAAAGCGGCGACGAACTCGACCTGGACGCCTGGGTGCGCTTCCAGGCGGAAGCACGCGGCGGTGTGCAGCACAGCGATGCACCGCCCATCTACACCCGCCGCGAGCGCGGTGAACGCAGCCTGGCCACGCTGCTGCTGGCCGACCTGTCGCTCTCCACCGACGCCTATGCCACGTCCGACGCCCGCGTGATCGACGTGATTCGCGACGCGCTCTACGTCTTTGGCGAGGCGCTGGCCGCCACGGGCGATGCGTTTGAGATGCTGGGTTTCAGTTCGGTGCGCCGCCAGCATGTGCGCATCCAGCACATCAAGGGCTTTGGCGAACGCTGGGGCGAACCGGTGCGCGCCCGTGTGGGTGCCCTCAAGCCCGGCTTCTACACCCGCATGGGGGCAGCGGTGCGCGACGCCACCCGCCGCCTGGCCGCCCGCCCCGAGCGCCAGCGCCTGCTGCTGGTGCTGACCGACGGCAAGCCCAACGACCTGGACATCTACGAAGGCCGCTACGGCCTGGAAGACACCCGCCACGCCATCCAGGAGGCGCGTGACGCAGGCCTTACGCCGTTCTGCGTCACCATCGACCACGAAGCGCACGACTACCTGCCCATGCTGTTCGGCAGCAACGGCTACGCCCTGGTGCGCCAGCCACAAGACCTGACGCGCAGGCTCACGCAGGCCTGGGTGACGCTGGCTCGCTGATTACTATCAAATTTATAGCTTCTAACGCTTAATGGATAAGCGCTAGAGGCCAAAAATACACAATTTTCGCGGCGTGCTTGCTGCCAACACCTGAAACCACAGGTGCACAACGCTGCCCCCGCGCAACGCCTGTCGCGCCTGGCCGCCGGGGTGGTGTTCGCCGGCCTTACCTTCGCAGCCAGCCCGGGACCTTGAAGCGTACGATGGCCAGATAGGCGGCAACGTAGCTGACGACAAATACCGCACAGCACGCGATCAGTACGGGCGTGTTGTTCCAGAACATGACGGCGGGGGCCACGGTGAGCAAGGTAAAACCCCACAGGTAAGGTGAGGTGCGGTTGTTGCGCATCAGCAGGCGGCGCGACTCGTCGTCGTGGAACACGCTGCGCACGATGCGCCGGTAGATGAGTTGGTGAAAATGCAGCGCGTCGGCCACGCCAGGCGAAATGCCGCGCGCCGCTTTGCGGTAGATGGAAAACACCGTCTCCCATACCGGGTAGATCAGCAGCAACATCGGAAACCAGGGCGAGACATCGCTGTTGCGCTGCACCAGCGACAGGCTGGCCAAGGCGATCACCACGCCCCAAACGTAGGCCCCGCCATCGCCCGCGAAAAGCAAGCCCCGCGGGTAGTTCCATACCAGGAAGCCTGCCGTGGCGGCCGCCGTGGACACCAAGAGCGCCGCCAGAGCACGGTCGCCCACCTGCAAGGCCACGTGCGCCAACGCCAGACAGACGATGAGCGCCACCATGCCGGCAAGACCGTTGTAGCCGTCGATCAGATTGAACGCATGGGGCAAGCCGGCGATGGCGAGCACGGCGATGCCCCAACCGAGCCAAGGGGCAAGCTCGAGCACCATGTCCAGTCCTGGCAGGCCCAGGCGCGTCAGCGTGATGCCAGCCACAAGCACCGCCAGCAACCCGGAAAATGCGGTCAGCGCCAGCCGGTAGAGCACCGAGAGGCGCTGCACCAGGTCTTCCGCAATGCCTCCCAGCGCGGCTGGCAAGAGCGAAAGCAGCCACCAGCCGACCCAGTGACCGAGGCGCAGAGAACCCGGGTCGCCCCAGCCCGCCTGTGCCGCGCCGAGGGTCCAGCTGGCAGCAATACCTAGCAACACGGCCGCACCGCCCAAACGCGGCACATTCCCGAAATGGAAGCGCTGCGGCATTGCATCGCCGTAGCGCGCGGCGTGCCCACGCACCCAGCGCACGATGAACCCTGCCGCCAGCAGGGCCACCGCAAAAGCGACAACGCAAAGAACGATCATGAGCTGCGGATGGTAAGGGACTGCGCGAGCGCTTGGCGAGCAGGAAGGTTCAAGGCAGCAAGTTTCGGTACAAGCGCATCACACGCTCCACGTACTGCTGGGTTTCCGGATAGGGCGGAATACGCCTTCCGTATTTGAGCACCGCGCCCTCACCCGCGTTGTAGGCCGCCAAGGCAAGTTCTTTGTCGCCACCAAACAAACGAAGCAAATCGGCCAGATACCGGCTGCCGACTTCGGCATTGAGCTTGGGCTCCATCAATGAAGCACTCGCTTGTGCCGAAGTGCGCGCCGCGACGCCGTAGCGCTCGGCCGTGGCAGGCATGACCTGCATCAGCCCCAGAGCGCCCTTGCGCGAGACAGCCTGCACGTTGAACGCGGATTCAGCCGCCGCGACGGCAATGACCAGCGCGGGCTCCAAGGCCTGGGCCAGGGCCGCCGCTTGCAGATGCGGCTGGGCCGCTGCATAGCCCGGAAGTCTCTGCACGGCGCTGCCGTGCTGCGCTGTGGGGCTTGCCATGGAACGGGGCATCAGGCCCAGCCAGACCAGTTCCCGCCCACCAGGGACCTGCGGCGTCGGAACATTGCCCATGTGCACTACCCCATCCCGGTCGACAAATTGCCACACCGCATCGGCATGCGCCGTGCTTGAGATACCGGGCAAAAGCAAGAGCATTGCGGGAAGGCACCCAACTGCGCGTCGCAGGCGCAGCCTATGGAAATGAAGGAGATCGCGCTTGCGCATGCGACCTACCTGCGGGCCAGCCATCGGCGCAACACGCCGCGCCAGCCCATTGGCAGCCCTTCACCCGGCGAACGCGGGTCCGCAAACACGTCGAGCCGGCGGGAGCGCAGCAGCCGGGCGGGCATCCCGGCCGCAACCATGCCGCTGGGAACGTCCTGACGCACCAGCGCCCCCGCCGCCACCACCGCTCCACGTCCTATGCGTACCCCTTCGAGCACAATGGCACCAGCGCCTATCCAGGCGCCGTCTTCCACCACGATGCGCGCGCGGGTAATGCGGTTGCGGGCGATGATGACGTCGCCTTCGTCAATGGCGTGCCCGGCCGAGAGCAGCTTCGCGTGCGGACCAATCAACACGTCTGCGCCAATATCCAGGCCGCCCTCACCGGACAGATACGCGCCGACGTTCACGATGGTGCGGGCGCCAATGTGCAGGCCAACACAGGGGTCGGCTGTGACGTCGCCGAGAACGAGGCGCGACTGCGCGTACAGGCTGACAGCGTCGGCAAGCACAACGACGTCGCTGCGCTGACCAAAGCGCATGACGGAAACGGTGGGGTCGATGCGACAAGCGTCGCCCAGCCGGTCTATGCCGGCAAAACTGGAGGTGAGACCGGGAACGCCCAGCAACTCTGGCGCCTGCCCTTGCGCGAGGCTCACATTGCCCCCCAAAATCGTCGCCAACGCGCGGACCAAGAGCGATCCGTCATCAAGGTTTTCAGGGCAACCAGCTCGTCTCGCAACGCCTCGCTTGGGCCTTGCGTGGTCGCAATCCGGTGCTCCAAGTCTTTGATGATGACCTTGGCCTCGGAAAACGCTTTCTGGTGCTCGCGCAAAGAAGCAAGCTCGCTCTCATGGCGCAGCGTCAATGCTTGCAGTTCCTCGCGCAGCGCATCCACCTGCGCGCGAGCGGCTGCGCCCTCCCATGCGACCGCGTCGCTGGAGGCGGTCGCCACGACCATCCACTGGTAGACATCGAACTCGTGCCAGCCGTCCCTCAGGCTCGTTCGCTGCGCGTCGCTCAGATCTTTCCAGCAAGAAGCGAATTCGCTCTGCTCAAGGGGTACCTGGTTCGCTTCCCATGTCCTGGGCGCCCATCCGCAGTCGAGGAGCTTTCGCTCCAAACTGCGTCGAGTGAAGAAATGAACGTGGGTGCGATCGAGCTGCCCTTTGTCGGCGTAGTCAAACTGACCCAGGCGCAGGCCCGCCACCACGCCGGCGTATGCAATGTTGGGTACGGAAATAATCAAGCTACCCATTGGAACGAGCAGAGCGCTCAAGGCGCGCAACAGATCGTCCGGACGCCGCAAATGCTCCAGCACGTCACACGCAAGAATCACGTCAAAACGTTGATCCGCCAATGCGTTCATCCACTCGCTGCCATCAAGATCACCAGCGACGCATTGGGCCCCCAGCGCCTCAAGCGCAGACAGTGCCTCGGGATCGTTCTCCACCACTGTCACGGCATAGCCGCGGTCCCGCAGCACGCGCGTCATGGCGCCGGGACCGGGACCCAGTTCCAGCACCGAGCCTTGAGAGGGAATTCGCCGCAGCACGCGTGCAGCCCACGCATTGCCGTCCGGGTCGAATGCGTAGTCGTATCGATCAATGTGCGTCACAGCTCTCCTCCTCTGGCGCAGGATGCCACATCTGATCCCACTGGCCCCAATGCCACCAAGCCCACGGGCGTGCGCGCACGTCCTGCTCCAGGCGCCGAACGACCGTGTCGATGGCCTGCCTGGGCCCGCCGGGGACCGGCTCCACGACAACACGCAGACGATCAGCGCGCTCTGAGTAGGTGATGGCATGCAAGAGCGGCACTTTCGTCGCTTCCGCCAATCGCTCAATGCCGGTCGGAAGCTGTAGATACCCTCCCAGAAAAGGGTGGCTTCGCATCCGCGTGAATTCCGCAGACCAAGCATCCGCAAGAATTCCCCAAGCTTGGCCAGCCATCAGACTTGTGTAGACCGGTCGCATTGCTTCGGTGGATGTCCTCCACTCGCCACGGGCGATCTGCGTAAATGAGCTTACTTTCCTGAGAAGAAAATCCCGCTGCGCAAGACTAAGTCCGGGATTGTCGAGAATGGGCATGGTCAGGGTATTCAGTGACAAGCCTCTCAATGCCAATGCAACGGCTGACGTCAAGATCCTGTCGAAGTGATTCAATACCAGAATAAATCCCTGCTTTCTCCGAATCAGCGCATCCACGTGTTCCCACCCCGTCACATCAATGGCCGGCCCTCGAGCCTGGCCCAGGCGATGCAGCGCAGCGGCATCCATCATCTCCCGCGCCAACATCGCCAGGTGAGCGCGAGCCCACTGGCGATGTGCTAGGTGAGTGGCCTCGGGAAACACCTGTTCGAAGCGTTTCACGAGAAAGTGCTCGGTCAAACGGCGCACGGGGTAAGGATCGCGCCCAATCGACGCAGCCAAATGCCATGGAATGGTCGTTGGGATCTTGCTCAGGACGGGAAAGGCGTATTTCAAACGCCACTCTGGACTCATTCTGTCGACATCCATTCATGATCAAGCCAGACGAGACCGACCTCTCGATGCGTCTGGTTCAAAACTGTGAAGGGTTGAACCAGCTCAGCCATGTCCAGAACCTGCAGTCCAGAATCATCAAGCACATAAACATTCCAAAGATACTCGCCTGAGAGCAACGGCAAGCGCGGAAAGCGCACACGCAACCGATGCGTCCCCGCGCCAGAGAAGGGTTTTTGCGGTGTCTGAAACTGAGTACTGGTACCAAAGACGTTGTCCTTATCCGGTCTGACAATTGAAAACCCAACATGGAATCTGGCGTCGCAATACGATTCCACCTGAATTTCTAGTATCAAATCTTGGAACGAGTCGATCTGCGTTGGATTGATGCCATCGCTTGTTTCGGTGATCAGTTGCGCAATCTTCACAAGCGGAGCGAGCGTCGTAGTACTCGAAAGCATCTCCCCTTCGCTCACGACTTCGCTGCCAGCGTCGGACCGCAAGTGGGCATAACGTCGCCGTTCATGCGCTTCATACGCTGTGACCACGTCTTCGGTTGTACCGATCGCCTCGATGCGCCCCCCATGGATCCATGCTGCACGCTGGCACAGGCTACGAACTTGATAGAGGTTGTGCGAACAGAACAGCACCGTGGCGCCCTGCTCGCGCAACGCGAGAATGCGGTTCAGGCTTTTCTTCTGGAAATGCAGGTCTCCCACTGACAAAGCCTCATCGACGATCAACACATCGGGGTCAATCGCTGTGGCTGCAGCGAAGGCCAGACGCATGAACATGCCGGAGGAATAGGTTTTGACCGGACGTTCAAGCGTTTCCACGGTCAACTCCGAGAAGATGGTTGCGCGCTGGTGAAATGCGTCCATTTCAGCGCCCTCCAGGCCATGCAGCGCTGCCATGAAACGAATGTTGTCGTAGCCTGATTCTTCCGGGTGAAAACCCGCCCCCAGTTCCAACAGCGCCGCCACGCGACCCTCCCGACTCACCCGACCGCGGGTGGGACGGATGGTGCCGGCCGCAATCTTCAGCAAGGTGCTCTTGCCGGCCCCGTTTTCGCCAATGAGTCCAAACGTTTCACCCGCCTGAACCGAGAAATCGATGCCAGCCAGGGCAATATGAACGCGGTGACGCTGCCGCCCGGTGAGCCATTCCAGCAGGCGGTCCTGCGGCTTGGCATACACCGGATAGGTTTTCTCCACCCCTTCAAAATGGATACTCATGAGCTATAACGCCTCGCCCAGCACCGGCTTCATCGAGCGGAAGAACCACCAGCCGCCACCGCTGAGCAGCAAGACCCAAACCACAAGCGCCAACATGCTGCCCTGCGGCACCGGCATGTGGAGCACCAATGACTGCACGGCCAGCACCAAACAGGCGACAGGATTGAGCAAAAACCAGTGATGGAAACGCTCAGGCACCTGCGCGAGGGGATAGATGATAGGTGTGAGGTAGAACCCAAGCTGCAAGGCAAAACCTACGAATGAACCCACATCGCGCCATAAAAAATGCGCCATGCTCAGCACAAGCGTGAGACCGAACGTCAGCGCAATTTGTGCCACCACAAGGATGGGCAACCAAGCCCAAGAGAGAAACGGTCCCACGCCCTGACCGACTGACAGCACGAGCAACAAGCCGTAGCCTATGGCCAGCACAAGCAAGCTGCCGCCGACCGATACGGCGGGCAATATCTCGGCAGGCATGGGTTGCTTGCGCAAAAAATCCTCGTAAGCCGCGATGCTCCCGACCCCGCGGCCGATGGCATCTGTGAATGGCAGCCAGATCGCTAGCCCTGCCAGCAAATGCAGTAGATAGCCGTTGCTCGACTCAAGCCCCGGTACCCGTACCGCGAGTACCAGTCCAAACAGCACATAAAAAATGGCCAAGCTAGCCAATGGCTGAATAAAGGCCCAGGCCAGTCCCAGCATCGATCCGGCGTAGCGGGTTTTGAACTCGCGCAACAGCCAATAGCGCCACAACACCCAGGCGCGCTGCGCACCAACCGCTGAGGCAACCATCGCTGTCCCTGCCGCGCGCGGCTCTTTCTTTTCCCTATTCATTGGGGTCCCGCCTGCAACAAGTCCACCGGCAGATTAGTAGCCATGAACCCTGGGACGCAGGTCGCACACCGGAGCAAAGGCGCAGCGCAAGGTGATTCTTCGGATGCTTCTGAAGGGGATTCAACGCCGCTGCGCGTTGCCTGAAATCCTTGCTCCACATTGCGTTATAAAAACGTGCCGACATGTACCCGTCCGTCCTGCGCCGCTCCGTCATCGGATGGGACCCGCACATTGCGTGCGGCCAGCAGACCTTGGGCAAATGCATCCGCAGACGCATCCCAATGCTGCTGACCCGCGAAAGCAAGCGCGCGCTCGCACTGTGCCAACCTTGCCTGATCGTCCTGCAGCAAGTAACACAAGGCATCCGTCAGGGCCTCTAGGGTAGGCTCTGTCAACAGCGCCACCTTGTCATTGAGTAGCCACTCGACACACTCACCTCGGTTGGATACCACTGCACAACCACTGGCCATAAGTTCGAGCGGCATCAATGACAAATTGGTCAAGGAAAGAATCAGCGCCACATCACACTGGTTAAAGACATCCGCGAGCTCCTCAGGGGAAACAACTCCTGCAGCCAGATGGGGGAAGGGGATGACATACTCGCTAACGTCCCACCCTGCCAAGATGAACTGAGTTTCAGGAAGTCTTCTGGAAACGGCCTCTAATATCAAAAGACCGAATTCGAAAGCTCGCCGCGGCGTAGGCGGCCGCGCATAGAAAAACACTCGCTTGATCTCGGGCTGACGCCTCGGGCGCATTCGATAGCATTCATGATCAACGCCAAAACTGATAGCGTGACTCAGCATTCCATAATCATTACTGAGTTTTTTAGCGAGCCAAGCTCCTGCGGTAATTCCGAAAAAACCAAATCGATAGGTATTTTCGGCAAGCACAGATTCGGTTCCTATCGGATAAAAACTAGGCTCAAAGTCCTGAACGAAATATATCTTCTTTACGTCTCCAACAACCGCTCGGACCGGATAGGCTGTCTGCCAGCCAGTGGCAATCACAAACTCACTAGCCGGCAAGTTTTTGAACCCTAAATAAACCTTGGCTCGCAATGGAAAAAAATGCTCCTGAATGTCATGCCACGCAGCTTCGGCGCTGGCGTGGACGTCTGGATTAACAACAACAATATTCGAGTTCCAGCCCATTTGTTCCAGACGCATGATGGTTCGAAAAATAGTCTGATGCCCGCCAGATCCTATATTAAAATCTGGAATAAACCAAAGCAGGCTATTAGATCGCGCCGCCGGTCCCGACAATTCGATATCTTTTACCCGCACAAAATCATAATGTGCAAATACATTTCGACTCTTTAAACTTCCCGGGCCATCCCTGAGCCGCCGCCTTATCATTATTAACGTATTCCAAAATCCGTGGCTCTTTGTTAATTCGAGCACCCTCCGAATACGTAGCGATACCGATTTTTCCATAAATACTCCAAAAATTAACCAATAACATTCCTCATTTCATTGGAGCACCCATAGTCAATTCCATTCAGAATAAATTTGCGTTGTTGCGATCTATTAAACTGCAGCGTATTAAAAATGCCGGCCCCGCTGCAAAATCTGGTCTCGAGACAGAACGCGGACAAGCCAATCTGGCAAGCGTTGGTGCCGGGCACCGAAAAACTGCCCCGATGTCCGTGCCCACTCGATCGCAGCCATATACGCACAGTTTGCAAACCATTCCCAACCCCGCATGCCCGCTTGACGAAGCCAGCTGGCATCTCGGCGAGCGAGCATTCCAGCACTGGCCCACGCCCGCAGTAGACCGCGCTGCATCGCGTAGCCGAAATCACGCTGAAAGGATCGCGCTTCGTCAAAATTGCGCTGCAATGTCTCCCAGACGCCAAAATCGTGCGAATGGTATACCAATGCCTGTGGCGCATAGGCTTTTCCATAACCTGCCTTGACAATTGCAAGAGCCCAAGTTTGGTCTTCCGCAAAGGCGACATCCGGAAATGGAATGCGTTCCCAAACCGAACGTCGCAAGCAGGAATTATTGTTGGAAAAAAAATGCAACCACTGACGATAACCTATGTCTCGATCGAACCGATCGCGATCCTCAAGTCGAACTACACTTTGCTCACTTCCGAATCCTGCAAAATGCTCCTCCAGCTCGCGTGAGGTTACATGCCTGGCGCCCGGATGGGCAGCATGAGGCCCGAACGAACCCGCTACGTCTGGCTCAGCGTCACAAGCTTCCACAAGATGTCGGAGCCAATTGCGGTTGGCCGGTCTTGCATCCTGGGTAATGTAGACAAGAAATCTTCCCGATGAAAGAGCTGCCAGGTAGTTGCGGGTCCTCCCGTGGCCAAATGCATCGGGCGCAATAATTTCGCAACGTATTCCTCTGCTTCGAACCAGCTCGACCGACCCGTCTGTTGAGCCAGAGTCAACAACCAGGATTTCAAAAGACCATGGTACAGATTGTGCGGAGACGGCGTCTAAGACAGCACCCAACAATGCGCCGCCGTTTTTGACTGGTATAAGAACTGAGGCATGAAATTCGCGCATTAAAATTCAGACAATTGCTATAGTCAAGAGTTTTTCGATATAGATCGCGAGGCTTTAGCTATAGCAGCTTAGTTTTGAAATAATTTTTTGATCGCGTCAAGATGGAATTTCACCCCAAACTTTTCAAAAAGTCGACGCTTAATGTCGGCAGCATCCTTTTGGCGGCAA
Organism: Burkholderiaceae bacterium; assembly: GCA_023954035.1. Lineage (GTDB taxonomy): Bacteria > Pseudomonadota > Gammaproteobacteria > Burkholderiales > Burkholderiaceae_C > Simplicispira. Next base: position 48,566 of record JAMLIT010000013.1, on the reverse strand, counting down.
TATGTGACGGCGCGCTCAGCAACCGAGTTTTTTGCCTCATCCCAAGTCAATTGCCTGGCTTCATATTTTCCAGTTATTAAAAACAAATACACGAAATCTCCTTCCATAGCAGGTCCAACTAGTTCGCCAGCTTTGGCAGACGCCAGTGCCCTCATTATCCTCAACTCCTCGGTGCCTTCCAGCGTTACCCAGCCAATGTCGCCCTGCACTTCGTTGACGTAGTTTTTTTCCGCATTGGCAGCAATCTCGTCAATTGAAATCTTCTTGGTGCTCCAATCGTGCGCCCATTGCATCATCTTAGTTTGGGCGTCAACTCCGTCAATCGACTGATTGCGCGGCAAAATAATCCTGGTCAATCGGATCGAAGTGGGAATTGTGAATGCATCGGGATGGGCAAGAAAATAGCGCTTTTCCTCCTCAGAGTCGCTCGGCTTCGTACAAGGTTTCGCCAATGTCTGGTATACGGTCAATCCGTATTGGTCATCGAAGCGTTGGTTTTTTGGCTGCCCCACACGCGGCACATATTTCTCCGTCCCCTCCAGAACCAAGACCCGCGTCATGACCATCTCACGAAGCGCATTCTCTGCTCCATAGGCATTTCGCACGGTCGCGATGAGATCTGGCCGTCGGGAAAGGTATTCATCCAGGTCCGCCTTGGAGATACTTTCGCCGTTGGCGAAGTCGACGAGAACGTCCTGCGCCAACACTCTCGGTGTGACGACCAGAGCAGCAGAAAAAATAAGCGCCGATAAGATTTTTCTAAACATGCTTTGCAAATCCCTAAGGATTAGAGATAGTTATGGGTTCGCGTTTTCCCATAACGGGCCAAACAAAATATCGGAATGATTGCCTGCCGAGTTCAAGACGACGAGGTCCTTTTCTCCATCTCGATCGATATCTATGAGCTGAATTTTTGTAGAAAATCCAGATGTTGGCAGCCAGCGTGTTTCCAAGACAATTCCCGCTTCATCAATTTTTTGAAGTTTAATCTTGCTATCTTCAGCCCATATAATAATGTCTTCGGATAACGCGACGACCGCGACGCTTCCCTCGAGAGACGCGGGCATCCACTGCTGAACTCCAGTATGGGTATTAATTCTTAGATTTTTTCCACCAAGTTCAAACGCCACATACAACCACTCTCCTGACGGAGACGTGCCCACCATGCTGGGCACTGGAGAAAACTCTGCCAAGACCCTGGGCTCCGCCATCTTTGCATTTGCTCTGGCGATCAGTTTACGGTCATCTCTGCAGGCGACAACGATGCCCGGCCCAGCGCCACCAGGGTATTTTTGCGCGCTGACGGGATTCCAAGGAGCCTTGCACCACCTCTCCCGTCGAACGAAGGCATTCGAAGGATTTCGTTCATCTAGATCGATCCATGCAACGACATCCCCACTGTATGGTGTGGCCAGAAGCTCATAACGGCCCTCTTCACTGTGCGTCAATATGACGTTGCGCGGCTGAAAACCTACTGGAATTCGGGTTACTGGCGTCAACTTCGAATCGGAATAACTGAATACATCGACCGTCTGCGTGCTTTCGACGGTTGCGGCTATCAAGTGCTCATTGATCCAGGCCGCCGCATCAGGATGGTACGAAAGCGACTGAGAGGCCATCAGTCGCGCACCAACTCTATCGAGCTCGTAAACACGGAGCACACCATTTTCGTGCTCAATCAGCGCAAGCAAGCAGGCATCGGCTGAGCATCGAACGTCGCCTCCCCAGACATCTGGCGCATCGACTTGGTATCCCTTGGAATCCGTCGCTGCCACAGTCGACTGCGGCTCAAAATACTCCAATGGGCGCGTCTGGCAACCGACGAGAGCATTGAATATCAAGAAGCCTGCCAGGGCACGAAACAATCTAATCATGATAAGGCTCTGCCAAAAAAAATAGCGCGTAACGCGCTATTTTTGCATCCCCAAGAATTGAGGAGACTTAACTCTCGGTAGCGCGAGGCATTTAAGCCGCTCGCTACCAAGAAATCAGCCAACTTTAACGATGGGATCCCAGAACCGTCTGAACTGCGCCAAATGCAGGCGAAGCCATAACGCTGTAGGTCATCACGCTAACAGTGGAGGGCGCCGTCGTCTTTGCTGGATAAGCAGCAAACGTTGCGGTAGAGACAGGCCATGCCAAGAAGCCATCCAAATAATTTGCGGGACGGCCAACGATCGACTCCACGTCAAACCAATCCAGCTCCGTATGCGTCAGGTTGAAATTGACGGATTTCACGTTCTGCTGGTCGTTGTACATGAACACGGTATGGTTACCACGCTGGTCGCCAGTAGACCATACAACGATGTTCGTATCCGTGCCACCCGGCTTGCCGTCGATGAAATAACGCATGTTCAGCTCGTTCGTGCTAGAACCTGCGAGCGTCAGCGCACCAGCAGCCGAAACCAGGGAGTTGGGACCCATGTTGTCCAGGCTGGTCAAGCCTGCTTCAAGCGCCAAAGGACCATCAATGACCGGCGTGAATGCTACGTCTTGGCTACCGGGCAGGACCTGAAATGCGTTACCTGCGATCGTCATGCCGCTATAGCCTGGGGTCGAATCGCAAGCGCCGCCAGGAGCAGGCGCTCCAACCGTGAACACCAGGTACCCACGCAGTCCGGCCGTATTGGTTCCTGCGGCTTCAGCCCAGATGAACGGGGCGTAATCGTTGTTCGTCATCGGGAAACGACCGTCAGTGACGTGCACGGAATTCTGGTCGAAGAACGTCCAGAAAACACAGCCTGCGCCCTTGGAAACGATACCAACCGCGGTCGTACCGCTAGCATCATGCACCACATTGGGCACCACGAAACCATTCGAGAACGTACCAACCGTGTATGCCTGTGCGACGCCAGCGCCCAGCGTTGCGGCGGCCGCGATGGCTGCCAGTGCAAATTTTTTCATCTTTTCAGTCCTTAAAAATTGAAGGAAGCCTTCCCCTCGGGGATATGCAACCCATCCGCCACTTCGTTTGGGTTGCACTGATCTTAGCGCCAGAGTTGGCCGATTTCAATCGAAACGCACGAGAAAACTACATTCTTCCCGATTGTGGCCTAGGCGCAACAGGGCTACATGGTCACATTGGCGAGCGGATTGAGGGCCAGCTCATGAAACCATTCACCATTGATTCTGCGCCACCGATCGCGCATCACAACTTCCTTGCGCTTGATGCGGGCAAGCGGCACCGAGTAGCGCATCCAGACCTCCAGGTCTGCTTGATCACCCTCCATCCGCGTGATCGCACGCACCTCGACGGCGTCATACACCAGGCCGCCGCGCTTGACATAAGCTTCGAGAGTAAGGGTCTGGTCCTGGGACGCTGCCTCATATTTCCACGTTTCCATCCGGTTGTTGGCCGCCACGTGTTTCCAGTACGCTCTCACGCGCTCGATGAGTGCCTGCTGTTCGCTGGCTGGAATGCGGCCGCCGCTGGCACTTGCGCACCCGACGAGAACGACTGGCGCACAAAGATGCAGCAAGAGCGTTCGGCGGGATGCAGATTGAATCATGTCATTTCTCCTTGATGTGTATTTCTTGGCGCTTTCTTGTGTATTCCGAATTGCGAGCACACCCCATCGCGTCGCACGAGGCGACGCATGAACGGTGCGGCGGCGCCTGCGTCGGCTACTGCTCAACTGGCGCCACGGGCGCAAATTGTGTCGATATGGCTCGCATGCGCTGCTTTAGTTCCGCACTGGCCGCGCGAAGCTCGTCGTCGCTTTCCAGAGCGCGCGGCGTCAGGAGAACCAAAAGTTCGGTTCGCGCACGGTTGTTGGAATTCGTGGAGAACAAGGCGCCGAGTACCGGGATTTCGGCAAGGCCAGGAATGCCGCTGTTGCCGCGTGTCTCGTTGTCCCGAATCATTCCGCCCAGCACGATCGGCTCACCCGAACGCACCGCCACACGGCTTTGAATCTGGCGCGTGAGGAAGTTGCGTTGGCCGGTTGCGAGGTCGATGTCCCCTACGTCGGTCACTTGCTGCGCGATGTCCATCGTGATCAATCCCCCCGCGTTCACCGACGGTGTGACCGATAGCATCACACCGGTGTCTTTGTAGGTAATCGCCTCGGTGATCAGGTTGCCAGTGGTGACCGTGGTGGAACTCTTGACAGGCTGCTGGTTGCCGATCTGGATCGTGGCATTGTGGTTGTCTAGAACCAGCACTGAGGGGTTGGAAAGCACACGCAACTGGGACTTTTCGGCTAGCGCATTGAGGGTGGCTCTCACGATGCCCGCCTTGTTGAGGATGGTGTAAGAAAAGCCCGGCTGCTTGGGGCCAATCCCCCCACTCTTGTTGAAATTGAGCAGCGCTTGTCCATCTCTGTCATTGCTCAGGCTGTTTTGAACGAACCATTCCACTCCATATGCCAAGTTGCCGGTCAGGCTCACTTCGACAATGCTTGCTTCGATAAGGACTTGAACGGGCGCTTTGTCCAGCTCGCGCAGCGCCGTTTCAATGCGCCGGTATTCCGCACGCGGAGCGCGAATGAGCAAGGCGTTGCGTTTGTCGTCTGCGACCACACGCACGTTGCCTTCAAGCTGGCTGGTGCTTGTGAGCGCCGCGTTGGCGTTGCTGTTCGTGCTACGCAATGGCACCATGCTTGCCGTGCTGTTCGCCCCCCCCACCGTGCTCGCGCCAGCGCCCATGCTCGAACCTGCCTTCACAGACCCAGAACCCGAAAGGCCGATCGCACCGCCGAACGGACTGGCTCCCGTGCTGCCGCCAAACTGCGAGGGTGCCGCGCCGGCGGCTACCCCGCTCGTGGCGCGGGCTCCTTCGCCGCCGAACAGACCGTTGAGCATTTCTGCCAGGTGCGCTGCCGAGCCGTTTTGTACGGAATACACAAACAGATTGGCCTCCAGTGCGTCGGTAGGTTGGTCCAACCGGCGTATCCATGTCTCCACCTGGGTCAGCAACTGGCTTCGAGGAGTGACCACCACCAGAGCGTTTAGGCGCTCCACCGGGAACACCCGGATGAGCCCAAACAGAGGATTGCTGGCCGCAACAGCGCTGGCTGCGCCCGCACCGGGCGAGCCTGACACGGGGGAACGGGCCGCTGCTGCACCGCTCAGTGGCGAAGAGCTGCTTGCGCTTGACCCCCCGTAGGGGTCCGCCGACCTGTCTGGCCCCAGCATGGCCTGCAAGGCGTCGCGAACCACATTGACATTGGCATTCTCCAGCACGAAAACGCCCAGTGACATTCCCGAGAGAAAGTCCACATCAAAAGCGTCGACCATTTCCAGCCAGCCGCCCAACTGCGCCTTGCTTCCTTGCAAGACGAGCAGATTGCGCAAGGTGTCCACGTAGACGATGGCTTCGCGCGGCGCCAGCGGCGCCAGGATTTTGGCCATCTCGCCGGCAGCGATGAAGTTGAGCGGCACGATGACGGTGCCGGCTCCGCTCAAGTCCTTGAAGCGCGCCGCCCCCACCACAGGGCGGGCGCCAACGGTTACCGTTCTTTTGGTAACGTGGTAAACGCCTGCGTTGTCACGCACGATGGCAAGGTCATGCGGCAAAAGCACGGCGTCTAGCACGTCAAGTATTTGGCTGCGCGGCAGTGGCTGACTGGTCCGCAGGCTGACCACGGTGTCTCCACCCGCGTCGACGGTGTAATTGAGCTTGAGCAGGTCGCCCAGCAAAGCGGTTGCGAGACTGCCTACAGTGGCGTTCTCGAAATTGAGAGAGACTTTTTCCCCGGTAGACAAGACCGGATCCGGTTTGGGACCCACATCGCGCTTGAAGAGCTGGTCGTTGCCAGGGAAGATGCGCGTTTTTGCCTCGGGTTTCCCCGCATTCTGTTTCTGATCTTTGGCGTCGACCAGTGGGAGTTCTCGGCCGGGGGGCTGGGTCTCCTCGGCGGCCGACTCCGTGACGATGTTGGAGGTCGTCACCGACGCTTTGGCGCTCGCAAACTGCGCCGAGAGCGTTCCCGGTGGTGGCTGCGTGTGGGCACAGCCTGCAGCGAGCAAAGCCAGCAAAAGAAAGGAGGACCGAAATGTCATGGACAGAAGCTCCGAATTGGGATGGGGCACGGTTACTGAAGCCCGGGTGGCCGATGCTGGCCTGGTGGCTGAGCCGCTTTGGACTCGGCGCTCGGGGCGTACTCTAAAAGCCGCTCGACGCGTTGTTGATCGGCAGACACAAAGATCGCCCTGCGTCCGTCAAAAGACTCCAGCCGCCAAGGCATCGAGTCAGTGCCCAACTTCAAGGTACGGCCATCCTTGCTTTTCAGCACGGCGATTTGATCCTTGCCCGAGGTGAACACGGCAGTCAGCCGGGATTCCATCAGATCCCTGGCAAACCCACCCTTGGAGTCACCCTCGCTGACAGGGCGCCGAGAGGTCCAGAAGAGAGGACGTTGCAGCGCTTGCTGTGCGTGAAATGCTGGTGGCGTTGGAATATCAGCCAGCGCCGGCAGTTCCGGCAAGCGCGGGGATGGCGCATGCCACGCGTCTTTGCCGATCTGCCACCACCAAGCGCATGCGAGAAGCACCAGCACCGCCAGCCAGGGCGTCACTTGCCAGGGTTTCATCATGGCTGGACTTTCTTCGGTGAGATCGGCGCTTGGAGTTGCAAGGTGACGCGCGCGTTTTGCGGGCCAGGGCCATTGCTGACACCTTCGCGCATTGCAATGGCAGACGACACCCAGAACGGCGGTAGCTGCGCCTGGAGTGTCTCCATGAAACGGATGAGTTTTGCCCAGTCGCCGACGACCGTGGTCGTGAGGCGAATATGATCTATTTGACCATCGACTCCAGGCTCCATCGCCACCTGTGAAGATACCAGCGTGCTTGCGGAAGCAACGATCAGTTCGCGCAACTTCTGCTGCACTTCATTCGGCGCATTGTCCCCGCCCGGATGCACCCACGGGGACACACTGGCCTGCGCCTTGGCCAGCAGCGCCTCGATTTGCGGGCCGGACTGAACGACCCCTTCAAGCCGCTCGCTTCGCGCCTCCAACTGCGCAAGGGCACTGTCATAGCGCGCCCAAAGGGAACGGTAGAGCAGTGCGCCGCCAACCAATAGGCACAAAGCGAACACGGCCAGAGCAGTCCAGGTTCTTCGCAGCCAAACATTCGAGTTCATGGCTGGGCTCCGTCGGCGCGCCAGCGCATCTCAAAGGTAAAGCGCTCTTTGTTCAAGGTACCGTCGCGCACATTGGCGCCCGTGGCACGGGCATCCGCCAGCCCGGGCTGCCGAGCTAGTTGCGCCAGCAATTCGTTGGCATTGCTCGTCAGACCCGTCACCCGAACTTCCCGTCCATTGACCTCCACCCGGTCAAGCCAGGCATCGTCCGGAAGGGCCGCCGACAAGCGGTCCATCAGGCTCGCCAACGGGATGTCGGCTTTGATGCTCTTTGAGACATCCTCTCCGACCTTGGCCTGACTGCGCAGTTCGTCCAGCTTCTGCCGCAGGGGTGCGGCCTGAATCTCAAGCTCCTGGACATGCTGCAGGGCCATGGCGACCGCCTGGCGTTTGAAGACCAGCGGCATCAGCGGCAGTGTGAGCAGCGCGGCGAGTACGAACAGAAGTGCTGCGCCGGCAAGACCATTCCTGCGGCGCTGCCGTTTGCGCTGCGCGTCCCAGGCTGCGCCTCGAACGGCGTATACCCGCCCCGAATGGCTGAGATACACCGGAGCATTGTCAGCAAGTCCATGCTGCGCCAGCATGTCCAATTGCAGGCCGCGCCGACACATGAGCCACTGCACCTGCCAGCCCGTGTGCGCGTCAGGGGCCGCGTCCCAAGCATAGACAATCTGATCCGGGGGAATGGGCGAGAGGCGCCATAGAGCTTCCTGTATCGCCGTCCCGAGTTCGACTCGGCGCAGGTTGGGCAAGTTCAACTCGCCGCGAAGGCAGTTTGCTTCGGATACCACCAACCCATCTGCAACGCCCTTGCTATTGCGGGGCACGAGGCGGGTCTCCAGAATGGATGCAGATGCACCTGTCGGAGTGACCACGGTCACTTCGTAGGCAGGCCAGAACCCACGCTCGACCAGTGCACGCCGAATTTGACCCAGCCCCCAAACAAGGCGGTCCCAGACCATTTGCCCACGCAGAACCAATTTTCTCCCACCTGTCATCGCTTCAATTCCTGTTCTGGCGCCTGCGCGCGGCGTGTCGGCTCCAGCGATAAGGTCGTCCACGGGGTCAGCGTGTCAGGCCGGGCATTGAGATCCAGCCAGGCTTGCCGCTTCCACCAACGCCCGTCCTCCGTCTGCATGGCGACGCGAACTCGCACGGTACGTCCCTCCACAGAGGAACCTGCGATGAAATACGGCGCCGCTGGTCCAGAAAGCAGTTCGCCGGCCCGCATTTCCGGAGGAGAAGAGTGAACACGCGCTCCAAGACCGTCCTGACCCGCGAGGGCGTCAATGAGCGACGGGGGCGCGGAACCTATATCCAATCCCTGCTGACCGTTGATGCCCAGATAGGGCGCGATTGTCTCATAGAGGACGGCGGTCATTCCCATCACCGAATTGAGCTCGGAAAGGTCTTCCAAGCCAGAATTGCGCGGCAAAGAAGGCCATCCGGCGGCGCGGTACTGTGCGGCTTCTGCCCCCCCCACACCACTTGGAATATCGTCCGGATCGATGTAGTCCCGGATCCGGGAAACAAGAATCGCCGCCTCTCCTTGCTGGAGGCCGCCCACCTGTTGAAGAAGAGCTTGCAACAATGCGTCGGTGGCTACGTTGACGTCGACCAGGCCATCCGACGGGGTGATTTCGATACGAATCTGATTTGGTCCCAGCCCCATCTGCTCGGTACGGTAGTGCGCCCCAAGCTTCTTGTCCGCACTCATACGCTGCGCCGTGATTTGAATCGCCGCATCCAGCACCGATTCGGCGCGCAGGCGGGACAGATCGAAACCGACGTTCTGCGTTTGCTGACGCAGTCCGCGGGCACTTGCGAGCACGACCAAGGACAGTGCGGCCACCAGCCAAAGGACCAGTATCAGGGCGGCGCCTAAATGCTCACGACGGGCCCTCATCGCGCCCTCGCAAGCGCAAACACCAGCGGCGGCCAGTCGCCACGTTCGTCGCCGATTTCGAGCCTGATGCGTGCGGGAAACTCCTTGCGTGTCGACTCCCAGGTGCGCGTCCACGCGGCTGTGCGTCCGTCCTGGTAGTACCACTGCAAAGTCCGTACATCGGCGAGCAGGGTTTCACGCAGGGCCACGCCCCAGTCGAGCGACATCGAGCCTCCGTCGTACGGCAGCGCCTCCACCACCAGATCGATGCTGCCACCCTCGTGCCGCAGGGGACTGGCACGAAAAACGTACAGCCCACCTCCGTCGCCGCGCTCGGGCAGAGGTGCCACCCAGAGCACCCCGGCGGCATTGCCATTAAAAAAGAGAACCGACTGAGCAGCGTCGGTTCGCCCGAGAAGGCGCAAGCCGTCGAACTTGCGTCCCAACCACTGGCTGACAACGAGCATGTGCTCAGATCGCTCCATCAGAAGCTGGTTGCGCGCTTGCGACTTACCGATCAGGGCAAAGCCGGCAAACATCAGGGTCACCACGGCCGCGGTAATGGCGAGCGCGATCAGCAGCTCAAGCAATGTGAAGCCGAAAGGCCGTCGACGCCTGGGATGTCTCATGGAGCCGAACGCCAGGGCTTCCAGGTGGTCCAGCTAACAAGCGGCGACCCTGCCCCAGCCCGGGAGACCTCCACCGTCACCCGGGCCGCCAGCACGGGCGGCGCGACTGGGCGCCCTCCTTCTTCGCTGAGCCGAACTTGTTCGGGCGCCGTGTGCACGACCCAATGCCAAGCGCCTGCCTGGCCCGACGCGGACTGGGCCAGCTCTTCGGCGAAGGTCGCTCCGGCGAGCACCGACCGTGCGAGCAAAGTCGCCTCCACCCGGGCCTCAACATCCCCGACCGTCTTGGAGCCTTGGCCTACGCTTCGATACAAAGTGGCCAAGGCGATCGAGGCAATGGCCATCGCCACCAAGGCTTCGAGCAAGGCAAACCCCAGGCTGACTTTGCGCAGCGAAGCGAACCGGCCAACGAAAGCGCGGTGGCGGCGTGATGCAAGACGGGATGCTCTCATGAATTGGCTGACACGTTGACCTGCTCGACCGTACCCAGGAGCCAGCTAACGCGAAACATGACGCCCCGGCCTCCCCGCAAAACGGTAAAGCGACCTCCCTGAGCCCCGCCATCGGCATTGAAGACAAACAAGGGCTGGCCCGGCGCTGCCGGCACGGTCGAAACTGGCGCCAGCGGCTGCCATTGGACCTCCAGCGACGGCGGGATCACCAGTGGGGCTTGCCCGTCCAGTAAAAGCTGGCGGGCAAGCGGTTCATAGGTGACCATGGTCCGCTTGCCGTTCTGCAGACACAGGGAATGCGCCTGGCTGAGGCGACTGGCCACATCCCGGACTGTTTGGTGGTAGCGCGCCCGGTCCATATAAGACTGCGCGCCCCCGCCCACCACAGCGGCAGAGATGCCGGCGAGCACCAGTACCACCAGCAACTCGAGCAAAGTGAAACCCGCCCCTCGGCCGCTGGGACGGCTCCCGCGCACTGCGCGAGTGTGCATCGAGCGCAGGGTCAATTGAAGATATCCGCGTTATCACCCTCTCCGCCGGGCTTGCCGTCGGCGCCCAAGGAAAACACATCGGGGCCACCGTTGCGCCCCGGGTTTTTATACAAATAGGCCGCGCCCCAAGGGTCGGCGGGCAGCCCCTTCTTCAAATAGGGGCCTGTCCAGCCGGGTGCGGTGCTTGGACGCTCTATCAGAGCACGCAGGCCTTCGGCATCCGTCGGATAGCGGCCGACGTCGAGCTTGAACAAGTCAATGCTCTGCTCGATTTCCGAAATCTGGATGCGCGCGGTTTTCGACTTCGCACCCCCGAGCTGGTCCAGAACCCGCGGACCGACCAAGCCGGCCAACAAGGTAAGTATCACCAAAACTACCAGGAGCTCAATCAGCGTGAAACCGGATAACCGGCGTGCGCGAGCCGCGATCGAAGGCGTACAAAAGAAGTGATTCATGAATATTCCTTGGCTCGAATGTCTAAATGGTTTCGTTGATGGACAGAACGCCACCCAAAATGGCCACAATAATGAACGCGACGAGCGCGCCCAGTAAGATGATGATGAGTGGCTCCATGGTAGCCAGCACTCGATCCATCGTCCGCCGGCCCTGGTCCTCGTACCGATCGGCCAAACCCAGCAGCGTGGTTTCCATTTGCCCAGTTTCTTCCGCAACGCGAACCAGTTGGGGCGTGCCGGACTTGTCAAAATGCCGGGAAACAAAACCTGTCGACAAACGCTTTCCCGATTTCACAACACCGACCAGCGGTTCAAAATCTTTGCGCAGGGCCGCATTGGTCAAAGTATCAAGCGAAATACGCAAAGCATCCACCATAGGCACGCCGCGCTGAAGCAGGCTGCCAAATGTTCTGAAATAAACAGCAAATTGCAGATTCTTGATGACATTTCCCAGCAGAGGCATTTCAATCAAGATGCCATGCAAGTGCGTGCGTCCAGAATCGCTTGCACTCCATCGAGAAAAGAAGAACAGCGCCACAGCCAATGCAGCGAGAATCGCCATCCAGTGAAAGCGCAGAAAATCGCTGAATCCAATGATCAAACGGGTCGAATAAGGCAACGCGTCGCCCATGGAATCAAAAATCTCTCGAAATTGCGGAACAACAAATGCAAGCAATAGAGTGACCGACAGTACCGACACCACCAGCAAAATGATGGGATAAGTCATGGATGAGATGACGTAGTTGCGCAGCTTGTCGTCTGTTTCCAACCGTGCTGCCAGCTCCTTTAGCACGACCCCCAGCGAGCCAGAGGTCTCTCCAGCCCGGATCAGCACCAGATACTGCTTTCCGAAATCGCGTTCAAATGGCAGCAGGGATGCGTAAAGTGATTTACCTCCACGAATTCCCTCTTCCAATGCCGAAATGAAATGCTTCAAACGCTCCGTTGCGGCGGTATCCCTGAGAAGCGTCAGCGCCCTGTCCAGGGGCATGTTGGCCTGCTTGAGGTGCGCCATTTCGCGCGTGAACGACAGCACTTCGTTGCGCCTGAGCTTGGCGCCACCTGCACGAGGGGATAGGCTGGCCGGGCCTGTGCTCGACGACTCCAGTCGAATCGGCGTGACGCCTTGCCCAATCAGACGCATGCGGGCGGCCTCTTGCGTAGGCGCTCGAACCGTGCCCTGACAAGACGTGCCATCCTTGGCCAGCGCGGTGTATTGAAAATCAATCATTCTGACGCGCGACGCGAAGCACTTCTTCTGCCGTAGTCATGCCTGAAAGCACCTTGGTGGCGCCATCCTGCAACAAGTTCCCGGCGGCGTACACGCCGTCGTCTTGCGCCAAGCTTGCGCCTTTCTCAAGAACCTTTTTCTTAATTTCCTCAGACATCGGCAGCAGCTCATGCAGGGCAAGGCGCCCCCGATAGCCTGTTCCGCGGCAGCTTGGGCAACCCACTGCGCGGTAGAGCACCTGGCCCGCGCCAAACTCTATGCCCAGGGAGGCAGCGGCCGCTTGCGCCTGCGCTGGCGCAAGCGGCTGCCGGCAATTGCTGCAGAGCCTGCGCACCAGGCGCTGCGCCAGCACACCAATGACCGACGCGGTGATCAGATACGGCTCCACCCCCATATTAATGAGTCGCACCACCGCCCCCAGCGCACTGTTGGTGTGCAAGGTGGATAACACCAGATGCCCGGTGAGTGCGGCCTGGACGGCGATTTCCGCCGTCTCTGCGTCGCGCATCTCCCCAATCATGATCACATCGGGGTCTTGGCGCAGAAAGGAACGCAGCACTTTGGCAAAGCTGAGCCCGATCTGGGGCTGAACCTGCACCTGATTGAGCCATTGCAAGCGGTATTCGACCGGATCCTCCACGGTCAGAATTTTGAGATGGGCACCCTCGAGCTCCTGCAGCGAAGCGTAAAGCGTCGTGGATTTGCCGGATCCGGTCGGGCCGGTCACGAGGAAAATGCCATGCGGCACTTTGAGCAATTGCCGCAGCGCCTGAAGCGTGGGCGCCGAAAATTGCAGGCTCTCCAGCGAGAGCAGGTCGAAATTCTTCTCCAGCAGTCGCATTACCACCGACTCGCCAAACATCGTGGGAATGGTCGATACCCGTGCGTCCATTTCCTTGCCATGGACGCGCAACTTCGTGCGCCCGTCCTGCGGCATGCGGCGCTCGGCGATATCGAGCTGAGCAAGAATCTTGATGCGCGACACCACGGCAGGCGCATCCTTGTTGTCGAGTTCGTCTACCTGGAACAGTTCGCCATCCACCCGGATGCGAACGACCGATTTTTCTTCATAGGTTTCGATGTGAATGTCCGATGCCTGCGCTGCCACGGCATGCGAGAGAATCTGATTCACCCGCTGGATGATGGGCGCTTCCGAAGCCATATCCCGCAGGTGCTCGATGAATTCCGCGGCCTCCGGCTGGTCCTCGCTGGGCATGCCTTCGTCGTCGGCTTCCTGGAGATACCAGGCATTGAGTTGCGCGGTTATCTCGGTCTCCAAACCGAAATAAATTCGAGGCATTTCGTCGAACACCAGTGCCAGAGCGCTTCTCAACGACGGGCTGGCAGGATCGGGGCTGGCAAATCCTGGTGGTCGCTGCGCCGCATCGGCATCGCCAAGCGGCAAAAGATGATTGGCCAGCAGAAAACTCGTATTGAGAGTGGATGTTTCCGGTTTTGATTTCGGAAAATCCTCCGATCGCACCAAGGGCACATTGGCTTGCTGGGCCAGCGCAGCGAAAACATCAATTTCCGAAACGATACCCAGATTGACAAGAAGGCGCCCTAGGCGCCCTCCCATGGAGCGCTGCACCTCCAATGCACGATCAAGATCATTGCGCGAAATTTTCTGCGCAGCAAGTAATATCTCTCCGATTTTTGTGGCTGGGCCACCTTCGATCTCGACAGCGATCGGATCCACCATGAAATTCATTGCCCGCGCCTGTTCTGGATTCTGTCTATAAGCAATTGCGACATTCTTTTGATAAAGACACGATAAAACTCAACCACCGCAGTGTGCTTCTAAGCCTGCCGCCAAGCCGGTAAAAACCCTGCAATCTACCACGAAGCGGTAGGTGGCAAAGCAGATTGCCGATATCGCGCCAGGAGGAGCGCGTCACAAAACCCCCGTTCTCCCCGTCGCGCCATGCCACAAACCGCGCAGGGTCGCCTTGAGATGCTGCCAACGGCTGCGTCCGGCGACGCAGTTGAACCCGATCTTCATCAGCAGCCGCCAAGCCGATGCCAGCGCCCAGCGTCGGGGGACGAAGCTCTGGCGGTACAGAAGCACCGCATTGCGCACCTGAAAATAATGTCGCCATGGCGGATAAGCCAGGAACCTGCGTCCCATGAACACAATGGGCGGTCCACCCAAGCCGTGGGACATGCGCGCCGAACAGACTCCTAGCAACTGCCAACCGGCAGCCCGGGCGCGAAGACTCCACTCCACGTCGACGAAATCGATGAACCAGTCGGCACGCATGACTCCCACCTGGTCGAGAACGGCAAGTGGAATGAGGCACCCGGAAGCGATCAAATGGTCGACCGCGTGGACCACGCCAGGGGCACAGGCCAGTCGCCGAAACCGCAGTCCGTCCAGGCGTACAAAAGGGGAATGTACGATCGGCTGGCGCGGGTCGGCATGGAGAGGGCCGGCAGCGCCGGCGCCGTCATGTTCCTGCAGCGCGCCAAGAAGCTCCTCGACCATGCCAGGCTCGGGCTCGCTGTCCTGGTCCATCAGCAGCACGTGGCTGGCGCCATGGGCTCTGGCCCAGGCAATGCCTTCATTCTGAGCAGCGCCTATTCCCAGGTTGTGCTCCAAGCGCAGAACCGCGTCGACCTGTGGAGCTGCAGACCGGCACCAACTGCAGAGGTCGGCGGTCGAGCCGTTGTCCACGATGACCATGCGCGCGACCTGTGACCGCAGCGCCTTGATTTGCGCCAGCAGTGCCAGCAGATCGGGCTGAAAGGTGACCACCACTGCCACGACCACGTCTGCGCAGGGCGGACGCGATCGCTCCTGATTCGGTTCGCCGTGCGCGGTCATGCCGAGGCTCCCGGCAGGCAGAGCCGCAAATAGGCCTTGGCGATGTCCGTCCATTGGTATCGGGCATCCGGTCCACGGTGCGCGGCCGGGATCCAGGCGAGCGCATCAGGCTGGCGCAACTGTCCGGCCAGCTCGGTTGCGCTAGAAAAATAGCCTCCCTCGCCCCCCAGGGATTGGCGATTAAAGACGCAGTCAAACGCCAGGATGGGACGACCGTAGGGCAGCATCTCGATCAGCGAAGGATTGGTCCCGCCCACGCTGTGGCCATGCAGATACAGGCGGCAGCCGGCGCGCAGGGCCGCAAGCGCCTGCGGTTCGAACAAGGAATCGATGCACTGAATGCGCGGCTCGTTGCAATAGCGCTCCAGCAGTTGCCGCCCGAGGTCGGTCGTGCTGAAGTTGCCGACCACCACGTACCGCTCAGAGCCGGCAGCCAGCGCCGCCTCCATCATTTCGGCAATCTGGTTTTCGGGCTCGATGCGGGCAACCGTCAGCAGGTAACTGCCAGGCTCCAGGTCAAAGCGATGCTGCAGAAGGCTCTGCACCTGCGCTGGTTCGAGTTGCAGCACATGGTCGTTTCCATAGGGAATGACCGTACTGCTGCGGCCATAGGTGCTGGAGACGATGTCGGCAATGCCCTGGTTGTCGCTGACCACCTGATGGGCATGGCGAATGGCGAGACGTTCGCTCAGGCGCAGGAAGGCACGCGGCAGTCCCTTCCACTTGCTGCGCCTGGCTTCCAGGCCATCGACGTTCACCACGATGCGCCGCTGGCCAGCCAGCCAACGCATAAGCGGCATGAACACGCCCGCCGAAACCCCCATGACCACGATGGCATCAGAGTGGCGGTAGCTCAGCAGAAAACTGAGCAGGTCGTAGGGTATGGACGCTGCCCCATTGGCGCGCATGGGCAGATAGCGGTGACGCAACCCAGGTCCATCGGCCGACCGTGCGCTGCGCCCCTGGGAGGACCCAAACACCTCGACCTGGTGCCCGAGCGCTGCCAGACGCGGAGCAAGCTGCGCGACACAGGTTTCAAACCCTCCATAACGTACCGGCAGGCCGTCCGTGCCAATCAGGGCGATTCGCAGGAGAGGCAGTTGCACGGCTGCGTCCGCCATGGGCCTGGAGCCACTGCGGTCATCGAATGCATCCCGGTCGGCTCCGTTCGGCGTGAAGGCACTCACGTCATTCGGCAGCGGCTTGCACATGGGCGAGGCTCTGGCCCGCGAGGTCCTTGGCCGACAGCAGCGGCGCCTTGCCCAAGTCGGGCCAGTCAATCGCCAACTGCGAATCGTCCCAGGCGATACAACGCTCGTGTTCGGGGCTGTAGTAGTCGGTGGTCTTGTAGAGAAAATCAGCGGATTCGGACAACACCAGAAAACCATGGGCCAAACCCGGCGGCACCCAGAGCTGGCGCTGGTTGTCCTCTGTCAGCTCCACGCCCACCCACTGACCAAACGTCGGCGAGCTTCTGCGAATGTCCACTGCCACATCAAACACCGCCCCGCGCACGACCCGCACCAGCTTGCCCTGCGCGCGAGGCGGCAGCTGGTAGTGCAAGCCGCGCAGAACGCCGCGCGCAGAGCGGCTGTGGTTGTCCTGCACGAACTGCCACTGAGCGCCCGTCGCCTCATCGAAGGCGCGCTGGTTGAAACTTTCATAAAAGAAACCGCGCGTGTCGCCAAACACCTTGGGTTCAATCAGCAGCACATCCGCAATGGCGAGGGGCGTGACTTGCATGGCGTTCAATAGACTTTCTCTTTGAGCAAGCGCGTCAAATATTGGCCATAGCCATTCTTCGCAAGCGGCTGCGCCAGGCGCTGGAGCTGGGCGTCATCGATCCAGCCGCTGCGCCAGGCAATTTCTTCGGGGCAGGCGATTTTGAGGCCTTGGCGGCGCTCGAGCGTGGCGATGAACTGGCCCGCGTCGAGCAAGCTGTCGTGCGTGCCGGTGTCGAGCCAGGCGTAGCCCCGACCCATGATTTCGACATTCAGTTGCCCCTGCTCCAGGTACAGGCGGTTGAGGTCGGTGATCTCGTATTCTCCGCGCGCCGAAGGTGCCAGGCCGCGCGCCAGTTCCACCACCCGCTCGTCATAGAAATACAGGCCTGTGACGGCGTAGTTGGACTTGGGAGCGGCCGGCTTTTCTTCGATCGACAGCACCTTGCCGGCGCCATCGAACTCAGCTACGCCGTAGCGCTCGGGGTCGTGCACGTGGTAGGCGAACACCGTCGCTCCGTTCGCGCGCTGATCCGCACTGGCCAACAACTCATGGATGTCGTGGCCGTAGAAGATGTTGTCGCCCAGCACCAGGGCGCTCGGGCTGCCCGCCAGAAACTGTGCCCCGATGACAAAGGCCTGCGCCAATCCGTCGGGGCTGGGCTGCACCGCGTAGTCAAGCGCGACGCCCCATTGGCTGCCGTCGCCGAGCAACTGCTCAAAGCGCGGGGTGTCCTGCGGCGTGCTGATGACGAGGATTTCGCGAATGCCGGCGAGCATCAAGGTCGCAAGCGGGTAGTACACCATGGGCTTGTCGTACACAGGCAGGAGCTGCTTGCTCAGCGCCAGCGTCGCGGGATGCAGGCGGGTGCCGCTGCCGCCAGCGAGCACGATGCCTTTGCGGGTGGGGGTTGTCATGTCGGCTCTTTCAAAGGATTTCGCGCAGCATGCGGGCCACGCCCTGCTGCCAGGGCGGGAGTGTGAGGCCGAAGGTGTTCCGCAGACGCGTGGTGTCCAGGCGCGAGTTGTGGGGTCGGGCAGCGGGCGTGGGGAACGCGCTGGTGGGCACGGGCGCCACTTCGATAGCTTTTAATTTGATAGCTGGTTGCGCAATAGCAGCCTGCGCTAGCACCTCTTTTGCATACAAATTCCAGTTCGTTTCGCCGGCTGCCACGCAGTGGTACAAGCCGCCGTCCTGGGGGCGCGCCTGCAGATGGCGGAGCGCGTGGGCGGTGACGTCGGCCAGCAGGTCGGCGCCGGTGGGCGCGCCCCACTGGTCGTCGATGACGGTGAGGCGCTCACGCTCCTGCGCCAGGCGCAGCATGGTTTTGGCAAAGTTGCCACCGCGCGCCGCATAGACCCAGCTGGTGCGCAAAATCAGGTGCTTGGCGCCCGATTGCTGGATGCGCTGCTCGCCTTCCCACTTGGTGCGGCCATAGACCGACAGCGGTCCGGGCGCGTCGGTCTCCACCCAGGGGCGGGTGCCGCTGCCATCAAACACGTAGTCGGTGCTGTAGTGCACCAGCCAGGCGCCCAGGCGCGCGGCCTCTTCGGCCAGCACGCCGGGAGTGGTCGCGTTGAGCAACTGGGCCAGATCCGGCTCGCTCTCGGCTTTGTCGACGGCGGTGTGGGCGGCAGCGTTGACGATGACGTCTGGCTTGAGGGCGCGCACGGTCTGCGCGACGCCGTCCGGGTTGGCGAAGTCGCCGCAATGGTCCTGGCTGTCAAAGTCCAGGGCCGTCACCTGCCCCAGCACCACGAGGCTGCGCTGCAGTTCCCAGCCAACCTGGCCGCCTTTTCCGAAGAGCAGGATGTTCATGCGCTGGCAGCAGGGGCCGCTTCGTATTGCTTGCTCACCCAGTCGCGGTAAGCGCCGCTTTGCACCTGCGCCACCCATTCTGGGTGCGCCAGGTACCACTGCACCGTCTTGCGGATGCCGGTCTCAAACGTCTCGGCTGGCTTCCAGCCCAGTTCGCGCTCGATCTTGCGCGCGTCAATGGCATAGCGGCGGTCGTGACCGGGGCGGTCTTGCACGTAGCTGATCTGCTCAGCGTACGGCTTGCCATCGGCGCGCGGGCGCAATTCGTCGAGCAGGCGACAGACGGTATGGACGATGTCTATATTGGGCATCTCGTTCCAGCCACCGACGTTGTAGGTCTCACCGGGTTTCCCGGCTTCCAGCACGCGGCGGATGGCGCTGCAGTGGTCGGCGACGTAGAGCCAGTCGCGCACCTGCATGCCGTCACCGTACACCGGCAGGCTCTTGCCCGCGAGCGCGTTGACGATCATCAGCGGAATGAGTTTTTCCGGGAAATGGTAGGGGCCGTAGTTGTTGCTGCAGTTGGTCGTGAGCACCGGCAGGCCGAAGGTGTGGCGCCAGGCGCGCACCAGGTGGTCGCTGGCGGCCTTGCTGGCCGAATAGGGGCTGTTGGGCTCGGTGGTGTGCGTCTCGGTAAACGCCGGGGCGTCCGGCGCGAGGGTGCCGTAGACCTCGTCGGTGCTGACGTGCAGGAACCGGAATGCTTCTTTTTCTATAGCTGAAAGCGCTTGCCAGTATTGCCGTACGGCCTGCAAAAGCCTGAAAGTGCCGACCACGTTGGTCTGAATGAAATCCTCGGGCCCATGGATGGAGCGGTCTACATGCGACTCGGCAGCGAAGTTCACCACCGCGCGCGGCTGGTGCTGGGCCAGCAGGCGCTCGACCAGCGCGGTGTCGCCGATGTCACCCTGCACGAAGACGTGGCGCGGGTCGCCTTCCAGGCTGGAAAGATTGCCCAGGTTGCCAGCGTAGGTGAGCTTGTCCAGGTTGAGCACGGGCTCGTCGTTGCAAGCGAGCCAGTCGAGCACGAAGTTGGCGCCGATAAAGCCGGCGCCGCCGGTAACGAGGATCATGGGGTTGCGGGTGGGTGGAGAGATCGCCCGATTATCCATGCCCCCCCGCAGCGACCCGGGCTCAGAAGTGGATGCCGCGCATCATCTGCTGCAGCGCCACGGCTTCGGCCGACAGCTGAGGCTTGCCGCCCTTCTCCCCTTTGGCCGCCGTCGAATCCGGGAACATGCGAAAGCTCGTGTTCATGGCGATCTGCGCCACGCGCGGAACAAAGGAGTGCAGCACCTGGCCGACGATGCCCAGCCGCGTAGCAATACGCACCGGTTTAAAGATGCAGGCCTGGGCGATCATGTCCGCCGCCTCTTCAGGCGCCAGCGTGGGCACGTTGTTGTAGATCTGGGTAGGGGCGATCATGGGCGTGCGCACCAGCGGCATGTTGATCGTGGTGAACGTGATCCCCTGGTCGGCAAACTCGCTGGATGCGCAGCGCGTCCAAGCGTCCAGCGCTGCCTTGCTGGCGACGTAGGCCGAAAAGCGCGGCGCGTTGGTCAGCACGCCAATCGAGCTGATGTTGACCACATGGCCCTTGCGCTTGGCCGCCATGCCCGGCAGCAGACCCATGGTGACGCGCAGACACCCGAAGTAGTTCAGCTGCATGGTCCGCTCGTAGTCGTGGAAGCGGTCGTAGCTCGACTCGATCGCGCGGCGGATGGAGCGGCCGGCATTGTTGATCAGGAAGTCCACGCCGCCGTGATCGGCGAGCACCTGCGCGATGAAACGGTCGCAGTCCTGCATGTCGGCGATGTCCACGGCATAGGCGATGAAGCGGTTGCCGCGCGCCTGCGCCTCCGCGCAGGCCTCGTCGAGCTTGGCCTGGTCGCGCCCGCAAATGAGCGTGGTGGCACCGGCCTCGGCGAATTTGTGCGCGGCGGCCAGGCCAATGCCCGAACTGCCACCCGTCACCAGCACCACTTTGCCGCCCACCGTGCCCTTGAGACTGCGGTCGATGAACAGTTCGGGGTCGAGGTGGCGTTCCCAGTAGTCCCAGAGCCGCCAGGCGTAGTCGTGCAAGTTGGGGCAGCTGATACCGGTGCCCTTGAGCGCCGCCTGCGCTTCGCGGCTGTCAAAGCGCGTGGGATAGTTGACGAAGGTGAGCATGTCTTCGGGCAGGCCCAGATCCTTGAGCACGGCATCGCGCACGCGGCGCACCGGCGCCATGGCCATGAGGCTCTTCTTGATGCCGCGCGGCAGGAAGCCAAGGAGCGCCGCGTTGACGAACAGGTTCATGCGCGGTGCATGCGCAGCGCGGCTGAAAATGTCCAGCACGTCGCCGACGCGGTAGCCCACCGGGTCGACCAGGTGAAAACACCGCTTGGCAATGCCCTCTTGGTGGCTGATGGCATCCAGCGCATCCACGACGTAGTCGACCGGCACGATGTTCACGCGTCCGCCTTCCAGGCCGACCGAGGGCATCCACGGCGGCAGGATCTGGCGCATGCGCTGGATCAGCTTGAAGAAGTAGTACGGCCCGTCGATCTTGTCCATCTCGCCCGTGCGACTGTCGCCCACGACCATGGCGGGGCGGTACACCGTCCAGGGCAACTTGCATTCCTCGCGCACAATCTTTTCGCTCTCGTGCTTGGTACGGAAATACGGGTGGTCCAGGCCCTCGGCTTCTTCGAACATGTCTTCGCGAAACACCCCTTCGTACAAGCCGGCAGCGGCTATGGACGAGACATGGTGGAAGTGGCCAGCGTCGATGGCCTTGGCGAACTCGACGGTATTGCGCGTGCCGTCGATGTTCACCGCCACCTGGCTTTCTTCGTCGGCGGACAGGTCGTAGACCGCAGCCAGGTGGTGAAAATGGTCGATCTGGCCCTTGAGGCGCTTGACGTCCTCTGCCGCGACGCCCAGGCGCCTGGACTTGAGGTCGCCAAACACCGGCACGGCCCGGGCTGGACCCACGCCCCAGTAGCGGCGCAACTCGGCCACCTTGTCCTCGCTCTCGCGCCGCAGGAGGAAGTGCACCACCGCGCCCTTGCGTGCCAACAGCTTCTTGACCAACCGCCGCCCAATGAACCCCGTAGCGCCCGTAACGAAATACTGCATAAATCACTCCCTTTGCGAAGACCCCCATTCTTGCCCAGCGCACGGCGCATCGGTTCAGCGAAAACCCGCGCAGGGGCTGGACTGCGCACTCTAGGTTTTTAGGAGCGCGCACCTACACCTGCGCAGCGAGCGCGCATACATTGGCTGCATGCGCCGAAGCAATCTGCCACGGCGTCCACCCACCCTTTCGGAGGAACCATGGTCAAGAAACTGCAAAAGATCAGCAAGGAAAAGAACAAGAGCGGCGCCCAGCTCGCAAGCACCGTCAAAGACTCGGCCCAGCAAATCTGGCTGGCCGGCCTGGGCGCGTTTTCCAAGGCCCAGGAAGAAGGCACCAAGGTGTTCGAAGCCCTGGTCAAGGAAGGCCTGTCCATGCAGCGCAAGACCCAGTCGGCCGCCGAAGAAAAGATCTCCGAAGCCACCAGCCGCATGACCAACATGGCCAGCGACATCAGCTCGCGCGCTGCGGGCCAGTGGGACAAGCTGGAAAACATTTTTGAAGACCGCGTAGCCAAGTCCCTGGCCAAACTGGGCGTTCCTTCCTCGCGCGATCTGGACGTGCTCAACGCCCGCATCGACGCCCTGGCCAAGAGCATGGGCAAGACCGTTCCCGGGTCGGCCAAACCTGCGGCCAAAGCGAGCGCCAAGGCAGCTGCCAAGGCGCCAGCGAAGAAGGCCTCCGCCAAGCCCGCCGCTCGCAAGAGCGCCGCCAAGAGCGCGACCAAGGCAGGCGCCAAGCCCCGCACCGCACGCGCGCCCTTCCCCAAGGCCGCGCCGCGCGCGGCGGACACCGGCTCTGCAGACGCGGCCAGCGCGTCCTGATTGATCGTTCGCCGGCCGGTGCAAGCCGGCCGAATGCGGCCGCCATGCCTTTGAAGGCCTGGCGGCCGCGCTATTTGCGGGGCATCAACATGATGCGCTGCAGCATTCCGACGGCATGCGTGCGTCGGTTAGAGTAGCTGACAATCGTCGCAGACAAAGCCCCAAGCGCTCGACGCAACCGACCGCACACCATGGTGAAAAAAGCACCGAGACGCACGGCAGAACGCATTCTGGAGGTCACGCTGGAACTGTTCAACCGGTTCGGCGAGCCCAACGTCTCCACGACGCTCATTTCGGCCGAGCTGCGCATCAGCCCCGGTAATCTGTACTACCACTATCCGGCCAAGGATGAGCTGATCAACACCTTGTTCGAGCGCTACGAACGCGCACTGGGCCAGTTGCTGGGCGCAGCGCCCGGTGTGCGCAACGTCGAAGACGCATGGTTTTTCATGCACTCCCTGTTCGAGCTGATCTGGCAATACCGTTTTCTGTACCGCGACCTGAACGATCTGTTGTCCAAGAACCGCTTGCTGGAGACCCATTTCCAGAGTGTGCTCGCCGACAAGGCGCGCGCGGTGCGCGGCCTGCTGGCGGGCATGGAGCGCAATGGCGCATTGAAGATTGACGCCCGCGAGGTGGGACCTACCGCCACCAGCATGGTGGTCGTGCTCACCTACTGGCTCAGCTTCGAGTACGTGCGCGACCCGCGCCGCGCGCTGGAGCCCGAAAGCGCGCAGGCCGCCCTGATGCGCGGTGCCCACCACGTGCTCAACCTGCTCATGCCTTACTTGCAGTCCGACCAGCGCCAGCATTTGCTGGCCCTGGCGCAGGCCTATCAGGGCGCGAACGACTGACCTCCTTTTACAGCCCAACCGCAGCGACAACGCAAAAATACTGGAGAACCCGATGGCGAAATGGACCCTCTACCCCCACGCAGGCCAGTTTCAGTTCGATGGCGCCCAATTGAAGAAACACTGGGCGCGTCTGCACACCGGCGACGCCGAGCCGCTTCCCAAGGATCCGCAGGTGCTGCAAGCCTGGGCCCATTTCCACAACGGTGACTTCCAGGAAGCAGCGCGTGTGGGCCTGGCCGCGGGCGGCGCCGGCATTACCGCCGCCAACAAAGCGACGTCGATCTATGCCAACTACCTGGAGAAGAAAGAAAAGACGCGGCTGGAGCTCTTCATGCAAGTGGCAGAACAGGCGCAGCAGCAAGCCCAGTCTGAACCCAAGAACGCCAACGCCTGGTATTGGAATGCCTATGCGCTGGGACGCTACAGCCAGGGCATCAGCGTGGCCAAGGCGCTGGCCCAGGGCCTGGGCAGCAAGATCCGCGAATCGCTGGAAAAAGCGATCGCCCTGGCGCCCCAGCACGCCGACGCGCACATTGCGCTGGGCGCATTCCATGCGGAAGTCATCGACAAGGTCGGCGCGCTGATCGGCGGCATGACCTATGGCGCCAAGAAGGACAAGGGACTCAAATTGTTCCAGGAGGCCTTGCGCCTGAACCCCGGCTCGGCCATCGCGATGATCGAGTACGCCAACGCCCTGGTCATGCTCGAAGGCGAGCGCAAGATGGCCGAGGCGACTGCGCTGTACGAACAAGCCGCGGCCTGCAAGCCGCAGGATGCGATGGAGCAGTTGGACGTCGATCTGGCGCGGGCGGAACTCGAAGAGTAGATGGCTTGCACCCACTGAGGCGCTCTGGGCCTTTGAGCCAGCGCCACAGGCGCAAGTCCTTCGGAGCCGCACAAGCCTGGGCAGGCAGGCTTGGAGCTTCGGTCCTCAAGCGAAACGCCGAGCGGCAATCTCCAGCAAGCCGTCAAAAATCAGGTTGTCCACCAGTTCGAAGGGGCGCGTCATGCTGGGGGCCATTTTCCAGCCGGCGCCGCCGGTCATCAGGCAGACGGGTTCGCTGCCGCAATGGGCGATCACGTGCTGCACCATGCGTTCGACCGCGCCGGCAATGGCGTAGGTGCCGCCGCTGGTCAGCGCATCGCTGGTGTTGGTGGGGAACATGCAGACTTCGCCCGTGGGCACATGCAGGCCGGCCGTGCCCGATTCCAGCGCCCGCAGCATGATGCCGTGGCCCGGAAGAATCAGGCCTCCAAGAAAACGCCCCTGTGCATCGATGGCCTCGACGGTGACCGCCGTGCCCACCATGACCACCACCAGCGGCCGAGCCGGGCCTTGGGCCAGCATGCGCTGGCGCGCGCCAATCATGGCCACCCAGCGATCGCAGCCGAGCCGGGTGGGATGGTCGTAGCCGTTGACGAGGCCCGCCTCCTGCGCACTGGCCACCACCCACTGCGGCGCCACGTCCCACAGTTCCATTTGCTCCTCGACGCGGCGCTTGACGGCGTCGCCCGCCACCACGCAGCCCAGCATGCGATCGGGCGCGGGCAAGCCGGCCCAGGCGCCTTCGCCGAGCCGCTCGATGTGGTCCAGAAATTCCGCTCCCTGGGCCAGCAGCGCGGCACCGGGGGCCGGCGCCTCGTGCAACGCCCACTTGAGGCGGGTGTTGCCCACATCGATCGCGAGAAAGGTCATGCGCGGAATTATGCGGACTTTCACTGCCGCGGCTACTGCAAAGGCGACAGCAGCGCCGAGCGCTGCCGCAACCACGTCGCGCCGCCGTCTGACATCGCGCGTTCCGGGCAGCCTGTATCCTGCGCGGAGGCGGCACATGCGCGTGCCGATCCTCCATCCCACTTGCGCGAACCAACCCACAAAGGAGTTTTCATGGGTCTCTTCAGTTTCATCAAGGAAGCCGGCGAAAAGCTGTTTGGCGGCAAGGAGGTCGAGGCAGCAGCTGCGCAGGCGGCCAGCGACCCTCAAGCCAAACCCTCTCTGGACGCGCTCAACGACAAAGCCGCCCGCGCGATTGAAAACTACATTGCCTCGCAAAAGCTGGGGGTGGAAGGCGTGCGAGTGGAATACGACGGCGCCACCGGCACCGTGACCGTAAGCGGCCAGGCGCCCTCGCAGGAGGCACTGGAGAAGGTCACCCTGTGCTGTGGCAACGTCGCCAGCGTCAAGCAGGTGAACAACCTGATGGCGGTGGCAAGCCCTGAGCCCCAAGCGCAATACCACGACGTGGTGCGCGGCGACACGCTCTCCGCGATTGCCAAGAAGTACTACGGCGACGCCAACAAGTACCCGAAAATCTTTGAAGCCAACAAGCCCATGCTGAGCCACCCAGACAAGATCTATCCGGGTCAGAAGCTGCGCATTCCGGCACTGTAGAGCTCCGTAGCCTGCGCTCAGGTCTGCCGCCATGGCAGACCGCGCGCGCGCCACCCGCCGGTGTGGTTGCGCTGCGCCTTTGCATCCGGATCGCCCTCGAAACCTTCAAGCACGTTCCAGGCTTCGATGCCCAGCTGCGTGGCCCGCTGGGCTGCGGCAATGGAGCGCACGCCGCTGCGACACAACAGCACAACGCGCTGGCCTGAGCCGGCGGCGGCACGCATTTGCTCATCGAAGTCCGGGTTTGGCAGCATGCCGGGCCACTGTTTCCACACCACGGCGAGCGCACCAGGCACTTCGCCCACCCAGGCGCGCTCGGCATCGCTGCGCACGTCGATCAGCACTGCTTCGCCCGCACTGACCCATTGCCAGGCCTGTTCGGGCGTCACGTCTCCGGCGTAGCCCTGCTCGGCGCGCGGAAAAATGCCATGCGCAGTAGGCGCAGGCGCAGGCGCAGGCGTAGGCGCAGGCGTAGGCGTAGGCGCAGGCGTAGGCGTAGGCGCAGGCGCAGGCGTAGGCGTAGGCGTAGGCAGCGGCGAGGCCGAAGCGGGAGTGGTCTGAGTGGATGTCTGCCCCCCGCTCGCGGACCACAGGGGCGTTTCGCACAGGGTGCTGGTCGGCAACTGCGAGATTTCGCCCAGCAGCGCCGCGAGCTGCGCGCCGGCCGCCTGCACCAGGGCCCGGCCGTCGTCCGCCGTGGCCGCCGCTGCATCGCCCACCGCGCCGGCAGGGTGGTAGTCCTGCATCTGCCAGCCCAGCTTCGCGCTGCGTCCGTTGCCCAGCAGGGGAAAGCGCGCCGCGCGGTCTTGCGCACTGGAGTGGAAGTTCTGCGCCTGGTCCATGCGCACCCGCTGCGGCGCAAGGTGCAGCATCATCGAGGTTTCGATGGCACCGGCGTGGATGCCGAAGCGGTGCTCGTCGGCCCCGAAGCGCGCGCTCACATCCCCCGGCAGCGGCAGGCTGAACCAGCTCGCGCTGTACACCAGCAGACCGCAGCGCGCGCGCAGCTCGCGCGCGACAATGTCCATCACGCTGACCTGACCGCCATGGCTGTTGAACAGCAGGAGCTTTCGGATGCCTGCGCGCGCCACGCTCTCGCCCAGCTGCGTCCACAGCGCAATGAGCGTGGCGGGCTCCAACGTCAAGGTGCCCGGAAAGCGAATGTGTTCGGGGCTCAGGCCGACGTTCTGCGGCGGCAAAAACAGCACCGGCAGGTCAGCGGGCAAGTGCGGCAGTGCTGCCTCGATCACGCCCTGCAGAATCGCCGCGTCCACCGCAACCGGCAGATGCGGGCCGTGCTGCTCGGTCGCGGCCACGGGCAGGACGGCCACGGTCCGCTCTAGGGCGGCAGAGGCCGCAAGCTTCGCGAAGTCGCGCGTGCCCAGGTCGGACCAGAAGCGCGAGGGCAGCGCGGGCTGGAAAACAGGTTCGGTAGGCATCCGCGCATGGTAGCGGGCGCGCTACGATTCGCCGCATGACCGAAGAACTCTTTCGCAAGGATGCGCGCCTGGCCATGTGCAGCGCGCAAGTGCTCGCCCTCACACCACAGGGGATCGTCCTCAACCGGACGGTGTTCTACCCGCTCGGTGGTGGCCAGGCGGGGGACACCGGCGTGCTGCTGCTCGAAGACGGCAGCGAAATCGCCATTGCCGACACGCGCAAGGAAAAGGACGATAGCGCAACGCCCACCGGCCGCATCGTGCACATGGCAGCGCCCGGGCAGGAGGCGTTGCTGGCACGGCTGCAGGCGGGCGACAGCGTGGCCGCGCGCATCGACTGGGAGCGGCGCCACCGCATGATGCGGCTGCACAGCGCCACGCACCTGCTGTGCCACCTGGTGCCACAACTGGTCAACGGCTGCTCGATCACGCCCGACTACGCGCGCATGGACTTCGCCATGACCGATCCGCTCGACAAGGATGTGTTGACGCAGGGTCTGGCTGCCCTGGTGGCTGCCGCCCATCCTTTTGCCGTGGAGTCGATCAGCGACGAGGATCTGGACGCCAACCCACAACTCGTGAAAAGCATGAGCGTGCAGCCTCCGCGCGGCACCGGTCGCATCCGCACCATCCGCATTGGCGGTGTGGGCGGCACCGCCCTGATCGACCTCCAGCCCTGCGGCGGCACGCATGTCGGCAACAGCGCAGAGATCGGCGCCATCGCAGTCACAAAAATCGAGAAGAAGAGCGCCACCACCCGCAGGGTGGTGCTCGGCTTTGCCGAGTGAGCGAAGCGAAGAGCGCTCTTCTGGGGCAGGCTCATGTGCGCACAGCGCACGTGACGACTGCACCAAGATGGCGCCACCACCCGCAAAGGTGGTGCTCGGCTTTGCCGAGTGAGCGAAGCGAAGAGCGCTCTTCTGGGGCAGGCTCATGTGCGCACAGCGCACGTGACGACTGCACCAAAATGTGAAGCCACCACCTGCAGGGTGGTGCTCGGCTTTGCCAAGTGAGCGCAACCCTGCCAACGCACCGCGCGCTCCCTTGACTTCTTCCTTGAGCCCCACCATGCCTTCTGTCCTGCCTCTCGAAGCCTTGCGCCGCCACCGCTGGGTACGCCGCGCTTTTTGGGCCGTGGTGGCCCTGCTGGCGCTGTGGCTGCTGAGCTGGCTGTTGGTGCCGGTGCTTGCCAAAGGTCCGCTGGAGCGCAAGGCCAGCGAACTGCTGGGACGTCCAGTCACGGTGGGCGCCCTCGAATTCACGCCCTGGACGCTGGAAGTCACGCTGCGCGACCTGGTGGTTGGTGGTCTCGATGGTGCAGCGCCGCAGCTGGAAATTGCGCGGGTGTATGCCGACGCCGAGCTGCAGTCGCTGGTGCGCCTGGCACCGGTGGTGGACGCACTGGCTATTGACAGCCCCCATCTGCGACTGACCCTGCTGGCGGACGGCCACTACGACGTGGACGACATCCTGGCGCGCTTTGCCGCCCCGCCCGATACACCCAACACGCCCGAAACTGGCCCTGCCCGGCTGGCGCTGTACAACCTGACGCTGACGGGTGGCGAGATCGACTTCAACGACCGCACGGTGAGCCAGAGCCATACCGTGCGCAAGCTGACCCTGCAAGTGCCGTTCCTGAGCACCCTGCCCTCGCAACGGGAAATCAAGGTGGAGCCCCATCTGTCGTTCGATGTGGCGGACAGCCACTTCAGCTCATCGGCCCAGGCCACGCCGTTTGACCAAACTGGCAAGGGCGAAGCGACGATCCAATGGGATGGACTGGACCTGGCCCCTTATCTGGCTTACCTGCCCGCCAGCCTGCCCGTGCGGCTGCAGGGCGCGGTGCTTGACCTGAACCTGAAACTCGCCTTCGAGCAAAAGCCCGAAGTTGCAGTGAAACTGACCGGCACGGCCCAGGCCCGCAAGGTGCAGATCGCCGATCGCAGCCAGCAAGCGCTGCTTTCCTGGGACCGCCTGAGCGTGGCACTGGACGACGTGCGGCCGCTGGACCATGTGGTGCGCCTGGGCAGCATCGAACTGGATGCACCGCTGCTCAGCGCAGCGCGCGATGCGGCTGGCGTCCTCAACCTGGCGCAACTGGCCACGCCCGCCCCAACGCCCAAGCCCGCCCCCACCAGCCCCGCCGCTTCCGCGCCGTCCGCACCTGCAGCAAGCCAGGCAGCGAGCGGCGCCAAGGCCCAGGCGCCGAAAGCACCAGCCTGGTCGATCTCGGTCGCACAGATCGCCGTGCGCCAGGGCACGGTCCACTGGGCCGACCAGAGCACGCGCCCTGCCGCCGCGCTGGTGGCCGCAGGGCTCAGTTTCGAGGCCAGCGCCATCGCGTTTCCATTTCAAAGGCCGTTTCCGTTTCACGGCGCGCTGGGCCTGCAGGGGAGCACGCTCGCCTTCGAGGGCCAGGCCAGCGACCAGACTGCGCAGCTCAAGCTGTCGGTGAAAGACCTTGGCCTGGCGCTGGCCGCGCCCTACCTGGCCAACACCCTGGAACCCGAACTGGTCGGCCAGATCAACGGCGATCTTGGCGTGCAGTGGGACGCAGCGGCCGCCGGCAAGCCGGGCGCAACCGGCGTCACGCTGGACGTGGGGCCGCTGAGCGTCTCGCAGCTCGCGCTCAAGCAAGGCAAGGCCAGCCTCGCCAGCGTGAGCCAGATCGCGCTTGAGGGCGCCAAAGTGAACCTCGATGGCCGTACGGTGGGCATTGAGCGCCTCGCCATTTCCCAGCCCCAGACCCGCGTGGAGCGCGGCGCCGACGGCCGCTGGATGTTCGAGCGCTGGCTCAAGGATGCCCCTGCCAGCGCTTCGAGCACCAGCGCTCCCCCCGATACCGCCGCGCGCCCGTGGCGCGTGCAGATCGCCCAAGCCAGCGTCGAAGGCGGCAAGCTCGGCTTTGCCGACCGCAGCCAGCCGCGCCCGGTGGCGCTCAGCGTCTCGGCCCTGGCCTTGCAAGCCAGCAAGCTGGCGCTCGATGGCAGCCAACCCGAAGCCTTCACCGTCTCGGCTCGCGTGGGCACGGGAACGGGAAAAGAGGATGCCGGAACGCTCAGCTACAAGGGCACGCTGACGCCCCAGCCCTTCGCCACCCAAGGCCAACTGGACGCCAGCCGCCTGCCCTTGCAAGCGCTCGACGGCTACCTGGCCGACCGGCTCGCGATTGAGCTGCTGCAGGGCGAAGCCGGTTTTCGCGGCGACCTGGCCTTTGCGCAAACCGGGCGCGGGAATACGCTCAGCCTGAGCGGCGACGCCGCCATCGACCAGCTGCGGGCCAACAGCACCGGCGCTGCCACGGCCAAGACGGCTTCGCAGGTGGGCGAAGAACTGCTGGCCTGGAAGAGCCTGGGCCTGCGTGGACTCAACGTAAAACTCGTCCCCGACACCGCACCGCGCGTGGAGGTCAAGGAAACCAGCCTGGCCGATTTTTACGCGCGCCTGTCCATTGACGAGACCGGCCGCATCAATCTGGACCAACTGGTGAAGACACCAGGCCAGGGGGCGATACCCCCCGCTGCTGACACAGTTGCTTCAGCGACTGCGACTTCAGCGCAGGCCGCTCCTGCGGCTCCGGCCACACCTGCAGTGGCCCAGGCCGGCGCGCCCGACCCGCTGGCCCCGGTGCTGCAGTTCGGCCCCATGAGCCTGGTCAACGGCAAGGTGCTGTTCTCGGACTATTTCATCAAGCCCAATTACTCAGCCGACTTGAGTGAGCTGACCGGCAAGCTCAGTGCATTTTCGTCGCAGACCGCCGGCGGCGAGCCCGTGCTGGCCGATCTGGAGCTGCGTGGGCGGGCCGAGGGCTCGGCCTCGCTGGAAGTCAGCGGCAAGCTCAACCCGCTCGCCAAGCCGCTGGCGCTCGACATTCAGGCCAAGGTGCGCGATCTGGAGCTGCCGCCGCTCTCGCCCTATTCGGTGAAGTACGCCGGCCACGGCATTGAGCGCGGCAAGCTCAGCATGGATGTGGCCTACGAGGTGCTTCCCAGCGGCCAACTGACCGCCAGCAACAAGCTGGTGCTCAACCAGCTCACATTTGGCGATCCGGTGGCGAACGCACCCAACAGCCTGCCGGTCAAGCTGGCGGTGGCCCTGCTGTCGGACAGCCATGGTGTGATTGACCTGGACTTGCCGATCAGCGGCTCGCTCAACGACCCGCAGTTCAAGCTGGGCCCGGTGATCTTCAAGATCATCGTCAACCTGATCGGCAAGGCCATCACCGCCCCGTTCAGCCTGCTGGCGAGTGCACTGGGCGGGGGCGACGAACTCAGCAGCGTGGCGTTTGCCCCCGGCAGCGCCGCGCTGACGCCGCAGGCCAGGCAGGGGCTGGACAAACTGGCCAAGGCCCTGGCCGCGCGCCCCGCCCTGCGCATGACGGTCACCGGCACCGCCAGCCTGGCGCGCGAACGCGAGGCACTGCAGCGCGAGCGCCTGGCGCAGCTGGTGCAGGCCGAAAAACGCCGTGCGTCGCCGCAGGACAAATCGCCCGTGCAGGCGGCCGAATACCCCGCGCTGCTGAAGGCCGCTTATGGCCGCGCCGACATGCCCAAGCCGCGCAACCTCGTCGGCATGGCCAAGGATTTGCCCGTGGCCGAGATGGAAGCGTTGCTGCTGGCGCACCTGCCCGCCGCGACCGAAGGCCTGGCGCTGGAACTCGCTGCGCAGCGCGGGCAGGCCGTCAAGACCTATCTGGCGGCGCAGAAGCTGCCCGAGGCCCGCTTGTTCCTGGCAGCGCCCAAGGCGGTGACGCCGGATGGAAACTGGACGCCGCAAGCCCAATTGAGCCTGGCGGCACAATAACTTCTTTGCCGCGCGCAGGGCTGCTGCGCTCGGCGCGCTGATCCCCAAGCCCCGGAACCAAGTGCGGTCCGGGTGCTCACACTCTGCATCCATGCGCACTCTTCTTGTTTTTCGCTGCCTGATAACTATATTTTTTATAGCTATCAGCGCTTACCCATCAAGCGCCAGAGCCCAATTTAATCTAAATTCTGGCACCTCCGCCAGTGCGGTGGTCACCACACCGCGCGTGCGCGCCGAACTGGTGGCGCACGCGCCCGAAGGGCTGGCACCTGGCGAGAGCGCATGGCTGGGCCTGGTCATCGCGCACCAACCGGGCTGGCACACCTACTGGAAAAACCCTGGCGACTCGGGTCTTCCCACCGAACTGAGCTGGCAGTTGCCCTCCGGCGTGGACGTAGGCGAAATCGCCTGGCCCGTGCCAAAACGCATTCGCATCGGTCCGCTGGCGAACTACGGCTACGAGGGCGAGGTGCTGCTGGCGGTGCCGCTGCAGGTGTCGCAGGCCTTCAAGGCGCCGCTGCTTGCCGGCGCGGGCGACACGCTCACCGTGCGCCTGCACGCAAGCTGGCTGGTGTGCCGCGTGGAATGCATTCCCGAAGAGGGCAACTTTGAAATCAACGTGCCGCTGCGCAGCTCTACGGCGGTGGACGCAGCGCGCTTCGCCAGCGCCCAGGCGGCCCAGCCGCAGGCCAACGCGGGCGACGCCAGTGTGCGCGCCGAAGGCGAGCGCCTGCACTGGCGCGTGGCCGGCCTGCCTGCGGCGCTGCAGGGCCAGGTGCTGGACCTGTTTGCTGAAACCCCCGGCGTGCTGGTGCCGGCGGCCGAGACCGGCAAGGACTGGAGCCAGGCCTGGGACGGCGCGGTGTGGACGGCCGACACCCCGCTCTCGCCCGAGCACGAGGCGGCTCCCGAGAGCGTGCCCGTGGTGTTGGCGCGTGCGGACGGTGCGCGGGTGGACGGCGCTGTCGGCTGGCGCAGTGTGGCCAGCGTGCAAACACCCTGGAGTGCCGGCGCGGTGCGCGCCGAAGTCTCACCCGCCCTGGCGGCGGCGCTGGAAGCCAACCGCCTGGCGGCGCAGACGGCAGCCGTGGTGCCCCCACCCTCGCTGGCCGGCCTGGCCGCAGCGCTGCTTGGCGGCCTGCTGGGCGGCCTGCTGCTCAACCTGATGCCCTGCGTGTTCCCGGTGCTCGCCATCAAGCTGCTGGCGCTGGCGCAGCACGGTGGCCAGCCGCGCGCCCAGCGTCTGGCCGCGCTGGCGTACACCGCGGGCGTGGTGCTGTCGTTTCTGGCGCTCGGCGGTCTGCTGCTGGCGCTGCGCGCGGCGGGCGAGCAATTGGGCTGGGGCTTTCAGCTGCAGTCGCCTCTGGTGGTGGCGCTGCTGGCGGGCCTGTTCACGCTGATTGCGCTGAACTTTGCCGGCGTTTTCGAGTTTGGCCAGTTTGTGCCTGGCCGCCTGGCCACGCTGCAGGCGCGCCACCCCGTGGCCGATGCCCTGCTCTCGGGGGTGGTGGCGGTCGCCGTCGCCTCGCCCTGCACCGCGCCGTTCATGGGCGCATCGCTCGGCTTTGCCGTCGCCATGCCCTCGGCGAAGGCACTGGCGGTGTTTGGCGCTCTGGGGCTGGGCATGGCCTTGCCGTATCTGTTGGCGGGTTTCGTCCCGGCGTTGGCCCACCGGCTGCCGCGCCCCGGCCCCTGGATGGACACCTTCCGCCGCGCCATGGCGTTTCCGATGTTTGCCACCGTGGTCTGGCTGGTGTGGGTGCTGGGCCAGCAAAGCGGCGTCGACGGCGCGGGCGCGCTGCTGGCGCTGCTGGTGGCGGGCAGCAGCCTGGTGTGGGCGCTGACGCTCGCCGGCCGCACCCGCACCGTGCTGGCGTCCGTGCTGCTGGTTCTGGGGGTCTGGCTGGGCGGCGCGCTGGGGCCGCACGTCGTCCAACCGCTGCAGAACATGGCACCCACTGCAGCCCAAGCCGGCGCGTGGCAGCCCTGGTCTTCCCAGCGCGTGGCAGAGCTGACCCAAGGCGGCCAGCCCGTGTTTGTCGACTTCACCGCCGCCTGGTGCGTCACCTGCCAGTACAACAAGCGCACCACGCTGGCCGATTCCGAGGTGCTGGCCGACTTCGCCCAGCGCCGGGTCGCGCTGCTGCGCGCCGACTGGACGCGGCGCGACCCCGCCATTACCGCCGCCCTGAGCGCGCTTGGCCGCAGCGGTGTGCCGGTGTATGTGCTGTACGCCCAGGGCCGGCCCCCCGTGGTGCTGAGCGAAATCCTGAGCAAGCGCGAGGTACAGGCCGCGCTCGCCGCGCTGTAGCCGCCCGGCCATGTGGCGCAGCAGCGGCGCACGGTGGTAATGTCGCAAGACGCAGCAAAGATCTACAGCGCATGAAAACAGCTTGCACAACACGGCGCGGCGCCTGGCTGGCGCTGGCGGCAGCGGCCCTGGTTTTGGGGGTTAACCCGCCTCTGGCGCTCGCCCGGTCGAATTCGATAGCTATCACTTCGATAGCTCCTTTTGATGCCGAAAGTTGGACCCGGCTGGTTGAAAAAGGCCCGCGGCCGGCGGCCTACCTGTTCACCACCCGGACCTGCCGCGACTGCCCCGACACCTTCGAGCAGCTGCGCAGTTTCGTCATGGACGCGCACCGGCCGGTGGAGCTGGCGGCCGTGGTGATGGACGCAGAAGGCCTGCGCGCCATCGAGCTGGGCGCCACCCGCTACCTGGGGCTGACGCGGCTGTATGCCTTCCACGGCGACGAGGCTGCGCTGCGGCGCAGCGTCGACCCCGAGTGGACCGGCGCCGCGCCCTACATCGTCCTGCTCGGTCGCGATGGCTCGCTGCAGCGCAGCGTGGGCCTGCCCAGCCCGGCCATGCTCAAGCTGTGGTTGCCCTGAAGGGATGAGCGGGGGCGCGGTCTCCCCCGCCGCCGACCGGCACTCGGCGACAATCCCCCCATGAGCTTTGCACCCCTTACCAACGACACCTTTTTGCGCGCCTGCCGCCGCCAGGCCACCGACTACACGCCCTTGTGGCTGATGCGCCAGGCGGGGCGCTACCTGCCCGAGTACAAGGCGACACGCGCCAAGGCGGGCAGCTTCATGGGCCTGGCCACCAACGTGGACTACGCCACCGAAGTGACGCTGCAACCGCTGGAGCGTTTCCCGCTGGACGCGGCCATTCTGTTTTCCGACATCCTCACCGTGCCCGACGCCATGGGCCTGGGCCTGACCTTTGCCGAGGGCGAAGGCCCGCGCTTTGCCAAAACGGTGCGCGAGGAGGCCGACGTGGGCGCGCTGGCCGTACCCGACATGGAGAAGCTGCGCTACGTGTTCGACGCCGTCACCAGCATTCGCAAGGCCTTGAACGGCCGCGTGCCGCTGATTGGTTTTTCCGGCAGCCCCTGGACGCTGGCCTGCTACATGGTCGAGGGCAAGGGCAGCGACGACTACCGCCTGGTCAAGAGCCTGATGTACAGCCGCCCCGACCTGATGCACCGCATCCTGGCCGTGAACGCCGACGCCGTGGCGCAGTACCTGAACGCCCAGATCGACGCTGGCGCCCAGGCCGTGATGGTGTTCGACAGCTGGGGCGGCGTGCTGGCCGACGGCGCGTTCCAGGAGTTCAGCCTGGAATACACCCGCCGCGTGCTGGCGCAGCTCAAGCGCCATGGCCCGGACGGGCAGGACGTACCGCGCATCGTCTTCACCAAGGGCGGCGCCCTGTGGCTGGAAGACATGGCGCCGCTGGACTGCGAGGTGCTGGGCCTGGACTGGACGGCCAATCTGGCCAAGGCACGCGCGCTGGTGGGCGGTGTGGCGGGCGGGCCGGGCAAGGCGCTGCAGGGCAACATTGACCCCAACGTGCTGTTTGCGCCCCCGGCGCAGATTGAAATCCAGGTGCGCAAGGTGCTGGAGAGCTTTGGCGCGCCGCACACCGACCGCAGCACGACCGGCCCGACCCACATCTTCAACCTGGGCCACGGCATCAGCCAGTTCACGCCGCCCGAGCACGTTGCCGCGCTGGTCGAAGCGGTGCACCAACAATCGCGGGCGATGCGCGGGGCTTGACACGGAGCATTTTTTTTGCCACTTGTGCACACTGCGGCTGCAAGTGTGCTAGCACCGGCCCAGGGGCTTGCGGCGTCGGACAGCGCCTACCCCTGGACGGCTAAGTGCTTGATTCATATAGAAGGGCCGGCACTGCTGAAAAGCTGTGCAGCCCAAGCAAAGGCTCAGTGGACGGGGCTTTGGGGGCGGCTCTGGCGACCTGTCCACAAAGTTATCCACAGAAAATCTGGACTCTTTAAAAACCCCTGAAAGATCAGCCACTTGCATCCCAAAGCGGAAAAAGAGGATGAAGCAGAACGCGCAAGCGACGATGCGTCCTGCACCGTGCAGGTCGCGGTACATACGCCAGCGCACAGCGCCATCGGCGAACTGCTGAGCTACCGTTCGGCCACGCTGCTGGCGCCCGGAACACTGGTGCGCGTGCCGCTGGGCCAGCGCGAGGTGCTGGGTGTGGTCTGGGATGCCGACACCGACGCACAAGCGCCAGCACCCACCCAGTTGCGCGCCGTGGCCGGCGTGCTGGGCGGCGTGGCGCCGCTGGGTGCCGACTGGCGTGCGCTGGTGGCCTTTGCCGCGCGCTACTACCAGCGCAGCCTGGGCGAAGTGGCGCTGGCCGCTCTGCCAGCCCAGTTGCGCACGCTGGGGCCCGAGCAACTGGCGCGCCGCCTGCGCCGGCCTGCCGCCCAAGCTAAAGAGGCAAATGCTATTGAATTGATAGCTCTCAGCGCAGAACAGGAAAGCGCTAGAGCCCAAATTTCTTCAAAAATCGGCCCCTTCCTGCTGTTCGGCAGCACCGGCAGCGGCAAGACCGAGGTGTACCTGCGCTGCGTGCAGGAGCTGCTGCAGGCCGACCCGGCGGCCCAGGCGCTGGTCATGGTGCCCGAGATCAACCTCACCCCGCAGCTCGAAGAGCGTTTTGTCGCCCGCTTTGGCGCCGGCCAGGTGGTGTCGCTGCACAGCGGCATGACGAATCCGCAGCGGCTCAAGAGTTGGCTGGCGGCGCACAGCGGGCAGGCGCGCATCGTGCTGGGCACGCGCATGGCGGTGTTTGCGTCGATGCCCGGCCTGGCGCTGATCGTCGTCGACGAGGAGCACGACGCCAGCTACAAGCAGCAGGAGGGCGCGCGCTATTCGGCGCGCGATCTCGCCATCTGGCGCGGCCACGCCTGCGGCGCCAAGGTGGTGCTGGGTTCGGCCACGCCCTCGCTTGAGAGCTGGCACGCCAGCCGCCCGCCCTGCCTGGAAGATCCCGAGGGCGGGCGCTACCTGCGCCTGGCCATGCCGAGCCGCATTGGCGCTGCCGCATTGCCGCGCGTGCGCCGCGTCGACATGGGCCAGCAACCGCACCGCACCGTGTTCTCGGCCCCGCTGCTGGCCGCCATCACCGAACGCGTGCAGCGCGGCGAGCAATGCATGGTGCTGCTCAACCGGCGCGGCTATGCGCCGGTGCTCACCTGCAGCGACTGCGACTGGAAGAGCGACTGCCCGCACTGCAGCGCGCACCAGGTGTTCCACAAGATCGACCGCAGCCTGCGCTGCCACCACTGCGGCTTTGCCCAGCGCGTGCCGCGCGCCTGCCCGGCCTGCGGCAACCCCGACATCGTCCCCATCGGGCGTGGCACCGAGCAGCTTGAAGAGCAATTGGCCGCCCTGCTCGCCGGCGTGCAGCGCGCCGATGGCAGCCCGGTGCGCATTGCCCGCATCGACGCCGACAGCACGCGCGCTGCCGGCGCGCTGCAAAGCCAGCTGGCGCAGGTGCATGCGGGCGAGGTGGATGTGCTGGTGGGAACGCAGATGATCGCCAAGGGCCATGACTTTCGCCGCGTCAGCCTGGTGGCTGCCGTGCAGCCCGACGGTGCGCTTTTCTCCAGCGACTTCCGTGCGCCCGAGCGCCTGTTTGCCTTGCTGATGCAGGCCGCAGGCCGCGCCGGACGCGACGCCGCCTGGATGGCCGAGCGCGGCGCGCCCTGCGAGATGTGGGTGCAGACCCACCATCCCACGCATCCGGTGTACGAGGCCCTGCGCCGCCACGACTACCCGGCCTTTGCCGCGCAGCAGCTCACCGAGCGCCGGCAGGCCAGCATGCCGCCGTTTGCTTTCCAGGCCCTGGTGCGCGCCGACGCGCGCACGCAGCCCGTGGCCCAGGGTTTTCTGACTGCGGCGGCGCAGGCAGCGCGCGCTGCGGCACTGCCGGGGCTGGAGCATGTCAGCCTCTATCCGCCGGTGCCGCTGGTGGTGCAGCGCGTCGCCGGCGTCGAGCGTGCGCAGATGCTGATCGAAAGCAGCAGCCGTCCGGCGCTGCAGCACTTTTTGGCGGCCTGGCAGGGCGTGCTGCGCAGCACCCGCGCCGATCCTGCCCACAAAGGCCTGGTGCGCTGGCTGGTGGATGTGGACCCGCTGGCGATCTGAGCGATGTTGCAAGGGCACAATGTCCCGCTGACCATGCCGCTTCTCACGCCCACACTGTCTGCCCTCGCCAGCACCCATGACCCGGCCGACCTCGCCCACTGCGGTCGGGTGCATACCGTGCGCGCCGGTGTGGTCGAGGTGCGGTTTCCGCCCGAGGCACTGCCCGCGCTCGGCACAGCACTGGAAGTCTGCACGCCTGGCGAAGCCACGGTCACGCTCGAAGTACAAAGCCAGATCGACGAGCGCACGGTGCGCGCCGTGGCGCTGGAGGAAACCCAGGGCCTGGCGCGGGGCGCACCGGTGCGCTCGCTCGGCGGTCCGCTGACCGTTCCGGTGGGCGATGCGCTGCTCGGCCGGCTGGTCAATGTGCTGGGCCAACCCTGCGACGGCGGCGCGCCCTTGGCGGCCGACACCCCGCGCCGCGCCATTCACTGCCCGCCGCTGCCGCTGGAGCAACGCCGGGCCGTGGCCGAAGTGTTCGAGACCGGCATCAAGGTGATCGACCTGCTGACGCCGATGGCGCTGGGCAGCAAGGCGGCCATGTTCGGCGGCGCAGGCGTGGGCAAGACGGTGCTGGTGATGGAGCTGATCCACGTCATGGCGCAAACCTACCAGGGGCTGTCGGTCTTTGCCGGCGTGGGCGAGCGCACGCGCGAGGGCCATGAGCTGCTGCTGGACATGCGCAACTCGGGCATGCTGGCCAATTCCATCCTGGTCTACGGTCAGATGAACGAGACCGCCGGAGCCCGCTGGCGCACGCCGCTGACCGCGCTGGCGCTCGCCGAGTATTTCCGCGATGAACAGCACCGCAACGTGCTGCTGCTGATGGACAACGTGTTTCGCTTCGTGCAGGCGGGTGCGGAAGTCTCGGGCCTGCTGGGCCGCCTGCCGTCCCGGGTGGGCTACCAGCCCACGCTGGCCAGCGAGGTGGCTGCCGTGCAGGAGCGCATTGCCTGCGGCGAACACGCGTCGGTCACCGCCATCGAGGCGGTCTATGTGCCGGCCGACGATTTCACCGATCCGGCCGTCACTGCGATTGCCGCGCACCTTGACAGCCGTGTCGTGCTCTCGCGCGCCCTGGCCGCCGAAGGCATGTACCCGGCGGTGGACCCGCTGGCCTCGCAGTCGCGTCTGCTGGACCCGGCCATCGTTGGCCAGGCGCATTGCGACCTGGCGCGGGAAGTGCGCGAAGTGCTGGCCCGCTACCGCGAACTGCAGGACATCATCGCGCTGCTGGGCGTGGCCGAGCTGAGTGCAGAGGACCAGTTGCGCGTCCAACGCGCGCGCCGGCTGCAGCGCTTTCTGACGCAGCCCTTCAGCGTGACGGAGGCCTTTACCGGCCAGGCCGGGCGCCAGGTGGCCTTGAAAGACACGCTCGCGGGCTGCCGCGCCCTGCTGGACGGCGCGGGCGACGATGTGCCCGAAAGCGCTTTCTACATGGTGGGCACGCTGGACGAAGCGCTGGAGAGGGCATTCGAATGACCGCGCTCAACGCCTGGCCCAAGGCCAACGCCATCCACCTGGTGCTCTCGAGCCTGGGTGCGGTGCTGGTCGATGCGCAGGGTGTGCGTTCGGTGCGCGCGGAAGATGCCACGGGCGGCTTCGGCCTGTGGCCGGGCCACGAAGACCTGCTGGCCGTGCTGAGCGTCGGCCTGCTGTCCTGGCGCGATGCGCAGGACGCCTGGCACTGGTGCGCGCTGCGCGGCGGCGTGCTGACCCTGCAGCGCGGCGTTGAGTTGCAGATCGCCAGCCGCGAGGCCGTGCTCGGCGACGACCCGGAGCAGCTGGAAGGCACCGTGCTCGAACTGCTGCGCCAGCGCCAGCAGACCGAGGACGATGCACGCCGCGAGAGCCACCAGATCGAAGTGCAGCTGCTGCGCCAGCTGCAACCGGGGAGAACCGGCACGCAGCGCACACCGGGGGTCTGGCCGTGAGCGAAAACCCCT
Source organism: Burkholderiaceae bacterium (assembly GCA_023954035.1). Taxonomy (GTDB): domain Bacteria; phylum Pseudomonadota; class Gammaproteobacteria; order Burkholderiales; family Burkholderiaceae_C; genus Simplicispira. Next base: position 8,122 of record JAMLIT010000013.1, on the reverse strand, counting down.
TGCCCGAGGAAGACCGCGCCTGGCTCGGCCAGGTGCGCCAGCAGTGGCAGCGCCAGCTGCGCAGCCGCCGCGAGGGCGAACCCAGCCTGCTGGGCCAGCTCGCCAGCGTCGGCGTGCTGGGCTGGGTGGTGGTTGTGCCCACGCTGCTGGGCATTGCGCTGGGGCGCTGGCTGGATGCGCAATTGCGCACCGGCATCACCTTCACGGGGGCGCTGCTGCTGCTGGGCCTTTTGCTCGGCGGCTGGGCGGCCTGGCGCTGGATACACCGACCATGACAGCGCTGTTTTTCTTCCCCGGTCTGCTGCTGGGCGCCTGGCACTTTGGCAGCCTGCACTGGCTCACCGGGCGGCTTGCGGGCAGCGGGCAAGTCCCGTGGGTCCGCCTGCTGGCGCTGCAGTTGCTTCGCTTTGCCGTTCTGGGCGGCGCGTGTTACGGTGCATCACGCGCCGGGGCGCTGGCGCTCCTTGCGCTGGGTCTGGGCGTGGTGGCGGCACGCCCGCTCGTTTTGCACCTGACCGGCGCCCGCCGACCCCCAGCAGCATGACCTCCAACCCGTTTTTCCACGAAGTTCTGCTGCAGCTCGGCCCGCTGGCGATCACCGCGCCCGTCGTCACCACCTGGGGCGTCATGCTCGTGCTGGTGCTGGGCGCCGCCTGGCTGCGCAGCCAGCTGTCCGTGCGCGAACCGGGACGCGCGCAGGCGCTGATGGAGACGGCGTTCGAGCTGGTGAAGTCAGAGATGCGCTTGACCATGAACGACGACCCCGCGCCCTTTCTTCCGCTGATTGCCACGCTGTTCATCTTTATACTGGCGGCCAACTTCAGCGGTCTGATCCCAGGGGTCGCGCCGCCGACCGCCGCCCTGGAGACCGACCTCGCGCTGGCGCTGGCGGTGTTCGCCGCCGTGCTGGGCTGGGGCATCCGCCGACGCGGCCTCTGGGGCTACCTGCGCAGCTACGCCCAACCGAGTTTGCTAGTGCTGCCGCTCAATCTGATCGAAGCGTTGACCCGCATCGTCTCGATGTCGGTTCGTCTGTTTGGCAACGTGATGAGCGGCGTCGTCATCTCCGCCGTGGTGCTGGGGCTGGCGGGGCTGCTGGTACCCGTGCCCTTCATGGCGCTGGAGCTGCTCACCGGGCTGATCCAGGCCTACATCTTTACCGTCCTGGCCATGGTCTTCATTGCCGCGGCCGCAAGCCAACCTTCCCAACCGGAGTGATTCTGCATGGACCTGCAATGGATTGAAATGGTCAGCATCGTCTGCGCGGCTTTTGCCGTGTCCTTTGGCGCCCTCGGCCCGGCGCTGGCCGAAGGCCGGGCCGTGGCTGCGGCCATGGATGCGCTGGCGCGCCAGCCCGAGGCCGCCAGCACGATCTCGCGCACACTGTTCGTCGGCCTGGCCATGATCGAAACCACGGCCATCTACTGCCTGGTGATCTCGCTGCTGCTGCTGTTTGCGAACCCGTTCCTGCGTTAAGCGGGTTCACAACGCCAAGATGAATATCGACCTCTCCACGCTGCTGCTGCAAGCGGTCAACCTGCTGGTGCTGCTGGCGCTGCTGCGCTGGCTGCTGTACCGGCCGCTGCAGAAGGTGATCGCCGCGCGCCAGGCGCTGGTCGCCAAGGCGCTGGCCGAGGCCAGCGACCAGGTCGCGCAGGCGCAGCAGACTGCGAGCGAACTCCAAGCGCAGCAGCGCACCCTGCACGCCGAGCAGGCCCGCCGGCTGGACGCGGCGCGCCAGGAGGCGGCCGCCGAGCGCGAACAGCTCGTCGCCAGCGCCCGCCTGGAAGCGAGGGCATTGCTGGACGCCGCGCGCGTGCAATTGACAAGCGAACGCCAGGAGGCTGAGTCAAAGCTCTTCGAAGAAGCTTCCGGCCTGGCGGTGGACCTGGCCGGCCGACTGCTGGCGGACACGCCGGTCGGTGACAGCCCCTTCATCGACCGCCTGCTGGCCCAAGTGGCCGCGACGCCCGTGGCGCAGCGCGCACAGTGGTTCCCATCAGGCAGAGTGCGAGATGTGGAGCTGTGCACCGCACGCGCACTGGACCTTGCTGCGCAGGAGGCACTGCAGGCACGACTGCAAACCCTGCTGGGCGAGCCGCTGGCACTGAGCTGCACGCACGACGGCGCATTGATTGCGGGCGCCGAACTGCGTTTTGCTCTGGGCACGCTGTCGCTGCATTGGGCGCAGTCGCTTGAGGAAGCGCGCCACGCCCTGGCCCCGGTGGCGCAGGAAGTCGCATGACGGCCCGCACCGGGCCGCTGGCGGCAAGCCTGCCGCGCTGGCGCAGCGCCGCTGCGGCGCGCCTGCCCGAGGGCGCACGCCCGCCGCATTTCGCCGAAATCGGCCGCGTGCACGCGACCGGCGACGGGATTGCCGACGTCAGCGGCCTGGCCGGCGCGCGCCTGGGCGAGCTGCTGCGCTTCTCCGGCGATCGCATGGGCTACGCCGCCAGCCTGAACGCGGACAGCATCGCCTGCGTGCTGCTCGACGACAGCGCCGGCGTGGCCGTGGGCGACGCGGTGCACCGCACCGGCGACGTGGTACAGGTGCCGGTGGGCGAAGCACTGCTGGGCCGCGTGGTGGACCCGCTGGGCCGCCCGCTCGACGGGCGCGGGCCGATCGCCAGCACCGAGCGCCTGCCGGCCGAGCGGCCAGCGCCTGGCGTGCTGGACCGCGCCCTGGTGCAGGAGCAGGTGCACACCGGAACGCTCGCCGTGGATGCGCTGTTCCCCCTGGGACGGGGCCAGCGCGAGCTGCTGATTGGCGACCGCGGAACCGGCAAGACGGCCATTGCCGTCGATGCCGTCCTTGCGCAAAGGAACAGCGAACTCATCTGCGTCTATATCTGCGTCGGCCAACCCTCGGAATCCGCCGCCGCCGTGGTGGCGGCGATTGAAAACTTGGGCGCACCCGAACGCTGCATCGTCGTCGTGGCCGGTGGCAGCGACGCCCCCGGCCTGCAATGGCTGGCGCCTTTTGCCGGCTTTTCCATGGCCGAATGGTTCCGCGACCGTGGCCGCCATGCACTGGTGGTGGTGGACGACCTGACCCAGCACGCGGCCACGCACCGCGAACTGGCGCTCTTGATGCAGCAGCCGCCCGGGCGCGAAGCCTACCCCGGCGATATCTTTCACGTGCACGCGCGCCTGCTCGAGCGCGCCGCCATGCTCTCGCCCGAGCGCGGCGGCGGTTCGCTGACGGCGCTGCCGGTGGCGTGCACCGAAGCGGGCAACCTGAGCGCCTACATCCCCACCAACCTGATCTCGATCACCGACGGACAGATTGCCCTGAGCTCGCGCCAGTTCGAGCTGGGCCAGTTGCCCGCAGTGGACACCGGCCTGAGCGTGAGCCGCATCGGCGGCAAGACCCAGGCCCCGCTGATGCGCGGTGCCGTGGCGCAATTGCGCCTGGCGTACGCGCAGTTTCTCGAACTCGAAGGCTTTGCCCGCTTTGGCACCGAGCTGGACGAGCGCGTCCAGGCGCAGATTGCCCGTGGCCGTTTGATACGCGCTGCACTGGGCCAACCCCATCTGGCGCCGCAGAACCCTGCGCTGCAAGTGGCGCTGATGATCGCTTTGCAAGCCGGGCTGCTGGACGCTGGCGGGCCGCAAGCCCTGCCCGCCAAGCTGCTAGAGCTTGGCGACGCGATCACCGCTGACGCGAACCTGGCGGCAGCACTGCGCACGCGCGGCAAGGTTCCGATCGGGCTGCAGGAGCGGCTGCGCACGCAGCTGGCCCAGGTGCTGGGCGAGCCGACCTCGGCCGTGGTCTGACCCATGAACCGCACAGCTGCAGAGGCCCAGGCGCAGTTCCTTACCACGCAAAGCTTTGGCGGACTGGTCAACGCGCTGCGCGGCATGGCAGCGGCGCGCACCGAACGCGCGCGCACACGCATCGCCGGCGCCGATGCCTACAGCCGCACGGTGGCCGCCGCCATCGGCCAGGCGCTGGCGCTGCTGCCGGCAGAGCGCGCGCCCCCCTCCGCGGCCACCGGCAAGAGCAGCGACGAGGTGCTGTGGCTGGTGTTCGGTGCCGAGCAGGGCTTCAACGGCGGTTACACCGAGCGTGTGCTGGACGCTCTGCCGGCCGACGCAGAGAGCGCGCGCATCGTGCTGCTGGGCGAGCAGGCCCAGCGCATTGCGCGTGTGCGGAGCCTGCCCATCGAAGCGCGCGCGAGCCTGGTGGCACACGCCGGCGCCGTGATTCCCGCCAGCGAGCGCCTGCGCAGCCTGCTGCTGGACACGCTGGCGAAAAGGCCTGCGGCCAGCGTCGAATTGCTGTTTGGAGAGCTGGGCGCCGGCAAGCATTTCGCGTTGCGGCGCCAGCGCCTGCTGCCGCTGGACCTGGACACCCTGCGCGCCGCGCCTGCCCACGCGCCGCGCGTGCACCAGCCCCCCGCCGAGCTGCTGAACCTGCTGGCCGGCGAATACGTCACCGCCCGACTGGCGCGTGCCGTGCTGCACAGCCATGCGGTGGAGAACCTGGCGCGGCTCTCCGCCATGGCGGCCGCGCACAAGAACGTGGCCAGGATGGGCGACGCCCTGCAGGCCGAACTGCGCCAGCTGCGCCAGGAAGCGATCACCGCCGAAGTGGTGGAACTGGCCGCTGGCCTGCGCTCACTGCGCGCGCAACGCGACGCGGCGACGGACGCACAAGCGAAATAGATTTTTGATAGAAAAATCGCCCCAGCGCTTATTCCACAATCGTTGTCAGCTATTGAAAATACAGCTTCAGGTCAACAGCGCCACCGCGCCCGAAAAGCTCAGGAACGCCAGTGCCGTGGACACCAGAATGATGCGGGCAATGCGCCCGTTGTGCGCGCCAAAGCGCTCGGCCAGCAGCGAGACATTGCTGGCGCTGGGCAACGCCGCCAGCAGCACCAGCACGGTGAAGGCAAAGGGGTCGAGCGGCACACCCACAGCGATGGCGCTGCGCCCCGCCAGCCATACCAGCAGCGGGTGCACGAACAGCTTGGCCAGAGCCACGGGCACGTAGTCGCGCGCCAGGACCCGCTCGTGCTGGTTCATCTGCGAGCGCGCCAGCACGGCGCCAATCGTGAACAACGCCACCGGCGAAGCGGCATCGGCCAGCATGGCGATGGTCTTGTCCACGGGGCCAGGCAGCTTCCACGCTGCGGCCGAAGCCACGGCGCCCAGCGCAATCGACCAGGGCATGGGGTTGGTCAGCATGCCGCGCAAGGCCTTCTTCAGCGCCACCGCCATGCCGTGCGTGCCGGCGCCGTCGAGTCGCGAGAGCGCAATGCACAGCGAAGTGGTCAGCACCATGTCGATCAAAATGGTGACGATGACCGGGCCCGCCGCCGCCGCGCCCAACAGGGCGACCAGCAACGGCACGCCCATGAAGCCGGTGTTGGGAAACGCCGCCACCAGCGCGCCAAAGGCCGCGTCGTTCCATTGAATGCGCGGCCCGCGCGTGGCCAGCACGGTGCCGCCCACCATCAGCACGGCGCACAGGATGTAGACACCCGCCACGGCCGGGTCCAGCAGCTGGGCAATCGGCGTCTGGGCGCCAAAGCGGTACAGCAGACAGGGCAGCGCGAAATACAGCACAAAGGCGTTGAGCCCCGGAATGGCTGGCAGCGGAAGCAGGCCGGCGCGCACCGCCAGGTAGCCAGCGAGCACCAGGGCGAAAAAGGGAAAGGTGATGGTGAGGACGTCGAGCACGGTGCCGATTGTGCCGCCCGCACGCTCGGGCAGGCTGGCCTGCCCACGCGGGCGCCATGCCAGGCGCGGTGCATACTGCGCGGCTTTTGACCTGTGCACGCCGATGACGTTTCCAGACAATTGCCCCCTGTCCCCGCCGTGGGCCGCCGCCACGCTCGCCGTAGCAAGCTTGCTGGCCAACAACCTCTGGCAGTCGTGGTTCTCCCAGGCCGACGGCACAACGGCCTTGGTGCTGATGATCGTCTGCCTCGTCGGCTGGCCGCTGACCACCGGGCTGATCGCGATGCTGATGGGCGGCGCCATGGGGCTGTTGGAGAGCCCCCGCGCGCTGCGCGTGGCGGTGCTCTTCGGTGTGGTCGGCATCACCCTCGCCATCTATGGCATGCCCCGCCTGTGGAACCTGCTGGTCTGCGCCGCCATCGCCATCACCGTGGGGCTGCGCCTGCAGCGCGCTGCGCAGGACGAGGCCGACCTGGAGCGCCTTTGAATGGCCACCCGGGAAGCACCGCCGCCGGGGCTGCTCGAAGGCTTTTCCGCGCCGCTGTGGGAGCGCCTGCGGCTGGACCGGTTGCGGCCGCTGTCGATCGTGCGCGGCCAGCACCGCGGCCACGACTGGATGGCCATCGAACTGGAGCACGGCTCCACGGGTCTGTTCTCTACCGGCGCACCGTCAACCGGCACCACCACCGTGTTCGTGGTTCGCTTGCCCCGCAAGTCTTCCGGATGGTATCTGCCGGACGACCGCATCACGACCACGCAGCAGGTCTGCGTGGACGACGAACATGTCTACGCCGCCGCGCTGGGCCAGCGCCCGCGCGTGCGCGACTGGCGCCGCTGGCTGGACACCGCCATCGACGCAGCCGAGGAAGTGGTACGCACCGAAGGCCAGCGCCCGGCAGCGGACAGCACCCAATCCGCGCGCCACTGGAACCCGCACGACCGCCGCTGGGTGCTGGTGTGGGCGGTGCTCACGGTGCCCCTGGCTTTCATGGTGCTGGCGGTGCTCATGGACGCGTTCCAGGAATGGCGCAGCCTGGGCGCCATCGTCTGGTGCGATTCCCGCACGCACCTGGGCTCCACGCTGCGCGGCTGGAAGGCGGCGGCCTGCTTCGGTCTGTTGCTGCTGCCGCTGGCGGGCCTGCTGCAGCTTGCGCGGACCAGCGCGTTGTACATCCATACACCGGGCTTCGCCCTTCGGCTGAACCTGCAGGGCGTGGCGCTGGCCAGTGTGTCGCTGCTGGTGCTCTACGCGTTGCAAGCGCTGATGGCATCGGCACGCGGCCCGTGCTGAGCGGCCAAGTCTTTTCGGTGATTTTTGGTCTCCCAGGCCCATTTGGAAGGCGCTTGAAGCTATAAAACAAATAGCATTCTGCCTTTCGGTCGGCGCGCTACACGGTTTGCTGCCATGCAAAAACCCAGCCGGGGGGCGCCGGTATCATTGCGCGCTCCGCTTCCCGCTCTCCCCTTCGATCCCATGTCCGCAGGCCTTAACCTCGCCCAGCTCCAGGCCGTCCATCACACAGGCGGCCCCTGCCTGGTGCTGGCCGGCGCCGGCTCAGGCAAAACACGGGTGATTACGCACAAGATTGCACACATGATCGAGCGCGGCATGGAGCCCAAGGCCATTGCCGCCATCACCTTTACCAACAAGGCCGCCGCCGAAATGCGCGAGCGCGCCAGGGGCCTCATCGGGCGGCCGGCGAAAGACGTGCTGATCTGCACCTTCCATTCGCTGGGCGTGCGGCTGGTGCGCGAGGACGGGAAGTTGCTCGGCCTGAAACCGCAATTCAGCATCCTGGACAGCGACGACGTCACCAGCATCCTGAAGGACGCGGCCGGCGGCACCACCGACGCCGCCACCGCACGCCAGTGGCAATGGACCATCAGCCTGTGGAAGAACATGGGCCTCACGGGCGAGCAGGCGCTGGCGCAGGCCAAGGACGACCACGAGCGCAGCATGGCCCTGCTGATGCTGCGCTACGAAGAGCGGTTGACGGCGTACCAGAGCGTGGACTTCGACGATTTGATCGGCCTGCCGCTGAAACTCCTGCGCGACTTCCCCGAGGTGCGCGAGAAGTGGCAGCGCCAGCTCGGCCATGTGCTGGTGGACGAGTACCAGGACACCAACGCCACGCAGTACGAGCTGCTCAAGCTGCTGATCGGCGAGCGCGGCCACATGACCGCCGTGGGCGACGACGACCAGAGCATCTACGGCTGGCGCGGCGCGACGCTGGACAACCTCAAACGCCTGCCGCTCGACTACCCCGCGCTGCAGGTGGTCAAGCTGGAGCAGAACTACCGCTCCACCTGCGCCATCCTGCGCGCCGCCAACAACGTGATCGGCCCCAACCCCAAGCTGTTTCCCAAGACGCTGTTCAGCGAACTGGGCGAGGGCGAGCCGGTGCGCGTGGTCGATGCCGACAGCGAGGAGCAC
>JAMLIT010000012.1 GCA_023954035.1 Burkholderiaceae bacterium | reverse complement strand
TGTGTAAGCCCAAAACGTGCGGCATTGCTGCCGTTATCAATAAATGCCAGCGCTAGCCGGCGGCCCAACCTTTGGCAACCCAAGCCCTTGCTTGCTGCTGCTGTGAGGTACAGGGCTTGGATTCCCTGTTGAATGTGTTATCGGACCCACATGCAACAAACTTTAGCCATACCGTAACTTTTTGTGCTTTTCTTCGCGGGGTGGGTTGGCAGAAAGCGAAAGGGCGGCCGACCGCTATTTATTTGATAGCTGTAAAGGCATGAACAGAAAGCGCTAGGGGCCGAAATTGCCCAAATTTCTTGCGCTGGTGCCGGGCTTTGCGACCTTCCGAGCGGGCAATTACCGGCCGATCTGGCTGGGCTACAAGGGATAGTTCCGCGGAACAAAAGCACTTTGGCTCTGCCAGAATCGCGCAACCATGAGCATCATCGTCGGCTACATCATCACCTTTGGCTGCGTGTTCGGCGTGTTCATTGCGCACGGCGGCAACATCAAGGTGCTGCTGGAGGCGCTGCCGTTCGAGATCATCACCATCGGCGGGGCCGCCCTGGGATCGTTCATCGTGACCAACCAGCCCAAGGTGCTCAAGGCCACCTTCGGCGCGCTGCCCGGTCTGTTCAAGGGATCCAAATACACCAAGGCGCGCTACATGGAGCTGATGGCCATGCTCTACGAAATTCTGCAGAAGGCGCGCAAGGACGGGCTGATGGCCATCGAGAAGGACGTCGAGGCGCCGCAGGAATCGGAGATTTTCAAGAAGTACCCGGCCGTGGGCGCGGACCACCACGTGGTCGAATTTCTGACCGACTATTTGCGCATGATGGTCTCGGGCAACCTCAATTCGCACGAAATCGAATCGCTGATGGACAGCGAGATCGATACCCACCACGAAGAATCGCATGCCCCAGTGGCGGCTCTGACGCGGCTGGCGGGCGCTTTGCCTGCCTTCGGCATCGTTGCGGCGGTCCTGGGCGTGGTGAACACCATGGGTTCGGTGGGGCAGCCCCCGTCGGTGCTGGGTGGCATGATTGCCTCGGCCCTGGTGGGGACGTTTCTGGGGATCTTTCTGGCCTATGGAGCGGTGGAGCCGATCGCCGGGCTGATGGAGCAGCGCATGGACGACGCCGCCAAGGAGCTGCTGTGCATCAAGGCCACCTTGCTGGCCAGCATGCAGGGCTACAACCCGGCGACGGCCATTGAGTTTGGCCGCAAGGTGCTGTTCTCCACGGCGCGGCCCACCTTCCTGGAACTGGAGAGCCACGTGAAAGGCCGGAAGTAACCGGGCAGCGCGATGGCGGAAAAAAAGCTCCAGCCCATCATCGTCAAGCGGGTGCGCAAGGGAAAGCACGCCGCGCATGGCGGCGCCTGGAAAATTGCCTACGCCGACTTTGTAACGGCCATGATGGCGTTTTTCCTGTTGATGTGGCTGCTGGGCTCTACGGCCAAAGGCGAGCTGCAGGGAATTGCCGACTATTTCAATTCGCCCATGACGGTGGCGATGTCCGGGGGCACCGGCGCCGGCAACAGCTCGAGCATCATCCCGGGGGGCGGCAACGACCTGAGCAAGGTCTATGGCCAGGTACGGCGCACCGACGCCGACAAAACCAACAATCGGCGCCTGTCGGCCGAAGAACTGCGCGCCGAGCAGGCCAAGCGCGACGCCGAGCGCATCAAGTCGCTGCGCGAGCGCATGGACGCGATCATTGCGGACAACCCGAGGCTCAATGACTTTAGCTCCCAAATTCGAATTAACGTCACGCCAGACGGCCTGCAGATTCAAATCGTCGACGACCAGAGCCGGCCGATGTTTGACAGCGGCAGCGCTTTGGTCAAGCCCTACATGCGCGACATCCTGCGCGAAATTGGTGCCGCACTCGGTGGCGTTCAAAACCGCATCAGCATCGCCGGTCACACCGATGCGACGCCTTACGGCAATGGCGACCGGGGCTACAGCAATTGGGAACTGTCGGCCGACCGGGCCAATGCCTCGCGTCGCGAGCTGGTGGCCGCCGGCATGCCCGACGCCAAGCTCGCCCGCGTGGTCGGCCTGGGTGCCAGTGATTTGCTCGATCCGCAGCATCCGCGTGGGGCGGTAAACCGGCGCATCAGCATTACCGTGCTCACTCGGGAAGCCGAGGAACGGCTGCTGGGAAGGGATACGACCGGGGCTGCGGCACAATCGGATACACAGGCGCCGGGGGACCCCCTTGCCGCCAGCGCCGAGGGCGCGGCGGCGAACCCCCCGCCGCCGGCGGTGCCCGCATCTGGTGCGGGGCGCCCGTAATTTGCAATTTCCGACCGAAAGGGTCCCACGTGTCCAATGCCCTTCGCTTTTTGATTGTTGACGACTTCTCCACGATGCGACGCATCGTGCGCAATCTGCTCAAAGAAAGCGGATTTGCGGAAGCCGACGAGGCCGAGGACGGCGTCGCCGCGCTGCACAAGCTGCGCAACAGCAAGTTCGACTTTGTCGTCACCGACATCAACATGCCCAACATGAACGGCTTTCAGCTGCTCGCCGAAATCAAGGGCGACGAAAAGCTCAAGCATTTGCCGGTGTTGATGGTGACGGCCGAGGCGCGCAAGGAGGACATCGTGGCGGCCGCGCAGGGCGGCGCAGCGGGCTACATCGTCAAGCCCTTTACCAAGGCAACCCTGGAAGAAAAGGTGACCTTGATCATCAAAAAGGCGGGGCTGTAGTGGCCATGGAAGAAGCCCTCGCTCACGACGCCGCTGCACCGTCCGACCGCGACGTGCACCACAAGATCGGCCTGCTCACCCGCCAGTTGCACGATTCGCTCAATGAACTGGGCTACGCGGACCGCTTGCGCAACACGGTGGGCGAGCTGCCCGACGCGCAAAGCCGCCTGTCCTACATCGCGCGGCTCACGGGGGAAGCCGCAGAGAAGGTGCTCACGCGAGTGGAACAGGCCAAGCTGCAGCACGACCAGCTGGCCGCAGAGGCAGCGCGCGTGCGCCAGGCGCTGGTGCGCGACCCGGTTGCGGCGGTGGCCACCGGCGCCATCATGAATTTTCTGGACGATGTCTCGCGCGTCGCCCGCACAGCCGACGAGCACCTGACCGAAATCATGATGGCTCAGGATTTCCACGACCTGACCGGCCAGGTGATTGCGCGCGTGGTCGCGCTTGCCGCCACGATCGAAGAGCAGTTGGTGCAGCTGGTCATCCAGACAGCGCCGCCGAGCGCCGTCGTCGCCGCGCCCGAATCCCCCGCCCGCCATCTGTCGGGGCCGGTGGTCGACCCCGCAGCGGCGGCCGACGTGGTGACCGACCAATCCCAGGTGGACGACCTTCTGGCCAGCCTGGGTTTTTGAAGCCTTGTCCGCATTCCGGATAAGGGGCAGGTCCGGCCCGCTTATCGCGCTTTAGATTCCGGAGCCGCTCACGACAATGGCCTGACGTCACCCGTCAAGCCATCATGGAATCGAGCCAGGACCGCAACCTTCCCGCCACCGAACGCAAGCTGCAAAAGGCCCGCACCGACGGGCAGGCTGCCCGCTCGCGCGATCTGTCGCACCTGGCCATCCTGGGTGCCGGGGCCATGGTGCTGCTGATCTTTGCGCCGCGGCTGATCGATCATCTTCGCCTGGACATGGCGCGCCAACTGGCCTTTGACGCCACCACCATGAAGTCCCCGGCGTCCATGATCGCGCGCCTGCAGTCGATGGCCGGAACCGGCCTCCTTGCCAGTGGCTTTTTCGCACTGCTCACCGGTGCGGCGGCGCTGCTGAGCGCCGTGGGCGCGGGCGGATGGGTGTTCAGCAGCAAGCCGATCACCCCGGACTTCACCCGGCTCAACCCGCTCAAAGGTGCGGCGAATCTGTTTTCCAAACAGCAGATGGCCAACGTCGGCAAGATGGTTCTGATGACGGGCATCCTGGCGACCGTGGCATGGAAGTACCTTGGCAACAGCATCGACGACATGGCGTCGCTGGTGCTCCAGCCCTCCCCGCTGGCCATCTCCCACGTGGCCGACTGGATGACGCAGGGAATGGCTTTGCTTTTGCTGGTGGTTTTCCTGGCGGCCCTGGTGGATGTACCGCTGCAGTCGGTGTTCTTTCGCCAGCGCCTCAAGATGTCGCACCAGGAAGTCAAGCAGGAGCACAAGGAATCGGACGGCAACCCGGAGATCAAGGGCCGCATGCGCCAGCGCCAGCGCGAGATTGCCGACCGCGCCAGCGTGGCTGCCGTTCCCAATGCCGATTTCGTGGTGATGAACCCGACCCACTATGCCGTGGCGCTGAAATACGCCGAAGGCATGGCCGCCCCCCAGGTGATTGCCAAGGGGACCGATCTGGTTGCCATGCGCATTCGCGATCTGGCCAGGACACACGCGGTTCCCGTGCTGCAGTCGCCGATGCTGGCGCGCGCACTGTACGCCAACGCAGAACTTGATCGCCCGATCCCGGCCACCCTGTACACAGCGGTGGCGCAGGTGCTGGCCTATGTCTACCGCCTCAAGGCCGCGCTGCGTGGCGAAGGCCCGATGCCCGGTGAGGTTCCCGAGCCTTTTGTTCCGCCCGAACTCGACCCCCTGACCCGCGCAACGCAGCAAGGTGAGCCCGCATGAACGCCTCCATGAAATCCGCCCAGCAGTGGGCTGGCAGCCGCCTCGCAGGGGCCCCAGGCCTCGCGGCGCCCCTGCTCGTGGTGGCGATTCTGGCGCTGATGGTGCTGCCGATTCCGCCCTGGCTGCTCGATACCTTCTTCACGCTCAATATCGCCGTGGCGCTGATGGTCATGATGGTGGCGGCCTACATGCTCAAGCCGCTGGACTTCGCCGCATTTCCTTCGGTGCTGCTTTTGACTACCTTGATGCGGCTCTCGCTCAACGTCGCCTCCACCCGGGTCGTGCTGCTGGAGGGGCACACCGGCCCGGGCGCGGCCGGGGCCGTGATCGAGGCCTTTGGACATTTCCTCATTGGCGGCAACTTTGCCGTGGGCCTCATCGTTTTTGCGATCCTGGTGGTGATCAACTTCATCGTGATCACCAAGGGCGCCGAGCGCATCGCCGAAGTGTCGGCACGCTTCACCCTGGACGCCATGCCCGGCAAACAGATGGCGGTGGACGCCGACCTCAACGCCGGCCTGATCGACGAAGCGCAGGCCAAGCGCCGGCGCGCCGAAGTGGCCGAGGAGGCCAATTTCTTTGGCTCCATGGACGGCGCCTCCAAGTTCGTGCGCGGCGACGCCGTGGCGGGCATTCTGATTTTGCTCATCAACATCGTCGGCGGCTTTGCCATCGGCATGTTGCAGCATGGCTTGTCCGCCAGCAAGGCGGCGGACACGTACATCCTGATGGCCGTGGGCGACGCGCTGGTGGCGCAGATTCCGGGTCTGCTCATCTCGGTGGCCGCTGCCATGGTGATTTCGCGCGTGGGCAAGGATGCCGACATGGGCCAGCAGATCGTGCAGCAACTGTTCCTGTCGCCCAAGGTGCTTGGCATCACGGCGGCCATTCTGGTGCTGCTGGGCAGCATTCCGGGCATGCCGCATCTGGTGTTTCTGACCATCGGCGCCGGACTCGGTTACCTGTCGTGGCTGCTGCTGCAGCGCGCCAAGGTGCCGCCTCCCGTGGAAGAAGCACCGATTCCTGTGGGCGATGGCGAGGCCACCTGGGACGACTTGCAGCCTGTGGATCTGCTGGGTCTGGAGCTGGGTTATCGCCTGATCGCCCTGGTGGACAAGACCCGTCAGGGCGATCTGCTCACCCGCATCAAGGGCGTGCGGCGCAAGTTCGCGCAGGAGGTTGGATTCCTGCCGCCGCCGGTGCATGTGCGCGACAACCTGGAACTCAAGCCTAGCGCCTACCGCATCACCTTGCGCGGCGTGATGGTGGGTGAAGGCGAGGCCTTTCCGGGCATGCACCTGGCCATCAACCCCGGCGGCATCAGCACGCCGCTGATCGGTACGCCCACCACGGACCCCGCCTTCGGCCTGCCAGCGCACTGGATCGACGAGCAGCAAAAGGAAGCCGCGCAAATGGCCGGCTTTACCGTCGTTGATTCGGAAACCGTGATGGCCACGCATTTGTCACACTTGATGCAAGTCCAGGCAGCCAAGCTCCTCAGCCGCACCGAAACGCAGCAACTGGTGGAGCATGTGGCGAAACTGGCACCGAAACTCATCGAGGAAGTGGTCCCCAAAATGGTGTCGATTGCAACGTTCCAGAAAGTGCTGCAACTGCTGCTGGAAGAATCCGTGCACATCCGCGACATCCGCACCATCATCGAGACGCTGGCCGAGCATGGCGGCGCCATCACCGACCCGGTGGAACTGGCACGGCGCGTTCGCGTGGCCTTGTCACCGGCCATCGTGCAGCAGATCTACGGCCCGACGCGAGAACTCAACGTGATCGCGATCGAGCCCGGCCTCGAGCGCCTCCTGGTGCAGGCCCTGGGCAACGCCAGCGGGCCTTCGCTGGACCCGGGAGTGGCCGACATCCTTACGCAACGGGCTGCCGAAGTGGCGCTGCGCCAGGAAGAGATGGGCCTGCCCGCCTGCCTGCTCGTGCCCGACGCCATTCGCGGCGCGATCTCTCGCCTGGTGCGCCGCATGGCGCCGCGCCTGCAGGTGCTGGCGCACAGCGAAATCCCTGAAACCCACACCATACGCATTGGCCCCATCCTCAAAGGAGCAACGGCATGAACATCAAACGCTTCCATGCGCCCACGGCCCGCGAGGCGCTGGCCAAGGCCCGCATGGCCTTTGGCGATGGCACGCTGATCCTGTCCAACCGACCCACCGCCAACGGCGTGGAAGTGGTAGCGACGGCGGAAGAAACGCTCAACGCCCTGGACGAAGTGCAGAGCCCCCCAGTGCAGGAGCGCCAGATGGCAACGAGCGCCGCGCGCGAATCGGCCAGCGCGCGCGCGGCCAGCAACCCGGTACAGCAGGACACCGAGGCCCTGGCCATGAGCACGCTGTCCTTCCAGGACTACGTGCGCGAACGCATGCTGCGCCGGCGCCACGAAGCCTTGGGTGAAGCGCAGCCGCTCCATGCAGAGCGCCCCCCCGCGCGCGCGCCGGAGCCAGCACCCATGCAGCGCGCCGCGTCCGTTTCCGTGCCGCGCCACAATCCACTGGCCCGGCCTGCGGCGCAGCCGACCACCCACCCGCGGCACGAACCGCTTGCCGCGATGCCGGCACCCAGGCTGGCGAGCCAGGACGGCGTGATGCACGAGCTGCAGGCAATGAAGGACTTGATCGAAGACCGCTTCAACACCTTGTCCTGGCTGGGTCAAGCGCGCCAGAACCCCATCCAGTCCAACTTGATGCTCAAGATGATCCGGGCGGGCTATTCCCCCGCACTGGCTCGCACGATTCTGGAACGGCTGCCCGAGGAGCTTGGCGCTGCGCAAGCAGTGCACTGGCTCATGGAAGTGCTCGAGCGCAACGTCAAGACCGACGCCGACATCGCGCCCTTGTACGAGCAGGGCGGCACCTTCGCGCTGGTGGGTTCCACCGGCGTGGGCAAAACCACCACCACCGCCAAGCTGGCGGCGTTGTGCGCACGCATCCACGGCCCGGCGAGCGTCGGCCTGATCACACTGGACACCTACCGCGTGGGTGCGCATGAGCAATTGCGCAGCTACGGTCGCATGCTGGGCATAGTTGCGCACCTCGCCCACGACCAGGCAGC
Organism: Burkholderiaceae bacterium; assembly: GCA_023954035.1. GTDB lineage: Bacteria > Pseudomonadota > Gammaproteobacteria > Burkholderiales > Burkholderiaceae_C > Simplicispira. The sequence goes on along the minus strand of JAMLIT010000012.1, from coordinate 70,294 downwards.
GCTGCAGGATCTGCTGGGTCTGCTCAGCAGCAAGAAGATGGTGCTGATCGACACCACCGGCGTGGCGCCTCGCGATCCGCGCCGGCGCGACATGCTGGACGTGCTGGATCTGCCGGAAGTGCAGCGCCTTCTGGTTCTGAACGCCGGCAGCCATGGCGACACGCTGGAAGACACCTTGATGGCTTTCAAGGCGCCGGGCGTGCAGCAGGCAATTCTCACCAAGGTCGACGAAGCCGTGAAGCTTGGCCCCGCCATGGATGCACTGATCCGCCACCAACTGCTGCTGCGCGGGGTGACCAACGGTCAGCGCGTGCCGGAAGACTGGGAGGCGGCGGACGCCCGCGCGCTGGTCGCAACATCGATGCGCTCGCTGGCGCGCTCGGCGTTTGACCCCAAGAGCACCGAACTCAATTTTTTCTTCTCGCACAGCACCGAGCCGGTGCACAGCCGGAGACTGATCGATGCTTGAATTCGGCCTGCACCAAGGCACCAGCCTGTACGGCCGCATGCCGCAGGACGGTCTGCGACTGATTCCGGTGGCCGGCGTGCCCGGCGGAATCGGACTGGAAGTGCTTTGGAACGTCTGCATCCATCTCCAGGCGCTGGGCTACCCGAGCCTGGTGCTGGACGGATCGCAGTGCGAGAGCACCGAGGCGCCGGGTCTGCTGGAGCTGCTCGACGAGACGCTGTGGATCGAACCTCAGGCACAGGCGCTGGGCCGTGACTCGATCGCCGTCCTGCCTGCGGCGCGTGGACTGGCCGAGCTTGCCAGCCGGCGCTCTGGCGCGTCGCCGGCCCTGCTGGCCCTGCAGCCGCTGCTGCGACGCTACGCCGTCGTCGTCCTCTATGCCCCCATTCCCATGTTGGCCTCCCAGCTGCACGGCTCCAAGGCATCTCCGCTGGTCCTGCTCGGAGACGACGCCAAAGCCGTCCTCACCGGCTACCAGCAACTCAAAATGCTGTTGCTGCAGGCGGGAGTGATGGGCACCGTGGTTCGCCTGGTACGCGGCGCCGGGGAGCGCGCAACTGCGCAACAGCAATTGCGCGTGCTGTGCGACTGCGCGTCCAAACATCTCGGCCAGATACCGCACAGCCTCGTGCTCGATGCCGATCGCCCCGCCGATCTGCAGCGCCTGGCGCTGCAGTTGCTGGAGAACGCGGAAACCCTTTGCGCGTCGGGGCTCTACGCTGCGCTACCATGCTCCTACGACGCGCGCAGCGCAACGCCACTTGCCACGAGCCACTGACGTGACCTACACCGCAAAAGGCCAATTGGACCGGGACGCCCTGCTGCGCCAGCACGTCCCTCTGGTGCGCCGCCTGGCGCACCACATGATCGCCAAGCTGCCCGCCAACGTGGAAATCGACGATCTGATCCAGGTGGGCATGATCGGTCTGTCCGATGCGCTGACGCGCTTCGAGGCGACGCAAGGCGTGCAGTTCGAAACCTTCGCCACCCAGAGGATTCGCGGCGCCATGCTGGACGAGTTGCGCGAGGCCGACTGGATGTCGCGCAGTTCACGCAAGAGCCAGAAAGACATTGAAAAAGCGGTTCAACGCCTGGAACAAAAGCTGGGCCGCAGCCCTCTGGAATCGGAGATTGCCCAGGAGCTGGAGATGTCCTTGTCCGACTACCAGAGCCTGCTGGGAAAAGTGCGTGGCACCCAGCTCGTGTACCTGGAAGACATGACGCGGGTCGAAGGCGAAGAAGGCGAGGGGTTTCTGGAGCGGCACGAGACCGCCGATGCCCCGACCGACCCTATGGCCATGCTGCGCGACCAGCGCCTGCGCAACGCATTGGTGCTTGCCATCGAGGCCCTGCCCGAGCGCGAGCAGCACATCATGGGCATGTACTACGAGCAGGACATGAATCTGAAGGAAATCGCCGCGGTGCTCGGCGTGACGGAATCGCGGGTCTGCCAGCTGCACAGCCAGTCCATTGCCCGTCTGCGTGCCCGAATGCGCAGCCACTGAGAGCCACACCAAAAAAGGGCGCCCGGCGCCCTTTTTTTAGGGTGTCAGCCTGCCGAGCGGTAAATGCGCGCCGCGCCGGCGCTTCGGCCGTTGGGCGACGCGCCATAGGTGGCGGATGGGACCTCCTCGGGCACCAGGGTACGAACCTGGCGGTCCAGGACGGCGGACATGCGGGCCAAGGCATCGCGCTGGCTCGACAGCCGCACCGAAACCGTCCGCGCGCGCGCCACAAGGGGAGGCGAAAGCGACGCTGCAGAGCCCTGCAAAGTGTGAGAGAAATGAACCGCTGCCGCCCGCAGTTGTTCGCTGGCCTGCTGCAACGCCTCGGCTTCGGCGTTCTGAAGCGCCGAGCCGACCTTGGCCAGACAGGCTTCGACAGCCGCCAGCGAGGCCTCGACCGCAGAGGGAGCGTTCATCGTTGTCGTCGGGTCAGCCGCGCGAACGGGAGATGATTTCCTCGGCGTTGGCAAGCATCTTGTCGGCAATCGCTCCGGCATCGACCTTGAACGTACCGCTTTCGATCGCGCTGCGCACGGCTTTGACGCGACCGGCATCGAAGTCGCCCTGGTTGCGCCCCGTTTGCTCGATTTCGCGCGCCGTGCGCGAAAGCGTCACCGGAACGCCGGCGGCAGCGGACGCGGCCGGAGCGGGCACCTTCGCTCCCGCCTCTGCAGCAGACGCAGCCGTCTTGGCCTGCTTGGCGGCGTTCGCCTGCGCGACTGCGCTCGGAAGTTCCGGTGGTTGACCTATTTTCATTGCCTTCTCCATGCCCCCTGCAAGCCGGGGACCGGTAGGAATGTTTTCGACGCCCATGCGCGAGACTTTAGGCCTAAGTGGGGATATCCCATCAAAGCTTGACGGCTATCGTCCCGTTTTCGTCTACAACGCCACTTATTATCTTTCCATTATCCATTCTGACACGCACAGTCTGGCCAACGCTGCCCGCGCTAAGCGCTTGCCCGCCCGCGCTGACCGCATAGCCCGCTCCTTCGGCAGAGACCCGAACCTGGGCCCCTGCCTGGAACAATTTGGGCGCGCGCACCATGGATTGGCGCAAGGCCTGCCCGGCCTGCAAGGGGCGCGCAGCCACCTGGCCGACCCAGAGCGAGGGGTCTGCAACCACTGACGAAGCGTCCGCCGCCCAATCAATTTCGGCTTCGGTCGCGTCCGCTTGAGTCAATACCGCACCAGAGCTCACATTGCCCGTCAGCACCCAGGCGGGGCCGAAGGCCTTGACGGTGACGGGCAGAAACACGTTCCAGCGTGTCGCCCCTTCGGTGCAGCGCAGGCCCAGCCGCGTGCGACCCCACAAACGCGAACCAGCAGGCAAATAGGGTTCCACGCGGGCGCAGGGCGCCAGGCGCAGGCGGGGGTCCAGCTCCCCGACCTCCACTTCCATGCGCAGCGGCAACTGCTGGGCGCCGCCGCGCAGGCTGCTGTCGATCCAGCTTTGCGTGATCTGGGTCAGCGTGGCGGCATCTTGCGCCCAGGCACCCGAGCCGAGCAGCAGGGCAAACACCCAGGCACCGACCACGCGCACCAGTCCCATGGGGCGCAGGCGGTCAAAAAATGGATGGGGCATGCGGATTCTCCTTGGAATGCAGGCCAGCGCTTGCAGGCCTTTTCACCCCTTGCACTATAGGCAGCGCCGCACTTGGCGAAGCACCGAACTGCGCGCCAATTGCCGCGTTCTTTCCACTTTAGGAAAACGCCCAGGTTTCCATAATCGACCCACGCCGCAGGCCCTGCCCTCGGCACAGATGCACAAGAGGTGTGAGGTACGACATGCTCGACAAGATGACCAACCGGCTCGACTTTCACGGCAATGCGCTGCTGCTGCGTGCCGAGCGCCAGCGTCTTCTTGCCAGCAACATCGCCAACGCCGACACGCCCGGCTACGTGGCGCGCGACATGAAGTTTGCCGAGGCGCTCAGCGCCGCGACCGGCGGCTCGCAGGGCAAGGGCGCGATGTCGATCAGCCAGGAGGGGCGCAACGGCAGCTACGGCACCAGCGCGCCTGGGCACATTCCGCTGCCTGGCATTTCCGAGCGCAGCACGCTGGGCTACGCCGTGCAGACACAGCCGGCGCTGGACAACAACTCGGTCGACCTGGACCGTGAGCGCGCCGCCTTCATGGACAACGCGGTGCGCTACGAAGCGACGCTTCGCTTCATCAACGGCAACGCCAAGACCATGCTCAGCGCCATTCAGGGCCAATAGGCCAAGCGAGGTAGCCCATGTCGATGTTTTCCATCTTCAACGTCTCGTCCAGCGCGGTGAGCGCGCAGGCGCAGCGCCTCAACGTGGTCGCCAGCAATCTGGCCAACGCCGACGCGGTGGCCGGCCCCGACGGCAAGGCCTACAAGGCGCGCCAGGTGGTGTTCCAGACGCAACCCATGGGCAGCGACGACGCCGCTGGCGTCAAGGTCAGCGCGATCCAGGAAAGCGACACCCCGGGCCGCAAAGTGCACGACCCGAGCAACCCCATGGCCGATGCCGATGGCTACGTCACGCATTCCAACGTCAACGCGGTGGAGGAAATGGTCAACATGATTTCCGCCTCACGCTCCTACCAGAACAACGTCGAAGTCATGAATACGGCCAAGACCTTGCTGCTCAAGACCCTGCAGATGGGTCAGTAAACCGGAGACGCTTCCATGATCAGCAGTACGTCATCGGCCACCAGCGTGCTCGACGCGGGCAGCCCGCCCAGGGCCAAAGCCACGGACGACGCCGCTTCGGCGCAGGACCGCTTCCTCAAGCTCCTGGTGGCGCAATTGAACAACCAGGACCCGATGAACCCGCTGGACAACGCGCAAATGACTTCGCAGATTGCGCAGATCAACACGGTCACCGGCATCCAGCAGTTGAACGAAACCGTCAAGGGGCTGGCTGGCCAGTTTGCGGCGCAGCAGTTAATGCAGGGCAGTGCCATGGTGGGCCGCAACGTCCTCGTCGCGGACAACACGCTGGCGTTCGACTCGGAAAGCAAAAGCGGTGGCGGCGTCTTTGATCTGGCCGGCTCAGCCGCCGCCGTGCAGGTACAGGTGCTGGACGCCAGCGGCAAGCAGGTGGGCACTGTGGAGCTGGGCGCGCTCAAGGCGGGCCGCTACAACTTCCAATGGCAGGCTGGCGACTACGAAGTCACCGGCCCCCTGCGCTTCAAGGTCATGGCCGCCAACGGCGAAGCAGCGGTCGATGCCGTGCCGCTTGCGGTCGACCAGGTAATTGCCGTCAGCATGGACAACGGCGCCCTGGTGCTGCAACTGTCTCGCGGCAGCACCACGAACTACAGCGCCATCAAGGCGATTCTTTAACCGCGCGTTCCACCCACCCACTCAGGAGCACACCATGGGTTTTCAACAAGGTCTTTCCGGCCTCAACGCTGCCAGCAAAAACCTGGACGTGATCGGCCACAACATTGCCAACTCCAATACCGTGGGCTTCAAGGGCTCGCGCAGCGAGTTCGCCGACATCGTGGCCGCGTCGATTGGCGCCGGTGGCGGCAGCAATGCCGGCATCGGTGTCGAGGTGGCTGCGGTGGCGCAGCAATTCTCGCAAGGCAACATCACCATCACTGGCAACAACCTGGACGTCGCCATCAACGGCGGCGGCTTTTTCCGCTTGCTGCAACCCGACGGCTCACCTGCCTACACGCGGGCCGGCAACTTCAAGCTCGACAAGAGCGGCGACCTGATCACCAACGACGGCTCGCATGTCATGGGCTTCAAGGTCGACGCCACGACCGGCGTCGGCACCTCAGAGCCTGTGCCTCTGAGCTTTCCCACCGGAGCGCCGATTTCGGCCAAGCGGACGGAGAACATCAAGGCCGCCATCAACCTGGACGCACGCGCGAAGGAAGCAGCGACCCAGGTTCCACCGACGCCGCGCTCGACCTACGGCACCTCGATCAATGTCTACGACAGCCAGGGTGTCGCGGTGCCCGTGAGCCTGTATTTCGTCAAGACCGGCACGGCCAACACCTGGGAGGTGTACGACCAGCTCGACGACCCCACCGCGACCCCGCCCGTCGTGGCGTCCCCCATCGGCACGATCGTCTTCGACGCCAACGGCAAATACGACGCGGCTGCGAGCACCAATCCCTTCGTGGTCACGGTCGACCCTTCCCAGGCCAACCCGAACAATCCGCCCGCCCCCTGGCCGGTGACGGTCGACCTGACCAGCACTACCCAGTTTGGCAGCAAGTTTGCCGTGGCCGACCTGACGCAAGACGGCTACGCCTCCGGCGAACTCACCAGCATCAACATCTCCAACGACGGCATGGTGATGGCCAGCTACTCCAATGGCGTCACCCGTGCCGAGGCTCAGGTGGCGTTGGCCGCGTTCCGCAACCCACAAGGATTGATTGCCGTGGGCGGGAACAACTGGGTGGAATCCAACGATTCCGGCCCACCCGTCATGGGCAAGCCCGGCGTGGGCAACCTGGGCATGCTGCGCTCTGGCGCGCTGGAGGACTCCAACGTCGACCTGACCGCCGAGCTGGTCAACATGATGACCGCGCAGCGCACCTACCAGGCCAACGCCCAGACGATCAAGACACAGGACCAGGTGATGTCCACCATGGTGAATCTGCGATGAGAGAGCGACCCCCTGCGTCGCTGCGCGCCTTCCCCCTTCTCTCGCATCGCTGCGCGCTGCGGGAAGGGGGACACCGCCAGCGCGGCGGGGCGGCCCTTGCGCGGCGGTCGCTGGCACAGGCCGCGCCAGGAACGAACGTCGCATCCCTGGCTTCTTGAAGCAACGCATAGAAAAGGAAAGGCTGGACCATGGACCGCATCATCTACACCGCCATGACGGGCGCCAACGCCGCCGCGCAGCGGCAGTCGGTGCTGTCCAACAACCTGGCCAATGCCTCGACCACCGGTTTTCGGGCCGAGCTGTCGGCGTTTCGCGCGGTGCCGCTGCAGGGCGATGGCGCCAGCACGCGCGTGTTCGCGCTGGAAGCCACCTCCGGCTACCGCGACACGCCCGGCGCCGTGCAGCGCACCGGGCGCAGTCTGGACGCCATGGCCACGGGCAATGCCTGGTTTGCCGTGCAAGGTCTGGACGGCACCGAGGCCTATACGCGCGGCGGGGCTTTCGAGGTGAACGCCAACGGGCAGATGCTCACCGGCGCCGGCCTGCCCGTGCTCTCGGACGGGGGCGCGCCGATTGACGTGCCACCTGGGGCGGAAGTGTCCCTGGGTTCCGACGGCACCATCACCGCCAAAGTGGCAGGCCAGCCGCCGTCCGCCATCGGACGCCTCAAACTGGCGACGCCCACGGCGGAAGACCCGCTGGTGCGTGGTGATGACGGCCTGTTTCGCGCGCGATCCAGGGAACCGCTGCCGCAGGACGCTGCAGCGCGCCTGTTGCCAGGCGCCCTGGAAGGGTCCAACGTGAACCCGGTGGAGAGCATGGTCGGAATGATTGCCGCCTCGCGCCAGTTCGAGCAGCAAATGCGCTTGCTGCAGACCGCCGAGACCAACGACAAGTCGGCCAGCCAGTTGCTGAGCCTTAACGGTTAGAGCGCGGCGCACCCAGCAGCCCAGACCTAACGCAAGGAGCCCCCATGATCAATTCCCTCTGGATCGCCAAGACCGGCATGGAAGCGCAGCAGACGCAGCTGGACGTCATCTCGCACAACCTCGCCAACGTCTCCACCACGGGCTACAAGCGCGCCAATGCGGTGTTTGAAGACCTGATCTACCAGAACCTGCGCCAGGTGGGCAGCCAGACCACCGAGCAAAACCAATTGCCGACCGGCCTGCACCTGGGCCTGGGCGTGCGCACCGTGGCCACCAGCCGCAACTTCATGCAGGGCGGCCTGCAGCAGTCCAACAGCAATCTGGACGTCGCCATCAAAGGCAATGGCTTTTTCCAGGTGACCCTGCCCGACGGCACGGCCGGCTACACCCGCGACGGCTCCTTTCAGGTGGACGCGCAGGGCCGTCTGGTCACGGCCAGCGGTCTGCCCGTCGCCAATGGCATCACCATTCCGCCCAGCGCCACTGCGATCAGCATCAGCGCCGACGGCGCCGTGGCCGCCCTGCTGCCCGGCAACACCGCGCCGCAGCCGCTGGGAAACCTCGCCATGGCCAACTTCATCAACCCGCCCGGCCTGGAGCCGCGCGGCGAGAACCTCTACATCGAAACGGCTGCTTCGGGTCAGCCCACGCAAGGCACGCCCGGCACCAACGGCCTGGGCACCGTGGTGCAGGGCTACCTGGAGACTTCCAACGTGAACGTTGTGCAGGAACTGGTCAGCATGATCCAGACGCAGCGCGCCTACGAAATGAATTCCAAGGCAGTGCAAACCTCCGACCAGATGCTGGCCAAGCTGGCCCAGCTCTGAAGCTTTTCAAAAGGCCACTGCCATGCGCACGTTCAAGCATTTCTCAGCGTCTGGGCTTGCTTCCCTGGCCAGCGCAGCTTTTGCCCTGCTGCTGAGCGGCTGCGCCAGCCTCTCGCCAGCGCCGCCAGTGGACATTCTGCCGACCACGCCGGTGCCCATTGCGCCGCAACCCGTGGTGCAGGGGCCGGCCACTGGCAGTCTGTTCCACACCGCCAGCTACCGCCCGGCTTTCGAAGACCGGCGCGCGCGCATGGTGGGCGACAACGTCACCGTGGTGATCGTGGAGAACGTCTCGGCCAGCCAGAAATCCTCGTCCACCGTGGACCGCGCCTCCGGCGTCGAGGCGGGCGTCACTGCCCTGCCCTTTGTCGGTTCGAGCTTTACCGACAAGACCAAGCTGGGCGCCAAGTCCAGCAACACCTTTGCCGGCAAGGGCGGCACGGAAAGCGCCAACACCTTCACCGGTTCCATCACCGCCACCGTGGTGCAGGTGCTGCCCAACGGGCATCTGGTGGTGGCCGGAGAAAAGCAGATTGGCGTGAACCAGAACGTGGACGTGCTGCGCTTCTCGGGCACGGTGGACCCCCGCACGCTGCAGCCGGGCAGCATCGTCAACTCGACCCAGGTGGCCAATGTGCGCGTCGAGTCGCGCGGACGCGGCGCGCAGGGAGAGGCACAGGTCACGGGCTGGCTGGGGCGATTTTTCAACAACGTGACGCCGTTCTAGGCGCCTTCCAAGCGCCCGCGAAGGCCCGCGGCAGACGCGCCAAGTTACTATTTTTTTGATAGCTTCTAGCGCTTACTGGATAAGCGCTAGAAGCCATTTTTACTTGTTTTTTTGACCCGATGGGACCGGCGCAGCAACTGCGCCAATTGGCGGGCTTTGCCGGGCTTTATCGCCGCTTCGCATCGGCGAGCCGATCGCACAATGGCTCCATGACCACCGTGCGCCCACTCCTTTTCCGCATGCCCTGGACGGCGCTCTGCGCTGGCCTGATGCTGGCGCTGGTCGCCGCCCTGCCTGCGCACGCGATGCGCGTGAAGGAAGTGGCGGCCGTGCAAGGCGTGCGCAGCAACCAGTTGACGGGCTATGGCCTGGTGGTGGGGCTGGACGGCACGGGCGACCAGACCACCCAGATGCCCTACACCACGCAGGCCATGCAGAACTACCTGCAGCAGATGGGCATCAGCCTGCCGGCCGGCGCCTCGTCACAGTTGCAGCTCAAGAACGTGGCCGCCGTGGTCGTCACGGCGCAATTGCCCGCGTTTGCCCAGCCGGGCCAGCAGATCGACGTCACCGTCTCGTCCATGGGCAACTCCAAGTCGCTCAAGGGCGGCATGCTGATGATGACGCCGCTGCGCGGTGCCGACGGCGAGATCTACGCGCTGGCCCAGGGCAGCGTCGTGATCAGCGGCGCCGGCGCCTCGTCGGGCGGCAGCAAGGTACAGATCAACCACCTGAGCGCAGGCCGCATTCCGCAGGGGGCACAGGTGGAGCGCTCGGTACCCACCCCGCTCAATGAAGGCGACTTCATCACCCTGGGCCTCAACGCATCGGACTTCCAGACGGCGCGCGGCGTGGCCGACACCATCAACAAGCGCATGGGCGCGGGCCGCGCTACTGCGCTCGACGGGCGCACGGTGCAAGTGAGCGCACCCACCGACCCGGGCGCCCGCGTCGGCTTCATCGCCGAACTCGAAGAGCTGCAGCTCGATGCCATTGCACCGGCGGCCAAGGTGGTCATCAATGCACGCACCGGTTCGGTGGTGCTGAACCAGGCGGTCACGCTCGGGCCCTGCGCCATCGCGCACGGCAACCTGTCGATCACCATCAGCTCGACGCCGGTCATCAGCCAGCCGGCTCCGTTCTCCAAAGGCGAAACGGTGGTGACGCAACAAAGCAGCATCAAGATCAACCAGGAGCCCGGCGCCATCATCCAGGTGCCGCCCTCGCCGCAACTGGCCGACGTGGTGCGCGCGCTCAACGCCCTGGGCGCCACGCCGGGCGACCTGCTGGCGATCTTGCAGGCGATCAAGGCCGCCGGCGCGCTCAACGCCGAGCTGGAGGTGATCTGATGTTCGCGCACGGCCCGCGAAAGGAGGACTGACATGGCTTTCTCGCTCTCCGCCACCACATCCGCCAGTACGTCCAGCGCGCTGGCCGTGGATGCCCGTTCGCTCAACAACCTCAAGTACCAGGCTGGCCAGAACAATCCTGAGGCCACCAAGGAGGCCGCCAAGCAGTTCGAGTCGCTGTTCATGCGCGAGATGATCAAAAGCATGCGCGAGGCGACCATGAAGTCGGGGCTGTTCGACAGCCCCCAGGGCGACCTGGGCGCCGACCTGCTGGACCAGCAGCTGTCGGTGCAAATGTCGGGCCGACCTGGTGGCCTGTCCGAAGCGATCTCGCGCCAGCTGGCGCAGCAGCTCATGGGCGGCGATGTGAACCTGGTCTCGCCCTCCACGCTCAGTCTGGCGCGCCCGGCTGCACGCAGCGCCCCGCTATCCACGCCGGCCGCACCCATGGGCCCGGCGCCCAAGGGACGCGACGATTTTGTGCAGTACCACCAGGAGGCCGCCGAGCGCGTCGCCCTGGACAGCGGCATTCCGGCCAGCTTCATGCTGGGCCAGGCCGGGCACGAAACCGGCTGGGGCAAGAGCGAAATCAAGAACGCCGACGGCTCGACCTCGTTCAACCTGTTCGGCATCAAGGCCGGGCGCGGCTGGACCGGAAAGGTGGCCGAAATAACCACCACCGAATATGAAAACGGTGTGGCGCACAAGGTCGTTGCCAAGTTCCGCGCCTACGACTCCTACGAAGAATCGTTTCGCGATTACGCCCGCCTGATCAACGACAACCCGCGCTACGACAAGGCCCAGGCCAGCGCCAGGACGGGATCGGCCAGCGCTTACGCAGCCGAGCTGCAAAAGGCCGGCTACGCCACGGACCCGGCGTACGCCAGGAAGCTGGGCGGCGCGATCCAGAGCGCGCTGCGCGCGCAGCAGCAGGCCTGACGATGGCACACGGATCGCGAGGCAAGCCATGAGCCTGCTCAACGTCGGATCGCGGGCCCTGTTGGCCAACCAGGTCGGCCTGCAGACGGCCGGCCACAACATCGCCAACGTCAACACCCAGGGCTATTCGCGCCAGAGCGTGGTGCTGCAGACCGTGCCGGGGCAGTTCACCGGCGGCGGCTACATCGGCAAGGGCGTGGACGTGAAAACGATCCTGCGCAACCAGAGCGAACTGCTCACCCGCCAGGCCACGGCTGCCGCGTCGGTCGACGCCAGCGATTCGGCCCGCGTGGAGCGGCTGCGGCAGTTGCAGGACGTTTTTTCCGGCGGCACCACGGGCCTGGGCGCCGCGATCAACGACATGATGAACGCCTTCTCCGACGTGGTGAACAGCCCCACCGATCTGACGGCGCGCAACATCGTTCTGACCCGCATTGACGAAACCGCCAAGCGCATGGTGGGAGCATCGGGCCGGCTCGACGAGATTGCGGCCACCGTGACAGAGCAGCTCAAGGGCGACATCCAGGCCATCAACCTGCTTTCGCAAAATATTGCCAGCGTCAATGAGCAGATTGCGCGCGCCAAAGGCAATGGCCAGCCCGCCAACGACTTGCTGGACCAGCGCGACCAGTTGATTCGCAACCTCAACCAGCATATCCAGACCACCCAGGTAGCGGCTGACGACGGCACGGTCAGCGTCTTCGTGGCGGGCAGCCAGCCGCTGGTGCTGGGCAACCTGGCAGCCTCGCTGTCGATGGACGACCCCCAGGATTTTGGCGCCGCCAGCGGCCAGAAGCGCTTGTACTTCCAGCAGCCGGGCGCGTCGCTCAAGGCCGAGCTGGGCGAGAGCACGCTGGGCGGCGGCTCGGTCGCGGGCCTGCTGCGCTTTCACAACAGCGACCTGCAGGAGGGCTTCCAACTCCTGAACCGCATGGCGGCGGCGATCTCTCTGAACCTGAATGCGCAAAACCAGCTCGGACTGACGCTGGACGGCAGCATGGGCCAGGCCTTGCTCTCCGACGTGGTGGCCGTGCAGCCCCAGCCCGCCACCACCAACACCTCGGCAGGCAGCCTCGCATTGTCGATCTCCGACCCGAACAAGCTGCCCGCTGCCAGCTTCGTGGTGGTATTTACGGGCGCCAGCACCGGCACCATCACGACCCATCCCGGCGGCCAGGCCCGGGCTTTCGCCAACATGGCAGACCTGCAGACGTTCTTCAGCGACCGCGGCTTGCAGCTCACGCCTGGCGGCCCGTTCAACGCCAACGACCAGTTCTTCGTCGATCCGCTGAAAAACGCTGCGGGCAAGATGCAGGCGCTGCAGTTCTCTCCCAGCCAGCTGGCTGCCGCCAACCCGGTCAACGCGGCCATGGGCGCATCCAATGCGGGATCGCTGCAACTGGCATCGCTCAAGGCCAGCGGCAATCCTGCGCCCTTGACACTGCCCCCACCGACGGGCGTGGTGCTGAGCTTCACTGCCGGCACGCCGGCCACCTTCACTCTGACAGGCAACACCGGCGCACCCTTTGACGCTTCCACCACACCGCCGACCCCGCTGGCCGGTCCGCCCTACAGCTTCACTGCGGGCCAGGCCATCAGCATCGACGGCTGGGAGATCACGCTGGGCGGCACGCCGAAAACCGGCGACAGCGTCACCGTGGGCAATGCCGCCGATCCGCAATACGGCACCTGGTACCAGCGCAACACAGGCAATGCCGCAGCCATGATGGCTTTGCGCGATACCCGAATGTTCGACGGCGCCACGCTCAGCGACGGCTTTGCCGGCGCCATGGCACAGATCGGCACGCGCGCCCAGAGCGCGCAATTTGCCGCAGAACTGTCTTCGTCCTTCGCCGCCAACCTGGAGCGCGACCGCACGGCGGTCTCCGGCGTCAACCTCGACGAAGAGGCCGCGCGCCTGATCCAGTACCAGCAGGCCTACCAGGCCTCGGCCAAGATGGTTCAGATCGCCCAGAACGTCTTCGACACCCTGATCCAGACCATGGGCCGCTGAGCGCCAGCACGCCAAGGAATCCGCCATGAGCAACGCACTCAACCGCTTGTCCACCGCCAACATGTACGACAGCGCACTGCGCAACATGACGTCGCGGCAGACTTCGCTGGCCAACCTGCAGGAGAACCTGACATCCGGCAAGCGCGTGGTGCGCGCCAGCGACGACCCGGTGGCGGCAGCGCAGGCCGAGCGCTCCATGACGCGCATCACCCGCATCCAGACCGAGCAGCGCGCGCTCGAACTGCAGCGCAATGCGGTGGCCCAGGCCGAGTCGACGCTGGGCGACGCGGTGGGTGTGATGCAGCAGATGCGCGAATTGGTGGTTTCCGCCGGCAACGGCGTACTGAGCACCAGCGACCGGGCCTCGGTAGCGAGCCAGTTGCAGGGGCTGCGCGCGCAATTGCTCGACGTGGCCAACCGCAAGGACACCAACGGCGTGCCGCTGCTGAGCGCTCTGGGGAGCGCGGCCACGCCGTTCCTGAGCGCCCTGGGCGGGTTCGACGGCCTGGCCGGGCAAATGGCCGGCTCGGCGGTAGGCATTCCCACCACGCTCGATGGCGACGCTGCCTTCATGTTCCAGCCGCAGCGCGACGGGGTTTTTCACGCAAGCGTGAGTGCAGCCACCCCCGCCACCCACGCGCTGGGAAGCAGCGCAATCACCCCCACGCAACCCGCCCAGATTGCCCTGACGCCTGGGGGCAGTGCGTACGACTACCAGATCAGCGTCACCTATGTCGCGGGCAGTGCACCCGGCACCCTGGCAGCGCAGTACAGCGTGACCAGCACCCCGCCAGGTGCCCCGCTGAACGGCGCCAACCCGTTTACCTCGGCCGACCATGTGCCCGGGCAGCCGGCATCGATTGCGGTCGATGCCATCCCGGGCCTGAGCCTGAACTTCACCGGAAACCCCGAACTGGGCGACACGATGACGCTGGCGCTCAAGCCCAGCGCCAGCATCTTCGACACGGTGGACACCGCCATCCGCGGCCTCGCCTCGGGCAGCGCCAGCGCGGCCACCCAGGAAGTGGGCCAGGCACTGGCCAACATGGATCGCGGACTCGAGCGCCTGCACGCGGTGCGCAGCTACGCGGGCGAACTGCTCAACCGCGCCGACCGCATCAGCGGCAACCAGGACACCCGCAGCGTGCAGCTGGAAGCCGACCGCTCGCGCGCCGAGGACCTCGATATGATTCAGGGGATTTCCGACTTTCAGAACCAGCAAGTCGGTTACGAGGCAGCCCTGAAGTCCTACGCCATGGTGCAGAAGCTGTCGCTGTTCAACTTCATATCTTGATCTCTGGCGTGTGCTGCACGCCGCACAGCGCATGGTCCAATCCGTTCTCGGCAGCCTGGTTCTGGCGTACCGCCCCTTGTGGGGCCGTGCGCGCACGCTGGCCGGCATCGAACTGAAGGTGCAGAGCGACGCGCTCGCCCCCGTGGACACGCCGCACTTGCTGCGCACGCTGGTCGAGCTGTGGACGGCGAGCAGCCCGCCGCTGTTGCTGGCGCCGCAAAACCGCCAGTTGCTGTGCGACATGCTGGAACACGCCCCACGCGGCACCCCCTGGATCGCCGTGCCCGGCGCGTGGCTGGAGGATTCGGCGATTCACGGCCGCGTCAAGGCCGCGCACCATCGCGGTTTGCGCCTGGTGTGGCGTGGCGAGCTCTCGCGCCTGCCCGAGCCCGGCATTGCCGCATGTTTTGACAACAGCTTGCTTAGCCTCGCCGCCGAAGACGCCGCCGCGGCTTTGCAGGCGCAGTCGGGAACACGCGCAGCGGCCAAGGGCGACAAACCGGCTCCCGCGGCAAGCCCGGTGATTGACGGGCAGATGTACGAAAACCTGCCCAGCCGCGTGCTTCTGGCGCATTGCCTGGACGAACACCAGGCCCTGGCGGTGGCCGGCTGGCCGGTGGAAGACATCCTGTATTCGCTGCGCCACCAGCCGGCTGCGCCCTCGCACCACGTGATCCAGCGACTCATGAAGGCCATCGATTCGGACCAGTCGCTGGAGGCGTTCGAAGACATCCTGAGCGAAGACCCGGTGCTTGCCTACCGCTTCATGGTCTACACCAACTCGGCGGCGCTTGGGCTGCGCACCGGCGTCGATTCGCTGCGCCGCGGCTTTGTGATGATGGGCTACGGATCGCTCAAGCGCTGGCTTTCCGACCAGTTGCCGCACGCCAGCACCGAGCCCGACATGGAACCGGTGCGCGCCGCAGCGGTGCTGCGTGGGCGGCTGACGGACCACCTGCTCGAAGCCGGCATCCAGAACGAATTGCGCCGCGAGGTCTACCTGTGCGGCCTTTTCCACGGCCTGGGCGACCTGCTGCGCGAGCCCCTGGGCAACGCACTGCACCGCATTCCCCTCTCCGAACGCATCTACGACGCAGTTGTGCTGCACACCGGCCCTTACGCGCCGCCGCTGGAAATGGCGCTGGCGCTGGAAGGGGAGGACTGCGCGGCGATCCGCGAGCTGAGCGAAACCTACGACATGGGCCTGGAGGAAGTCAACCGCGCGCTGCTGCGTGTGCTGGCGGCCCTGGAAGTTCAACGCCGCTGATGGAGCCCATTTGCGCTCGTACCCGCTCGAAGACACGCCAGAAAGCGGCGTCCTGCGAGGTGGCGAAGTTCACGCGCATCAGCGTGCTGGGCTGGCGGCCGGCGTGGAACAGCGCGCCCGGCGCCAGCAGATAGCCCTCGTCCAGCATGCGCTGGGCCAGCGCATCGGTGTCGACCCCCGTTTCCACCCAGCCAAACAGGCCCGCCGGCTCGGCAGCAAAGCGGCAGCCCGCGGCGTGCGCCAGTTGCACGCAGCGCACGCGGGCCTGGGCCAGGCGCCGGCGCATGCGCTCGGCATGGCGCCGCAACTGGCCTTGTTCCATGCACGAGGCCAGGGCTTTTTCCAGAATCGACGGCGTGGTCAGCGCCGACAGCAGCTTGGTGTCGAGCAGGCGCTCGGTCAGCGCGGGCGGCGCGGCCAGAAAGCCGATGCGCCAGTTGGGCGCCAGAATCTTGGCAAAACCGCCGACATACACCGTGCGGCGCAGCCCATCGAGCGCGCACAGCCGCGTGGCGTGGTCGGGGGCCAGGTGGCTGTAGCTGTCGTCTTCGACGATGTGGAAATCGTGCTTTTGCGCCAGCTGCAACACCTGGTGCGCGCTGGCCGGAGACAGGCTGTATCCCGTGGGGTTGTGCAGCACACTCACACTGACGTACAGGCGCGGCGCGTGCGCCTCGCAGTAGCGCTCCATGACGGCGAGATCGGGGCCGTCGGGGCCGCGCGGCACCGGCAGCACGCGCATGCCCAGGGCATCGAGCCGGGCGAACTCGACCGACCAGCCCGGCTCCTCGACCATCACCGGGTCGCCCGCCTTGAGCAGGGTTCGGCTCACGATGTCCAGGGCGTGCGTCGCGCCCAGCGTGGTCATGATCTGGCCGGTCTGCGCCGGAACGCTCAGCTCCGCCAACCGGCTCACCAGCATGTGCCGAAAGCCTGCGTCGCCCATGGGTTCGCCATAGCTGAACGAGGCTTCGCGCAGTGCCTGGCTGGCCGCGACTTTGCGCACCGCCGCCAGCATGAAGCGCGCATCTTCCAGCCAGGCGGCCGGAAACACGCCCGCACCCGGCTGGGCCTGGCCCGAGGGCGGGTGGAACATGCCACGGATCAGGGCTGTGGCGTGAATGCGCGAGCCAGACGGCAGGCCCGCAAACGGCGCGCTGGTACCGCCCGCCTCATTCACTCTAGTTTTTATAGCTGCTTGCGCTTTATCTATATGCCCTAGAGGCACTTTTTGCATTAAATCCCGGACGTAGAAGCCGCGCTGCCTGCGCGCCTCGATCAGGCCTTGCGCCAGCAGCTGGTCGTAGGCTGCCACCACCGTCCAGGGACTGACCTGCTGCTGGCGCGCGCACTCGCGCACCGAGGGCATGCGCGCACCCGGCGCAAGCAGGCGCGCGCGAATGCGTTCGGCAAAGCGTTCGGCCAGCTGATCGGTCAGCGAACGGCGGGGAGTGCGGGTCAACATGCGAGCCTTTCCAAGCGGGACCCCGGCGCTGCGGGTGTGCCGACACTTCTACCAGTACAGATGTTGTTTTTGTACGGACAACTGTACTGGGACTGTAACGGCAAGCTCTCTACATTGGAGGGATATTTTTTGCACCCCCTATGCCGCTTACGGAATTCACCGCCCTGCTCGCCCTGGCCACGGCCTTGAGCTTTACCCCCGGACCGAACACGACGCTGTCGACCGCATTGGCGGCCAACCGGGGCCTGGGGCCTGCGATGCGTTTCGTTCTTGCCGTGCCGGTGGGCTGGGCGGCGCTCTTGCTGCTGTGCGCAGGTGGCGTGGGCGCGGCCGTGGTGGCCGCACCGATGCTGCGCCTGGCCATCAAGGCGCTGGGCATTGGCTACCTGGTGTGGCTGGCCTGGAAGCTCTCACAGACCAGCCAGCTCGCCGAAGCCGACAGCAGCCGCATGCGCGTGGGCTTCTGGCAGGGCGTGCTGCTGCAGTTCGTCAACATCAAGGCCTGGCTGCTGGCGCTGACCATCGTGGCCGGCTGGATCGCCGGGCGCCCCGACAGCCTGCAGCGATTGGCTGTCGTGCTGCCAGTGATGCTGGCGTTCGCCTTTGCCAGCAATTTCCTCTACGCCAGCACCGGCGCTCTCTTGCGCCACTGGCTGGCGCGCGGCGCACGCCTGCTGTGGTTCAACCGCACCATGGCGCTGGTGCTGGTGCTCACGGCCGTGTGGATGGTGGGCACATGAAGCTCAAGGACGAAACCTTGGGGCTGGCCTTGGGCATTCTGGGCGTCGCGATCTTTGCCGTGACGCTGCCGATGACGCGGCTGGCCACCGGAACGCACGACGCACCCCAGCTCTCACCCTGGTTCGTGACGCTGGCGCGTGCCGCGCTCGCGGGCTGCCTGTCCATCATTTTTCTGCTCGCCACCCGCTCGCCCTTGCCACAGCGCCACCACTGGAAGCCGCTGGGCCTCGCCGTGCTGGGCAATACGCTGGGCTATCCGCTGCTGCTGGGGTACGCACTGCGCATCGTCACAGCCAGCCACGCCGCCGTGATCACCGCACTTCTGCCCCTGGTCACCGCAGCCGTCGCCGCCTGGGTACTGCACCAGCGCGCAAAACTGGGGTTTTGGGTCTGTGCTGTCGCCGGCAGCCTGCTGGTTGTGGCGTTCTCGGTGCTGCGGGCGCACCAGGGCGGTGCTGGCTTCGGCTTCGAATGGGCCGACCTGCTGCTGCTGGGCGCCGTATTCGCCGCCGCCATCGGCTACATCTACGGCGCCCAGGTGACGCCCGCGCTCGGCGCGGAGCGCGTGATCTGCTGGGTCTGCGTGATGGCACTGCCCGTCTCCCTGCCCGGCGCACTGTGGCTGTGGCCGCAGCATGCGGTGGCCGCCTCGGCTTGGGGCGGTCTGCTGTATGTCGGCGTGTTCTCCATGTGGGCTGGCTTCTTTGCCTGGTACCGCGGTCTGGTGCTGGGCGGCGCCCTGCGCGTCAGCCAGGCGCAACTGCTGCAACCCTTTCTTTCCATCCTCGCGGCCGTGCCGCTCCTGGGCGAGGCGCTGGACGGCGTCACGCTCGCGTTTGCGGCCGCCGTCGTCGCAACGGTCGTGATTGGAAAACAATTTTCCCGCCCAGCCACCCCCGCCCACCCGGCAGGGGTGGCGACATCGCCGCTGCGCTGAACCCCGGCACCAGTGAGCGCACCTTCCCAACCCAAGGAGACCAACATGTCCTGGACACTTGCCACGCGCACCGAAAAGATGAACCCCTCGGTCATCCGCGAAATTCTGAAACTCACAGAGAAACCGGGCATCGTCAGCCTGGCCGGTGGCTTGCCGTCTCCGCGCACTTTTCCGGTGGACGACTTTGCGCGCGCCTGCGCTGCCGTGCTGCAACACGACGGCGCGGCCTCCCTGCAGTACGCCGCCAGTGAGGGCTACGGTCCGCTGCGCGAAGCGGTGGCAGCGCAGTTGCCCTGGGATGTGGACCCGGCGCAGGTGCTCATCACCACCGGCTCGCAGCAGGGCCTGGACCTGGTGGCCAAAGTGCTGATCGACCCCGGCAGCCGCGTACTGGTCGAAACCCCCACCTATCTGGGCGCGCTGCAGGCCTTTGCACCCATGGAACCCGTGGTGCAATCGGTTCCCAGCGACGACGAGGGCGTGCAGATCGATGCGCTGGCCCGCCTGGCGGGCAGCGGCACCGACAAGGCGCGTTTTCTGTATGTACTGCCCAATTTCCAGAACCCGACCGGCCGCACCATGAGCGAAGCGCGCCGCGCCGCGCTGGTGGAAACTGCTGCCGAACTCGGCTTGCCGCTGCTGGAAGACAACCCCTACGGCGAGTTGTGGTTCGACGCGCCACCGCCCGCGCCGCTCACGGCGCGCAACCCGGCGGGCTGCATTTACCTTGGCAGCTTTTCCAAGGTGCTGGCACCCGGCCTGCGCCTGGGCTATCTGGTGGCGCCGCCCGAAGTCTTCCCCAAGCTGCTGCAGGCCAAGCAAGCCGCGGATCTGCACACGCCCGGTTTCAACCAGCGCATGGTGGTCGAGGTGATGCAAGGCGGTTTTCTGCAGCAGCATGTGCCCACCATCCGCACGCTCTACCGCCTGCAACGCGATGCCATGCTGGCAGCGCTGGAGCGGGAAATGGACGGCCTGGACGTGCAATGGAACCGGCCCGTCGGCGGCATGTTCCTGTGGCTGCGCCTGCCCGAAGGCATGGACGCCAGCGCACTGCTGGCGTTGGCGGTGGAGCGCAACGTGGCCTTTGTTCCGGGCGCCGCGTTCTATGCCGGCCAAGCCGATCCGCGCACCCTGCGCCTGTCCTTCGTGACAGCCAGCAGCGCGCAGATTGACACCGGCATCGCCGCGCTGGCTGATGCCGTCCGCGCACTGCAGGAGCGCTCTACACTGTAGCGGTTTGGCTCTGGAGGGCGCCGAGTGACCTATCTCCCGTTTCTGCAGATTGACGTGTTCAGCGAACGTCACGGTGATGGCAATCCGCTGGCCGTGGTGCTGGACGCAGAAAACCTGCCCGAGCGCACGCTCAAACGGTTTGCCGCCTGGACCAACCTGTCGGAGACCACCTTTCTGCTGCCGCCCAGCGAGGCCGGGCGCGCACGCGGCGCCGATTACCGCGTGCGCATTTTTACGCCCAGCGGCGAACTGCGTTTTGCCGGCCACCCGACGCTGGGCAGTTGCCATGCCTGGCTGCAGGCCGGCGGTCGGCCGCGCACGCCCGGCTGCGTCGTGCAGGAGTGCGCAGGGGAGCTGGTGCAGATTCGCCAGAACGAGGGTCTGCTGGCCTTCGCCGCGCCGCCCATGCAGCAAAGCGAGCCCAACCCCGCCCTGCTGGCGCTGGTGACCGGCGCCCTGGGGCTGCGGCCCCAGCAGATTCGCGCCGCCCGCGTGCTCGACAACGGCCCACGCTGGCTGGCGTTGCTGGTGGACAGCCGCGAAGCGGTGCTCGGCCTGCAGCCCGACCACGCCCGCCTGCACGACCTGGGCCAGGACGTGGGCGTGGCCTATATCGCTGCCGACACATCGCACGACGGCACACCGAACTCGGCGATCCGCGCCTTCTCACCTTCGCTGGGCACCAGCGAAGACCCCGTCACCGGCAGCCTGAACGCCAGTCTGGCGCAGTGGCTGATTCCTGAAAACCTGGCACCTGCGGCGTACCGGGTGGCCCAAGGCGAATGCCGGGGCCGGGCCGGTCGGGTGCACATTCATCAGGACAGTGACGGACAGGTGTGGGTGGGCGGGAGATGCCTCACCGCCATTGAAGGGCGAGTGCATTTTCCGTAACCACTTCTTCAACCAGTCCATGACCACTGTTCTGCCCACGCTGTCCGACATCGAAGCCGCCGCCCGGCTCGTCTACCAGGAGTTTCCCGCCACACCCCAGTACCGCTGGCCGCTGCTGAGCGAGCGCCTGGGCGCGACTTGTTGGGTCAAGCACGAAAACCACACCCCCGTCGGCGCCTTCAAAATTCGGGGCGGGCTGACCTACTTCGACCAGCTGGCGCAACGCGGTGCCATGCCGCGCGAGGTGATCAGCGCCACGCGCGGCAACCATGGCCAGAGCATGGGCTGGGCCGCGCGCAAGCACGGCGTGGCTTGCACCATCGTGGTGCCGCAGGGCAATTCGGTCGAAAAAAATGCTGCCATGCGCGCCTTGGGCGTCACGCTCATCGAGCACGGCAGCGACTTCCAGGAGGCGCGCGAGCACGCCATACAGCTGGCCGCCGAGCGCGGCGCGCACATGGTGCCCAGCTTTCACTTTGATCTGCTGCGCGGTGTCAGCACCTACTGGTGGGAGTTTTTGCGCGCTGTGCCGCAGCTCGATGTCGTGTACGTGCCCATCGGCCAGGGCTCGGGCGCCTGCTCGGCCATTGCCGCAAAGCTTGCCCTGGGCCATGGCGTGCGCATCGTGGGCGTGGTCAGCAGCCACGCCACCACCTATGCCGACTCGGTGGCTGCGGGCCGCGTCGTGGAATCACCCGTCACCACCCAACTGGCCGACGGCATGGCCTGCCGGGTGGCCGACGCGCAGGCGCTGGCCATCATCGCGCCCCACATCGACCACATCGTGCAAGTCAGCGACACGCAAGTGGGCGCCGCCATGCACGCCCTGTTTACCGACACCCACAACACAGCCGAAGGCGCTGGCGCTGCGGCTCTGGCGGGGGCCCTGCAAGAGCGCGAACCACTGGCCAACCAGGTGGTGGGCCTGGCGCTCACCGGCGGCAATGTGGACGCCGATGTCTTTGCTGGCGTGCTGACCGCAGCCTGAGACGGGCGAGACGGGGCCAACGACCACGGAGCCGTCACCCGCGCGACAAACACGTGCGGCCGGTTCTGGCTTACTGGGCGCATGGGAACCCTCTACCTCGTGCGCCATGGCCAGGCCTCGTTTGGCGCGGACAACTACGACCAGCTCAGCCCCATGGGGCACCGCCAGGCGCTGCGCCTGGGCGAGTTCTGGCGCGAACGCGGCATGGTGTTTGACGCGGTGTACAGCGGAACCCTGCGCCGGCATGACGAAACGCTGGCGGGCATCGTGCAAGGTCTGGGCGGCGCGCCGCAGGCCACCCGCACCCCCGGCCTGAACGAATACGACAGCCTGGCGCTGATCCACGCCATCCACCCCGAGCCGCTGGAGCGCCCCGACACCCCGGAACGCTACCGCCACCACTTTCGCCTGCTGTGCGACGCACTGGCGCAATGGATGGCCGGCGTGATCAGCCCTGCGGGCATGACCAGCTGGGAGGCGTTTTCCGCGGGCGTGCACGCGACGCTGGAGGAAATTCGCCACGCCCATGCCGGCACGAACGTGCTGCTGGTGTCCAGCGGCGGGCCCATTTCGGCCGCCGTTGGTCAGGTGCTGGGCACGGCGCCCGAAGTCACCATCGCGCTCAACATGCGCATTCGCAACAGCGCGGTGAGCGAAATGAGCATTTCGCCCAAGCGCCTGATGCTGCAGACCTTCAACACGCTGCCGCATCTGGGTGGCCTGGAACACGCGGACTGGCTGACGCACGCCTGAGGCCGCCGCGCCGCTGCGCGCGCTCAGTCCGGGTCCCAATGGGGCGCGGTGGCTTCGCGCAGGCGCTGGCGCAATTGCGCATGGTGGGGTAGCACGGCCGCCACTTCGGCCCAGAAGCGCGGGCTGTGGTCCATGACGCGCAGATGGGCCAATTCATGCACCACGACGTAGTCGAGCAGCTCCGGGGCAAAGTGCATCAAGCGCCAATTGAGGCGGATCGACCCGTCGCTGCGCGCGCTCCCCCACCGCGTGCGGGCATTGGTGAGCGCCAGCCGCTGCCAGCGCACGCCCATTTGGGGCGCGAAATGCTCCAGCCGCTGGGTGAAATGCGCGCGGGCGCTGCGCCCCAGCCAGGCCTGAACGGCATCGCGCACCTGCTGCGGCGTGGCGCCTGCAGGCAGGCCCATGCGCAGGGTGGCCGGCGCATGCGGCAGGCCCTCCAGCCGCCCCACCACGGGAGCCGCCGGATCCAGGCGCACCACGAGCGGGCGGCCGAGATAGGGCAGCTGCGCGCCGTCGCCCCAGACGATCCGTGCCTCCTGCAGGCGCCGCTCGCGTGCGCGCGTCTCGCCGAGCTTGCGTACGATCCACCCCGCCTTGGTCTGTAGCGCGGCATCGATGGCCGCCAGCGTGACCGCCTGCGGCGCGCGCACGCAAAGCCCCTCGGCCCCCACGGTAAAGCCGATGCTGCGGCGGCGCGTACGCACCAGCGCGTAGCCCACGACGGCGTCGCCCAAGCGCAGCTCGCGGCGCGCTTGCGGATGGCGAAAAACCAAGGGTGCCACCAGAGTGCCTGCAGACGCGGGCGGCACAGCAGCATGGGTTTTTGCTCCGAAATGAGGAGCTTTTTGCGCAGACGGGATAAGCGCTGGAGGCCGATTTGACCCAAAATTCTCGACCTGCGAGGGCTCCGGCCGGTCCGGGGGTGGGCCGAAAAAATCCAGCGCCAGTTGAAGCAGTGCCTGCATGCCAGAGCGCCGACGTCAGGAGGCTTGCTGCGCGAGCGCTTCCTCGCGCCCCAGATAGTCCGCAAAGGCGGAAAGATCCTGGTGCACCTGCGTTTGCGGCGGCAGCCCGGCGGGCAAGGGCGCGCCGCCCAGGGACGGTCCGGGCGCCAGCGAGCGCAGCCAATGCAACTGTGCTCCGATGGCCGCTCCCGCCTGCAGATGGGCGGCGCCGCAACCCACGACCTGCACGTCGGCCGCGTCCACGCCGTAGCGTTCGCAAATTTGCTCAAGCAGTCCGGGCGCCGGTTTGCGGCACGAGCAGTTCTCGTCGGGTGCGTGGGGACAGTAGAAGACCGCATCGATCCGCCCGCCCGCGGCCGACAGCAGGCGGTGCATCTTGGCATGGATGGCATTGAGTGCAGCCACATCGAACAAACCGCGGCCCAGGCCGGGCTGGTTGGTGGCGACCACCGCATGCCAGCCCTGGCGATTGATGCGCGCCACCGCCTCGAGCGCGCCCGGAAGCGGATGCCAGTCGTCGGGCGAGCCGACGAACTCTTCCCCCTCTGTCAACGCGTTGAGGGTTCCGTCGCGCTCAAGAATCACGAGTTTCATGGAACGATTATCCGGCTATTGCGACGCTGGCTCCAGACGGTCCCAGCCGGTGAGGTAGAGGCCGTAGAAGCGCCCCTGCGCGAGCCCAACCCGCAGCCGCTGGCCCGGCTGCCAGAGCGTGACCCGCTCGTCGTCGATGCGCACGCGCTGCGGGCCGGCGTAGGTGGCCAGCGCCAGCACCACTTCGGTTCCGCCCGGCTGGTGCAGCGTGGGCGGGCGCGGGCGCAGGCCCAGCACGCGGGCCCCCTCTTGCGGCAGCGGCGCCAGCCCTGAGGTGTTGGCATGGGAGACCCAAAGCGCGCCGGCGCCGCTCAGCCACAGCAGCGCCCACAGGGCCAGCAGCACGCGCTGCACGGCGCGTGCGCCGCCTCGCTGCCCCCACCACCCCAACCCCACCGCCAGGAGCAGCAGCGCCACAGCGCCAAGCAGCCAGGGCAGAAACAGCGCAGCGACAGAATCGGAAACCGGCAGGGGTGCAACCGGAAACGCTGGGGTCGGAGGGTGCCGGCCGTCCTGCCATTGCAGCCACGCTCGAACGCAAGCGAGAAGCAGGGGCGGGCCCCAAGCCAGAAACAAGGCCGCCGGGCGCCTGCGGTCGCCGGATTCCTGCGACGCGCGGCCCGGACTCACACCGCCAGGCGCGAAAGATCGGCGACGCGGTTCATCGCCAGATGCAGGCTTTTGAGCAGCCCCTGGCGGTTCAGACGCAGGTCCATTTGCTCGGCGTTGACCATCACATCGTCAAAAAAGGCGTCCACCGGCGCGCGCAGCACGGCGAGCGTTTGCAGCGAACCGGTGAAGTCGCCGGCGTCGAACTGGGCATTGGCTTCGGGAACAAAGCGCTGCAGCGCGGCGTAGAGGTCCTGCTCCGCCTGCTCCTGCAGCAACTCGGGGTTGACATGCGGGTCGACCGGCCCTTCGGCCTCGGCCTTCTTGAGGATGTTGGCAATGCGCTTGTTCGCCGTGGCCAGGGCCGGGCTTTCGGGGAGCGCAGCAAAGGCGCGCACGGCAGCAAGTTGCTTTTCCACCAAGGCCAGGCGCTGGGGGCGCAAGGCCAGCACGGCATCTACCTCCTGCGCGCTGTAGCCCTGCTCGCGCAGACTGCCGGCGAGGCGGTCGTAGATGAAGTCTGTCAACTGATCTGCCGCCGCCGTATTCATTGAAGTGCCGATACGAACAGTTGCCACACCGAACTGAACTCCCCCACGTGACCTATTCACCGCCTCAATCTCCTGCACGGACTTTTCGGAGACAGCACTAGCAAACACTCGTTCGCCGAATATGGAGAAAGTCGATTGAACCAATGCGTGGAGGTCCAGAGGCAGGTCTTTTTCGACCAGCATGCGGATCACGCCCAGCGCATGGCGGCGCAGCGCGAACGGGTCGCGGTCGCCCGTGGGCAGGTTGCCAATGCCGAACATGCCGACCAGGGTTTCGAGCTTGTCGGCCAGGGCCACCACCACACCCGCCGTGTTGCGGGGCAGCGCATCGCCCGCGAAGCGCGGCTTGTAGTGGTCTTCGATGGCGTGCGCCACGGTCTCGCCCAGGCCGTCGTTCAGGGCGTAGTAGCCGCCCATGATGCCCTGCAGCTCGGGGAACTCGCCCACCATGTCGGTCACGAGGTCGGTCTTGGCCAGCAAAGCGGCTTGGTCAGCGTCTGCCACCAATTGAGCGTCGCCCAGTTGCTGTGCGATGGCCTTGGCGATGGCGCGCACGCGCTCCACGCGCTCGCCCTGCGTGCCCAGCTTGTTGTGGTACACGACCTTGCCCAGGCCCTCGACGCGCGAGGCCAGCGTCTTCTTGCGGTCCTGGTCGAAAAAGAACTTGGCATCGGCCAGGCGCGGGCGCACCACGCGCTCGTTGCCGCCGGTCACAAAGCTGGTGTCTTCGGGGCTGATGTTGCTGACCACCAGGAACTTGTTGGTGAGCTTGCCTGCGGCGTCCAGCAGCGGGAAGTACTTCTGGTTGGCCTTCATCGTGAGGATGAGGCACTCTTGCGGCACGCCAAGAAACTCCTGCTCGAACGCACACACCAGCACATTGGGCCGTTCGACCAGCGCGGTCACTTCGTCCAGCAGGGCTTCGTCTTCGATGGGACGGGCGCCGTTGCCCACCTTCGCAGCCGCTGCGGCCAGCTGGCGCGCGATCTCGGCCTTGCGCTCGGCAAAGGTGGCGATCACAGCACCGTCTTTCTTCAGCGTGGCGGCGTAGCTGTCGGCGTCCCGCAGCACCACGGGCGACACGGCAGCTTCAAAACGGTGGCCGGTGGTGCTGTTACCGGCCGTCAGGCCCAGCGCCTTCACGGGCACCACCGTGCTGCCATGCAGCGCGACCAGGCCGTGCGCAGGGCGCACAAAGTTCACGCTGGTCCAGCCGGGCAGCTCGCAGTCTGTTTCAAGCTGGTAGCTCATCACCTTGGGGATGGGCAGCTTGGCAATGGCTTCGTCCAGCGCCTTTTGCAGACCCGCCTGCAGCGTCGCGCCGGGCACCACGCTGTCGTAGAACAGGGCTTCGGCCTTGCCGTCCTGGGCGCGCTTGAGCGCGGCCACGGCGGCTGCGGGGTTGGACACATCGGCGCCCAGCGCCTGCAGCTTTTTCAGCAGCACGGGCGTGGCGTTGCCATCCTTGTCCAAGCCCACGGTCACGGGCATCAGCTTTTGCTGCACGGCCTTGTCGGCGGCCTTGTCGGCCACGGCGGTCACGTGCGCAGCCAGGCGGCGGGGCGAGGCAAAGGGCGTGACCACCGAAGCAGCCGTAGCCAGGCCCTGGGCCTTGAGCTGGTCGCCCAGCACGGTGGCAAAGGCATCGCCCAGTTTTTGCAACGCCTTGGGGGGCAGTTCTTCGACAAACAGTTCAACGAGGAGGTTTTGGGTCGTCATGTTCTTGTTCTTTCGCTCGTTCACGCGGCCTTTTTGACCATCTGGTCCACCCACTCGCGGGGAGCCATGGGGAAGCCCAGGCGCTCGCGGCTGTCGTAGTAGCTCTGCGCCACGCTGCGCGCCAGGTTGCGGATGCGGCCGATGTAGGCCGCGCGCTCGGTCACGCTGATGGCGCCGCGCGCATCCAGCAGGTTGAAGCTGTGCGCAGCCTTGAGCACCTGCTCGTAGGCGGGCAGCGCGAGCTGCTGCTCCATCAGGTGCTTGGCCTGCTTTTCGTGCGCATTGAAGGCGGTGAACAGAAAGTCCGCGTCGCTGTGCTCGAAGTTGTAGGTGGACTGCTCCACCTCGTTTTGCTTGTACACGTCACCGTAGCTCAGCGTGTCGGTCCACTTGAGGTTGTAGACGTTGTCCACGCCCTGCAGGTACATGGCCAGGCGCTCCAGGCCGTAGGTGATCTCGCCCGTGGCGGGCTTGCAGTCGATGCCGCCGACCTGCTGGAAGTAGGTGAACTGCGTCACCTCCATGCCATTGAGCCAGACCTCCCAGCCCAGGCCCCAGGCGCCCAGCGTGGGATTTTCCCAGTCGTCTTCGACAAAGCGGATGTCGTTTTGCTTCAAATCAAAACCCAGAGCTTCGAGCGAACCGAGGTAAAGCTCCAGGATGTTGCTGGGCGCGGGCTTCAAGACCACCTGGTATTGGTAGTAGTGCTGCAGGCGGTTGGGGTTCTCGCCGTAGCGGCCGTCCTTGGGGCGGCGGCTGGGTTGCACGTAGGCGGCCTTCCAGGGTTCGGGGCCGATGGCGCGCAAAAAAGTCGCGGTATGCGACGTGCCAGCGCCCACTTCCATGTCGATGGGCTGCAACAGCGCGCAGCCTTGCGCGTCCCAGTACGACTGGAGCTTGAGAATGATTTGCTGGAAGGTCAACATGGGGGGTGCTGCGCGGCGCGGGCCGCGCGAGAAAAAGTGGGGCCAGGCCCTTGGCACGCCAGAGCGGCGCGCAAGCCCTTGATTTTACGCAGGGCCCGGGCGGCCCGGCGATCAGGCGCCGTCCCAGCGCCGCAGCACCAGGCTGGCGTTGGTGCCACCAAAACCAAAGCTGTTCGAGAGCGCAGTCCGAATCGGCGCGTCGACCGTGGTGCGCACGAGTGGCATGCCTTCGGCGGCGGGGTCCAGCGTTTCAATGTTGGCCGAGCCGGCAATGAAGCCTTGTTGCAGCATCAGCAGGCAATAGATGGCTTCCTGCACGCCGGTCGCGCCCAGCGAGTGGCCGGTGAGCGATTTGGTGGACGAGAAGCGCGGAATCGCGTCGCCAAACACGGCCTTGATGGCGCGCAGCTCAGGCACGTCGCCCACGGGTGTGGAGGTGCCGTGGGTGTTGATGTAGTCGATGGGCTGGTCCAGCCCGGCAATCGCCTGCTGCATGCAGGCAATGGCTCCTTCACCTGAGGGTGCCACCATGTCGGCACCGTCGGATGTGGCGCCAAAACCCACGATTTCACCCAGAATGGTGGCGCCGCGCGCCTGCGCGTGCTCCAGGCTCTCCAGCACTACGGCACCGCCGCCGCCCGAGAGCACGAAGCCGTCGCGGTTCGCGTCGTAGGCACGCGAGGCCTTCTCCGGCGTGGCGTTGTAGGCACTCGACATGGCGCCCATGGCGTCAAACAGCATGCCCATGCCCCAGGTGACTTCCTCGCCGCCGCCGGCAAACATCACGTCCTGCATGCCCCAGGCGATTTGCTGGGCCGCCGCGCCTATGCAATGCGCCGAGGTGCTGCACGCCGAGGTGATGGAGTAGTTGATTCCCTTGATGGCAAAGTTGGTCGACAGGCAGGCCGACACCGTGGAACTCATGCAGCGCGTCACCTGGTACGGCCCGACGCGGCGAATGCCCTTGGTCCGCAGGATGTCGGCCGACTCGATCTGGTTGGCGGGCGAGCCCCCCCCCGATCCCATGATGAGACCCGTGCGCGGGTGCGAGACCCTTTCCGGCGGCAGGCCGGCTTCATCGATGGCGTTGGCCAGCGAAATGTGCGCGTACGCCGCCGCGTCCCCCATGAAACGCAGTTGCTTGCGGTCGATCAAGGCTTCCAGGTCGATCTGCGGCACTCCGGCCACCTGGCTGCGCAGGCCCATTTCGGCAAACTTTGGCATGGCGCGAATGCCCGAGCGGCTCTCGCGCAACGACTGCGTGACCGATGCCTTGTCGTTGCCAATGCACGAGACGATGCCCGCGCCCGTGATCACCACCCGTTTCATGGAGTTTCTCCTGCATTCGCAGCGGCGGGCGCGTCGTCCTTCTTGAACAGGCCGACGCGCAGGTCGCTGGCTACGTAGATTTCCTGGCCATCCGCGAGCAGGCGGGCGTCGCCGATGGCCATGACAAGCTTGCGCTTGATGACGCGCTTGATGTCGATCTCGTAGGTGACAAGCTTCACCTCGGGACCCACTTCGCCGGTGAATTTGACCTCGCCCGCCCCGAGCGCACGGCCTTTGCCGGGCAGTTGCAGCCACGTCAGATAAAAGCCGATCAATTGCCACATGGCGTCCAGCCCCAGGCAGCCGGGCATCACGGGGTCGCCCTGGAAATGGCAGTCAAAGAACCAGAGGTCGGGACGCACGTCGAGTTCCGCGCGGATTCTTCCCAGGCCGTGCGCGCCGCCGTCGCTGTCGATGTGCGTAATGCGATCGAACATCAGCATGGGTGGCAGCGGCAGGCGACCGCTGTCGGGCGAAAAAAGCCGACCCTCGCCCGAAGCGATCAACTGTTCGTAGGAAAAAGAATCTGCCATGTACGTCCTGCTCCAGGGCTGCCCGCGCAGCGCTCATTCTGTGGGTTTGCCCTGCCCCGCCCCGATGGCCCCGGACGCTCGCGAGAAGCGCTTCAGGACAGGCGGAAAGTGCCATTTCTAGATGATTGCGTCTAGACCCGATTGTAGAGAGGCTTTCGACCCTGCCTGTGCGCGCGCCGACGCGCCAGCACAGCGCCCAGGACGCACAGCGTGCCCAGGCCCCACAACGGCGCGAGCCGCCAGCGCGCCGCCCACCATGCGAACGGCGTCACGGGGCCACCCCGCCCCTCGACCTGCGCCAGCAGGACGCCGCGCGTAGCGCGCGCCAGCACGTGCGTCACTTGCCCGCGATAGTCGATCACGGCAGTGGCGCCGGTATTGGTGGCGCGCACCATGGGGCGCTCGAATTCCAGCGCGCGCATGCGGCTGATCGCAAGGTGCTGGTCGATGGCCAGGCTGGTCCCAAACCAGCCGATGTTGCTCAGATTGAGCAGCAGCGTAGGAGCACGCTCGGGCACGAGAAAATGCGCAGCGATCTCGTCGCCAAAAAGGTCCTCGTAGCAGATGTTGGGCGCAATGCGCTCGCCCCGCCACAGGAAGGCCGCTTGCCCCAAGGGGCCCCGCGCGAAGTCGCCCAGGGGAATGTTCATCATCTCGGTGAACCAGCGAAACAGCGGGGGAATGAACTCACCGAAAGGCACCAGGTGGTGCTTGTCATAGCGATACGGCGCGGTCTGCCCGGGTGCAAACCCGAGCACGGAATTGGTATACCCCGCCTGCATGTCGCCCAGCGGGATACCGACCAGGGCGGCCTGCTCGCCCTGGGCATAGCGCCGGGCGATGGCCTGCAGGTAACCGGGGGGCAATTGCGCCGGCAGCAAAGGCAGTGCCGTCTCGGGCGCCACCACGAGGCTTGCGCTGGCCGAGTCGAGCTGGCGCGCGTACCAGGCCAGCGCAGTCGGGACGCCGCTGCCCGCTTGGAATTTTTCATCCTGCGGGATGTTGCCCTGAAGCAGAGCGAGACTCAGTGGCGCGTGCCGCGCGATCGCGGCGCCGTTGCAGCCGCCGAGCGCGCATTCGCGCAGCCCGCTCGCTGCAGCCAGTCCGCCCGCCAGCGTGACCAGCAGCAGCCAGGCCGAGGTTCGCCGCAGATCCGCAGCGCGCAGGCTGGCGACGCCCATGGCCAGCAGCGCCGCCACAAAGCCCATGCCGTAGACACCGACCCACCGAGCCAAGGCCGCGAGCGGTCCATCCACGTGGGCGTAGCCTCCCGCGCCCCAGGGAAACCCCGTCCAGAGCGTGTTGCGCGCCAGTTCGGCCAACAGCCAGAGCCCGGCAAAGAGCAGTGCCACGCCGAGGCGGGAGTGCGGCGCCAGCCGCACGCAGAGCGCGCCCGCAACCGCGTAGTACGAGGCCAGGAACAGCGCCAGTCCCAGCACGGAAAGAACCGCCAGCGGCGCCGGCAGGCCCCCGTAGGTGTGCAGCGAAGTGAAAAGCCACCAGAAGGTTCCGCACAACCACGCCGTGGCGAAAAGGCCAGCCAGAAAAGCGCCACGCAAGGGCTGCGCGGTGGATCGCAGCAGCCCCGCAAGCGCCGCGAGCGACAAAATCTGCAGCCACCAGAGCGGCGCGCCGCTGCCCGGCAAGGCGAGCGACGCTGCTTGCGCCAGCCCCGCGGCGCACGCGAGTCCTGCGCGCGCAGCGCTGCCGGGTTCGCGCATCAATCGGGCCGAGCGAGGTCTTGCGTGGCGCCTGTCACCTTGAACCAGCGCACCGCGCCACCCTTGGTGTGCAAGACCACGAAGTGCAGGCCACAGAATTGCAGATGCTCGCCGCGCTGGGGTACGTGGCCCATTTCGTGGGCGATGAGCCCGCCAATGGTCTCGAACTCGTCCTCGGGGTCGCTGCTGGCAATCGGCACGCCAAACGCTTCGGCGACGCGCTCGACCGGCGTGTCGCCGCTGACGCGGTAGGTGCGGTCGGCCAGGGCGAAGATGTCGCCCTCGTCTTCCGGAATGTCGAACTCGTCCTCGATCTCGCCGACGATTTCTTCGAGCACGTCTTCGATGGTCACCAGTCCGGCCACGCGGCCGAACTCGTCGATGACCACCGCCAGGTGGCTGCGGTTGCTGCGGAACTCGCGCAACAAATCGTTCAGGCCCTTGGTTTCGGGAACGAAGGTCGCCGGGCGCAGCAGCGTGCGAATGTGCAATTCGGGCGCACGCTGAAGCTTGAGCAGGTCCTTGGCCATCAGCACACCAATGATGTTCTCGCGCTCGCCCTGGTAAACCGGGAAGCGCGAATGCGCGGTGTTGATGACGACACGCAGCACCTCATCCATGGGCGCGTCGATGTCCAGCAGGTCCATGCGGGGCGCGGCCACCATGACATCGCCGGCGGTGCGGTCGGCCATGCGCAGCACGCGCTCGAGCATGACGCGCGATTCGGGGCCGATCAACTCGTTGTCTTCGGCCTCGGAAAGAATGACCACCAACTCCTCGATGGAATCGGGGCCGGGGTGGATGAACTCGACGAGCTTTTGCAGAAAACTGCGCTTGTCTTCCTTGTCAAGCGCGCGCGCGGGGTGGGGGTCTGACACTGCCTTCGGGTGCAGGACGTGCGGTAGTGAAACAGAGCGCTAGTGTAGTGGCGCCCGCGCCAGGGCTCCAGCCCCGCTCCAGGGCCGCTCCTCAGGCGCGCGGCGCAGGCCCGTCGCCAGGCGGGCCCCAGCGCAGCGCCTGCATGCTGCCAAGAAAGGACCAGAACTGGTGCGCCTGCTGCTTGAAGCGGTAGTCCAGTTCGGCAAACTGCTGCTCGACCACCTCGGTCATGCGCGAGTCCAGGCTGGCCGGTGCCAGCTCGAGGAAGGCTTCGGACTCGGAGCCCTCGCGACGCACCACCGCACCGGCGGAGCGGGCGATGTTGAGCATGGGCGTGTTTTCCGAAAGCGCATGGATGAAGAGCATGCGAACGCCTTCATTGCGTGCGTGGATGCAAGCACGCTCGAACAGACGCGCGCCGTAGCCGCGTCCTCGCGCGTGCGCAAGCACCGAGACACCGAATTCCGCGCATTCGCTGAGGGCCTCGCTGGGCGCAAATGCAAGGTGCGCCATGGCAATCAGTTCGAGGCGACGGTTGTAGATGCCGAAGATGTCGTCGCGCTCGAAGTCGAGCTGCTCCACGTAGCGGCGCACCTGCTCGTCGCTGGCGGAGTAGCCAAAGCGCAGGTAGCGGTCGGCGGGCGCGAGCTGGAGCAAATGCTGCGCAATGCGCTCACGGTGGTGGGGGCCGAGCGATCGAATTGGAATCATCAATGGGCTGCGCGAGGCGCCCGAGGCCAGCGACGCCGAGGGAAGCAAGCGGTCCATGCCGGCATTCCAGGACGTCTTGAGCCGTTCTTTGGTTTCAGTCATGCAGACAATATAGGCGCTGCGGCCCCGCTTTCCAAGCCATTTTTGCTGCAATGCAGCAAATTAGACTCGAAAGCCAAATTAAATAATCAAATCAAGGACTTGCATTGAACGTTCAGGGTAGGAAAAAGGCCCGAAACGCAGTCAGACGGGGACGGCCGTCGTCGCCTTGACGTGGTCGAGCACAAAACTCGTCTTGCAGTCCTGGACGCTGGGGTGCTTGAGCAGCGTTTCCATGATGAAGCGGCTGTAATGTGCCATGTCGGCGACGACCACACGCAGCAAGTAGTCCATCTCCCCCGTCAGCGAAGCACATTCCACCACCTCGGGCCAGGTCTGGACCGCTGCGCGAAACACGTCCATGGGATTGCGCTTGTGGCTCTCGGTCGCCTTTTCAAGCCGCACGTTGAGGTAGGCGGTCAGCCCCAGGCCCACCGATTCCGGCTTGACCAGTGCCACGTAGCGATCGATCACCCCGGCCTCTTCCAGGCGCTTGACGCGGCGCAAGACGGCGCTGGGCGAAAGGCCCACCTGCTCGCCGATGAGGTCGTAGGTTTCCCTGCCGTTGGCTTGCAGCGAGCGCAAAATGGAGCGATCCAGCTTGTCGAGTGCGTAATGGGTCTGCATCCTGCAGGATTTTATCGAATCGCTGGTGCGCGCCCGGTACACGCGGCAACGCGGGTATCCCCGAATGCGCGGCGCGTTCCATTGCATAAATAATTCTCCTCACAAAAACGAACGAGCGTTCTTTTTTGTCCATAACATCCAGGAGACCACCCATGAACGTTTTCTTCCGCCAGTTGCCACTGCGCTGGCTGTTCGCTTTTGCCGTTCTGCTCGCCGCGGCCCTGCCCGCCACCGCCGCCAGCAACTACGCCCAGACACGTTATCCCATCGTCCTGGTGCATGGATTGTTCGGCTTCGATTCGGTCTTTGGCGTCGACTACTTCTATGGCATCCCCAGCAATCTGCGTCAGAGTGGCGCCAGCGTCTACGTGGCCCAGGTCTCCGCTGCCAACAGCACCGAAGTGCGCGGCGAGCAGCTGCTCGCGCAGGTACGCAACATCCTGGCGGTCACCGGCGCACCCAAGGTCAACCTGATCGGCCATTCGCATGGCGGCCCGACGGCCCGCTACGTCGCCGGCGTGGCGCCCCAGCTCGTCGCCTCCGTCACCTCGGTGGGCGGCGTGAACCGGGGATCGCGCTTTGCCGACGTCATTCGCGGCGTGGCGCCGGCGGGCAGCGTCAGCGAGGCGGTGGCCAATGGCGCCGCCGGCGCGCTGGTCACGCTCATCAACCTGGCTTCGGGCGGCAGCGGCCTGCCGCAGATGCCCGTCGCCGCGCTGGACTCATTGACCACCGCCGGTTCGGCACGCTTCAATCAGCGTTTTGGCGCTGGCGTTCCCTCCAGCGGCTGCGGCAACGGCGCAGAGCAGGTGGCTGGCGTGCGCTACTACTCCTGGACCGGCAAGAACACGCTCACCAACGTACTCGACCCGAGCGACGCTGCGCTGGTTGCGACCGGCCTGGTGTTCGGCGAAGCCAATGACGGCCTGGTGTCGGCCTGCTCGGCGCGCCTGGGCCGCCATCTGGGCGACTACCGCCAGAACCATCTGGACGAGGTCAACCAGATGGTGGGCCTGCGCGACTGGTTCTCGCCGGATCCGGTGGCGCTGTACCGCCAGCACGCCAACCGCCTGAAGAACGCCGGTCTGTGAATGGGCGCGCCATCGCGCTGATTTTCACCGGCGCCGCCGCAGCCCTTGCAGCGGGTGCGTGGTGGCTGGTGCCGGCAAAAAATCAGGGATCAGTAGCACAGAGCGCGGCCCATACATCTGGGGGCTTGAAAAGCGCAGCGCAGCCCAGTGGCAGACCGCTTGCGCTCCAGGGCGTGTCGACGCTGGCCTCCGTTGCCGCCGACCCCTTGCTCGCACCGGGGTTGCGCGATGAACTCGAAGCGATGCTGCTGGAGGCCAGTGACGCGCCCGACCCACAAGCCCTCAAGCGCCGCCTGGCCGAACTGGTGAGGCTGCGCTTTGGTGAGGCCCTCAGCACCCGCGCCCTGGCCCTGGCAGAACGCTATGTGGACTACCGCGTCGCGCTGGGCGAGCTGCAGCCCCCCCAGGACGCCACCGACCCACGGGCCCTGCGCGACGCGCTGCAGGCGCGCGACGCGCTGCGCCGCCAGTATTTCGATGAATCTGAATTTGACGCGCTGTTTGCTGACCAGCAGGCGCTGGACCGCTACACCCTGGCTCGCCTGGAGATCGAACGCAACCGGGCTCTGACGGCGCAGCAGCGCCAGGAGGCACTTGCCTCCGCTGAAAACGAACTCGACCCGCAGCAACGCGCCGAGCGCGCCCACAGCGTGCTGCAGCACGACGTGGGCGCGCAGACCGCCGCTTTCAACGCCGCCGGCACCGACGATCGCACGCGCTACGCAGAGCGCAGCGCGCGCTTTGGCGATGACGCGGCCCAGCGCCTGGCCCAGCTCGACGCGCAGGACCGCGAGTGGAATACGCGGCTCGATGCCTATGCACGTGCGCAGGCGAGCCAGACCGACGCCCAAGCCCTGGCGCAACTGCGCGATCGCAGCTTCACGCCCCAGGAGCAATTGCGACTGGACGGGGCGCTCGCGCTGCGCGCAGCGTCGATCCGCTGAACAACGCCTCGGCGCCACGACGGCGCTGGACGAATCGCGCCGCGCAGCGCGTTGACATAGCGCAACTTCACAGAATAAACCTGCGTAATAGCACAACAATTCGCCTAAATGTTGATGTAAATGGCCTCTACAGTGCAAGGTTTCGTTCGCAACGGCGCGGCCGCGCCGCATCCTGGCTTCGCGTACCAGCGCCGGGAACCTTCCACCAGACGGAGACAGCATGCACCCCACCGAGACCCTTGCGTCCACAGACGCCCATGCGGCCTGGGACAACCCCATGGGCACCGACGGCTTTGAATTCATCGAATACGCCGCACCCGACCCCGCCGCCATGGGCCGCGCCTTTGAAGCCATGGGTTTCAAGCCGGTGGCACGCCACCGCCACAAGAACGTGCTGCTGTACCGCCAGGGCACGATCAACTTCCTCATCAACGCCGAACCCGACAGCTTTGCCCAGCGCTTTGCCCGCCTGCACGGCCCCAGCGTGTGCGCGATTGCCTTCCGGGTGCACGACGCCAAGGCCGCCTACGAGCGCGCCGTGTCGCTCGGCGCGTGGGGCTACGCCGGCAAGGCAGGCCCGGGCGAGCTGAACATCCCGGCCATCAAGGGCATTGGCGACAGCCTGATCTACTTTGTCGACCGCTGGCGCGGCAAGGGCGGTGCGCAGCCCGGCGACATTGGCAACATCGGCTTCTTTGATGTCGATTTCGAGGCCCTGCCCGGCATCAGCGCCCAGGAGGCCCTGCACCCGTTTGGCCATGGCCTGACCTACATCGACCACCTCACGCACAACGTGCACCGGGGGCGCATGGGTGAGTGGGCGGATTTCTACGAGCGCCTGTTCAACTTCCGGGAAATCAAGTACTTCGATATCGAAGGCCAGGTGACGGGCGTCAAGAGCAAGGCCATGACCAGCCCCTGCGGCAAGATCCGCATCCCGATCAACGAGGAAGGCAAAGAGAACCCCGGCCAGATCCAGGAATACCTGGACATGTACAAGGGCGAGGGCATCCAGCACATCGCCATGGGCTCGGACGACCTGTACCAAACCGTGGACCGCCTGCGCGAGAGCGGCGTGCGCCTGCTTGACACCATTGACACCTACTACGAACTGGTGGACAAGCGCATCCCCGGCCATGGTGAGCCGCTCGAAGAGCTGCACAAGCGCAAGATCCTGATCGACGGCAAGAAGGATGCCCTGCTGCTGCAGATCTTCAGCGAAAACCAGCTCGGTCCGATCTTCTTCGAGTTCATCCAGAGGAAAGGCGACGACGGCTTTGGCAACGGCAACTTCAAGGCGCTGTTCGAAAGCATCGAACTCGACCAGATCCGCCGCGGCGTGCTCAAGGCGCCAGCGGGGGCAACAACCCCCTGAGTCGCCTGCGGCGCCTTCCCCCTTCTCTCGAATGGCTACGCCATTTCGGGAAGGGGGACGCTCCCAGCGCGGCGGGGCGGCCCTTGCGCGGGAGCACTGGCTTGGGCTGCGCCAGTGCCATATGCCGCACAAATAGTGCTTGCACCAAGCAAAACCAGAAAGGAGACCCCATGGCCGTCGAACCCGTTGTCTATGGCGCCAGCGAGCGCCCACCGCGCGGCGACTACGCCCGCGCTGGCGCCGACTACACCTGCCCGCAGGACTACGCCCGCTACACCGAGCAGGACCACGACACCTACCGGCGCCTCTACGCGCGCCAGTCGGCTTTGCTGCCAGGCCTGGCCAGCGAGGCCTTCATTGCCGCGTTGCCGTCGCTGGGTGCAGAGGACCGCATTCCGCGCTTTGAGGACATCAACACGCGCCTGAAACCCGCCACCGGCTGGGAGATCGTCGGCGTGCCGGGCTTGATCCCCGAAGTGCCTTTCTTCACCCTGCTGGCGAACCGCAAGTTCCCGGTGACCGACTGGATCCGCACACCTGAGGAGTTCGATTACATCGTCGAGCCGGACATCTTCCACGACCTGTTCGGCCATGTGCCGCTGCTGTTCAACCCGGTATTTGCCGACTACGTGCAGCGCTACGGCCAGGGCGGTCTCAAGGCCGATCACCTGGGAGCCTGCGAGATGCTCTCACGCCTGTATTGGTACACCATCGAGTTCGGCCTGATCCGCGAAGCGGGCGGCCTGCGTGCCTATGGGGCGGGCATTCTGAGTTCGTCGGGCGAATTGCCGTATGCAGTGCAAAGCCCCGATCCGCAGCGCCTGCCGCTGCAACTCGAGCGCACCATGCGCACGCGCTACAAGATCGACAGCTTCCAGGAAACGTATTTCGTCATCGACAGCTTCCAGGACCTGTTCGACATGACGGCGGCCGATTTCGCGCCGGTGTACGAGCGCCTGCGTGGTCTGCCGGAGTTGGCCGCCAACGCATCGGGCAACTGAGCAAGCGGACGAATACTTCTTTTTTGATAGCTGCTTTCTTTTTATAGATAAGCGCTAGAGCCCTGTTTTGCTTAAATTTTCGCTGCAGAATCCGCTTCTGATATCAGCAAGGCCAGGCAGCCCCGCAGCACCTCGGTGCGGCGCGCCATCTCCACGTGCGCCACGCCGGGAAGATGGCGGTTGTCGGCCTTGGGCAAGGTCGCGGTGCTGGTGGGGAAAACGATGTTGTCGCAGTTGGAATACCAACAGGTGAACAGTGCTGCACGCCCTGCCGGCTCGGCGCCGCTGAGCTGTCCCACCCAATCACCGTCGAGCGCCATCTGCCGGGCGTTGACGGCGCGCGCAAATCGCCCGGCCCAGGTGCCGCGGTGCGGCGTGCCCAGCGTGACCACATGCTGCACCCGAGCGTCGCCGGCGCAGGCGCGCAGCCAGGCGCGCGCGGCCAGCCCTCCCATGCTGTGGCAGATAAGCACCGGTGCCATGCCGGTGGCCGCATGCACGCGCTGCACAGCCGCATCGATGGTGGGCGCGTAGTCGTCTATCGAGCCAAATACCGGTTCCAGGTTGACCGCCTCGTAGGCGTGGCCCGCAGCGCGCAGCGGCGCAAACCAGGTGCGCCAGAGCGCGCGGTTGCACAAAAATCCATGCACCAGCACCACGCCGCGCTGGCCGGTAGGTGCTGTGGGCAGCCAGTTGGGCTCGGCGCGGCTGCGAAAGGGCTGATCCCAGCAGAACACGTGCAGCGCCACGCCCAACTCGGCCCACCAGGCGCGCAGCACCTGCAGGGGCCGGGCGCGCGGCGCCGGGTCTGCGGCATTCACGCGCTGCATCAGCGTGAACTGCAGCGCCATCACGCCCAGGTACACCAGCACCCCCACGGCAATGCCACCGCCGGCCAGGGCCCAGGAACGCTGCGCCGCATAGCCCACCCAGCAGCCGGCGCCAAGCAGCAGAAGAACGGTCCAGGTGGCTTGCATGCGGGCGATCATGGCGATGGTGTAATGGAAAAAACGACTTCCCATTGTGCAAGCCCCGCTATGGACGCCGCAGAGAACATCCGCCAAAGCATCGCCCGCGTCACCGAACTGCGCGCCGCGCAAACCTCCAGCCTGGCGCTGGCCACGGCCGTGCGCAACATCAAGCTGTTTCAGTCGCGCCGCTTCATGGGAAGCTACGCCGACCTGATGCGCGACCCCACGGTGCGGCCCGCCACGCAGTTTTTCCTGGATGAGCTGTACAGCCCTGGCGACTACAGCGAGCGCGACGCGCAGTTCGCACGCATTGCCGGCACGCTGCAAACCGTCTTTCCCCGCCCGGTGGTCCACACTGCACTGACGCTGGCGCTGCTGCACGCCAAGACCGAGGAGCTGGACCACGCCATGGCCCAGGCCTGGCTGGCACAGCCCGAAATGACGCCCGAGGCCCAGCGCTACGCCGCAGCCTGGAAGACCGTGGGCCAGCCCGAGACCCGGCACCAGCAATTGCTCTGGGTGATGGAGCTGGGGCACGACCTGACGCGCTTTACCCGCACGCCGGGCCTGCGCCTGCTGCTGCGCACCATGCGCGGGCCTGCCCGGGCGGCCGGCATGGGCGCGCTCCAGCACTTTCTGGAGGCAGGCTTTGACACCTTTGGCGCGCTGGCCAGCAAGCGCGGCGCGGTGGAGGGATTTCTGCAGACGGTGAAAACGCGCGAAACCCAACTGATGGACCTGCTGTTTGACGCTCCTCTTGTCGCCTGCGAGACGGAACTGGCACGCACCCTGGGACAAGCCCGGTAGGCCGTCCCGGGGGCGTCCCACAGAATCTGGGGCTTCGCTGGCTTCGCACCTCCCCCGTCGCATGGACAAAATCTGGCTCAAAAACTACCCCGCAGGCGTCGCACACGACGTCCATCCCGAGCAATACCGCTCGGCAGCCCACATGATCGAGGAGGCGCTGCGCCAGCATGCGGGCAGGCCCTTCTCGGTCTGCATGGAGCAATGGATGGGCTATGCGGAACTCGACCGCCTGTCGGCGGCGCTCGGCGCGTGGCTGCAGTCGCAAGGGCTCGAGCCGGGCGCGCGCGTGGCCATCATGCTGCCCAACATCCCCCAGTTCGCCGTGACCATGGCGGCGGTGCTGCGGGCGGGTTATGTGTGCGTCAACGTCAACCCGCTCTACACCGCGCGCGAGCTGGAGCACCAGCTCAAGGATTCGGGCGCATCCGCCATTGTCATCCTGGAGAACTTTGCCCACACGCTGGCCGAGGTGATCGAGCACACCGGCGTGCAGCGCGTGGTGATGGCGTCCATGGGCGACCTGCTGGGCTTCTGGTACGGCCGCTGGATCACCTTCGCCGTACGCCACCTGGCCAAGATGGTGCCGGCCTACGATCTGCCGCTCTCGGCTGGGCGCACGCTGGTGAGCTTCCGCCAGGCCCTGTCCGATGGCGCGCGGCGCACGCTTACGGCCAGCAGCGCCACGCTGGACGACACCGCATTCCTGCAGTACACCGGCGGCACCACGGGCCTGTCCAAAGGCGCGGTGCTGACCCACCGCAACATCGTCGCCGCCACGCTCCAGGCCGAGGCGTGGTTCACGCCAGCCCTGGCCAAGATGGGTGATGTGACCCGCGCCAACAGCATCGCCGCGCTGCCGCTGTACCACATCTTTGCGCTGACGCTGTGCCTGCTGGCGATTCGCCAGGGCTCGCACCTGACACTCATTCCCAACCCGCGCGATATCCCCAAGTTTGTCGAGGTGCTGAAAAAGCGCCCCTTCCACATGCTGCCGGCGGTCAACACGCTGTTCAATGCGCTGTTGCACAACGCCCAGTTCCGCGGGCTCGATTTTTCCCATCTCTGCGTCGCCCAGGCCGGCGGCATGGCGGCAGCCGAAGGGACGGCGCGCCAGTGGCAAAAAGTCACGGGCACCGCGATGGTCGAAGGTTGGGGCATGAGCGAGACCTGCGCCATCGGCACCAACAACCCGGTGAACACCGAGGAGTTTTCCGGCAGCATCGGCCTGCCGCTGCCCGGTATCGACATTGCCATCAAGGACGACGCGGGCAACAGCCTGCCGCTGGGCGAGAGCGGCGAAATCTGCATTCGCGGCCCGAACGTGACGCCCGGCTACTACCAGAAGCCCGAGGAAAACGCCGCCGCCTTCACCCCGGACGGGTTTCTGCGCACTGGGGACATCGGCATCATGGACAGCCAGGGCTACACCCGCATCATCGACCGCAAAAAGGACATGATTCTGGTCAGCGGCTTCAACGTATTCCCCAGCGAAATTGAAAACCTCGTGTCGCTGTGCCCCGGCGTGCTCGAATGCGCGGCCGTGGGCGTGCCCGACGAGCGCCAGGGCGAGGCGGTCAAACTGTTCGTTGTGCGCAGCGACGCCAGCCTGACGGAAGACGAGGTGGCGCGCTATTGCCACGACAACCTGACCGGCTACAAACGCCCCAGCCGCATCGAATTTCGCGACGAGCTGCCCAAGAGCAACGTCGGAAAAATTTTGCGCCGCGAGTTGCGCGCATAGTGCAGCGCACGCAGTCCAGGTGCCTGGCCGCACGGACCTTTTGTTCCCAGACATTCATTTACCGCAGAGCAAGCCCCCTTCAACGGAGAACCACCATGCCCGTTTTCAACACCGTCGTCGCCAGCCAGGATACCGAGCACCCGCGCATCGCCAGGTTGCGTCTGAACCGACCCGACAAGCTCAACGCCATCAACAGCTCCATGCCCTCGGACATCCGCAATGCGGTGGCCTGGGCCGAGGCGCTCGATGAGGTGCACGTCATCGTGCTGGAGGGCGAAGGCCGCGCTTTCTGCGCAGGCTACGACCTGGACGAATACGCCGAGGGCGTGGACCCCGAAAACCGGACCGGCGATCACCCCTGCCGGCAGGAGAAAACGCCCTGGGACCCGATGGTCGACTACGCCGCGATGAAGCGCAACACCGAAGACTTCATGGCGCTGTGGCGCTGCACCAAGCCGACCATTGCCAAGGTGCAAGGCTATGCGGTCGCAGGCGGCAGCGACATCGCCCTGTGCTGCGACCTGCTCATCATGGCCGACGACGCCCGCATTGGCTACATGCCTACGCGCGTGTGGGGCTGCCCCACCACGGCCATGTGGACCTACCGGTTGGGGGCGATGCGGGCCAAGCAGCTGATGTTCACCGGCGACACGATCAGCGGGGCGCAGGCGGCCGAATGGGGCCTGGCCAGCCAGTCGGTTCCTGCCAGCGAACTCGACGCTGCAACGCTGGCGCTGGCCACGCGCATTGCGGGGGTGCCGCGAGGGCATCTGATGATGCACAAGCTTGTCGTCAACCAGGTCTGGCTGAGCATGGGGCTGGAGCAGACGCAGATGTTTGCCAC
Source organism: Burkholderiaceae bacterium (assembly GCA_023954035.1). Taxonomy (GTDB): domain Bacteria; phylum Pseudomonadota; class Gammaproteobacteria; order Burkholderiales; family Burkholderiaceae_C; genus Simplicispira. Next base: position 27,324 of record JAMLIT010000012.1, on the reverse strand, counting down.
CGTGTTCGACGGCATCACCCGCCACAACCCCGAAGGCCTGTGGTTCCGCCGCCAGGCGCAGGTCGGCGGCTTCAAGGAAGCGGTGCATTGGCGCGATAGCGGCCGGCCCATTCCCGAGGGCGATGAGGCGCGCGCGCTGATTGCCGAGCTGGAAAAGCGCCTGCAGGCCGGTGCCTGAGTCTCGGCCGCCGGACCCCGTGCGGCCACCGTCCCGCGGGCGCATACGCTACACTATTCGTAGCTTATGACGCTAGTCCCGCCTGCGCTGCCGCCCGAAATTGCTGTGTTTGAGCGCGGCTGGCTGTCCTCCAACAACATCCTGTTCACCGGGCCGGAGGGCGCTGCACTGGTGGACACCGGCTACAGCAGCCACGCCGACCAGACGGTGGCGCTGGTGCGCGCGGCCCTGGGCGACGCGCCGCTGGCGCGCATCCTCAACACCCATTTGCACAGCGACCACTGCGGTGGCAACGCCGCATTGCAGCGCGCCTGGCCAGGTGTGCAGACGCTCATCCCGCCCGGGCAAGCCCAGCGGGTGCGCCAATGGGACCCGGTCGCACTGGGCTATACGCCGACCGGGCAGGACTGTCCGCGCTTTGCGTGCAGCGGCCTGTTGCAACCAGGCAGTGAGGTGGCGCTCGGCGGCAAATCCTGGCAGGTGCATGCCACGCCGGGGCACGATCCCCATTCCGTCGTCCTGTTCGAACCCCAGGGGCGCCTCCTGATCTCGGCGGACGCCCTGTGGGAAAGCGGTTTTGGCGTCGTCTTTCCCGAGCTCGAGGGCATCGACGCTTTTGCCGATGTGGCGGCCACGCTGGACCTGATCGAGCGGCTTTCGCCCGCCGTGGTGATTCCGGGCCACGGCGCGGTGTTTTCCGAAGTCCCCCGCGCCCTGGCCACCGCGCGCAAGCGCCTCGCCGGCTTCGTGAGCGACCCGCGCAAGCATGGCCTGTACGCCGCCAAGGTGCTGCTCAAGTACAAGTTGCTGGAGTGGCAGCTGATTTCCCTGGCCGACCTGTACGCCTGGGCGCAGGCGACACCGCATTTCAACCTGATGCACGCGCGCTACTTTTCCGAGCAAACCCATGCGGCGTGGCTGCAGGGCCTGGTGGACGACCTGGTCCGCTCGGGCGCAGCCCGCCGCCAGGGGGAGATGCTCTTGAACGCCTGAGCAGCCGGGCTGCGGCTTTGCCTGCGAGCCGCGCGCCTATGATGGGCACCGTGGACACCCCAGGATCAACCATGGCCCGCTGGACGCTGCACCCGCGCTGCGCGCCTGCGCGGGCGCGCAGCGTGGCAGGGCCCGCATGAGCGCCGTATTCGACGCGCTGCGCCTGTCCGCCGTGTCGCTGGATGTGTCTGCCGCCCAGCGCGGAACGCCGCAGGGCATTGCGCAGCGCCAGCAGACCCGGCTGGCTGCGCTGCTGAACTTCACCCTGCGCGGCTCCCGTCTGTACCGCTCGCTGTGGCCGGCCGGCACCACGCCGGGCACCGCAATCGAACAACTGCCTGTGGTGACGCGGTCGCAGCTGATGGCGCACTTTGACGACTGGGTGACCGACCCGCAGCTCCAGTTCGATGCGCTGCGCGCCTTCACCGCCGACCCGACCCGGATCGCAGAACCTTGGCTGGACCGCTACATGGTGTGGGAAAGCTCGGGCACCAGCGGCCAGCCAGGCATTTTTGTACAGGATGCCCAGGCCATGGCGGTGTACGACGCGCTCGAAGCCCTGCGCCGCAGTCCACCACCCAAACCCCTGATATCGAGCATGTGGGACCCGCTGGGCCTGGGCGAGCGCACGGCCTTCATCGGCGCCATCGACGGGCACTTTGCCAGCACCGTGTCGGTGCGGCGGCTGTGTGCCATCAACCCGTGGCTGGCCCACAGCACGCGCAGCTTTTCACTGCTCCAGCCTCTAGGCGCACTGGTACAGGCGCTCAATGCCTTTGCGCCCACGGCCATCGCTACCTACCCCACGGCCGCTGCCCTGCTGGCCGACGAAGCCGCGCGCGGCGCGCTGCACATCCGGCCGCGCGAAATCTGGACCGGTGGCGAATATCTGGCACCCGCGATGCGGGCCCACATTGCGCGGCAACTCGGCGCTGCGGTGCGCAACAGCTACGGTGCCTCCGAGTTCCTGGCCATCGGCTGGGAATGCGCCCACGGCCAGATGCATGTCAACGCCGACTGGGTGATTCTGGAGCCGGTGGACGAGCGCTTGCGCCCGGTGCCCGCCGGCCAGCCGTCGAGCAGCGTGCTGCTGACCAACCTGGCCAACCACGTGCAGCCGCTGGTGCGCTACGACCTGGGCGACCAGGTCAGCCTGCTCGCCGAGCGCTGCGGTTGCGGCTCCCCGCTGCCAGTGGTCCAGGTGCTGGGTCGCCACGATGAGCCGCTTGTCATGCGCACCGCGGGCGGCCAGCGCGTCACGCTGCTTCCGCTCGCCCTGTCCACCGTGCTGGAGGACCGCGCCGGGGTGTTCGACTTCACCCTGCGCCAGATCGACGGCTGCACTCTGGAGCTGCAGCTGCCTCTGGAAGGCGACGGCGGCCGCAAGGCACTGGCGCGCTGCCGAGACGAGTTGCAGTCCTTTGCCCGCACCATGGGGCTCGACACCATCGAAGTGCGGGGAAAGCTGGGCCATGCCACGCCGCGCGGGCGCAGCGGCAAGGCCTGTCGCATTGTGGCCTGTTCCACGCTCTGAGCCACCGCTGCGCCGTCAGGCGGCCATCACCACCGGCCCGCCCTTGGCGATCGCCCGTTGGTACGCTGGCCGCGCCTGCATGCGCGCGCAATAGGCCTGCAGATGGGCGCATTGCCTGGCCTGGGCAGAGCGCGAGAGCGCCGCCTCCACGCCAAAGCTCATCTGGAAATCGGCCATGCTCAGGTGTTCACCGGCAAACCAGCGGTGGCGGCCCAGGTGCTCGTTCATGAAGGCGAGTGCGGTGTCGACGTTCGGGTCCACCAGTTGCTGCTGCACCTTGGCGCAAATCGCCTTCGCAATGGGTTTGACAAAGAAGGGCATGGGCTGGTTGGGAATGCTGGCAAAGACCAGCTTCATCACCAGCCAGTTCATCAGCGAGCCTTCGGCGTAGTGCATCCAGAAGCGGCAGCGCCGGTGTTCCGGCGTGCCGGGCCGGGGCTGCAAGTGCGCCAGGTCGCCCGTGGCGCCGGCGCCATGCATTTCCACGAGGTACTCGATGATGGCGCCCGATTCGGCGATCGTCTCGCCGTTCTCGGTGATCACCGGCGACTTGCCCAGCGGGTGCACCTTGCGCAGCGCCGCAGGGGCCAGACGGGTGCGCGGGTCGCGCGCATAGACCTTCAGCTCGTAGGGAATGCCCAGTTCTTCCAGTAACCAGAGGATGCGCTGTGAGCGTGAGGTTTCGAGGTGGTGAACGGTGAGCATGCTTGCCTTCATAGAGGAAAATCCAGGGATGTGCCGGCCTGCTCAGTCGCAGCAATTGCTACTCTATTGATAGCTTCTAAAAATTACCATATAAGCGCTAGAGGCCGAAAACACCAGAAATTCAAGGCAAGTCCTTGTTGACTTCGGGCGTGGCGGCGTCGCGCGGGCCGACGGTCCCGAGGCGCTCGCGCAGCGACTGGGGCTTGCCGGTGAGCAGGGCGGCGTAGTTGGTGGTGTTGGCCAGCACTTTCTTCACGTAGTCGCGGGTTTCGGTGAAGGGCACGTTTTCGGCCCAGATGGCGGCGTCCAGCACCGGGCCATTGCGCCAGTTGCGCGGCCGGCCGGGGCCGGCGTTGTAGGCGGCAGCGGCCAGCGGCATGGAGCCGGCGAAGTCGTCCAAGGCCAGCTTCAGATAAGCGGTGCCGATGGTGATGTTGGTGTCGCGGTCATTGAGCTGGTCGGTGCTGAAGCCGGTCAGGCCAATTTTTTTCGCCGTCCAGCGCGCCGTGGCCGGCATCACCTGCATCAGGCCCGAGGCACCGACCCCCGAGCGCGCGTCCATGATGAAGCGGCTCTCCTGGCGGATCAGGCCATACACGTAGGCCGGGTCCAGCCCCACCTGGCGGCTGTGCGCCACCACGGCCCCCTCGAACGGCATGGGGTAGCGCTGCGAATAATCGGCCACCGTATCGGTGCGCTCGCTGGTGTTGATGCAGCGGTCCCAGACCTCGTACTGGCAGGCGAAATCGGCAGCGGCAAGCAGTTCGCGTTCGCCCATACCCCCACGTTCGTGCAGGTTGGTGGCGTAGTTCCATTCGCGCACGCCCTCGCGCCGCAGCCCGATCAGGATGGCGTAAAGCCCGCGGTTGAGCGCCGGGTTGGCGCGCGCTGCCGCTTTTTCTTCGGCCGTCAGCGGCGCGGGAGCGGGTGGCACGCTGATGCGCTCGCCCAGTTCTTCCAGCGCCAGCTGCTCGTAAAAGCCACCGGGGCCGGCTATGCTGCGCAGCAGGGCGGTGGCCTCGGTGCGTTCGGCATCGCTGACCCGGCCTTGCAGCAAGGCACGCGCTTTCCAGTAGGCCCAGGCGCTGTCCTTTTGCGCCTCGGGTGACATGGCGTTGATCGCCTTGCGCACCATGCCCCACTGACCAGCGCGCAAGGCGGCGCGCACTTTCCAGGCGAGCAGCTCGTCGTTCAGGTCGGCGTCGCGGCTGATCTTGGAAAAGTAGTCGCTTGCGGTCGGCGAGAGGCGCAGCGCGGCCTGCTTGCCGATCACGCCCCAGGTCCAGTTGCGCTCCTCGGCATTGAAGTGGACGGACCATTTCGAATCCAGCATCTGCGCCGCGTTGTCGGGGTCGCTGGTGGCCAGCTTGATCAGCGCCAGCACCATGATTTCCTTGCGCTCACGGCCCGGCGCCGTGGCGCGCGCACGCAGAAACTTGGTCGGCGCATCGTTCAACTGCGCAACTTGGGGCAGCAGATCGGGCGCGACGATGGCGACCGCGTCGCGTGCGGCCCGTACGCGGTTGGCTTCGATGGCCAGGCGCGCCTTGCGCCAGACGTCTATGGCGGGCAGCACTTTCGCCGAAAACAGCTCGCCCGCCGCATGGGTACAACCGTCATCGGCATCGCGCTGGGCAAACCAGTTCTCCCGCAGCAGGTCAGCGGCATTCGGCGGCGCGCGCCCCTCGATCTGTGCGATGGTCAGTGCATAGCAGCGCACCTCGCGGTCGTCGCCCATGCGAAACTGCGGGTGCAGGGCGCCAAAGCGTGACCATTCGCGCCGCTGGCCCAGCAGCAGCAGCCAGTCGTTGCGCAGGCGATCCTCCTGGTAGGTGCCGGCCCAGCGCTGCAAAAAGGCTTCGACTTCGCTGGCATGCGCGTCTTCCAGGCGCGCGCGCAGCTCCCAATACGCCGCCCAGGGCTCCAGGGCGTGGCCACGCGCCTGCGGCAAAAGTTGCGCCAAACGCACGCGGTCTTTCTTGCGAAACGCCTGCTGCATGTCGATCAGCACCTGGTCTGCCGCCGTGGGCGCGGACCCCACGGCCAGCGCCTGGACGCCTCCCGCCACGCCCATGAGGAAAAACGAAAGCACCAGGGGTGTCAGAATCTTCATCCAATGCATGGGGGGAATTATGTGATGGACAAAGCAGCCTTGCGCCGCGCGCTGGTACAGCAGCGCCTGAATATGCCCGACCGGCTCGAACGCGCCGACTCGCTGCAGCGCGTGATGCGCATCTGGCTTGTCGACCGCCCCGACACCATCATTGGCGCCTACTGGCCGATCAAGGGCGAGTTCGACCCCCTGCCGGCGCTGCACCGCTGGAAGGAAGACGGGGAACTGCTGGACGAACCCCAGCCGCGCCGCATTGGCCTTCCGGTGGTAAACAAGCAGCACAAAACCCTCACCTTCCACGCCTGGTACCCGGGCTGCGAGATGGAAGAAGACGCCTATGGCATTCCCAAGCCCAAGGACACCGAAGTGATTGTGCCGACACTGCTCTTCGTGCCCTGCGTGGGCTATGCGGCCGGCGGCTACCGCCTGGGCTACGGCGGCGGCTTTTACGACCGCACGCTGGCCACGCTGCAGCCCCGCCCGGTGACCGTGGGCCTGGGCTATACGCAAGGTTTTCTGGACGACTTCGCGCCCGAGCCGCACGACCTGCCGCTCGACGCGATCCTGAACGACAACGGCATCGTCTGGCCGGTGTAGCAGGGACATCCCCCTGAGGCAGCCGCTCTTCGGGCGCCTCCAAGCCTGCGCTGCGGGGGTCCTTGCGTAGTGTCTGCTGATCCCCCGCCGCACAGGCATCAGACGAATCGAGAAGTACGCCCACCGCATCGCAACGAGAAGGGCCAAGTATCGGTACGTACTGTTTTATTACACATATTTTTATAGAAAAATATTTTGTGTAATATTCAAGCGCATGCTCCACGCCCCCGACACCAAAATCCAACCCAAGCACCTGCTACTGGAACTGCTGCTGGCCAGCGGCGACAACCCGCTGCCGGTCAGCCACGCCGTGGCGGCGTGCGCGGTGTTCGGCATCAGCGAAAACCATGTGCGCGTGACGCTGGCGCGGCTGGCCGCGCAGGACATGGTGCGGGCCACCGAGCGCGGCGCCTGGCGCCTGGGCCCGGCAGCGCAGCGCCTGGCCCAGGACGTGGCCAACTGGCGCAGCGCAGAGCAACGCCTGCGCCCCTGGACTGGCCAGTACGTGGCCGTGCACTGCGGGTTGCTTGCACGCAGCGACCGCAGCGCCAGCCGACAGCGCGAGCGCGCCCTGCACCTGCTGGGCTTTGCCCAATTGCAGCGCGATTTCTACCTGCGCCCCGACAACATCGAGGCGGACATTGCCGCCATCCGCCAGCGTTTGCACATCCTGGGACTGGAAGCATCGGCCGTGGTGTGCAGTTGCAACTCGTTTGACGCAGCCACCGAAACCACCATCGACAGTCTGTGGGATGGCGCTGCGCTCAACCATGGCTACCGCGCCACGCGGCAGCGCCTGCAGCGCTGGCTGGACGGCGCGGCGCGCCTGCCCATTGACCAGGCCGCACGCGAAGCCTTCTTTCTGGGCGGCGCGGCCATCCGCCAGCTCGTCTATGACCCGCTGCTGCCAGAGCCCATGGTGGACGGCGCCCTGCGCCAGGCCTTCATCGACAGCGTGCACGCCTTCGACGCGGCCGGCCGCACCATCTGGAACCGCTTTTACGACACCCTGCCCGCCCCGGACGCTGTCAGCCGCAAGGCGCGCCTGCGCGTCGCCTGAAAAATATGCAACATCCCCCTGTGGCGCTTCGCGCCTTCCCCCTTCTCTTGCATCGCTTCGCGATGCGGAAGGGTGACGCCCCCAGCGCGGCGGGGCGGCCCTTGCGCGGGGGCCACTGGCCTGGGTTACGCCAATTCCGCGGGCCGTGGGCAATGCGAAGTGCCGTGGACAACTAATTTCTCATCCCTGTACTTTGGAGTACTGCACCATGAACACTCTTGACGACACCACCCTGAACACCCGCTACCTGGCCAACACCCATGTGGTCGAAAACGTGTCCTGTGAACTGGCCGACTACAACATGTACGCGCAGGACACCGCCCTGCGCGAGGCCGTGCAGCGCGAGGGCGCAGCCTGGGCCGACGCCGAGCTGCAGCAGTTCGGCCAGCGCACCGGCTCGGCCGACTACCTGGAGCAAGGCCACCTGGCCAACAAACACCAGCCCGAGCTGGAGACGCACGACCGCTTCGGCAACCGCATTGATCTGGTGAAGTTCCACCCCGCCTACCACCAGTTCATGGGCACGGCCATCGAGCAGGGCCTGCACTCCTCGCCCTGGACCGACCCCAAGGACGGCGCCCATGTGGCGCGCGCTGCCGGCAACTACCTGCAATCCCAGGTCGAGGCAGGCCACGGCTGCCCCATCACCATGACGTTTGCCGCCATCCCCGCGCTGCGCCTGCAGCCTGATCTGGCAGCCTTGTGGGAGCCCAAGATCACCGCCCGCGTGTACGACCCGCGCAATGTGCCGGTGGAGCAAAAGCAGGGCGTGACCATCGGCATGGCCATGACCGAGAAGCAGGGCGGCTCCGACGTGCAGGCCAACAGCACGCGCGCCTACCCCGTGGGCCAGGGCGGCCCCGGCCAGGCGTACGAACTGGTGGGCCACAAGTATTTCGTCTCGGCGCCCATGTGCGACGCCTTCCTGGTGCTGGCGCACACCGACAAGGGCCTGTCGTGCTTCCTGCTGCCGCGCTGGCGCCCGGACGGTACGAAAAACCCGTTCCAGGTGCTGCGCCTGAAGAAGAAGATGGGCAACGCCTCCAACGCATCGAGCGAGACCGAGCTGCGCGGCGCGCTGGCCTGGATGGTGGGCGAGGAAGGGCGCGGCGTGCGCAACATCATCGAGATGGTGGCCATGACGCGCTTTGACTGCATGGTGGGGTCGAGCGCCGGCATGCGCATGGCGCTGTCGCAGGCGCTGCACCACTGTGCGCACCGCAGCGCCTTTGGTGCCCGCCTCAACCAGCAGCCGCTGATGCAGAACGTGCTGGCCGACCTGGCGCTGGAGAGCGAGGCCGCCATGACCCTGTCGATGCGCGTGGCGCGCGCGCTGGACCACCGCGACAACCGCCACGAGGACCTGCTGGTGCGCCTGGTGACCGCCGTGGGCAAATACTGGATCTGCAAGCGCACGCCGGGCCACGCCTACGAGGCCATGGAATGCATCGGCGGCAGCGGCGTGATGGAGGACAGCATGTTCCCGCGCCTGTTCCGCGAATCACCGGTCAACGCCATCTGGGAAGGCAGCGGCAACATCCAGTGCCTGGACGTGCTGCGCGCCATGGGCAAGACCCCCGAGGTGGTGGAGGCCTTCTTTGCCGAGCTGCGCCACACCCAGGGCCAGAACCGCTTGCTGGACGAACATGTGCGCGACCTGGGCAAGGAATTTGCCGACACCGCCGACCTGCAGTACCGTGCCCGCCACGTCGTCGAGCGCATGGCCCTGGCGCTGCAGGCCTCGCTGCTGGTGCGCGGCGCGCCCGCCTTCGTGGCCGACGCGTTCTGTGCCTCGCGCCTCGCGCCCGAGGGCAGCTTCAACTACGGCGCTCTGCCGCGCGGCGTCGATGTGGCCGCCATCATCGAGCGGGCCACGCCAAAGATCGGATAGCCCCCTGAGGCGCTTCGCGCCTTCCCCCAAGAGGGAGACGCACCCAGTGGCCCGGCAAAGCCGGTTCCACGGGTGCCCTGGGTTGGGGCCGATGCATGCGCCCGGGCCCGACATGCCAGGATGGAATTGCCCCATGCCGCACAATGATCAGCAGACTTTCTCCCCACCAAGGTGACCCATGCTCAAGCTCTACATTGGCAACAAGAACTACTCGTCCTGGTCCCTGCGCCCCTGGGTGCTGATGCGCCAGGCCGGCATTCCTTTCGAGGAAGTGGTGGTTCGCTTCGACAGCTTCGACGCCGATTCGCAGTTCAAGGCGACGCTGGCCGGCGTCTCCCCGACCGGCAAGGTGCCTGTCCTGGTCGACGGTGACCTGACGGTGTGGGACACCCTGGCGATCGCCGAATACCTGGCCGAAACCTATCCCGAGCACGGGCTCTGGCCCGAGGACAAGGCCGCCCGCGCCCAGGCGCGCAGCGTCACCGCCGAAATGCATAGCGGCTTTGCGGCCCTGCGCGGTGCCTGCCCCATGAACATCGAAGCCGACCTGGCCCAGCAAGGCGCCCTGCTCTGGCGCGACCGCCCGGCCGTGCGCGCCGACGTGCAGCGCCTGATCGACATGTGGGGCGGCCTGCTGACACAGTACGGCGGCCCCATGCTGTTCGGTCGGTTCACCGTGTCCGATGCGTTTTACGCTCCCGTCTGCATGCGCCTGTCGCGCTATGGGCTGCCGGTGCCTGCGCACATCGCGGCGTACATCCAGCGCGTGGAAGCCTTGCCGGCGATGCAGGAATGGATTGCCGCGGCCAAGGCAGAGCAGGATTTCCGGGAATTCGAAGAGCCCTACCGCTTGAGGCGCTGATTCGCTTGGGGGGGGGACGCAGTCCATGGCGCGGGCGGGCGTCAGGACGCGGCCTTCACCGCACCGCGGATGTTCATCGCCGCGAGGCACAGTTGCAGCACGACCAGCGCATGCGCACCGGAATACAGGCCCCAGGCAACCCACAAGACATTGCTCGCCAGGAACAACCAGAACCCCCAGTTGCGCTTGCGCTCGCGCTCGGAGGCGACGTACCAAGCGGCCACGACGGTCACCACCATGGCGGGCCACTGCAAGAGATCGATCCAGTCCATGGGCTTGCCTGCGCTCCTGTCCAAAGAGTCGCTATCTTCGGCGCGCCTGCCGGGCTGCGGCAGCGGTCCACTGCCACACACTCGTGTAGGACAGCCGCGCCCGGGCGCTGCCCCTAAACTTGTCCCATGAAGATGTACATGGTCGGAGGTGCGGTGCGCGACGCCCTGCTGGGGTTGCCGGTGCAGGACCGCGACTGGGTGGTGGTCGGCGCCACGCCCGAGGACATGGCAGCGCAGGGCTTCAGGCCCGTGGGGCGCGACTTTCCGGTTTTTCTGCACCCCGAAACGCATGAGGAATACGCGCTGGCGCGCACCGAGCGCAAGAGCGGCCGCGGTTACCGCGGCTTTGTGGTGCACGCGGCGCCCGACGTCACGCTGGAAGAAGACCTCGCTCGGCGCGATCTTACTATCAATGCAATAGCTGCCAACGCAGGAGATATAAGCCCTAGCGCCCTTTTTGACCCCTATTTCGGCCAGCGCGACCTGCAGGCACGCGTGCTGCGCCATGTCGGCGATGCCTTTCGCGAAGACCCTGTACGCATATTGCGCGTGGCGCGTTTTGCGGCGCGCTTTCCCGATTTTTCCGTCGCGCCCGAAACGCTGGTGCTGATGCGCGAAATGGTAGACGCCGGCGAGGCCGACCACCTGGTGCCCGAGCGCGTCTGGCAGGAACTCGCGCGCGGACTGATGCAGGTCCAGCCGTCGCGCATGTTCGAGCTGTTGCGCGCGTGCGGCGCGCTCGCCGTGCTGCTCCCCGAAGTCGATGGTCTGTGGGGCGTACCCCAGCGCGCCGAGTACCACCCGGAGGTGGACACCGGCGTGCACCTGATGATGGTGCTCGACATGGCAGCGCGCCTGCACGCCCCGCTCGGCGTGCGCTTTGCCTGCCTGACGCACGACCTGGGCAAAGGGACGACCCCGAAGGAGGTACTGCCACGGCACATCGGACACGAACAGCGCAGCGCCCAACTGCTGCGCGGGGTCTGCCAGCGCCTGCGCGTGCCGGTGGAGTGCCGCGAGCTGGCCGATGTGGTGGCACGCGAGCATGGCAACATCCACCGCAGCGGCGAGCTGAACGCGGCCGCGCTGCTGCGCCTGCTGGAGCGCTGCGATGCCATCCGCAAGCCGGCGCGCTTCGAGGAGGTGCTGCTGGCCTGCGAATGCGATGCCCGCGGACGCCTGGGCTTTGAGGCAACTGCCTATCCCCAACGCGAGCGCTTGCGTGCGGCCTTGAGCGCAGCGCGTTCTGTGGACACGGCCCCACTGGCCCAAGAGGCTGCAGCGCGCGGCCTCAAGGGGCCGCAGGTGGGCGCGCAGATCCATGGGGCGCGGGCGCGCGCCATCGACGCGGCCCTGGCGGCCTCCGCCTGAGCACATCTGTTCCAGAAGAACTACCAGCGCAGCAGACGCGGCCCGAGCAACGCACCAACACCGGTTGGCAAGCCAATGCCCAGCACATACCAAACGGCCAGGAACGGCGCCTGCATTTCCGGGCAGTGCAGCGCGTAGGCCAGCGCGGCCAGCGCGCCGGCCAGCAGGCCCGCCGCGGCCCCCGCCAGGCGCAGGCGGGTGGGAGCGGCCTGGCGCAGCCCCCACATCAGCGCGGCAAAGCCGGGCAGGGACAAAAGCGCGATATTGAATGGACAACTGCGCCAGGTGCTGCCCAGCACCATGGCTGCCCGTTCCGCAGGCGCTGCGCCCTGCAGCGCCGCTGCGGCCAGCGCCCACAGCATCAGCGGAGGCAGCGCCACCCAGGCCAGGGCATACCCCGTGGGCATGCCGGGCCGCGCCAGGCGCAGCAGCGCCAGCGCCGCTGCTGCCGCCAGTCCCGCAGCAAAACCAAGTTTCAGCCACCACATGGGCAGTTGCATGGCCTGGCCCAAGTCAGGACGCACGCCGTACAAAAGCAGCATCAGCAGCGCAGCGCCCACGAGCCCCAGCAGACCGGCACCGGCAAAGCGCCGCTCTACCCCATGGCGCTCCACCGGCCGCGCGCCAGCGGCCAGCAAGCCAATCAATTCCTCGGTTCTCATGTCGCTCCTCTGATGCGTGCCGCGAGCGCCTTGAGCCCACGGTGCACGCCCACCTTCACCGCGGATTCCGACAACCCGGTGAGCTGCGCTGTCTCGACCACGGACCGGCCCTCCAGCTTGACGTGCTCAATGGGCAGGCGCTGCTTGTCGGGCAGGCTCGCAAGCAGCACCCGCAGGTCGCGCCGCGCCTGTGCAGCATCGGCATCCTGCATGGAAAACAATTCCTCCGTGCTGTCCAGCGGCACTGTGCGCGCACCACGCACCGCGTGGGCACGAAACCAATCCACCAGCTTGTAGCGCGCAATCGCGTGCGCCCAGGCCGTGACCGGCATGTCGGCGCGATAGGTGTGGCGCTGGTTGTGCACCGCGAGCAAAGTTTCCTGCACCAAATCCTCCACTTCGTCGGGCCACTGGGCGAGCCTGCGGCGCAGGAACGCACGCAGGTGGGAACTCAGCACCGAAAGAAAGCGTTCGTAAGCCTGCGCATCTGCGGCCAGGCCTTGCAGCAGCAGCGTGCGCAAACGCTCTTCGATTTCCATGGTGGTCTTGGGAGGTATTCGTTGATCGAAGCGGCTGGGTTACATGCGTGAAAAAAGAAAAACTGGAAAAAGAAGGCCCACGCTGTAACCGCATCCTGCCACGCTGCGAATTACACCTCAGACCAGCCGGCGCGACTGCATGGCATTCAAGGCAGGTCTTTTCGTTCCTTCTTTTACCCACTGGAGACTTTCAAATGAACACACCATCCTTCACCGTCGCTGCCCTCGCCCTGGCCCTTGTTTCCGGCGCTGCAACAGCCCAGGCAAAAGGCGACGGTATGCAATCGGACATGGCCAAACCCAAAATGGAAAAGTGCTACGGCGTCTCCATGGCTGGCAAGAACGACTGCGCCGCAGGCCCCGGCACCACCTGCGCCGGCACCTCCAAGGTCGACTACCAGGGCAACGCCTGGAAATATGTTCCAGCCGGCACCTGCACCACCATCAAGACGCCCAAAGGCATGGGCACGCTCGAAGCGATGAAGTGAAACACCCCCCTTTGTCGCTTCGCTCCCCCGTGCAGCCGCCACAGGCGGCAGCCCTTCGGGGACGTCCAAGCCTGCGCAGGCAGGCTTGGAGCCGCGCCCCTCAGCCCCCGCTCTCGCAGCGCTGCGCGCGGCGGGCAGGGGGACGCTCCCGGCGCGGCGGGGCGGCCCTTGTGCGGGCGCCCTGGCCTGAACCGCGCCGGTCTCCTGCGTTGTTGGCGACGCAAAGCGCAACGGAGTCATCGATATTGAACTGGAGTGCACCATGCATCAGCCATTGACCGCAGGCTTGGGCCTCAAACCTGAGCACTATGCAGACGCACTGGCTTGCCAGGACACCGGCCTGTGGTGGGAAGTGCACCCTGAAAACTACCTGGAATGCGGCGGACCGCGCATCGCCTGGCTTGAAGCCATCCGCAGTCGCCACCCGCTGTCGCTGCACGGCGTGTCGCTGTCGCTCGCGGCCGATGCGCCGCCCGACGCACAACACCTGGCGCGCCTGGCAGGGCTGGTGCAACGCCTGGCGCCCGCGCTGGTCTCCGAGCACTTGGCCTGGTCGCATTGGCGCGGCGTTTACCAGCCCGATTTGCTGCCCTTCCCCCGCACCCACGAAGCCTTGCTGCGCGTGGCAGACAACGTCGCACGCACGCAAGACGCTTTGAGACGCCCGATAGCGCTGGAAAACCCAAGCCACTATGTGCGACTGGCTGATCACGATTACAGCGAGCCCGAATTTTTTGCCGAGCTGGTGCGCCGCACCGGCTGCCAATTGCTGCTCGACGTGAACAACGTGTATGTGAGCGCCCGCAACCTGCGCAGTGCAGACACTTCAGGCCTGGTTGCCTACCTGAACAACTATCTGGCCGCCTTCCCCTGGCACGCCGTGGTCGAGCTGCATCTTGCGGGCCACCACGAAGACCCTGTGCATGGCCAGGCGCTGCTCATCGACAGCCATGACGCCCCAGTGTCCGAGGCCGTGTGGAATTTGTACCAGCGCGTATTGGCGCGTACCGGCCCGGTGCCCACCTTGATAGAGCGCGACGCTGAACTCCCGCCGCTGGTCGCGTTGTTGGCCGAACGCGCACGCGCTCACACCGCGTTGATGTGCATGCAGAGGGAGTTGGCGCCATGCAATTAGCGGCATTTCTGGACGGTTTTGTCGCGGCGCTACAGCCTGGCGGTGTCGGCGCTGCGCCCGCCTGGATGGACGCGCTCGCTGCGCAACCCGGCTTTGCCGTCTACCGCAACAGCGGATGCAAAGCCGCTGTCGATGCGCTGCGCGCCAACTACCCCACCATCGAACAACTGGTAGGCAAGGATTGGTTCCACGGCGCTGCACAACGCTACCTGGCGCAGCAACCGCCTGCCGACGGCCTGTTGATGCGCTATGGCGCAGGCTTTCCTGCGTTTCTGGACAACTTTGCGCCTGCCGCCGAACTGCCCTGGCTGGGCGACGTTGCCCGACTGGACCGCGCCTGGACCGAAGCGCACCTGGCACCCGACGCGCCACCACTGGCCGCGAACTGGATGACCATCCAGGCGCCCGAGGCACTGGGCGCTGCCCTCCTGCCGCCCCACCCCGCCGCCCGCTGGCTGTGGTCCGATGCGCACCCAGCCTATTCGATTTGGCAGCGCCACCGTGAAGGGCTGGCCATGGACGAGGCGCTGCCCTGGGAGCCCCAGGGCGCCCTCATCACCCGGCCAGAGGACGGCGTTCAATGGTGCCCGTTGCCGCGCGCCGGGGTAGCGTTTCTCGATGCCTGCGCCGCCCACAAGACCCTGACGCAAGCAGCGCAAGCGGCCGTGGAATGCGGCGCAGAGGCGCCCGCCGACATCGCCACCTTGATAGCCCTGCTGCTGGGCGCAGGCGCGCTTGCAGAACCAGAACCCAAGGAGACCCCATGACCAGACTTTCCAGCAATTCGGCGACCGCCCAGACCACGCCCACGGGTGCCGCGCGCTTGCCGCGCTGGCGCGCCGGGCTGGAAACTGCCACGCCGCACAGCCTGCTGGCGCTGACAAATCGCTTCGCCGTTGCCAGCATCTTCTGGATGTCGGCGCGCACCAAGGTCGACGGCTGGTTCGACATCAAGGACAGCACCTACCTGCTGTTTCGCGAGGAATACAAGCTGCCCGTGCTTGCGCCCGAATGGGCGGCGCAGATCGCGACAGGTTCCGAGCATTTGTTCGCCGTGCTGCTGGTGCTTGGCCTGTTCACGCGGTTCTCTGCACTCGCGCTGCTCGGGATGACGGCGGTGATCCAGCTCTTCGTCTACCCCGACGCCTGGCCCACGCACCTGTCGTGGGCGGGCCTCATGCTGTATCTGGTGGGGCGCGGCGGCGGCGCCCTTTCGCTGGACCGCGTGCTGTTGCGCAGCTGAATCAAAGCGCCGAGCGCGCCCAGCGAACGATATCGGCAGCCCCAAGCGCACCCGAGACACGCGCCGCCTCCTGCCCATTCTTGAAAAGAATCATGGTTGGAATGCTGCGGATATGGAAGCGCCCCGCGGTCTGCGGATGTGCCTCGGTGTCCAGTTTTGCCAAGCGCATTGCGGGCTCAAGCTCCTTCGCCGCCTGGGCGAACGCTGGCGCCATCTGGCGGCAGGGCCCGCACCAGGGCGCCCAGAAATCCACCAGCACGGGAATCTGGCTGCGGCCGACGTGGCGCTCGAAGCTGGTCGCATCCAGGGCCAGGGGACTGGCGGTGAACAAGGGCTGGTGGCATTTGCCGCAATCGGGGGCGCTGCCCAGCTGGTCCCTCTGGACGCGGTTGGTGGTGTGGCAGTGCGGGCAGACGATGTGCAGGGCTTGGTCTGTCATGGGGCGTGTCTCGGATCAGATGGATGCAAGCACATGGCGGCCACCTGCACGCGATTCAAGAGCCCTCTCGCGCGCTCTGCTAAGGTGTTGCTCCAATGCCTCTGATGCCTACCTTGACCCGCGCGCACGCGCTTTTTCTCGATTTCGACGGCACGCTCACCGATATTGCGCCGCAGCCGCACGCGGTGCTGGTGCCTTCCGGGCTGGCGCCCACGCTCTCGGCGCTGCACCGCCTGCTGGGCGGCGCGCTGGCCATCGTCACCGGCCGGCGAGAAGCCGACGTGGACGGTTTTCTCGATCCCCTGGTGCTTCCGATGGCCAGCGAGCACGGAGCGCAATACCGCTTTTCCGACGGCAGCCGTCCTGCGGTGGACCCGCCCGATCTGGCGCCCGTACTGGCCGCGGCGCAGCATCTGGCCGAGCGCCACCCCGAGCTGCTGGTGGAGGTCAAGCGCGCCAGCGTGGCACTGCATTTCCGCCAGGCACCGCATCTGGGTGCGCAGTGCCACCAAACCCTGGAGCTTGCGATGGCCGGCCTGCAGGGCCTTGAACTGCTGAGTGGCAAATGCGTCTACGAAGTCAAACCGGCCGGCATCCACAAAGGCCAGGCCATCTCGGCTTTCATGCGCCAGGCGCCTTTCGCCGGCCGCACACCGGTGTTCGTGGGCGACGACGTCACCGACGAGGCCGGTTTTGCCAGCGTGATGGCGCTGGGCGGCCTGGCGATCAAGGTGGGCGAAGGCCCGACGAACGCGCCATACCGCTGCATGACGCCTGCCGCCCTGCGGGGCTGGTTGTCGGCGTCGCGCACGGCTTTGGAGCATGCCCGAGCCGCTTGAGCCAGGATCCGCGCGAAGCTGCCGGCGTCCTGCTGCGAACGCATTTGAGCGGGCGTCCGACACGCGCCGCGCGCCCCCTGGAGCATGATGAAGAAATGAACCCAACCAGCCGCCTCGTCGTCGTTTCCAACCGCATTGCCGATCCGCGCAAACCCGCCGCCGGCGGACTGGCCGTCGCGCTGGGGGAAGCCCTGGCCCAAAGCGGCGGGCTGTGGTTTGGCTGGAGCGGTACGGTCGACGAAAAAGAGCTTCCCGGCGAAGGGCGGCTGCAGACCCGGCAGGCAGGCCGCGTGACGCTGGCGACGGTCGACCTGGCGCGCCAGGACCACGACGCCTACTACCTTGGCTACAGCAACAGCGTTCTCTGGCCGGTGTTCCACTGCCGTCTTGACCTGGCCAACTTCGAAACCGGCGACATTGCCGGCTACCGCCGGGTCAATCGCATGATGGCGCGCAAGTTGCTGCCGCTGCTGCGGGACGACGACGTGATCTGGGTGCACGACTACCACCTCATCCCCCTGGCCGCTGAACTGCGGGCGCTGGGCTGCCGCCAGCGCATCGGCTTTTTTCTGCACATTCCCCTGCCGCCGCCGGTGATACTGGCGGCGATTCCGCAGCACCAGTGGCTGATGCGCTCGCTTTTTGCTTACGACCTGGTCGGCCTGCAGAGCGAGACCGACATGGCGCATTTCGACCGCTACGTGCAGGCCGAAGCCGACGCCAAGCCGGTGGCGGTGCACCAGTACCGCGCGTTTGGCGCCACGGTGCGCGCCCAGGCTTTCCCCATCGGCATCGACGTCGCCGAATTCGAGCGCCTGACGCAAGCGCCCGATGCGGTACAAACCTGCGCAAACATGCGCGAGGAATACGCGCGGCGGCGACTGCTGCTGGGCATCGACCGGCTCGACTATTCCAAGGGCATCCCCCAGCGTGTGCGCGCCTTTCGCAACATGCTCTCTCGCTACCCCGATACGCACAGCGACGCCACGCTGATCATGATTGCCTCGCCGTCGCGCGACAGCGTCCACGCCTATGCGGACCTGCGCCACGAGCTCGAAGGCCTGTGCGGCGCGACCAACGGCGACTACGGCGAGCTAGACTGGATGCCGGTGCGCTACATCCACCGCATGGTGCCGCGCAAGCGCGTCCCGGGCCTGTGCCGGGCCGCGCGCGTGGGTCTGGTCACACCGCTGCGCGACGGCATGAACCTGGTGGCCAAGGAATACGTGGTGGCGCAGGATCCGGACGACCCCGGCGTGCTCGTGCTCTCGCGTTTTGCCGGCGCGGCCGAGCAGCTCAAGGACGCGCTGCTGGTCAACCCCTACGACACCGAAGGCATGGCCGACGCGATCTACCGCGCGCTGAACATGCCACTGGAGGAACGCCAGCGCCGCCACCGCGCGCTGCTGGCCAATGTGCGCGAGTTCGACGTGCACTGGTGGCGGGGCCAATTCCTGCAGGCGCTGGCCGAGACCCAGCCCGACGCGGACGAAACCGCCCGCGCCCTCATAGCCACTTCACGATGAGACTGACCAGTACGCTGATCAGCACCGTGCTGGCCAGGGGAACGAACACGTCGCGGCCCCACAGCTTGAACTGAAAATCGCCCGGCAGGCGCCCCAGGCCCAGTCGGCGCAGCCAGGGCGTGAAGCTGTTGAGCACGATCAGCGCCACAAAGGTGGCCAGCAGCCAGCGAACCATGTTCGTCAGAGCCTGTGGGAACGATCGCCCCGGACGAATCCGCAGGGTTCCCACGGCTCGCCCTTGGCGAGCAGCAGCACCTTGAACAGCTCACCCATCTCGTGTTCCATGATCAATTTGGCCGCTAGCGCACGTCCAGACTGCGGTTGCAGCTCCATTTTTGAGAGCAAACCGCAATTCATCAGGAAATGCGCCTGCGAGGTGTAGCCCAGCACGCTCCAGCCCTGGCCGTCCGGCAACGGCTGCTCCTGCGCCGCCAGCGCAATCCCGGTGAAGTTGACGTGGGCCGTGATGTCCTTGAGACCGACATCCACCAGCGGGTGGTCGTCGGATCGGTGCGCGCGGTGGCACATCACCGTGCCCATGTGGCGCTGCGGATGGTAGTACTCACTCTCGCCGAAACCATAGTCAAAAAACAAGGCAGCACCGCGTTCGAGGCGATCGCCCAGGGTGTGGATGAAAGCCTCCGCCTGCGGATGGATTTCCGTCAGGTAGTCGTGATCGCCCTGGATCTCCACTGGCGGGCGCAGCGGCGTAGGCCGGTCCTGCCAGACGAAGGCCCCGCCTTCCCTGGCCACACCGCGCTCGTGCCACTCGCCCGCCAGGCGAACCAGAAGCTTGACCGGCATGGCGTCCAGCACCTCGTTGCCCACCACGACGCCCTCGAAGCGCTCCGGCAGCGCCTCGGCCCAATGCAGCTTGTCGGCATGGCCGGCGAGCAGCAATTGCTGGCGCGCGCGCAGGCTGCCTGAAATATCGACGATGGTGTAGCGCTCCACCCGCTCGCCCAGTGCGCCGAGCAACTGCAAGGCCAGCGCACCCGAGCCGGCGCCGAATTCCCAAATCTCGCGTGTGCCGGTGCGCTCCAGGGCCTCGGCCAGCTGCTTGGCCATGGTCTGGCCAAACAGCGGCGTCATCTCGGGCGCGGTCACAAAGTCGCTGCCCGATTGCGGCATGGCGCCGAACTTGGTGCTGTCGTTGGCGTAGTAGCCCAGGCCCGGTGCATACAGCGCCAGCGCCATGAAACGGTCAAAGCCCATCCAGCCGTCGGCGTCGGCCATGGCCTCTGCGATGCGCCCGTGCAGAGCGCTCGTTAAACTTGTGGGTTCATTCATCACGCCTGCGATTGTCCCCCAATGCCCATTCCTGACCGCCCCAGAGCCGTGCTCGTCACGGGTGGCGCTCGGCGCCTGGGCAAAGAGCTTTGCCTGGCTTTTGCCCGCGCGGGGTGGAATGTGGTGTGTCACTACCAGCACTCGGGCGACGAAGCGCTGGACACCTGCGAGGCCGTGCGCGCCCTGGGTCGGGAGGCGCATGCGGTGCCGGGCGACCTGAACCAGCCCGATGCCATTGCCGCCCTGTTCGCTGCCACTGTGGCTGTGCTTGGACAAGCGCCAGACGCCCTGGTGAACAACGCCTCAGCCTTCGAGCCCGACACCGGTCTGGATTTTTCGCCTGAACTGCTGCAGCGGCAGATGCAGATCAACCTCTCGGCGCCGCTGCAGCTTGCCAGCCTGCTGGCCCGATCCGCAAGCGCTGACGCCTCCACCCGTCCCTGCGTCATCCATGTGCTCGACCAGAAGGTCTTCAACCTGAACCCCGATTATTTTTCCTACACCCTGAGCAAGCTGGCGCTGGAGCGCGCCGTGGCCCTGCAGGCACAGGCACTGGCGCCGCGGGTGCGGGTAAATGGCGTGGCGCCGGGGCTGGTCTACGTGAGCGGCCCCCAGAGCGAGGACAACTTCCGCCGCGCCAGCCGCGTGAACCTGCTGCAAAGCGCGACCGACCCGGCCGACGTGGCAAGAAGCGCCGTCTTTCTGGCGGAAAACCCATCCATCACCGGCGTCACCCTCGCGGTCGACAAAGGGCAGCACCTCGTCCCCCTGGCGCGCGACATCATGTTCGTGGCCGAACAACTGGCGCCGACGGCGCCCCCAGGCGCCGCATGACCGACCCCTTGCTCGCCGATTGCCGGCGCATTTTTCTGCGCAGCCTCAGCCGCCGCGTGCGCATCGGCATCCACGACTTCGAGCGTGCTGCCGCCCAGCGCATTCTTTTCGATATCGACCTGTACGTGCCGCTCATCCAGACGACACCGCAGCGCGACCGCATCGACGAAGTGGTGGACTACGACTTCGTTCGCAACGAGGTCAGCCGCATCACCGAGCGCGGCCACATCGACCTGCAGGAGACGCTGTGCGACGCGGTGCTGGCCGCCTTGCTGGCGCACCCGCTGGTGGTGGCGGCCCGTGTCTCGACGCGCAAACCCGATGTCTACGACGACTGCGATGCGGTGGGGGTCGAGGCCTTCAAAGCCAAACCCCGCAACCCCTGAGCCCCATACCATGACCGCTCCAGCATCGGGTCGCCAGACCCTGACTCTCACGGGTCTGCGCTTCCATGCCAACGTGGGCATCCTCGCGCACGAGAAGAATGCCCCGCAGGCCATTCAGGTGGACGCCGAACTGAGCCTGGGCGAGCAACCCCTGGCGCCGCGCGACGACGACATCCTGCACGTGCTCGACTACCGGCGCGTGCGACAAATCATCATCGACGAGTGCACGGCAGAGCACGTGAACCTGCTGGAGACTTTGATTGGCAAACTCTCGCACCGCTTGATGCAGCTTCCCGGCGTGCTGGGCGCGCGCGTGAAAATCGCCAAACTTGAAATTTTTGGTGACTGCGAAGTCGCCATCCGCATGGAAACAGGACAGTGGTGAACGCCGACATGAATACCTGGGCAGAAGACTCGACCACCTTCACTCCCGCCGGGCCCGCCCCGGCGCCCCCCGGCCGCGACTTCAAGATCGAGCGCGAGGCGCACAAGCTGGAGAAGCGTTTATGCCGCGAGGTGGGCAAGGCCATCGTGCACTACAACATGATTGAGGAAGGCGACAAGGTCATGGTCTGCATGTCAGGCGGCAAGGACAGCTACGCCCTGCTCGACATCCTCATCAAGCTCAAGGCGCGCGCGCCCATCCACTTCGACCTGGTGGCGGTCAACCTCGACCAGAAACAACCGGGCTTCCCCGAGCATGTCTTGCCGCAATACCTGGCCAGCACGGGCGTGCCGTTTCACATCGAAAACGAAGACACCTACAGCATCGTCAAGCGCCTGATCCCCGAGGGCAAGACCACCTGCAGCCTGTGCAGCCGGCTGCGCCGCGGCATCCTTTACCGGGTAGCGGACGAGCTGGGCGCCACCAAAATAGCGCTCGGCCACCACCGCGATGACATCCTGCAGACGTTGCTGCTCAACATGTTCTTTGGCGGCAAGCTCAAAAGCATGCCGCCCAAGCTGGTCAGCGACGACGGCAAGCATGTGGTGATCCGCCCGCTGGCCTTCGTGACGGAGAAAGACACGGCGCGGTGGGCTGCGCAGCGCCACTTCCCCATCATTCCCTGCAACCTCTGCGGCAGCCAGGAAAACCTGCAGCGCAAGCAGGTCGGTGAGATGCTGCGCGACTGGGAAAAGCGCTTTCCGGGCCGCGTCGAGAACATGTTCAACGCCTTGCAGAATGTGGTGCCCAGCCATTTGCTGGACGCCAATCTGTACGATTTCCAGAGCACCGTCGCCACGGGCGTGTCGGACGAGAACGGCGACAAGGCTTTTGACGCCGAAGAGTTCCCGCCGCCCCCAGCCTTGCCCGGCATGCAGGTCCTGCGGCTCGGATAAGCGCCTTTCAAGGGAGTCAGCCATGCTCGTACGTCTCGTCGCTTTGCTCTTGACGGCCCTCACGCTGGCCGGTTGCGCGGTGCAGCGCACAGTGGACAGCCAGGTGCAGAGCTGGTCCACGCTGGCCCGCCTGCCCCAGCCACCCAGCTACCGGCTCGATCTGCTGCCCTCGCAACAGCAGGAGCGCAGTTTTGACGCCATTGTTCCGATGGCGCACACCGCCTTGGCGCGCGCTGGCCTGCAGCGCGACGACGCGGCGCCGCGGCTGATTGCCGAAATCGGCGTGCGCACCGGCGTGGCCTATGCCGATGGGCCCTGGTATCCCTTGGGCCCCTGGGGCGGTTGGGGGCCTTGGGGCGGACGGCGCGGCCTGCAGGGAGGCCTGGGCTGGGGCTTTGGGCCCGGCGTGCACGCCGGCTGGATGCTGCGCGAAATGCCGCCAGTGCTGTACCGCAACGAAGTCAGCGTGGTGCTGCGCGACGCCGCCACACAAAAGACGGTGTACGAGACCTCGGCCAGCAACGAAGACGTGTGGACCGACGCGCCGCGCATCTTCGGCGTGCTGCTCGACGCTGCCCTGGCCGGCTTTCCCACGCCCCCGGTGGGGCCGCGGCAGATTCGCCTGCCGCTGCTACCCGACGGCGCAGCCTCTCGCTGAGCGCGCATGGACGCGACCCGCATCGTCGCCGTGCGCCATGGCGAGACCGCCTGGAACGTGGACACGCGCATCCAGGGCCACCAGGACATCGCGCTCAACGACACCGGCCGCTGGCAGGCAGCGCAGGTGGCGCGGGCGCTGGCCGGCGAGGAGATCGCGGCGGTGTATGCCAGCGACCTGCTGCGTGCACATGCCACGGGTGCAGCCATAGCGCAGGCCGCCGGCGCCCCGCTGCACGCCGAGCCCCGGCTGCGTGAGCGCCACTTTGGCGCCTTCGAGGGGCGCACCTTTGCCGAGATCGAGGCCGAAGCGCCCGAGCAGGCGCTGCGCTGGCGCAAGCGCGACCCGCACTACGCGCCCGAGGGCGGGGAGAGCCTGGTGCGGCTGCAGGCGCGCATCGCGGACGTGACCGCCCGCCTGGCAGCGCGCCACCTGGGCGAGCAGATCGTGCTGGTGGCGCACGGCGGCGTACTCGATGCGCTTTACCGCTTGGCGACCGGCCAGGCCCTGCAGGCACCACGCACCTGGCAACTGACCAACGCCGCCATCAACCGCCTGCTCTGGACCCCCGAGGCTTTGACTCTGGTCGGATGGGGCGACGCCCAGCACCTGGAGCGCGCCGCGCGCGACGAAAGCACCGCCTGAGTCCATGAAACCGCTCGCCTCACAATCCACGCCCTCCAAGAACCCTGCCCCGCCCGCGGACGTCGAGGCCGAGCCCGCCCTGTCGCTGTGGCAAAGCGTGCTGCACACCGTCCTCATAGGCCTGGCCACCTGGGCACTGAGCTGGCAGGCCGGCGCATTGACGCGCACGCATGTGCTGGTCTGGCTGATGGCCCTGTGCGCTGCGGCGCTGGCCGTGGTGGCGGCGCGGCGCGCACGCATCGCCAGCCTGGAACTGTGGATGCTTGAAGCCAGCGCGCTGGCGGCCGCCAGCGGCGCCACGGGGGCCTGGTCCTGGCACCTGGCGTTCAAGCCCGCTGCCATGGCCTTTGCTATTATGTTCGTAGCGTCAAACGTTTATCTGGCAAGCGCTAGCGGCCAAAAAGGCCAAAAATCCTGGGCATGGCTGCTGGCAGCGCTGCTGGCCTCGCTGGCGGGCGACGTGTTCCTGATGCTGCAGGACTTGTTCATCCCCGGGCTGGTCAGCTTTCTGCTGGCGCATCTGGCCTACATCGTCCTTTTCGGGCGCGGCGTGCGCTGGTGGGCGCGCCGCGACGCACTGCTGCTCACGCTGGGCATTGGCGCCGCCATGGTCGCGTGGCTGTGGCAGGGTGGCCTGCCCGCCGAGCTGCGCGCCCCCGTGGCTGTGTATGTGCTGGTGATTGCCTTGATGGTGGCGCAGGCGCTGGGCCGCGCCGCACAGCTGCAAACCGAAGCGTCTCGCACCGTGGCGCTGGGCGCCTGCCTCTTCATGCTGAGCGACTCGGTCCTCGCCGTGGACCGCTTTGTCCAGCCGGTGCCACTGGCGCTGTTCTGGGTGCTCGCCACCTACTACGCAGCGCAATTTTGCATCGTGCGCGGCATGGTGCAGGAGCTGCGGAGCGCTCGTTCATAACGTCGACGAATCAGCTTTTTCGTGGCCTTTTGAAAAGGGCGTTTCTTTCACCAGTGGCCGCCGCGCAAGGGCCACCAGCGCCTCAAGGGGTTGTCGCCTCTCTTGCGTCTGCCTGATTCGCCGGGTGCGCTTTCACGAAGGGCGCGAGCGTTTCACAGCGGCTGGCGATGCGTGCAATCGTCGGATAGGGCGCCAGGTCCAAACCAAAGCGGCGCGCGTTGAACACCTGCGGTACCAGGCAGCAGTCGGCCATGCCGGGGGTGTCGCCGTGGCAAAACTGGCCGGTAGGCGCACCGGGGCGGCTGAGCATTTCCTCGAATGCCTCAAAGCCCAGCGCAATCCAGTGGCTGGCCCAGACCTTGCGGCCCTCCTCGCCTGCGCCCAGGGTATCGCCGACGTAGTTGAGCACGCGCAGGTTGCCCAGCGGGTGGATGTCGCAGGCGATGGTGAGCGCGAGCGCACGCACCCGGGCACGGTCCAGCGCACCCGACGGCAGCAGGGGCGAGGCGGGGTAGGCCTCGTCGAGGTATTCCATGATGGCGAGCGACTGCGTGAGCACGGTGTCCCCGTCCTGCAGCACCGGCACCAGGCCGGCAGGATTGACCGCCCGGTAAGCCGCTTGGTGTTGCTCGCCACCGCCTTTGAGCAGGTGCACCGGCACGGTCTCGTGCGCAAGGCCCTTGAGCGCCAGGGCAATGCGCAGGCGGTACGACGCCGAACTGCGGAAATAGCTGTAGAGCGTGAGCATGGCGCCTCTGCTCCTCAGCCGGCAGGTTGGATCTGGCGCACCGTCTGCTCGATGGCGCCGAAGATGCTCTCGCCACCGGCGCCCAGCATTTCGATGCGCACGCAGTCACCAAAGTGCAAGAAATCCGTCGTCGGCTTGCCGCCTTCGATGGTTTCGTACATGCGCACTTCGGCCAGGCAGCAGTAGCCCACGCCGCCGTTGGCAACGCTCGATCCATGCAGACTGCCCTGCTTGTTCGACACCGTGCCCGAGCCAATGATGGAGCCGGCGCAGAGCGCGCGGGTCTTGGCGGCATGCGCGATAAGCTGCGCAAAGCTGAAGGCCATGTCCTCGCCCGCGTCGGGCTCGCCAAACGGCTTGCCGTTGATCTGCACGCGCAGTTGGCCCTTGAGCTTGGCTTGCTGCCAGGCGTCGCCGAGCTCGTCGGGCGTCACCGCCACCGGCGAAAACGCGCTTGCTGGTTTGGCCTGGAAGAAGCCGAAGCCCTTGGCCAGCTCGGCCGGAATCAGGTTGCGCAGCGACACATCGTTCACCAGCATGACCAGGCGAATCGCCTTGGCGCAACGCTCCACGCCCGAGCCCATGGCCACGTCGCCGGTGACCACAGCCACTTCCGCCTCAAGGTCGATGCCCCAGTCTTCGCTGATCGCGTCAATCGTGTCGCGGGGGCCGACAAACGAGTCCGAACCGCCCTGGTACATCAGCGGGTCGGTCCAGAACGAGGCCGGCACCTCGCTGCCGCGCGCCTTGCGCACCAGTTCGACGTGGTTCAGATAGGCCGAGCCGTCGGCCCATTGGTAGGCGCGGGGCAGGGGGGAATGGCAGGCCGCAGCATCAAAGGCCGTTGCGCCCTGCGCGGTACCGGCGTTGAGGCTGTCCGACACGGTTTGCAAAAGTGGAGCGCAGCGCTCCCAGTCGTCCAGCGCGGCCTGCAGGGTGCGGGCAATTTGCGGGACGGCGACGCATTGCGAGAGGTCGCGGCGCACGACAACGAGCGTGCCGTCCCGACCGCCGGCCTTGAGGGTGGCGAGTTTCATGGGGAAATCCTTGAGAAAAACAGACCGGGCGGGCGCAAAAGGCGCCGGCCACCGGAGAGGCACCCCGCCCGCGCTGGGCAGGGGTGCCAATGCGTCGTGCCTTATTTGGCGGCGATCTGGTCGGTGACTTCCTTGTAGAGGCCTTCACCGACGCTGGGGATGAACATCTTCCATACCGGCTGCACCTTCTCGCGCATGCGGGCATGCTCGGCGTCGGTCACGTCGTTGACTATGAGGCCCTTGGCCGCCATCGCTGCTTGCGCAGATTTGGCCTGGTCGCGCGCCACACCGCGCTGGAACGAACGCGCCTCGATGGCGGCGTCCTTCAGGATTTTCTGGTCCGCTGGCGAGAGCTTGTCCCAGAATTTCTTGGACACCAGCGGCAGGAAGGCGCCGTAGCTGTGGCGGGTCAGCGAGAGGTACTTCTGCACTTCGTTGAGCTTGAGCGCGGCGATCACCGCAGTGGGCGTTCCTTGGCCATCAATGGTGCGGGTTTCCAGCGCGGTGTAGAGCTCAGGCACGGCCAGAGGTACGGGATTGGCGCCCAGCGCCTTGATGGTTTCCTGCGAAATCTTGGCTTGCACCGAGCGGAATTTCAGGCCTTCAAAATCTTCCACTTTGGCGATGGGGTGCTTGCTGTTGGTGGCGTTGAAGAAGCCGTTTTCCCAGTAGGCCAGGCCGACGAGACCCTTCTCGGGAAGCATGGCGAGCAGCTTGTCGCCGACCGGACCGTCCAGCACTTTTTCGGCTTGCTGCGTGGTCGAGAACAGGAAAGGGAAATCAAGGATTTCGTATTCCTTGACCATGCCGGTCAGCGTGGTCGTCTGCGGGACGGTGAATTCGATGGTGCCGCCCTGCAGCGCCGAAGTGACCTGCACGTCGTTGCCCAGCGCGCCGGCATAGAAGCCTTTGATCTTGATCTTGCCGCCGCTCTTGGCGTCGACCAGCTCGATGAACTTGGCGACGCCCTGGCCTTGGTGCGATTTCTCGGGCAAGGTGACGGCAAATTTTGCTGTCACCTGGGC
>JAMLIT010000011.1 GCA_023954035.1 Burkholderiaceae bacterium | reverse complement strand
AGCCGACACCATCAACCTGCGCATGCTTCAATGAGGCCGGGGCGCGTGGCCCCGGAAAACCTGTAGTTCAACCTCAAACGAGATACCATACGTGCCGGGCTTCAATGAGGCCGGGGCGCGTGGCCCCGGAAAACGTGGGTGGCGTCGGCACGCACCTGCGGCACACTGGTGCTTCAATGAGGCCGGGGCGCGTGGCCCCGGAAAACTACCAAACTCCATCGGCGGCTTGCGCCGCCTCAGGGCTTCAATGAGGCCGGGGCGCGTGGCCCCGGAAAACCGGAACGTCACGGTCCGCGCCTTGGCATTGCGCCCGCTTCAATGAGGCCGGGGCGCGTGGCCCCGGAAAACATCGCCCAGGCCCAGGGCCAGGGCATCTCGGGCGTGGCTTCAATGAGGCCGGGGCGCGTGGCCCCGGAAAACAGCCCCCGCGCAGGCACAGAGGGCAGGCGGATCATACGGCCATTCAGCGAGCGCTGCGGCATGGTGCGCGGTGACGCTGCACCGATCGGTCGCCGGCTTGAACCGACTGTAGAGACAACTCATTGATTTTTAAAGAACTATGCGGCTGCGAGCGCAGTATGCGGAGAACGTTGCCACCCAAGCGCTCGGTGGGCCGCCGGCAACGGGCCATGGGTCACACGACAAGCGCGATGCGCTCGACGGCACGGTACGCTCGCTTGCCTATGCTTTCTATGCGTGGGGCGATAGCCTCTGCCAGGCCGACATCGACAATCATCACATGATCCTCGTTGTGGTGGATGGTTTCGAGCAGGCGCGAACGCAGATCGATGCTTCGCGCGCGCGTGAGCCGGCACTGGAAGACCGATAGCTGAAGCCATTCGCCATAGCCGTGCATCAGCTTGAACACGGAGCGCCATCGCCTAGCGTCGGCAATGTCATATGTGACGATGTAAAGATGCTCGTCGGCCATGGCGTGCGGCTGCTTGTCTCACCGGGTGACAAAAGCCGGCCAGCGGTCGATTTCGCCCAGGAGATGGCGGCCCAGAAGGCGACACTGAAGTTCAATGATCTGGCGATATTCGGCCGCGTAGCCAAAAAGCGGATGCACCACTTCCTGCCCCAGTCGCCGCTCGAACCCGGCAATGAAGGCGCGGCGGCCGCGCTCGTTCAGATTGACTGCGCCACCCGCGGTCACAAAATCCTCTGGCCCGATCTCGCCGTTGTTGATGGCCATGAGCACGCAAGAATCGGCGAGCAAGGGGCGAAATGGCTCCATCATGTCCAGCGCAAGCGAAGGACGTCCATAGCGCGACTGATGATAGAAGCCGCGCAGGGCGTCGAACCCGACGGCGGTCAGCGTGACAGCCACAGTCCGTGCCAGCAGCGAGTAAGCGTACGACAGCAGTGCGTTCACGGCGTCACCTGGGGGTCGGCGAGTGCGGCGGGTGAAGTCGAAGCACCAGCCGTCGCCAAAGTTCTGCCCGGCGGCGCGCTTGTCCGGCGAAAGCATATTGCGGAAATGTTCAAAG
This sequence comes from Burkholderiaceae bacterium, assembly GCA_023954035.1. Lineage (GTDB taxonomy): Bacteria > Pseudomonadota > Gammaproteobacteria > Burkholderiales > Burkholderiaceae_C > Simplicispira. The sequence continues at coordinate 79,636 of JAMLIT010000011.1, read as the reverse complement.
TAGCGTGCTGCAGCGTTGCCTTCGACGCCGAGCAATTGCTCGATGCTGCGGGCGCGCTCCGCGGCGTCGACGTCCTGCTTGAACTGTTGCAGCAGAACCTGCGGCATTGCATCTGGGGTGTCAGCACTTCCCTTCCAATTGCGCCGCAGCAGCGTGCGCTGATTGCGGATCTTCGCAGCGACGATGTCGCGCGCCAGGCGCAGGCAGTGGCCGGCGTCGAAGCTGGCGCGGTATTGCGCCGAGCGCAACTCGACATTCTTGTGGCCCAGGCCGATGGTGTGCCCCAGAAACCAGCCGCCGTGCGACAGCCATGTCACGGGAATCTGCCGTGCCATCAGCTCATGCAAGGCCGGACCGGTCAGATAAACGCCGCCTTGCAGCACGAGCTGCGAAACATCGATGAGGCGGGCCTTGGCCGTGACTTCGTCATCCACGGAAATCTCCAGCACCTCGCCCTTCTTGGCCACCTTGGCGCCACGCGCCTGAACGTACACGGGCAAGGCGGGCGTGCCCTGAACCGCCATCGGACGCGGTGGGGCCTGCGCGTTGCGCAAATAGTGGACTTCATCGGGCAGGCAAATCGGCGCCAGCGAGCAGCGCGGGCATTTCGGGCTATTTTCCAGTGGTGGCGGCATCTGGCCGCCGCTGGCGATGAGGCGCAGGCCTGCGGCGGCAGCGCGTGTGGCATCGACAAGCTCATCGTCGAACACCACGAGCACGCGCTCACGCGAGGCTGCGAAGTAGAGCACTCCCTCGTTGGCCTCATAGCCGTGCTCGCGCAGCAACAAGCCTTGCGCGCACAGCTGCACGCGTTCGGGATCGTACGCACCCCGGGCCACGTGCGGGCGCTTGCCGCGCTTGTAGTCCACCGGCACCGCGCGCCGACCTTCAAACTCGGCAAGGTCCAACCGTGCGATCAGGCCAAGGGCGTCGGATGAAAGCTCCAGCGAGTGCACGTGAACTCGCTCCGGCGGTTCTTGCGCCTCATCAGTAGGCGGCGGCTTGCCTGCGCTCTTGTCGACACGCCGGTGCACGTGGCGCCCGTCGACGGTGTCGGCCGAATCGGCCCACTCGCCCTGCACCCACTCTAGATATGCCAGACGCGGGCAGTAGACGTATTCATTGAGCATGCGCGCTGGAAGCAGAGGCGCTCCTGCCGGAAGAGGTGGGGCGTCGAGGGGGAGATGGGCTTGGGCTGGGGTCAGGGAGCCCGCATCGATCCGCGGCGCTGGTTGGGCTTGTTCAGTCGTCACGTCGATCCTCCGACGTATCCAGGTATTGGGCGTCCTTGACGCAACAACTCTGCACCACGGGCCCAAACAGGCCCAAACCAAACATGCTCGAATGGTCTAGCCGAATGGGGCGTTTGCACTGCCATTTCCGCGGGCCTCAACTTGTCATCGCCGACGGGCCGAAATTACCAAAACCTTGATCGGACCGCCGGATCGCGGACGTGCAGATAGCGAAAACGCCGCGCGCCCTGCCCTCCTGCGTTCGCTGCCTCCAATCCACCTGAAGCAGTGAGCGCACCGTATGGCAGGAAGCTGGAACCATCCAGAGCGGCCACGTGAAAGTTGTGTCATCGGCATGACCGGCAACGGCTGTCGTCATGATTCGTTTTCCGCGCGGGAAGCTGGGGAGCAAGGGAAGTCCACGAAATGCCAGCCACTCGATCGGAGCATCGACGCGAGTACCCGCGTCGCTGGGGTTGGTCGCCATCAAAGCCCAATTTCGATCCGCGCCGGGGTCCCAACGAAGGTTCGAGCCAGGCCTTTCCCCTTGTCCTTCGAACAGCGATTGTTTGATCCACTCTTCGGTGACTGTGCTGCGAATGCCGTCCACAGCGCCGAGAAAGGTCTGCTGCGCTGCGGTGAAGTGGAATGCGGTCGGCTTGATGTTCCCTTTGCCATCGACCGCGACGTCCGTGGCGTAGGCTGCCGCGTAAGCGGCCATTTCTTCGTTGCCGGCGACCCACGCGTTCACAGAGGTCACGAGGAAGGTTTTGAAGTCGCCTGGTGCTGGCTTGAGGTCCGCGACCGGTTTCGCCTCCTGTTTCTTTGTGGCCGCCTTCTCGTATGTGAAACGCCAGACGCCGTTCGGCTCTGCCGAGGCTTGCGCGTCGTTCGCGATAAGGGCTGCCAGATTCGCTTCGCTGTGGTCAAGTCCCTCAACAAAGGCCTGGAATGAACCGTCGTTGGAGAAACCGAGCTTCGCGCCGGGGACAACACGAAGAAGACCCAGCGCCGCAAGAAAATCGAGCGGATTGGTGCCGTCAAGGCCCACTAGTCGGATCCGGCTCATTGTCTTTCCTGTTCTTCTTCACTCGCGCGGTGATCAGCAAGGCGAAGGATCGCCTCGAGCCAGCACAACTCCTGCCAGCCGTACTTCGCGGTCAAACCCCAAAACCGGTCAGCAAGCGGCGAATCTAGCTTGTGCAAGCCGTGGTTCGAGGTCGTCGCAGCGAAGTTGATCGTGCCGAACGTCTTGCTCCGATGCCCGGCGAGCGAGACGTCGACAGGGCAGTCGTCGATCAGCGCAGGCGCGAAGGGCCGACACTCCCCGTGGTGGCTGGCGACAAGGTGTAGCACGAGGTCGAGATCCGGTTCTTTCCCGGCATCGACCTGCTCCAAGCGTTCCCTCAGCGCGCCCGAGTGTCCCTGCAGCATCGCCACCGATTGGACCGCGTGGAGATGTCCACCACCGGGGTAGCCGCTCCGAAGCCGCGCGACACGGCGCTGTTCCTTCGCTCCCGATGGAATCGCCGACTTGGCCCAGGGTGACTCGTCCTTGAAGTACTCGACCTCGCTGCCTCCTCGAAGTAGGAGCTGAAAGCGCCGATCGGCCTTGCCGATGTCGTGGAGCCATCCTGCGAGTGCAACGTGCTCGGCAAGCCATTTGCCGAGGCCGCAGCGGATGGCGTACTCGCGCGCGAACGTCTCTACGTCGGCGCTATGCACGGAGAGCGAGACCGCACGTCCCGCACAAAAGGAGTCGTCTCCATCGGTGGTGAGCTCCACACCGTTTTCGAGCGTGTTTTCGACCAGAAGCACGTCCCGAAGTTCGGCGATCAGCACACGCTTGGCCTCGAGCACCACCCAAGAAGGGTCGCCTGGCACGACAAACGAGCTTCTCCCCTTCGCGAGACGCTCAGCCCACAAGCGCTTCCAAGCCGGCCAATCGCTGTTCGAGGACAGCCGAGCTAGGGCCGCCCTGGCCTCGTCCACGTCGTCAAGTGGCAGCGACAGCCCGAGCTGCTCGATGACGATGGGATGCAGCCGAAGCACAGGGTGCACGCGCCCGAACAACCCTGCCTGCTCTGCGCGGTCGCTCACCGCGTCGACCGAAGTGGGGTCGAAGCAGCCGCTATTGATTCCGCCATAGCTCGCAGGAACGACGATCGTATGACCCGGCCTCAAGCCCGTCGCGTCGACAATTTCACTTTCGTCGCCCTTCCAACGGAGCGCTTTTCTGCTCGGCGCAGAGCGGCGGGCCGCTTCTCGCTCATCGATGTCGTCAGTCGATGCGCCCTCTGTGTCCCCAAGCTCACGCACAGTGTGGTTCGCGAGCCAAGCCCGCGCAGCCACGAACGGTAGCGACATGGCTTCAAGCGTCGACGGCCTTACCGCTGCCACGATCGCTGTCGCAGCGTCGACACCCCCACGCTCGAGCACATCTTCCGTGAGGTCGCCGCGCCACACAATCTGCACGTCAGCTGGGCCCGAAGACGGCCCATGCAGCCAGAGGCTCACATCCGGGAGCTGAGCCGGCGCTGGCGAGGTCTGCGCCCAGAGATCGAGGTAGGCCGGGAGCAGCGTTGGGGCGTTCGGCTTAGGTGCTAGCAACTTCGTCAGACTGTCACCTGCAGGAACTTTTAAGGCGACGATGCCGAAATCGATCTGCGGCTCAGGCCTCTTCTTCGTCGGCTTGGGCATCGTGGCCTTCAACCATCTGACAGTCTCGGCAATGGCCAGACCGTAGACCGGATCGTCCTTGACCGACTTGTCGTGGACTACTACCCCTTCGGCGCGCCCATAGGCGCCAAGGCGATCCACGCGCCCGAAGCGCTGCCGCAAGCTGTCGAGGCTCGCGGCCTCGGTGACCAGCGCATCGAAATCAAAGTCTGCACCAGCCTCTATGCACTGCGTAGCCACGATGACACGCTTGGGGCTGTCATCGTGTCGCTCGCGGCCCGTCTCGACTGCAGGGCGGAGTTCGAGGAGCACGTCGTCGCGATCAAGCGGTCGCATGCGACCAGTGAGCAAGGTGACCCGTGCGTCCGAACCCAACAGGTGCCGCGCGATCCCACCCGCGCTCGCGATTCGGTTGACGACCACGGCAATAGTTCGATGGCGTTCGAGCAACGCTTTCGCCTGATCCACGCAGGCCTTCTCGAGTGTGGTCCGGTCGTCCACCTCCACAAGACGCGCGGGCTTGCTCGCATGTAGGCGAGGGCCGAGCGGCGATTCTGCGCTCTTCTCGTCCTCGGACAGTGTGAAACGGGTCGCATCGCCAGCTGCAGGCGTAGCCGACAAAAACGTATGCGAGAAGCGCGATTTCAGGCCGCTGCGCGAGAACTTTGTGCGCAGGTGCGCGAGCTGGTCTAGCGTCTGCCGGAACGGCTCCGACAGATGCACCTCATCAAGGAGCAACAGGGTATCGTTGGCGAGCAAGCCAGCGTGGACTGGCTTCATTCCCTGACTTACGCCGTAGCCTTGCATCAACATTCGCGATCCGATCTGATCGACGGTGGATGCGATCACCAGCGCCTGATCGGGCGCACGAGCCCAGGCGTCGTCCTTGGGCATGCCGCCGCGCAGCGCAAATACGCCGAGTGGCTCGTCACCGGTTCGTGCCAGGGAGCGCAATCGGTTCGCGACCTCGGCAACTACAGAATCGGAGCTTGTCATCAGCGCGCGCAATAGCTTGCGACCACGCTCGGCGACTTGATCAACGACGATGCGTCGATCCACGACCATTGCAATGCGCCGCGGGCACCATCGATCCTCGTCGTTGTTGTACGCGTCAAGCGCGAGAGCGAACAGCGCGACGTCAATACAGGTGGTCTTTCCCGCGCCGGTCGGAAGGTCAAGCACGCGCGGCCATGCTTTGTCAGCGACAATTTTCTCTAGCAGACGCTGTTGCCACGCGAAGGGCTGTCGGCCGCCGTGGGCAGCCGCGTGGAAAGTGCCGAAATCAGAGGGCAAGAGGGTCATCGGTCCTCCACTGGAAGACACAACCCCAAGCCAAAATAGCGGCCGGCGCCGAGCAGCAGCGGGCCACTCACAGGTTCCGCGAACTGGATGTCGGCATGTACACGCACGCGGGGCGTGCGACCAGGTCGCCCCGGCCAAGGTGGAAAGGCACGCACGTGCTGTGCGCCTGGCAACAGCGGAACGAGTGAGACTTCAACTGAAATAGGACGGATACCCACGACTCGATAGCATGCATTGCTGATGTTTGCCTGTGCTTCCAGCACGGCCTTGCGGGCGGTGCTGCCTGTGTTGCTGCGAAGGTTGCCTGGGTTCTTGTCAAGGGCGATTGGGGTGGCCGTGATGAAACGCCTCGACGCGCGCGACCACCGCATGGGGTCGAGGGTGGCCTTCGCCGAGGCCTCGATTCGCCGCACATGAAATGGCGGCAACGACCCGCCCGCGAGCGTCAGGTTGCCACGTTCGTTCGCGCGTTCTTTTTCCCACTTTGCGACGAGTCGCAACAGAACTTCGCGATCGTTTTTGGGAAGCTCTCGAGGCAGCACCAGTGCGCAGCCCATGAGCGCGCCGTCCGCGTGCTCGTTCCCGACGAGCGGCAGCGGAACAAACGCGAGGTGCGGCTGATGCGTTGGACCGTGTTCGGTGTGGCCCGAGAGGGATGTCGGCAAATTTTGATTGCCATGCACCTCAATGAGAGCACCACGCAGCGCGCGGGCGAGGTCGGTCGCGCGCGAAGCGACGGGTCGGGAGCCGCCAACCCTCTCGAAGATGACCCAGTCGTTCGACGAGAACGCGCTAGCGACATGGGGAGTGCTCCCCATACTCTCGAATGCCGGCCCGTACCGCTGCGGACGAGCGGGCAGGACACGGCTCTGGCAGCCCCGATGATGCTCGAATGCTCCAACGAGGCGGTCCAGCTGGCCCGGTCCGAAAACGCGCAGGACAACGTCACCATTCTCATTAGGTAGCAGCGTCGGCGACAGTCCGCTCTCAACCATTGCGCAACGCACCAGCGACGATGAATGGCCTAGCCGAGTTACGCGGGCACAAAGGCGCGTGAGCGCTCCTCGATGAGGCGCAGGGTCGGCATTCGGCCAGAGAAACGCGAAGGCCGGTGTCTCGGGAAGCACAACTGGGAAGGTGCGCACTTGGCGTATGCGCCGCTCAGGGAGGAGCGCGGCAGCGATCTTGAGCGCTTTGCCTGAGCATTTGGAGAGCGCGAAGGCATTTTTCACTGCCATGTCGACCGCTGCCTGGGCCTTTATGCGATCAGCTGACGACTTGGCGGCTGCCAACTTCATCTCGGAATTGCGAATCGCATCATCATCGCCAAATGTGATGTCGTTAACCGGAACGTAAACGTCATGCACCTGACGCCTTCCGACCTTCTCCTCTGGATCGACGCGCAGCGACGGAGCACCCTGCTGTTCGAGCCAAAGGAGCGCATCGCGTTCGGCCTGATCGACAGCCTCTCGATCATGCAGGACCGCGACCAAAGCCGAGAACAGGCGCGCGGGATGCGGCGGCCACTCGGCGCGCCTCCTATCGTTGTGCGCGGTCGCGGCGTAGCAACCGGTCAGCAGTTCGACCTCGATGGCAAGCATCAGCCCTCCGCTGCAAAAGATTCTGCCGCCGCCAGCTCGCGACTCTTCTTCACGAGATCGGCGAGCTTTGCCGAAGGCACGAGCTCCGCGAGTGCCACGCCGGGGTCTTTCTCGAACTTCATGCCATCGGGCAGGGCTGCGACGGCGTCCCGGTACAGCTCAATCGCCCCGGCGAGGTCCAGCACGAAGCCGGTCTTGCTGCCGTCTCGCCCGATCGCTTCCATCTTCAGTGCAGAACCCTCCTTAGGAACCAGCAAGCATCGCGAGCGTAGGTCGTGGCCGCGACTCTCCGATGCGAGGATGGCCAGCAGCCCAAGCGCAGCGAGCACTGTACGAGCCTCGGCAGCCCCGCGCGGGAACCCGAGGCGTCGCAGTGACGCGAGCGAGAGTACGACTGTGTGCTTCGCTTCGTCGATCGTGACTCCGCCAGCAAGCGAATCGATACTCGGTGTGACGTTGCCATGGTTGACTTCGGAGGGCTTGCCCTCTTTGCCGAACTTGACGGGTTTTTCGCCCTCTTTCTTTGCCGCGCTTTCTTCGGTTGTCCAGCCCTCTCTGTCGTCCTGCGCGACATAGATCTCGGCCGATTTTTTGAGAATGTTCAACGGGTCGATTCGGCTTGCGGTCTTGCTTCCTGGGGTGGCGTTAATGCCCACAATCTCCGAGACGAGAGCGCGCTGAAACTTGGCGCCGAGGCCGCCTTTCGGTCCCGTGCTGTCCCAAAGCCCGAACACCAAGCCCGTCGGACAAACATTGAACAGCGCAGTCGCGTTCTTGGCGCTCGCGTCCGTGAATGATCTACCGATATCCGAGAGACGGAACAACTGACCGTTGAACAAGCTGTCTCGAAGCAGCGCGTCTGCAATTCGGTGAGGCGCAGTGAGCGACGTGACGCGGCCTACATCAGGAGCAAGATCTTTCTTCGCGCCGTTCTCCTCTTCGCTAGGATGTTTCGAGAAGTCCACGGTCACCACGGGCAGCGCAATCTTCTTTTCATCCCACATGACTTGCAGTGCCTCTTCCATCCGATTTGCCTGGCTCTGCACAGAGTCGATGAGCACGCAGGGCACGTCCTGCCCGCCGATTCGGCGCGTCTCAAAGGCGTATTTGGCGCCAGGTTTCTTATTCTTGTCGTCGACCGCGTGCGTCGGTGGGAAGACCTTGTCCCCTGGCCCGCCCGCAGGCTCGAGCGTTGCGGTTCCGCGAATGGCGACGGCGTCGCCCTCGACGAGTTCCCTCAATTGATCGTAGTCCAGCATGTCATTTCTCCTCGTGTGGTGTGATGGATTTCACGATACGGCCGCATCCTCTCTCAAGCCTCGATCGCGGGCTTGTCTGCATTGAGCGAGTAGCCGCACAGTCTGAATGAGCGGTTTGGTAGCCTCTAGCAAAACCAAAAAATTCGGCGAAAGCCGCCTCTTGTCGGTGTTTCGTCATTGCGCTCTCTGTACAAGCTGAAATATCGGATTGCGCGGGAATCGCTTCCCTTTGCCCGGACTATGGGCCCTCTCGGGTTCACCCGATGAGCCTCGAGCCTGACAATTCCCTGCTCATTCATCCAGTCATCCCACGCACCCCGTCGGCAAGACGGCGCAAAACCTCGTCTCGGAGTTCGTCCGGCGCCAGGACCTCGACATCCGGTACGTGCCGCAGGATGTCGCGGACCAGCTCGCGCGGGTCAGCGAAAGGCACGCTCAGCAACCATCTGCCTTGATGGTCCCAACGCCCAATCTGATTCGGGTGCCAGCGCTCGGCCGCCACCCAGCGGGCACTGCGCCGGGCAAACCGCAACTGCGCCGTTTGCACAGCCTTGCCGCTGAAAATTCCATAGCCAGCGCCGAGTTCGGCATCGAGTTCCGTTTCCGCAAGTTCGATCGCTGGCTGCTCCAGCAGTCGCGCGTCCTTGATCGCATCGATGCTGAAACTGCGCAACCCTTCGCGCCAGTGGCACCAGGCGTCCAAATACCAGTTGTCCCGGTAGTGCACCAGTCTTTGCGGCGACACCTCGCGCTCGCTGACCTGGTCGTCGCTGCGCGCGTGGTAGCGAATGCGAAGTCGCCTGCAATGAGCCAACGCCGAGCCCACCACCTGGAACTGCGGCAGATCGATGCGCCGGGCGCTCATTGGCAGGATGCGAATGCGGCGCTCCACGTGGGCGTCGAGCGCCGCTCCGCTTTCAAGCACTTGCCGCAGACAACGCTGCAGCGCGCTGACGTGCGGCTGCAACAAGCGACCCGCATCGAGCGCGCTCAGCAGGTGCTGCATCGTCAGCAGCGCATGGATTTCCTCGGAGCTCAGCCACAATCCCGGTACTTCATGCTGCGAGCCGGAACACTGCTTGTCGATCTGCCAGCCCCGCAACTGCGCCACCCAGACAATGGGAATGTGGAAACGATCGCGCAAAAACGCGATGTCGCGCTTGAGCGTGGAGTAAGAGACTTCGAGCTCATTCAGCATGCGTTCGCGTGGCACACATCGCCCGGCGGCAAGCCACCGGTGTATTTTTTGCAATCGTTCTGCCTGTGCCACTCTTACCTCCCGACTGTTTATCCGGGTATCGATGGACGGGAGCATGCCAGCCGCCGTCCGACGGCCAATTCACGCATGCCAACAAAAAGCACGCCCGGCTAGACATCGACACGGGTTGCGCTGCAAAGGCTGCAGGTTCGCATGCGTCCTAATCGAGACGGCGCGGCGGACGTCATCGATTCGTCAGCGGGTCTCTCATATCCCATGGCAGCTATGCTGAACAAGTCTAGGGCCTGCCGCCGCTTTGTGCTGCGCCAGCGCGCATGACCGCGCGCTGCCCAGGAACCGCTCCGCCCCCATCCCCGCGTGCAGCGCAAACGCCTTATCGTTCGCACCAACGCTTTTTTTGGACGTCCTATGCGCATTCTCCTCACCGGCTCGACCGGCTTCATAGGCCACACGCTGCAGCTCGCACTGCAAGCGGCTGGCCATACGGTGCACGGCGGCGTTTCGCCCCGCCAGAGCGCGCTGCAGCCCGGGCAGGTGCGCATGGATTTTTCAAAAGATACCTTGGCCGCCGCCTGGTTGCCCCGGCTTCAGGGCATCGACGCCGTGGTCAACGCCGTGGGTGTGCTGCGCGACACCCGCGCAAGACCCATCGACGCCGTGCACCGCGATACGCCCATCGCCCTGTTTGACGCCTGCGCCCAGGCCGGGGTGCGGCGCGTGGTGCAGATTTCGGCACTGGGCATTGACGGCAGCGACACCCGCTACGCGCAAACCAAACGGGCCGCCGAGACACACCTGCAGGCATTGGCCGCGCAGGGCGCACTGCACCCCGCCATCCTGCGGCCCAGCGTGGTGTATGGCAAAGGCGGCGACAGCAGCGCGCTGTTCATGAACCTGGCACGCCTGCCCGTGGCACTGTTCCCCGGCCCGGTGCTCGATGCGCGGGTACAACCCGTCTGCGTGCACGACCTTGCCGCAGCCGTGGTCGCACTCCTAGCGGCACTGGAGCAGACGGGCATCATCGAATGCACCGGACCCGAGGCGCTCACCATGGGCGCCTTCATCGCCAGCCTGCGCCAGCAGCTCGGTCACCGCCCTGCCATGGTGCTGCGCCTGCCCCAGGTGCTGACAAATATCAGCGCCCGCCTGGGCGACGCCGTGCCCGCCTCGCCCTGGTGCAGCGAAACCCTGGCCATGCTGGGCAGCGACAACGTGGGCAACCCGGCCGTCTTTGAACAACTGCTGGGACGGCCCGGCGTGCATTTCAGCCAATTGGTCGCCACCGCCTGGCGCTGAAAGCCGCGCCTGCATACCCCACAGAAAATACCCGTCAAATCGGCCTCCAACGCTTACAGAACAAGCGCCAGCAGCTATCAAAACAGAATCAGAAGACGCCCAGCGACAGCCCCGCCGCCAGGGCCTCGCCCAGCGCACGGCAGCGCTCCAGATCGTCGGCGCCAATGTGCTTGGGCGCCAGGATGGCCTCGGGCGTCTGGGCGTGGGTGCACACGATCAACGGCTCGGCCACCGCCTTGAGCCGCCAGCCGGTGGCAATGCGCGCCATCTGCCGCGCCGCGTTGCTGCCATCGCTGCCCGCACACACCAGGCTGGCGTAGGGGCGGCCGTTCACCCGGTCCAGCACCGGGTAGTAGCAGCGGTCAAAAAAATCCTTGAGCTGCCCGCTGATGGCCGCCAGGTTCTCGGGCGTGGCAAAGAGATAGCCGTCGGCTGCCAGCACGTCTTGCGGGCCCGCTTCTGCGGCGTGCAACAGCCGCACTGTGCAAGCTTCGTCCGTCGCGGCCCCGGCCCGCGCCGCCTCGGCCATTTGCTGCGTACCGCCCGTCAGGGAGTGGTAGACGATCAGCAGCGTCTTGCGCATGTCCGCACCCTGCTACAAAGCCATGGACGGCCGTTCCGCCATGGCCGCGCGCCAGCGCAGCAGGTGCGGGTGCTGCTCGCCCGGCTTGCGCTTGACGATGCGTGCGAAGTCCACCGCCACCACGGCAGTGATGTCGGCCACCGAAAAGCGCTCGGTTGCCACGAAGTCGCGGCCCGCAAGGCGCGCATTGAGCGTGTCGAAAAACTGGTCGACCCGCGCCAGGCCTCGCTCGGCCAATGCGGGAATTTGCGGATAGTTCACCGCCCCTGGCAGCGCGCGGTTGGCCATGGCAGGCGCGCTGTTGCGCAGCGCCTCGGCAATGGCCAGCAGGCCCTCGAACTCCATGCGCCAGTTCCAGCTGGCAATCTCGGCCTTCTCCTCGGGCGTGGTGCCCAGCAGGGGCGGTTCGGGGTAGCGCGCCTCCAGGTAGGCGGCAATGCCCGCGTTGTCGGCCAGCAGCAGGCCTTCGTCGGTACGCAGCGCGGGCACGGTGCACTGCGGGTTGATCTGGCGGTAGGCCTCGCCCAGCTGCTCGCCGGTGCGCAGGTCGACTGCAATGGTGTCGTGTGGCACGCCCTTTTCAGCGAGGAAGATGCGCGCCCGGCGCGGGCTGGGCGCCGAGGCGCAGTCGTACAAGGTAATCATGTGGGGGTGTCCTTAAGTGGATGAGGCCAACTTGTCTTGGGTCTTGGTATCAAAGTCGCTGGCATCGTGTCGCTCGTGCAGCTGGCTGGCGGGGTCGCCAAACACACGGTTCACCTTGCGCCCGCGCTGCACCGCCGGGCGTTGGGCGATCTTTTCGGCCCAGCGCACCACATGGGTGTATTCGTGCACCTGCAAAAACTCGCCCGCCTCGTACAACTGGCCCCGGGCCAGCGCCCCATACCAGGGCCAGATCGCCATGTCGGCAATGGTGTAGTCGCTCCCGGCGATGAACTCGTGCTCTGCCAGGCGCTTGTTCAGCACATCCATCTGGCGCTTGACCTCCATGGCAAAGCGATCAATAGGGTATTCAAACTTCTCTGGCGCGTAGGCATAAAAATGCCCGAAGCCGCCGCCCAAAAACGGCCCGCTGCCCATCTGCCAGAACAGCCACGACAGGCACTCGGCGCGCGCCGCACCACTGGCAGGAACAAAGGCGCCAAATTTCTCCGCCAGGTACAGCAGGATGGCGCCAGACTCGAACACGCGCACGGGGTGGGCTGCGTCGCTGCGGTCCAGCAGCGCCGGAATCTTGGAGTTGGGGTTCACCGCCACAAAGCCGCTGCCGAATTGCGCGCCCTCCTGGATATTGATGAGCCAGGCGTCATATTCAGGCCCGCTGTGGCCCAGCGCCAGCAGTTCCTCCAGCATCACCGTGACTTTGACGCCATTGGGTGTCGCCAGCGAATAGAGCTGCAGCGGGTGCTTGCCGACCGGCAGCTCTTTGTCGTGCGTTGCGCCGGAAATCGGCCGGTTGATGCTGGCGAACTTGCCGCCGTTTTCCTTGTTCCACTGCCAGACGGCGGGCGGGGTGTAGGGGGTGGAATCAGGCATGCAACAAGCTCCTCGAAGAAATCAGACAGGCGCGACCCGCAGGTGCGCCACAAAAATCAGTGTAGCGACGCTGCTCGTTTCGTGTGTGGCAGGGGCCACCATCCTCCGCTGGCAGCGCCTGTGCAGACCGGCGCCTCAGGACTGCGCGCCAGGGGGCACGCCGAACCCCACGGGAGCGAGCGCTTGAAAAGCGGGCCGGGCAAAAAGGTGGCCCTGCATCAGATGGATGCCCGCGTCGCGCAGCACATCGCGCTCAGCCTCAGTCTCAACCCCTTCGGCAATCACCTCTATGCCCATGTCGCGGAACATGCGCACCAGGCTGCCGACGATGACCCGCCGCGCACGGTCGCGATCGATATGGCGCACCAGGCCCATGTCGAGCTTGATCAGGTCAGGCTGAAAATCGGCGAGCAAAGCCAGGCCCGCGTAGCCGGCCCCGAAATCATCGATGGCCGTTTTGAAGCCACAGCGCTGGTATTCGCGCAGGATCTCGGCGAACCAGGGGCCATCTTCCACCCGCTCGCCTTCGGTCACCTCGAAAATGATGCGCTCGAGCGCAAACCCGTGCACCCGCGCGGCCTCCAGGGTCGTGCGAATGCACAGCTCGGGCCTGTAGATGGCGTTGGGCAAAAAATTGATCGACAGCAACTCAGTCATTCCCAGGGCGCTGGCACCTTTGATGGCCTTGACGCGGCACGCCTGGTCAAACCGGTAGCGGTTGTCGTCATGGACCTGCGCCAGAACACTGTCGGCACTCTCGCCCCGCGGCCCGCGCACCAAGGCTTCGTGCGCGTAGATGCTGCGCTTGTCGAGATCTACGATGGGTTGAAAAGCGTATTCGAAGCCGAAGTCGAGGCGCGCGCCCCTGCCACATTCTTCGCAGTCTTTGGGCGTTCCCTTGAGCGGTTTAAAACCGATAGGGAACGAGGGATTGGTGTCATGCCTCGTTGATGAAATCATGGTGACTGGCCCAGCCTGGAGAAATCATGCCGGGAGCATTCGATGCTTCACCGCGCGAATCAGCACTTTACGCCGTCAACGCGGTGCTTGAACTGCCCGCGCTCACACCCACCACCAAGGCCGCCAGCCGCGCATTCAGCGCCTGCTCAGCGCCAGCTGCGAAGGTGTTCATCACGGTCAAGGCCGACAGCAGCGCCACGGTGATGGCCCCGGCCACGCGCGTCATGCGGGGGTTGGCGAGCCAGCGGGCAGGCACGGCGTAACCCGAGAGCTTGGTGAGGTAGGTGAAGGCGGCGCCGGCCAGAATGGCCTACGCTACGAGTCGGATGCGTTCTACCAGGAAGAGCCATCGAAAACTGCGGTGCATCTGCAAAGCGCAAATGTCTCAGACGGAGAAGAAGGACGAAAACGCGCTAAAATAAGACTCGTTTGCATCAGAAATTAGCATTAACGGAAATTGCAAAACAGCTGAGCATGTCAATGCAGAACCAGCGATTTTTAGAGGTTCCCTTCTATTGTGTTCCGATACCTGTTCTGACATCTTCATTTCGCCTATCATTCGTAAAGGTCAGCTGAAGTCTAGATGGAGCAACCCTGACCAGGCTGCCTTGTTTTGCCATGACATCAATCTCACGATTTTTTCGAAAGAAGGAGTTGCACTATGAGTAAGTTGAATTCTGTCCGCTTGTCGTTGATCCTGGCCACTCTGGTCATGAGCGTATTTTCGAGCGCCGTAAATGCGCAAGCACCCGGTGTCAGAGAGCGAAGCGAGGCTAAGGCCGACAAGGAGAGCAAAAATGTTGGCACGTTGAGAAAAGCAGACCGTGAACACAAGGAGAGAATGCGCAGCGCAAAAGAGGCTGCTGACGAGTACAAGAAGAGCAATAAGGACGAAAAAGCCAAAGAAAAATACCAGGAACGCAAGAAAAAAGGCAATTGGTAATCACGGAAGGGTGCATTTTCTGGCCGATGCCAAGATGTAGAACCCGGCTCTGCGCACTTGCTCAAGCGCCGTCCAGCAGATGCTGTGGTGCGGATGCAAGTATTAATTTGTGCGCCGGAGCGGTGGTGCTTAATCCACCGCCCCGGCGTACGCTGCGCAAAAAACGCTTGAATATTTGAAATGCACAGAGGTTGTCCGACAATATTCAGAGAGTGTCGGCAGTTCGAATGACGTTTCTGCAGAAAAGCGGAGATTGCTTCAAATGGTCGATCGTAGCCGCTCGCCATCTGGACGGTAATCCACTGCAGCAATCAAATCATTAAATGGGCAAACCCCCGCGTTGCGCCCTTTTTCCGGGATTGGGTTTTGAGCACGGGCTTCGCTGCGCCGCATCGCGACCCGACAGTTGCACTGCGCCCCAATGCCTGCGCTCCGCCGAATGCGCACCGCTGCCGAGGCCGGGGCCCAGCGCAGCGATGGCCTGGAGGGACTGGCCAAAAGGCGCCCGCGGTGAAACCAGGATCCCTGCAAGCGCTCCCTCACACCCACCACCGCACCACCCCCGCCGCCACGGCCCCGAGCACCACCACCAGCAAAAACGGCCACCTTGCCCACAGCGCCAGCGCCGCCACCACCAAGGCCGCCAGCCGCGCATCCAGCGCCAGCCCAGCGCCCGCTGCGAAGGTGTTCATCACAGTCAAGGCCGACAGCAGCGCGACGGTGATGGCCCCGGCCACGCGCGTCATGCGGGGGTTGGCGAGCCAGCGGGCAGGCACGGCGTAACCCGAGAGCTTGGTGAGGTAGGTGACAGCGGCGCCGCCCAGGATGGCAAGCCAGAGCGTCATGGTGCTGTCCCCTCTGCCGCTTCTGCCGCTTCTGCCGCGTCAGACCCGACAGGCGCAGCCGCAGCGCGCTCGGGCACCCACCAACCCCAGGCGGCGCCGACCGCAGCGGCGACAAGGATGGGCAGACCGGGCGGCAGCATGGGCAAGGCGAGCGCGGTGACCACGCCGCTCAGCACCGCCAGCGCTACAGGCTCGCGCTGGCGCAGGCGGGGCCAGAGCAGGCCGAGGAAGGCCGCGACGGCCGCGCCATCCAGCCCCCAGCGGCGCGGGTCGCCCAGGGCGTCGCCCAGCCAGGCGCCGACGAAGGTGAACAGGTTCCAGAGCACGAAAATGCCCAAGCCCGCCGTCCAGAAGCCGCGGCGCTGCTCATCAAGCGCGGTTTGGCCAGCGGCAGTGGCGGTGGATTCGTCGATGGTGACCTGGGCGGCGAGCCATATGCGCCAGCCACGGGGTTGGAGCATGTGGTTCATCTGCATGGCGTAGACGGCGTTGCGCACGCCCAGCAGTGCTGCGGCGCCGAGCGCGGCAGACGGGACACCGCCACCTGCGATCACGCCAATGAAGGCGAACTGCGAGCCGCCCGTGAACATCAGCAGGCTGAGCGCCATGGTCTGCCCGACGGTGAGGCCGGCCGCCACGGCGAGCGCGCCGAAGGAGATGCCGTAGAGGCCGGTGGCGACGGCGATGGACAGGCCCATGCGCATGGCGGGGGTCCAGGAGGCGGGGCGCAGGGTGGGCAGGGACGGATTCACGTTTCAATCTTGATAGCTGGAAGCGCTTACGGGATAAGCGCTAGAGGCCTAAAACACTAAAATTTCTACCTGGGTTCAGGCAGGCAATGGCTGCTGGCGAACAGCTCGACTGTTCTGCGGCCCGCCATCGCGGCGCTCGATAGTCCGGCATCGGGGTCAGAGCACGAGTTTCGCTTTGCGAAATCGTGATCTGACCCCGATACCTGCGCCGCTCGCGCCACTGCCTGTGTGCCACAGGCGCGCCGCAGGGGGAGTCCTAGTGTGCTTTCTCCCAGTTCGGCCCGACGCCCACTTCGGCAAGCAGCGGCACCTTCAGCGCGGCAATGCCGGCCATCAGTTTCGGGATTTCCCGCTTCACCCACTCCACCTCGGCTTGCGGCAGCTCGAACACCAGTTCGTCGTGCACCTGCAGCACCATCAGGATGTCGGGCTTGTGCGCGTCCAGCACCTGCTGCACCTTGACCATGGCCATCTTGATCAGGTCGGCCGCCGTGCCCTGCATGGGCGCGTTGATGGCGGCGCGCTCGGCACCGGCGCGGCGCGGGCCGTTGGGGCTGTTGATCTCGGGCAGGTACAGGCGCCGGCCGAACACGGTTTCCACGTAGCCCAGCGACTTGGCCTGGGCGCGGGTGTCGTCCATGTAGCGCTTGACGCCGGGGTAGCGCTGAAAGTAGCGGTCGATGTAGGCGCCGGCTGCGTCGTTGGTGATGCCCAGGTTCTTGGCCAGGCCGAACTTGCTCATGCCGTAGATCAGGCCGAAGTTGATGACCTTGGCGTAGCGGCGCTGCTCGCTGGACACCTGATCCACGGCCACGTTGAACACCTCGGCCGCCGTGGCGCGGTGCACGTCCAGGCCGTGCTGGAAGGCGTGCAGCAGCGCCTGGTCGCCCGAGAGATGCGCCATGATGCGCAGCTCGATCTGGCTGTAGTCGCAGCTGGCAATCACGCAGCCCGGCGGCGCGACGAAGGCCTCGCGCACGCGGCGGCCTTCTGCGGTGCGAATGGGGATGTTCTGCAGGTTGGGGTCGTTGCTCGACAGCCGCCCGGTGACCGCCACGGCCTGCGCGTAGTGGGTATGCACGCGGCCGGTGCGCGGGTGCGCCAATTGCGCCAGCTTGTCGGTGTAGGTGCCCTTGAGCTTGGACAGGCTGCGGTGCTCCAGCAGCTTGGCGGGCAGAGGGTAGTTCTCGGCCAGCTTTTCCAGCACTTCCTCGTCGGTGCTGCGCGCGCCGGTGGCGGTCTTCTTCACCACCGGCATGCCCAGCTTGTCGAAGAAGATTTCGCCAAGCTGCTTGGGGCTGCCCAGGTTGAAGGGCTGGCCGGCAATCGCATACGCCTCGGTTTCCAGCTGCAGGATGCGCTGGCCCAGCTCGTGGCTTTGCGCCGCCAGCGTGGCGGCGTCGATCAGCACGCCATTGCGCTCGATGCGGTAGAGCGCCTCGCTGCTCTCGATTTCCAGCGCGTAGATGGCGCGCAACTTCTCGCTCGCCTCCAGCAGCGGCCACAGCGCCTGGTGCACCGCCATGGTCTGCTCGGCGTCCTCGCAGGCGTAGTGCGCGGCCTTGGCGACATCGACCTGGGCAAAGGCAATCTGGTGCGCGCCCTTGCCGCAGAGCGATTCGTAGCTGGCGCCGGTGCGCCCCAGATGGCGCTCGGCCAGGCTCTGCAGGCCGTGCGGTTTGTGCACTTCGAGCACGTAGCTTTGCAGCATGGTGTCGTGCACGTAGCCCCGCACTTCGATGCCGTGGTTGGCAAACACGTGCCGGTCGTACTTGATGTGCTGGCCGAGCTTGCGCGCCTGGGCGTCCTCCAGCCAGGGCTTGAGGCGCGCCAGCACCTCGGCCATGGGCAACTGCGGGGGTGCACCCGGCCCGGCGTGCGCCAGCGGGATGTAGGCACCGGCGAGCGGTTCGGTGGAAAGCGAGATGCCCACGAGTTCGGCGCGCATGTCGTCGAGCGAGGTGGTTTCGGTGTCGATGGCGGTGAGCTCGGCCGCCCGGATCTTGCCCAGCCAGCGCTCGAAGCTGTCCCAATCGAGCACGGTGTCGTAGTGCACCGGCGCGTCGCCTGCCGCGGGCGCGGCGTCAGGCGGCAGGTCGGCAAACAAATCGTCCGACGGCACGAACGCCGGCTTGGGCTTCGTGGTGGAGGCGGCGAGCGCACGCGCCAGGCCTTTGAAGCCGAAGCGGTCGTAGAACGCCTGCAGCGCTTTCTCGTTTGCGCAGCCGATGCGCACCGCGTCGAGCGCGGGCAGGCCCGCCACCCACTCTGCCAGGTCGCAATCGGTCTTGATGGTCAGGATCTCGCGCGCCCTGGGCAGCCAGGGCAGCGCCTTGCGCAGGTTCTCGCCCGCCACGCCCTTGACCTGGTTGGCGTTGGCGATCACGCCTTCGATCGAGCCATGCTCCTGCAGCCACTTGGCCGCGGTCTTGGGGCCGACCTTCTCCACGCCGGGAACGTTGTCCACCGGGTCGCCGACGAGGGTCTGGAAATCGACCATGAGCCGCGCGGGCACGCCGAACTCGGCCTCGACACCCGCCAGGTCGCGGCGCTTGCCGCTCATGGTGTCGATGATGACGATGCGCTCGGTCACAAGCTGCGCCAGATCCTTGTCGCCGCTGCTGATGACCACATCGATACCCTGGCGCGCGGCAGTCACGGCCAGCGTGCCGATGACGTCGTCGGCCTCCACATGGGGCACCACCAGCACTTTCCAGCCCAGCAGCGCCACCACCTCGTGGATGGGCGGTATCTGCGCGCGCAGGTCGTCGGGCATGGGGCTGCGGTGCTGCTTGTATTCGGGATACAGCGCGTCGCGGAAGGTCGGGCCCGGCGCATCGAACACGCAGACGGCATAGTCGGCCGGCACCTCGCGCCGCAGCACCTGCAGCATGTTGATCATTCCCCGAATCGCGCCGGTGGCCGGGCTGGCCGGGTCGCCGGGCACGGCACGCAGGTCGGGCATGGCGTGGTAGGCGCGGTAGAGGTAGCTGGAGCCGTCGACCAGCAAAAGGGTTTTGTTCTCGCTCATGCGCCGGATTGTGCACAGGAAGCCGATGCGGGCGGCCGCCATCAAGGGGCTTTTCCCCTGGCGTGCGGGCGGCGCTTCGTGTTGAATGTCGCCGGTCGCCATTTCGTTTGCCATGACCTATTGGGGAGTACTGCATTGAAGATCAAGAAAATCGCCCTGGGGACGCTCGCCGCCCTTGTTCTTGCCGGCACAGCCGGCTGGTTCAGCCTGGACAAGGAGACGCGCGCCCTGCTGAAAACCGCCCCCACCAACCGCGACCTGCTGTTCTGGAGCGTGCCGCAGCGCGACGCCGCCTTTCGCGCACTCGACCGGATTTCACTGCTGGCCAAGTGGCACGACATCCCCGCCAGCAGCGCGCCCAAGCCCCTGCCGCAGGGCGAGCCGCTCAAGCTTCCCATCGACCTGGACGCCTACATGGCCAGCCAGCGCAGCGCCGCCGTGGTCATCCTGCAGGACGGCAAGATTCGCGTGGAACGCTATGGCCTCGATTTCGACAAGGACGGCCGCTGGACGAGTTTTTCCGTTGCCAAATCCTTCACCTCCACGCTGGTGGGCGCGGCGCTGCGCGACGGCTTCATCAAAAGCATGGACGACAAGGTCAGCGACTACATCCCGGACATGAAAGGCTCGGCCTATGACGACGTGAGCGTGCGCCAGCTGCTGACCATGACGTCGGGCGTGCGCTGGAACGAGGACTACGGCGACCCCCAATCCGACGTCGCCCAGTTCAACAACCACCAACCCGAAGCCGGCGTGGACGCGCTGGTGAGCTACATGCGCAAGCTGCCGCGCGAGGCGCCGGCCGGCACGCGCTGGCACTACAGCACGGGCGAGACGAATCTGGTGGGCATCCTGGTGCAGCAGGCGACGAAAAAACCGCTGGCCGACTATCTGTATGAAAAGGTCTGGAACCCTGCGGGCATGGAGCAGCAAGCCACCTGGCTGCTGTCCAAGACCGGCAACGAGATCAGCGGCTGCTGCATTCAGGCCGCGACGCGCGACTTTGCCCACTTTGGCCAGTTCATCCTCGATGGCGCCCAAGTGAACGGCCAGAGCATCGTGCCGGGCGGCTGGCTGGCCGAAGCGACCCGCAAGCAGGCGCCCATCGGGCAGGAGGGACGTGGCTACGGCTACCAGTGGTGGACCTACGACAGCGGCGCCTTCGCCGCGCGCGGCATCTTTGGCCAGGGCATCTTCATCGACCCCCAGCGCAAGCTGGTGATTGCCTCCAACGCCAACTGGTCTGCCGGCGCCAGCCACCGCGCGACGAGCGAAGCGCGCGAGGCCTTCTACCGTGCGGTGCAGCAGGCGGTGGACGACGAGGCGGCGGGGCGCTGAGCGGGACAAGCGGCGCGCCCACGGTGCGCCCGGCGCAGCCGCCTAGAATTGCGCGATGCGCGCCCCTCCCCACCCCATCGCCTGTGTGTTGCTGCTGGCTTTCGCCAGCAGCTGCGCGCTTGCCCAAAATACCAGTCAAAATGGCACCCAGCGCACGCTGGATAACCCAAATCAGCTATCGAATACAGAGCAATCAAGGCAGCGTATCGAGCAGCGCGTGGAACGCATCCACCTGCAGGACCAGGGCAGCGCAGTCGACGAACTGCGCATAGGCGGCCAGACGCGCAGCATCACCGTGCAGCCCGCTGCCGGCAGCATGCCCTCCTACGAGGTGCTGCCGTCCGACGGCGTGCGCAATCGACCGCAGAATGGCTCCGAATCGACCACCGGCCCGCGCGTGTGGAACGTGATCAAGTTCTGAGCGGGCCGCGCCCCTTTTGCCCGCGCGCTGCGCCCACCCCGAGGCCCGCTGCGCGTCCGTCTTTTTGAACCCCAGTTTGCGTGCCGCCCTGAGCCATGGCTGTCTTTACCCCCGTCTCCCCCGAAGCGGCCAGCGCGCTGCTGCACAAGCTCCGTCTGGGCGAACTGATGGCGTTGCGCGGCATTGCCGGCGGCATCGAGAACACCAACTACTTCGTCACCTGCACGGCGGGCGAGTACGTGCTGACGCTGTTCGAGCGGCTCACGGCCGAGCAACTGCCTTTCTATCTGCATCTGATGAAGCACCTGGCGCATGCCGGCATTCCGGTTCCGGACCCGCAGGCCGATGCGCAGGGTGAAATCCTGCACAGCGTGTGCAGCAAGCCCGCTGCCCTGGTCAACCGCCTCGCCGGCCACAGCCAGCTCGCGCCGCAGCCCGTGCACTGCGCCGCCGTGGGCGACATGCTGGCGCGCATGCATCTGGCGGGGCGCAGCTTCGAGCGCCAGCAGCCGAATCTGCGCGGCCTGGCCTGGTGGAACGAGACCGCGCCATCGGTGCTGCCAGAACTCGGCCCCGCCCAGGCGGCGCTGCTGCGCAGCGAACTGGCCTACCAGAACCACGTGGCCCAAAGCCCCACCTACGCCGCGCTGCCGCGCGGGCCGGTCCATGCCGACCTGTTCCGCGACAACGTCATGTTCGAGGGCGAGCAGCTCACCGGCTTTTTCGACTTCTACTTTGCCGGCGTCGACACCTGGTTGTTCGACCTGGCGGTGTGCATGAACGACTGGTGCGTCCACCTGCCCACCGGCGCGCACGACGCCCGGCGCGCCAGCGCGCTCCTGCAGGCGTATGAGGCCGTGCGGCCCCTCAGCGCTGCCGAGCGCAGCCTGCTGCCCGCGATGGCGCGCGCCGGAGCGCTGCGCTTCTGGATCTCGCGCCTGTGGGACTGGCATCTGCCGCGCGAAGCCGAGGTGCTCACTCCGCACGACCCCCAGCATTTCGAGCGCGTATTGCGCCAGCGCGTCGCCCACCCTCTTGTGCCCGCCTCGTGCGACTCCACCTGTCTGTCTGAATGAAACTGCACATCGTCCCCGCCCGCACGGGCATCGCCTGGGTCAAAGGCGGCATTCGCGTCTTCTGGCGCCAGCCGATGGCCTTGTCCGCCCTGTTCTTCATGACCATGGCGGCGATGTCGATCGCCACCCTGTTTCCGCTCATCGGCCCGGCGCTGGCGCTGATGCTGCTGCCCTCGGCCACGCTGGCCATGATGGTCGCTGCGGCCGAGGCGGGCCAGGGGCGCTTTCCCACGCCCGCCTTGCTGCTGGTGGCATTTCGCACGGGCCGACAGCGCCTGCGCGACATGGCCGTGCTGGGCCTGCTCTACGCCGCCGGCTTTTTGCTGATCATTGCGATTTCGGCCCTGTTCGATGGCGGGCAGTTCGCAGAGGTCTACCTCGGCGGCGAGCCGCTGACGCAGGAAGTGGCCCAAAGCGGCGACTTCCAGCTCGCCATGTGGGTGGCCATGGTGCTGTACCTGCCGCTGTCGCTCTTGTTCTGGCACGCGCCGGGCTTGGTGCACTGGCATGGCGTGCCGCCGGTAAAAAGCCTGTTCTTCAGCTTCATCGCCTGCGTGCGCAACCTGGGCGCATTCACGGTGTACGGGCTGGGCTGGCTGGCGGTGTTTGCCCTGGGCGGCGTGGCAATGAGCCTGATCACTGCGGTGCTGGCGCTCATGGGCCTTGGCAGCGGCCCCGCCGTGATGGGCGGCGCCATGGTCGCGCTGGCCATGATGCTGGCCGCCATGCTGTTCAGCTCCATTGTCTTTACTTTTCGCGACTGCTTTGAGCCGCCCGAGCGGCCGGAGCCCGCTGCGGAGCAGGCCCTCACCGCGTCCGAGCCTGCGCCGCCGGCGGCCGATTGAGCCTTTGCGCGGCTCACGCGCGGGGCGTCAGGCGGGTTTTGGCGCCGTCGTGGGCGCGTCCAGAAAATACGTCATGCGCTTGCGCGGGCTCAGGTAGTCGTAGGCCTGGGGGCTGAGCTGGCCGGGTTTCAAGCTGGCGCTGATCTCGATGTCAGGTTCCTGGCTCAGGTCCAGGATGATGGCCTCGTTCTTGGGCACGCCGGGGTCGTAGATCAGCACGTTGGGCCGCAGCGACTTGCCCGAGTTGATGGAAATGACCATGCCCACCGTGTCGTCGGACAGCTTGACCAGGGTGCCCGGCGGATAGACGCCCATGAGGCGGATGAACATGGTCAGCGGCGCCAGGTCGAACAAATGCCGTTGCTGCTTGAACATGGTCGACAAGGCCTCGAACGGCGTGAGCGAATCGGCGGGATTCGTTCGGTTGCAGTGGTTGTCATAGGCGTTGATGAGGCCGGCAATCCGCGCTGCAAGGGCAATTTGTTCACCGCGCAGCTGCGCCGGATAGCCACTGCCATCCATGGCCTCGTGGTGCTGGCCGATGATGTCCAGCGACGCTTTCGGCAGGCCCAGCTTGCTCACGATCCTCAGCCCATACTGGCAGTGCAGCTGCAGCAAATTCTTTTCCGCCCGCTTGAGCGGAAGGGTGGCATGCACGATGCGCGCCGGGATTTCCACCTTGCCGATGTCGTGAAACAGGCAGCCGATGCCGGTGGCCTTGATGTCTTCGGCCGACAGACCCAGCTCCTTGGCCAGCATCATCGCCAGCACCGCCACGTTGAGCGAGTGGTAGTACGCGTCCTCGCCGGCGATCTTGTCGTTCATCAGGTGGATGGCGATGTTCTTGTCTGCCAGCAGATCGTCAAGCATGCCCTGCACCAATTGATCCGCCTCGGCCAAGGCCTCCTGGGGCCTGGCAAACACGCTGCGCTCGATGTTCTTGAGTGCGGTGCCTGCCTTGGCGAACTTTTTCTCGCACTGGGCAATCGCGGCACGCTCGGCCTTGATTCGGTCGATGCGCGCCTTCTTCTCGCTGATCAATGCGTTTTCTTCTTCACTGGGCACCACCTTTTCCACCGGATCGGGCACGGGCGCCGGGGCGGGCATGCGCAAGGGGCGGCTCGAAGAGCGCGCCGGCTCCACGCGGATTTTCTCCAGCCCCATGCGTTTGATCGCGTCGATCTGCGCGGCGTTCTTCAGGAGAAAACTGTTGCGGGCAAAGGCGTGGTCCAGCCAGTTCATGTCCAGGTGCACGTAGAGGCCGACGCACAACTGATCGACGGAGATGGTCACGGTGGCGGGAGCATTCATGAAATAGCAGCAGATGAATCCAGCGCGCGCCAGGCCTGGGCAGGGCGGCGCAGGCAGCGGCGCCGCGGCCACCGAAGCAGCCAAGCCTGGCTCGCGCTTCGAGAAAGGGGATTTTGCATGCAGGGCCGACTCAATCGACCAAGGTCAGCTTCGCAACCGCCAGCGCCAGCCACTTGGTCCCATGGCGGCCAAAGCGCACTTGCGCGCGCGCGTCATCGCCCGTGCCTTCGACCGCCAGCACCTTGCCTTCACCGAACTTGGTATGGAACACGCTCTTGCCGGCCGCGATGCCGTGGGCGAGCGGCTGCTTCTGCGGCGGCACGGGTGGGTTGGAAAAGCGCTCAGAATTCAAGCCAAATTGGCCTCTAGCGCTTATTCCATATACGCTACCAGCTCCTAAAAAAGAAGCAGTTGCACCAAATGCCGATTGCCTGGGCGTGATCCACTTGAGCGCCGATTCGGGCAGCTCGTCGAAGAATCGGCTTTTGATGGCATAGCGCGTCTGGCCGTGCAGCATGCGGGTCTGCGAGTGGCTCAGGTACAGGCGCTTTCTGGCGCGGGTGATGGCGACATACATCAGGCGGCGCTCCTCCTCGATGCCGCCCTGCTCGGAGAGGGCGTTCTCATGCGGACACAGGCCGTCTTCCAGGCCGCCGATGAAGACCACGTCGAATTCCAGCCCCTTGCTGGCGTGCACCGTCATCAGCTGCACGGCGTCCTGGCCGGCCTGGGCCTGGTTGTCGCCGGCTTCGAGCGCGGCGTGCGTGAGGAAGGCGGCCAGCGGCGAGAGCGTCTCGCCGGTGTCCTGGTCCACGCCCGGCGGGTTGAGAAGGGGGGCATCCAGCAGCGGCGCGTTCGGGTCCAGCCCCTGGCTGGCCGGGCTTTGGCTGAGCGGCTGGCCGTGCTCGTCGAGCGGCAGGGCGACGGCGTCGCGGCCGAAGCCTTCGAGCATGACGAAGCTCTCGGCGGCATTGACGAGCTCGTTCAGGTTCTCAATGCGATCCTGGCCGTCGCGCTCGGCGCGGTAGTGCTCGAGCAGGCCGCTGGCTTCCAGCACCTGCTCGATGATGGCGCGCAGCGGCTGGCCCTGGGTCTGCTCGCGCAGCACGTCGATTTGCGCGACAAAGGCGGTCAGGTTGCTGCCGGCCTTGCCGCTCATGCTGGTGACGGCGTCGTGCAGCGAGCAGCCCGCGCTTTTGGCGGCGTCCTGCAGCAGCTCCAGGCTGCGCGCGCCGATACCGCGCGGCGGGAAGTTCACCACGCGCAAAAAGCTGGTGTCGTCCTGCGGGTTCTCCAAAAGCCGCAGATAGGCCAGCGCGTGCTTGATTTCGGCGCGCTCGAAAAAGCGCAGGCCGCCGTACACCCGGTAGGGCACGGCGGCGTTGAACAGCGCGGTTTCAATGACCCGGCTTTGCGCGTTGCTGCGGTAGAGGATGGCGACTTCCTGGCGCGCCACGCCGTCGTTCTTCACCAGCTGGCGGATTTCGTCCACCATCCACTGCGCTTCCTGCAGGTCGCTCGCCGCCTCGTACACGCGCACCGGCTCGCCGGGGCCGCGCTCGGTGCGCAGGTTCTTGCCCAGGCGCTTGCTGTTGTGGGAAATCAGCGCGTTGGCGCTGTCCAGAATGTTGCTGTAGCTGCGGTAATTCTGCTCGAGCTTGATTTGCCGCTCGACGCGAAATTCGCGCACGAAGTCCTGCATGTTGCCCACGCGCGCGCCGCGAAAGGCATAGATGCTCTGGTCGTCGTCGCCCACCGCCATCACGCTGCCGCGGGGCTCGAACCGGCCGGCCACCTCGTCGCTGGCGAGCTGTTTAAGCCAGGCGTATTGCAGCTTGTTGGTGTCCTGGAACTCGTCCACCAGGATGTGCGCAAAGCGGTGCTGGTAGTGCGCGCGGATGGCGTCGTTGTCCCGCAGCAGCTCGTAGCTGCGCAGCATCAGCTCGCCAAAATCGACCACGCCTTCGCGCTGGCATTGCTCCTCATAGAGCTGGTAGATCTCGACCTTCCTGCGCGCGTCGCTGTCGTGGGCAGGAACATCGCGGGGGCGCATGCCCTCCTCCTTGCAGCCTGCAATGAAGTACTGCAATTGCTTGGGCACGAAGCGCTCGGTGTCCACGTTGACCTGCTTGCACAGTCGCTTGATGGCCGAGAGCTGGTCTTGGGTATCGAGAATCTGAAACGCCTGCGGCAATCCCGCCGCCTTGTGGTGCGCGCGCAGCAGCCGGTTGCACAGCCCGTGGAAGGTGCCTATCCACATGCCGCGCACGTTCACCGGCAGCATGGCCGAGAGCCGCGCCACCATCTCCTTGGCCGCCTTGTTGGTGAAGGTGACGGCGAGAATGCCGCCGGGCGTGGCCTGACCGGTCGAGAGCAGCCAGGCGATGCGCGTGGTGAGTACGCGCGTCTTGCCCGAGCCGGCGCCTGCCAGGATGAGGGCGTGGCCGGGGGGCGCGGTGACGGCGGCCAATTGTTCGGCGTTGAGGTGCGCGAGCAGCCGCGACGCCGATGGCGTGGGCGCTGCCCCGTGCGGCGCACGGGATGCCGGGTCTTGTGGGAACATGCGCCAATTGTAGAAAGCGAGGCTCCATGCACTTCTTCGTACGCACTGTGCCGCGGCTGCTTGTTGGGCTGTTGGCCCTTCAGGGGCCGCTGGTGTCGGCCCAAAACGCCTGCAGCAGCGACGGCGCATCCGCGCCGCGGGTGCTGGTCGAGCGCTTCCTGAGCGCCGACTGCACCGACTGCTGGCAAGGCACCCGATTGGCACCCGGCCCGAG
Source organism: Burkholderiaceae bacterium (assembly GCA_023954035.1). GTDB lineage: Bacteria > Pseudomonadota > Gammaproteobacteria > Burkholderiales > Burkholderiaceae_C > Simplicispira. Next base: position 52,630 of record JAMLIT010000011.1, on the reverse strand, counting down.
CGCTGCGGTGCTCGACTGGATCGTCCCTACGGCGGCCGGCGACGATGCCCCGCTTTCGGCCGCCGCGCGACCGGAGGCACTCCTGCGGCTGCAGGCCCTTGGCCGCCAGCCGCCTGCCACCAGCGCCGTGCACGTCAGCACGGCGGCTGCGCGCCCACCCGCCGGGCACCTGCGCGTGTCGTTCGGGCCGGCGGTCAGCGGCTACGTCGGTGCCGACGTCAGTTATCTCGGCGACCTGCCATCCAGGGAGCACGGCCCGTGGACCGTTTCGATCGCGCTGGTGGAGCAGGTTGGCGCCGGAACGGAAGGCACGGCCGTGGAAAGAAATCTGGTCCGAAACCTGTTCCAGCGCACGTGGGACGAGGGCAATCAGCTATTAAAAAATGAGCGTACGGGTTTGCCGCGCGGCACCCGCTGGATAGAGCGCCGCGCCATGCAACTGGCGCCCAGCACCGACCCGAGCCGCCTGGCAGTGATCGGCTGGATGGAGGACCGCGACGGCCAGGTGGTCGCGACAGCCGTGGCGCAGTGTCTGGCGAACCCAACCTAGCCCCATTGGCAGCGCCACACCGGCAGCAGCTGGGCATTGCTTGTAGAATCAACCACCGGGCCCAAGTTTCTTGGCGCCCGGTTTTTTTGCGCCTGCGCAAGCAGGGCTCGGGTGGTCTCCTCGCAGGCCCCTCGCAAAACACCGGGGCCAGGCCAAGCGCCCACCGCAGGGCAGCGTTTGCCTTTGCGGCCTTCTACGGAGCTTGGAATCTTTATGGAAATCTTCGACTACGACAACGTGCTGCTCCTGCCGCGCAAGTGCCGCGTGCAAAGCCGCGCCGAGTGCGATGCCAGCGTGGAACTGGGCGGGCGGCGCTTTCGCCTGCCGGTCGTGCCCTCCAACATGAAAACCGTGGTGAACGAGGCGATCTGCGAATGGATGGCCCGCGCAGGTTATTTTTACGTGATGCATCGCTTCGACTTCGACAATGTGCGATTCGTTCGAAGCATGACCGAGCGCGGGGTGTACGCCTCGATTTCGCTGGGCGTCAAGGCGCCCGACTACGAGACCGTCTCGCGCCTGGTGGCCGAAGGGTTGTCGCCCGAATACATCACCATCGACATCGCGCACGGACACGCCGAGACGGTGCACGCGATGATTGCCCACCTCAAGGAAAAGCTGCCGCGGGCCTTCGTCATCGCCGGCAACGTCGCCACACCCGAGGCGGTGATCGACCTGGAAAACTGGGGAGCCGACGCCACCAAGGTTGGCGTCGGGCCCGGCAAGGTGTGCATCACCAAGCTCAAGACCGGTTTTGGCACTGGCGGCTGGCAGCTTTCGGCGCTCAAGTGGTGCGCGCGCGTGGCGACCAAGCCCATCATTGCCGACGGCGGCATCCGCAGCCATGGCGACATCGCCAAGAGCGTGCGTTTCGGCGCCAGCATGGTGATGATTGGCTCGCTTTTTGCGGGGCACGAGGAGTCCCCGGGCAAGACGGTGGAAGTCGATGGCCAGCTCTACAAGGAGTACTACGGCTCGGCCAGCGACTTCAACAAGGGCGAATACCGCCATGTGGAGGGCAAGCGCATCCTCGAGCCCATCAAGGGCACGCTCGCCGATACGCTGATCGAGATGGAGCAGGACGTGCAAAGCTCCATCAGCTACTCGGGCGGCACGCGTCTGATGGACATCCGCAAAGTCAACTATGTCATCCTGGGCGGGGACAACGCTGGCGAGCATTTGCTGATGTAAGCAAGCCGTGCTCGGCGCGAGTGTGGTGGGGAAAAGCGCAAAACACCTTGAACGCCGGCGCATACAAGCTGCAAGCCAGATGACAGCCAGCAGGGGCGCTGGCGCACCATGATGGCCACAGAACCTCTTTGGGAGCCCACCATGTCCGACCGTCCCCCTCCCCGCATCGCGCTGCTGGGCGTTGGCCTGATGGGCTTGCGCGCCGGCAGGCGCCTGCTGCAGGCGGGTTTGCCCGTGCGCGCCTGGAACCGCACCCCCGCCAAAGCCCTGCTGCTGGCCGATGACGGAGCGGTGGCTTGCGCAGGTGCAGCCGAAGCGAGCGCCCAGGCCGACATCACCATCAGCTTTCTTGAAAATGGCTCGGTCGTCCGTGAGGTTCTGTTCGAGCAGGGCGCGGCGGCGGCGATGGCGCCCGGAAGTCTGTTCATTGACATGGCCTCCATCCAGCCGCGCGAGGCGCGCGATCACGCCGCCCGCCTGAGCGAACTGGGCGTGAGCCACCTGGATGCCCCAGTCTCGGGCGGCACCGTCGGCGCAGAGGCCGGAACGCTGGCGATCATGGTGGGCGGCAGGCTGGCCGACTTCCAGCGGGCGCAAGCCATCTTTCAGGTCTTGGGACGCGCAACGCTGGTCGGGCCGCATGGTGCCGGGCAATTGGCGAAGCTGGCCAACCAGATGATTGTCGGCATCACCATCGGCGCCGTGGCCGAGGCCCTGCTGTTTGCCGCCAAAGGTGGCGCCGACATGGGCAAAGTGCGCGAAGCCATCGGGGGCGGCTTTGCCGACAGCCGCATTTTGCAGTTGCACGGTCAGCGCATGGTCGAGCGCGACTTCGCTCCGCGCGGCAGCATGAACGTGCAACTCAAGGACCTGCGCAACGTGCTCGCTACGGCACGGGAAATCGGCTTTGATGCGCCCGTCACTGCGCTGCTCGAAGCGCTCTACGCCCAAAGCGTCGAGCACGGCCTGGGCGAACTTGACCACAGCGGCCTGTTCGTGGAGCTCGCCAGCCGCAATGCAATGCAGTAGCTGGCCAGGGCCTGTTTTCTGGCTATAATTTCGCTCTCTGCCACGGCGCAGAAACGATTTTGAAGTGGGTTCTTAGCTCAGTTGGTAGAGCAGCGGACTCTTAATCCGTAGGTCGAGTGTTCGAGTCACTCAGGACCCACCAAAATATTAAGAAGAATCAAGCACTTACAGCGGTAACGCAGTAGGTGCTTTTTTCTTGCCTTTCACTGGAAGATTTTTTGCCAGAAATTTGCCAGATTTCCAGCGGAACCCCTGCCATGCGCCCTCTGTTGCCACTGCCTGACTATCAACGTATCTACGAAGTTGTCTATAGCGTGCTTCAAGCCACCGAAATTGCGGTGACGCATCGGGCTTGCTTGCTCTTTGCCGCAGCAGGGACACTGATCCTCAGAGATACCTACCGATTGCCTGCTACGCTCAGCGCTGGGTGCATGGCGATGATGATTGATGAAGCATCAGCGGATGTTGCCGTGTATGGGCGCATGGGAGGCGACAAGGAAAGCGACAGCGATGCATTCCATGCGTGGGTTGAGTGCGACGGCTGGCTTATCGACTTCATGGCCCCCATCCTGGGCGTTGCTATGCGTGAGGATGGCTACACACGGCCTGTGCCTCGCCAAATGCTGCAAAAGCGCTTGGAAGATTGCAAAGGCAGCATCGGGGAAATTCAGCACGCGGGCGAGTTCTACCTTCAGCATGACCGGGAACTGACGGAATCACTTCTAGACCGTCAGCCCATTGGGGTCTCCGATTTGATCGAGGTTTGCACCACTTGGCATAGTCGCCCGCCAAAGAAGCTCAAGGAAATGATGATGGGCGACAGCCACGGGGCACCAAAGCGATTGGTTCCGTGCGCACCATCCATCACTGGCGTGTGGTGATCTTCACGCGGCCTTGCGTGACAAGGTGGTGATCGGGTGCAGACTGCCCAGCGTGAGGGCAAGGCGGATGGCCCGACGCTCTTCCATGCCTAGGCGTTCGTGCATCCCCATGGGCAAGCCTTCAAATGCGGCTTTGTTCTGCGCATAGGCTTCCAGCACCAAGGGCCATAGTTCTGCCGGTGGCATCAACAGTAAAGTCTCTGCCGCGCTGGCGCTGCGCAAGCCCTTTGCGCCTAGCACCATGGCGACTAGGGCCAGTACCACGGGGCGGCTGAATTCAGTGACGAAGTGCATAGGTCGGTGCAGGTAAGTGGCCTTCCTCCACCAGCCAGCCAGTGGCTTCAATCAACGCATCGCGCAGACGATCATGTGAGGCTTGTTCTGGTGATCGTGCTGGCGCTGGTGCGGCTGGTGTCGGCAGGCTGTTGGTAGCCTCCAGAACCGTTCTGATGGCCTGTAACTTGACTGCTGGGGGTGCCGTTTCCAGCAAGTTGGAAAGCTGCTCTAGGGCCTTCAGGCGCTGCCCTTGCAACATGGTGATGGTGCCTTGGTGGGCGTCACCAATGATGGTCTGTACCTGTTGCCTGAAGTCTGGTGTCTGCGCCCACACGTTGACGGTCTGATAACTCACGCCCACGGCCTTGGCTACCTGCCGTTGCGATTGACCCGATGCAATCAGGCTTGCGGCCTGTAGCTGGCGTGGCGTGAGGGTGGGCATATTCGCATCCGTTCGGGTTCGTTCAACCCTTGAGGCTGGCACCAGACATAGGACGCCATGCGCTGTTGGCTGGCAAGGGTGCATCTGTCTTACGGGAAGCCCCACCAAGCACGGACTGCACCAGCTTGCCGGATGCGTTACGCAAGCTCCAAGCGCTCCCCGTGCCGCTGGGTGCGTCGGGTGCTGTGGACTTGTGAATGCGGCTGAAGGCGCTACGGCCACGCTCAAACGCTTCGCGCTTTGCTTCGTCGCGCTGCTTTGACATCGCGGCATCAATTGCTTGTTGCAGGTCGCGGTAGCTAACCGGGTTGTCACGGCTTGCCGCTGGCAACGTGCTTGCGGGTTGTTTGGGCGTGTTGAATGCCCGTGGCATAGGTTTGCCCACGCCAACCGGCGTATCTTGGATGCTCGCAATTGGCTTTGCTGCTATCGGGTGTCAACGCCGATTTAGTTCTGACCCACTTTCCTGCCTGATCGCCGAAGTAAATCTGACCCACCCGGGCTCCTTCGATTGCGCTGCTCGGGCGCGTAGGGCGTAGCCCGTAGCGGCCGGGCAGCGCGCGGCACCGCTCACTGCACCGGCGTGGTCCTCCTTGCTGCCTGGCCGGCCTTGCGCTTGTCCTTGAGCCGGTAGCTCTCGCCGCTGATCTGCACGATGTGCGCGTGGTGCAGCAGCCGATCCAGCATCGCCGCCGTTAACGTCTGGTCGTCGGCGAATGCGCCGGCCCACTGAGTGAACGGCAGGTTGCTTGTGAGGACCATGCTGGCACGCTCGTAGCGCTTGGCCACCACGTTGAAGAACAGATTGGCCTCCTCGCGCCCGAAGGGCAGGTAGCCGATCTCATCGACGATCAGCAGCTTGGGACCCAGCACCGCGCGGTTGAAGTACTCTTTCAGCCGCCCCTGGGCCTTGGCTGCGGCCAGTTGCAGCATCAGATCGGCTGCGCTGATGAATCGAACCTTGTGCCCGGCGATCACGGCCCGCTGCCCCAACGCCAGCGCGATGTGGGTCTTGCCCACCCCGCTGGGTCCCAGCAGCACCACGTTCTCGGCGCGCTGCACGAACGCCAGGTGCGCAAGCTCCTGGATCTGCGCCTTCGGCGCGCCACCGGCGCAGCTCCAGTCGAGCTGCTCCAGCGTCTTCACGGCGGGCATCGTGGCCAGCTTCATCAAGGTGGTGGTGCGGCGCTCGTCGCGCAAGACCAGCTCGCTGACCAGGAGCTTCTCCAGGAAGTCAGCGAAGCTGGCTTCATCGCGGACGGCGTCCTGCGCCAGCGCCGGCCACTGCGCGCCCAGGCCAGCGAGCTTGAGCTGCTCGCACAACTCGGCAATGCGTTGGTGCTGCAAGCTCATGCCAGCACCTCCAGCAGCTCGTCGTACACCGACAGGGGGTGTTGCAGGCTTTCAACCGGCAAGGCCACGCGCTGGGGCATCCTCGGGGTCGCCTTCAGCGCCGGCGCCGCCAACATCACAGCGCGTTCCTCGGCCAGGCGCACCGCCGGAACGGCCTTGGTGGTGGCGTGCAAACGGGCGTTGGCGACCTCGTCAAGCCACCGACGCACATGCACGTTCGCAATCTCGACGTCCAGCTTCAGCCCGCCCGCCTCCAGTGTGGCGGCCAGCGGCACCACGAAGCTGCCCTTGAGGTAGGAGTTGAAGCGCTCGACCTTGCCCTTGGTTTTGGCCCGGTAGGGCCGGCATAGCCGCGGGGTGAAGCCGCAGGACTCGGCCAACTCCTTCAAATCATCGTTCCAGCGGTGCAGGCCTTCGCCGTAGGCGTCCCGATCGATGACCACCGATTTAGCGTTGTCGAACAGAACATGCTCGGGCACGCCGCCGAAGTAGTCGAACGCCTCGCGCAGCCCCGCGCACAGCGTCGCGGCATCTTCACCTCGGGTGAACTTCACGAAACTGGCGCGGCTGTAGCCCATCGTGGCCACCAGCGCCAGCAGCGGGTCGCGCCCGCGCCGCACGGTAGTGAAGTCCGCCTGCATCTGCTTGCCCGGCGGGGTCTCGAAGCGAACCACCGGCTCGATTTCGGTCTTCTTGAACGGCGCGATCCACGCCTTCAGCTGGCTGATGCCGCCCGTGTAGCCGCGCTCCTGGATCTCGCGCAGCAGCACCGGCGCCGGAATCCAGCGCGGCCTGGCTTGCTCGATCCGAGCGAGCAGGTAGTCCTTGTAGTCGTCCAGCTTGCAGGCACGCGCTGCGCGCGGTCCATACACCTTGGCCTGCGCCTCACGCAAATAGCGCCGCACTGTGTTGCGCGAGCAGCCCAGCTGCCTGGCAATCGCCCTGATTCCTTCGCCCCTTCGGGCCATCACTCGTATCTCCACTGCTTCCTCCTGGGTCAACATCGACGGCACCAAAAAAGCCGTCATCCTCTCCCAGGTGGGTCAGTTTTACGTCGACGGGGTGGGTCAGTATTACTCCGGCGCTAACAATCGGGGCGGGGGCAATCTTTACGGGTGGGGGTGGAGTGCCAATATCACGGGAAACGCTCGCCCCCAGAATTTGGGCAAAACTCCGTGTATTTACGGCTTTCAGCACCTTTTCCTCACGGGGAACGATGCGGGTTTTCTCGCCCTTCAAAACGGGGCTGAGGTTTGCTAAGTCGATCATTTGAGTTCCCTCTTTGCTATCGGTTTTAAGGATGCGAAACGGGATGCGGTTTGCGCCACGCTTAACCAGCGAAATAAAGCGTACATCAGCATTTTTAAGCTCTTTTGCTACGGCTTTGATTTTCATGGCGTTACTCTGCGGGTGCGTTAAGATGGTTCGATTATAAACCTTGGTGGGTGGATATTCAACTGATAGGGTGCGGCGCGTTTTGCAATGATTGCAGGTTTATCCTATTTCATGTTTTAGCTATTGATGATTTTAAATAATTCCAGCATCTGCTCTTCACGTTCTTTTTCCATTTGAATCAGTGCAGGGCCATCAAACCATTGGCTGTAAGGGAGCTTCGCACGAAAATATGCCCCTTCCTCCCCCGCTTCGGCTTTTGCTCGCCACTCTTCAAGGTCTGCAATGGTGCATATCTTCACCGCTGGGTCTGCCCAAAATGGCAGCGCTACCGGTGCTGGTGGCGCGGGTTTGTGGCGAAAGCCTACGGGCTGCATCTGAAATTGTTGATCTGGATTTTCTGAAATATGCAGTGAGTGCAGATGGTGAGCCTGCTTCAAGGTCATATCTTTGATCTTGTCACGCACCTTGCGGATGAATCCTTGCGTGATCTGAAGATCATTTTCCAGGCGCTCTCTGTATACGCTGGCATCGCTCCCGATGCGGGCAAGCGTCTTTGAAATGTCTGCCTCAAGCTCCAATGCCACCTTTCGCTGAATTTCCAGCCGGGGTAGCCTCAGGGCTTTATGCACCTTGAATAGGCGCTCCCATTCGTGGGCAGGATGGATTCCAGATATCGGGGGCGCATCCCCCAGAAAATCAGGCAAATATTTGAATGGTTTGGCCTGTGCAGCTTCAAGCGCTCCCCATTTTTGAAGCATGGCATCGTGCAAAGCGTCTAAATTGGGATGTTTTGTCTTGTTATTCTGGCGAAACTTGCGAACGCTCAATTCTGTTTTGACAATGCCCAATGACTTGAGTTTGTCAATTAACTGACGGTCGGAAATGTACTTGCCTTGCCATTTCACCTTGCAGCCGGATTCCGGCTTGTCTGATGCTTTCTCCACGGCCTGCACCCCTTTATCTGCCCACTCCAAAAATCCGATGGTGTAAGACTGAAGATCATCAATGCGGTGAACTGAGGCTTGACGGCCCATAAGGGGACATGGCCCCAAATGCCACGCGATAGCGGGCCACTCTTCAAGCTCGGGAGAATGGGGGCCGCGATGGGCTGCGCGTGCAAATGACTTCGCCCGGTCTTTATGCCAGTTGCCCAGCTTGCGAAGCCCTAGATGCGGGTGATTCATGAAGGCTCTGGCAGTGGTTCCCGCCCTGAGAAGTTCAACCATCCTATGGACGTTCTCCCTGTGGCTTGGAAGGGTCAAGTACAGGGCCACAAGCTGCTGTGAAGGGGGTACGTTCTCGGGCCAATCGTGGTACGGGAAGGCAGGTGGCTTCAAGGTTTCAGGAGGGTTCAACATGGCTTCTATGGTTCGATTAGGTGTGTCCGTGCCACTCCCTTTTTGGGCCTGTTCTCGGGGGTCAAAGAATCAGGTTTTCGTGATGGCCGGTAGAGGTTTTCTTGTCGTTTGGATGCGGTTTCCCGTTTCGATTGGTGCGTGCCACTTGGCACAAACTACGTGCCACTTTTGGGCGTCGTTTCGATTGGCGGGTGTCACTTTTCCCATTTGCTCGGAGGTTGAAGGGACAGCACAATATGGGTGCTGGTTCCTTCTCACTCCAGCAGATGGCAATGGTACGGATTACCCCGGTGGCGAAAGTCACCGGGGGTTTTTTATGCTTGCACGCGCTTCACCTTCGGATATTTGGCATAAAGATATTCGAGGAATTCCCGCTCTTTTCCTTTTGCCCAGAATTCAGCAGGCGTCCCATATATTCGTCCTTCGCGGAGTGCCTGCGCAATAATGTCTCTTCCTTCGTAATCGAAGTAGTGGTGAGGATTCTCATTCGGATCATCTGGCAATACCACTGCTGATAGAACTTGCAGAACCTTCCAACCCTTGACAGGCTCCCCCGAGTGATCCTTGACCCCGAATGAATCCCAGAACTCTCGATTGTGATAGCCATACTCTGTGATTTCACATTCAACATCACGGATTTTTGGCCTGGGGCAGTTGGCAGGTTGCGGGGTCGTATTCTTGTTAGCTCTCTTGGTGGTCATTTCTGGTTCCTTCTCTTTCTCTGCAATGATTGCAGGTTTATCCAATTACTATGGTGTTTTGTTTGGCGTGCTTTGCCTGCATTTCTGAGTGAAAAGTGCGCAGGCAAGGGATAGCGTCCCAATCATCGCCACCGTCCGTTGTTTCCAAGTAGAAACGCTTGCTTGGTGGAATATCTGGATCGCCCATTGACCAATCGACTACGCGCAGGCCACTATCAGCAAGCCATGTATTGCATTCGGCAATCAGGCTCTTAAATGGGCGTTGCCCTATTCGTGAGGTGTGATTAGCCATCGGCCTTCACCCCAAAGAATGGCGCAATGGTGCTGGTGAACCAGATTGGCCGATGGTGTTCAACTAAATCAGGCGGGGGAATCAGGCCATCTTCACGCCTTTTGTAAAGCGTGGAATGCGAAATTCCATACAGGTGCATCAGGTGCCCCGGCCTCAATCTCCCCGGTTTCAGCAGGGCTGATTTATCAATCGGGATGGGCTTGGCGTGCCCCGGCTTCCCTTTGGATTTCTTGGCGGGGGCCGGTTCCGTATCAGGTCGAAAGACGATGTTGACGGGCATTGAGTGGCTTTCCGGCGCGAAATGCAAAAAGCCGTGTGTGGTGCGCCAAAAAGCCAGCACGGCTAGATTTGACGCAACACATCACGGCTTACCGGATGCCCAATGCCCTATGGGTCTGTTGCTACTCTCCTAATGGGTGCAAGGGGAGTGAGATAATTTTGGCCCGTATTTGGGCCGGGGTCAATATGCTGCGACTTTGGGCAGGCTGTAGATATTTCCTGCAATCGGCTCTGCAATTGACTCAAGGGCCTTGAATAGTGTATTTAGCGCGGCGTGCTTTTCGTTCAAGTAGTCGTGCCCGTCATAGTGGGCGTCTTGCACCCCGGCAATGCCGTGGCTTTGCAGCCTGCCCCGGATTTCCTTGGACACGCCACGGGCGGAAAGCATCGTTTCCACGCCTGAGCGTAGGCGCTTCACTTGGAAGTCTTGCAAGCCAGCGGCTGCGGCCAGGTCTTGCGCCCACCGGGCCAGCGTGAAGGGGCTCAGACGCGTTTTTCCGCCATCGGTGGACAAGGCGAAGTCACCGGCTGGGGCAAGCTCTTGCATCGCCTTCGCTGCGGCTGGGATCAACGGCACTACGTGGGGCCGTGGTGCCTTACCGGGCCTGCCCTTGCCATCAAACAGGGTGATGGTTTCGGGCTGGGTGCTGGTGGTCACGTTGCTGGTGTGCAGGCTGCAAAGCTGCTCGATACGCTGCCCGCCCGTGAGTAGGTGCAGGCGCAGCGCTGCCCCCTTGGTTCCGGGGATGCTCTCGATTGCCTTCCAGTAGGTGCGCATTTCCGCAGCGGATAGCGGATTCTTATCGGCCTTGTTCGCTGATTCGTCGGGCGCAGTCTCTGCCGCTGGGTTGTGTGTGACCCCGTAGGCTTTGAAGCTAACCGGAATGCTGGGCTTTGACTTCGCAGCCTTGGCGACTTGATACGCGGCCCGGATGTAGCTGCGCAGCTTGTTGGACGTGCGGCCTTTGCCTGCCTCATGAAGGCGGCGCATCATGTCTGCAATCTGTTCATCCGTTACGGCCTTGGCTGGCAGCGCTGCCACTGCGGGCCATGCGTCAAAGACGTGCAGCGTGAAGATGCTGCGGGCATCCGTATGGCTGCGCCTGCCAAGGCTTTGCAGGTAGTCGCAGTACGCCAGCAACAGGGCGCGTAGGGTGTACTTGGCTGCTGCTTCCTTGGCATCGGCTGCGGCCTTCGCTGCAAGGGCTGCGGCTTCTTGCTGGGCTTTCGCTTCGGCCTTCGCCTGCTTCTGCTGTTCCAAGATTTCACCCATGCCGCTGCCTTCGGCCTTGGCGGTGACGTGCTGCACTGCCAGCGCTTCAGCGGCCTTGATGGCGGCGGCTATCGAGTAGCCCGCAGCGGTCGGGGTGTGCTTGTTGACGTGGCCCGGTGTCGGGTCATAGGGGCCGATGGGCAGGCGCTGGCTTGTGGTGCCTTGGCTGTAGCGCCAGAAAAACACGATGCCCTTCTTTCCGTTGCGGGCCTGTAGTGCCCCCGCTGGGGCGACTTTGCACACGGTGATGGTGTCCCCTTCGGACATCGCCTTGAGGGCTGCTGAGGGGCTGGCAACTGGCTTGGCAGGGCTGGGCATGATCTGGCCTCTTGGGAAATTTGCCAGAATTTTGCCAGAAAAATGCAGGATGGGTGCGAATGACCTACGGACTCCTACCGGATACTTTCCCCTTCTTTGACATGTACTTAGCGCTTGCAACCGAGTGCAGGACTATCCTAACTTTGCCAGAATTTAACCAATGTGGTCGGACTCTTAATCCGTAGGTCGAGTGTTCGAGCCACTCAGGACCCACCACTTTCGAAGGAAAGCGCGCTATCAAAAAGGGTAGCGCGCTTTTTTCTTTCTCAGGACGCAAGGGTCAATGCAAGACGATTTTTGGAGCTTCCATCGGCCTCCATTGCCTGCATGCCCTCGTCCTAGATTTCGCGCTGACTGCGCTTAGGAAGGCCGGCTCCGGAATCCACGCTTCGATGCGCTCAGCGTGTGCAGCAGGCGTGAGACCTACGGGGTCAAGGCGATCCCTGACCATTGCGCCCGCTTTCTTATTTGCGGGTTGCGAACGGCAGCGATCCCATGGCGCCCAGCACGCTTTTTCCAGCCCCTCCATAATTGCGCGGCATCCCGCTCGGGGCGACTGCTCCACTTTTTTCTACCCCGTCCTTTCCATGCATCCACAAGCCGATCAACTGTGGCGGGGTCCGCGCTGGGCTTTGGCCGTCTTGCTCGCGCTGCTGGGCATGCTGGGGCCGTTCTCGATCGACACCTACCTGCCCGCCTTTTCGGGCATCGCCACTGCCCTGGGCGCGACACCGGTGGAAATGCAGCAGACGCTCTCGGCCTATCTGTTTGGCTTTGCGTTCATGAACCTGTTCCATGGGGCGCTGGCGGACAGCTTCGGCCGCCGCCCCGTCGTGCTATGGGGCATCGCCGTCTTCACCCTGGCGTCGGCGGGTTGCGCACTGTCGCAAAGCATTGGGCAACTGGTTTTCTTTCGCGCTCTGCAGGGCTTGTCGACGGGCGCTGGCATCGTCGTCTCACGCGCCGTCATTCGCGACATGTTTCCGCCGGCGCAGGCGCAGAAGGTGATGAGCCAGGTCACCATTTATTTCGGCGCAGCACCCGCCATAGCGCCGATCGTCGGCGGATGGCTGCTGGTACATACGGGTTGGCACAGCATTTTCTGGTTCCTGACCTTGGTGGGCGTGGCGCTTTGGCTGGCCAACTACCGCCTGCTGCCCGAGACGCTGCACGCAGACCATCGCCAGCCGTTCGAAGTGCGCCACCTGATGCGGGGCTATTGGCAACTGGGATCGAGCCCACGCTTTCTTTTGCTGGCATTGGCCAGTGGCGTGCCTTTCAATGGCATGTTCCTGTACATCCTCGGCGCCCCCGCTTTTCTGGGTAACCACCTCGGGCTGGGGCCACAGGAATTTTTCTGGTTTTTCATACTGACCATTTCCGGCATCATGTCCGGCGCATGGCTCAGTGGTCGGCTGGCCGGCAAGATTGCGCCCAAGCGCCAGATCCGGCACGGCTTTGTGATCATGCTGACGACCTCGCTGCTGAACCTGCTGGCCAACCTGCTGTTTCCCGCGCATGTCTCCTGGGCGCTGGTACCCATTGCGGTGTTTGCCTTCGGCTGGGCGCTGATGGTGCCCGTGGTCACCTTGCTGGTGCTCGACTTGTACCCAGCGCGGCGCGGTATGGCTTCCTCGCTTCAGGCCTTCATTGGATCCGTCGCCAACGGCGCGGTGGCGGGTCTGCTCGTTCCCCTGGTCATGCATTCGACCCGCCTGATGGCCTTGTCTTCGCTGCTGATGATGGGCATCGGCCTGGCGGCGTGGATTTACCTGCACCACCGCTGGCCCGAAATTGGCCGCAGCGCGATTCTGGCCTGAGCTCCGGTGCGCAGCGCCAGGCGGCTGGGCCAACGCCTAGCGCCGCCGCCGGTCGGCTCGCCCCTCTTCGTAGTAGCGCGCCTTCTCTGCGTACATCGCCTGGTCGGCGCGGTGCAGCGCGGCTTCGACCTGGTCTCCACTGACGCAACTGGCCACGCCGATGGCCAGGCTCAGCGGTTGGCCGGAATAAAACTGGTTGTTCATGTCCACCAGGGAGTGGATGCGCTCGGTCAATGCGAGCGCGCCGCGCTCGTCCGTTCCTGGCAGCAGGATGGTGAATTCATCACCACCAATGCGGGCCGCGCAGGCCGAAGGATCGACAGCCTTGGCCAAGACTTCGCCGACGCGCCGCAGCAAGGCATCACCTGCGCCATGCCCCTGCTCGTCGTTGACGGTCTTGAGGCCGTTGAGGTCGATCGTGACCACGGCCAGCGGCCAGGGGCCCTTGCGCGTGATGCGGTTGAGTTCCTCCACGTAGAACGCGCGGTTGCGCAGTTGGGTCAGCACGTCGTGCTTGCCCAGGTATTCCAGGTAGGCCTCGGCCTTCTTGCGTGCCGTGATGTCCACCAGCGACAACAGAACCAGTCCCCAGTCGTCCCGGTGGCCATCGAGCACGGCGAACTGCATGTGGATATGGACCGCGTCGCCGGACAAGGCGTAGTTCACCACTTCACGCTGCTGGACCAGCTTGCCTTCCCACAGGTCCTGCAGTTGCTCGGCAAAAGACTCCTGCATCTCGCCCCGGAAAATGCGGGCCGTGTTGTTGAGCAAGACGTCCTTGCTCGCAGCGCCGAACATCTGCAAGGTTTGCTGGTTGACGTCGATGACGCGGATTTCCTGCATGCAGCGCGAGACGAAGTCCGGATGCACCTTGAGGAACGTCTTGAAGTCGCGTATGCCCTGAACTCGCACGCCGTCCAGCAGGCGCTTGACCGCGCTGAAGTCCTCGACCCAGAGCGAAACCGGCGAATGCTCGAACAGGTCGTGCGCGTAGCGCTCGCTTTTCTGAAGGCGCTGCGTGGCCTGGGTCTGCGCAGTCACGTCTTCGAGCGACACCAGCACGCGGCTCCAGCTGTCTTCGTGGCCAGGCAGGATGCGGGCGTGGACGACGACGTCCAGGCGCCGGCCATCGAGCGCGTAGTTCACCGTCTGGTTGTCGAACCCCGGCGAGCCGGCCCAGAGCTGCTCGAGTTCATTGGCAAAGCGCAGATGCATATCGTCCCGAAAGACCCGGTCCAGCTGAGCGAACAGCGCGTCGGCATCGGTGGCAGACAGCATGGACAGGGTGCGCTGATTGACGCGCAGGGGTTTGAGGCAGCGGGCGCATTCGCGCACCCGCTGCGGGTCCGCTTGCAGGTGCGCCCGCAGGTCGGTAACGCCCTCGGCCCGCCACGCGTCAAACAACTGCTTCAAAGCGCTGAAATCTTCCAGCCAGAGCGATACCGGCGCCAGTTCGAACATGTGTTCGAAATCGGTGTCTGTGGTGGGGGTGGATGGCACGTGAAAAACTCCTCGGTCGCCATTATTGTCTTGTTCAGAACGCACCCGCGCCGGGACATGAAAAAGGCCGGCACCTTGCGGAACCGGCCTTCGATGAGAAAAACGGGGAACGTTCAACGCGCCGGCCGGGCCGGGCGCTTGCGCGCATCGTGCGGCGTGAACGACTTGCCTGCCGGCGCGCCCGGCTTGGCAAAAGCAGGCTTGCGCGGCGCGAAATCGCCCCGTGCTCCGGCCGAAGCGCCGCGCCCGGCATCGCCAAAGCCCGGCTTGCGGCCAAAGCCTTCGGCGTCTCGCCGCGGTGCGAACGCACGGGCTTCGGGCGCGCCTTGCACGCGCTGGCGGTCATTGAAGCCGCTCCGGCCATCGCTGCGCGACGCACCGGCATAGCCGCGATCGCGCCCGGCTTGAGCGCGCGCGCCGCGCTCGCTGAAACTTCCCTGCGGCGCCCGGGCAGACGGGAAGCGCTGCGTGGGTTCGAGCCCAGGAATCACTTCCGCCTTGAGCTGCTGGCGGGTGTAGCTTTCGATGTCGAAGATTTTGCGGCGGTCGCGGAACTCGGCAAAGGTAATGGCCAGACCATCGCGGCCAGCCCGGCCGGTGCGGCCGATGCGGTGGGTGTAGTCCTCTGCCTTCATGGGCAGACCAAAGTTGAATACGTGGGTGATGGTGGGCACGTCGATGCCGCGCGCAGCCACGTCGGTGGCCACCAGGATCTGCACCTGGCCGTTGCGCAGCGCCATCAGGCGCCGGTTGCGCAGCCCCTGGCTGAGGGCGCCATGCAGCGCCACGGCGCTGAAACCTTCCTGCTGCAGGTCCGCTGCCAAGCCGTCGCATTCGATCTGCGTGCTGGCAAACACGATGGCCTGGTTGATGCTCGTATCGCGCAGCCAGTGGTCGAGCATCTTGCGTTTGTGCTGCAGGTTGTCGGCCCAGTACAGGATTTGCTGGATATTGACGTGCTTTTCCTGGGGCGAGTCGATCTGGATCTTCTGTACCGATGAGCCGCCGTCGTGCATCACGCGCATGGCAAGCTGCTGGATGCGCGGCGCAAAGGTGGCGCTGAACATCATGGTCTGCTTGCGCTGGCTGGTCAGCTGGTTGATCTCGGCCAGGTCGTCCGAGAAGCCCAGGTCCAGCATGCGGTCGGCTTCATCCACTACCAAAAACTGCACTTTGTCGAGCTTGATCTGCATGGAACGCTGCAGGTCGAGCAGCCGGCCCGGCGTGGCGACGACCAGGTCGGCGTTCTGCAGCTTGGCAATCTGCAACTGGTAAGGCATGCCGCCCACCACGTTGGCCACGCGAAGGCCGCGGGCGTGCTTGACGAGGTCGATGGCGTCGTGCGCCACCTGCTGGGCCAGTTCGCGCGTCGGACACACGATGAGCGCCCCGGGCACGGCCGGCTTGAAGTTGCGGTTGCTCGTGGGGTCTTTGCGCTTGGCGCGCTTGGGCGGCGCTTCTCCGCGCGCCACTGCCTCGGCGGCGGCGCGCTCGTAGTCGGCGCGGGCCTGCTCGGCCGCCTCGGCCTGCTGGCGCAGCAAGGTGTTGAGCACGGGCAGCAGGAAGGCCGCGGTCTTGCCGCTGCCAGTCTGGCTGGAGACCATCAGATCGATGTAGCGGCCCCCCTGGGCGTTGGCGCCCATGGCCAGAGGAATGCACTTGAGCTGTACCGCCGTGGGCTGGGTGTAACCGAGGTCAGCCACAGCGGCCACCAGCTCGGGGGCCAGGCCCAAGGCGACAAAGCCGTTGGGCTCCGCGGCCACTTGCACAGAGTCGTCGCTCATTGCGGCAACGGCCTGGGGCGCAGTGGTCGATTCCAGGGATTGTGCAGGCGCAAAGTCGCCCTGCACTTCAAAAGTGTCGGTCATGATTTTTCTCTCACGCAAGCATCCCGAGCGGAACGCTTCGGGGGGCTTCGTCAATGGTTAAAAAACATCAACCATCAAACGAAACCTGCAGTGGCGTCGCGCCGCTGCGGCTGGGCTGTTGCTGCAAAAGCACAGTGGCGAGGGCCAGTGTGTCTGCGTACCCGGTGTGTGAAGGGAGATGCACAAAATTTGCAGCGCAGGTGCGGTGCAAGCCAGAGATTATGCCACGACCTCGGGTTTTCCCGCAAGGGCGTCGGGGGCAAAAAGCTGCGCGCGGTAGTGGGCCAGCTCGTCGATAGACTCGTGCACGTCGGCCAGCGCCGTGTGCTTCTGGGCCTTCTTGAAACTGCTGTAGGCCGACGGCTTCCAGCGCCGGGCCAGTTCCTTGAGCGTGCTCACATCGACGTTGCGGTAGTGCAGGAAGGCTTCGAGCCGGGGCATGTAGCGGGCCAGGAATCGCCGGTCCTGTCCGATGCTGTTGCCGCACAAAGGCACGGCCCCCTTGGGCACATAGCGCCGGACGAACTCCAGCAGCTGCGCCTCGGCATCCGCCTCCGTCAAGGACGACGCGCGCACCTTGTCGATGAGGCCGCTGCGTCCATGGGTGCCCTTGTTCCATGCATCCATGGCGTCCAGAAGGGCGTCGCTTTGATGAATGACCAGCACCGGCCCTTCGATGCGCGGCGTCAGCTGGGGCCCGGTCACGATCACGGCGATCTCGATGATGCGTTCTTTTTCGGGGTCCAGGCCCGTCATCTCGCAGTCGAGCCAGACGAGGTTTTGGTCGGAGCGGGAAAGGGTATCGAGGGGCGCGGACATGCGCTCATTGTCGCGCAAGGCGGGCGCGCTCGGGCCGCGCAGGCTTGCCCTAAACTCGCCCCACATGCCCGACACCACCGCTTTTTCCCTGACCCCCTCGCTCTTGTTGAGCGCCGCTTTTGCCCTCGCGCTGAGTTTGGGCTTCCTGCTCAAGCTGTGGCTGGCCGGACGGCAGCTGCGCGAAGTGACCCGGGGACGCGCTGCCGTGCCTCCAGCCTTTGCCCAGCGCATCGCCCTGCCTGCGCACCACAAGGCGGCCGATTACACCCGCGCCAAGCTGCGCTTTGGCATTCTGGAGGCGGCGCTGGGTGCGGCAGTCCTGCTGGGCTGGACCCTGCTGGGCGGCCTGGACGCGCTCAACCAGGCCCTGCTCTCGGCACTGGGGGGCGGCATGGGGCAGCAGTTGGCTTTGCTCGCCGCGTTTGCCGTGATCAGCGCCCTGATCGACTTGCCGGGCACGCTGTACCAGACCTTCGTTCTCGAGCAGCGCTTTGGCTTCAACCAGACCACCCCGCGGCTGTGGCTCAGCGACCTGGTGAAGTCGACCTTGCTCGGAGCGCTCATCGGCTTGCCGCTGGCGGCCGCCATCCTGGCGCTCATGGCATCGGCCGGGTCACTCTGGTGGCTCTGGGCCTGGGCGCTGTGGACAGGCTTCAATCTGCTGCTGATGTGGGTGTATCCCAGCTTCATTGCCCCGTTTTTCAACAAGTTCGTCCCGCTGCAAGACGAAGCGCTGGCGGCGCGGGTGCAGGCGCTGATGCAGCGCTGCGGATTCGCCGCCAAAGGACTTTTCGTGATGGATGGCAGCCGCCGGAGCGCCCACGCCAACGCCTATTTCACCGGTTTTGGCAGCGCCAAGCGCGTGGTGTTCTTCGACACCCTGCTGCGCCAGCTCTCGCCCGACGAGGTCGAAGCCGTGCTGGCGCACGAGTTGGGGCACTTTCACCACCGGCACATCACCAAACGCATGGCCGCCATGTTTGCTCTGAGTCTGGCCGGTTTTGCCCTGCTGGGCTGGCTCTCTACGCAGGTGTGGTTCTATACCGGCCTGGGTGTCCAGCCGGCCCTGCCGGCCCTGGTGCCCGGCGCCGCCGCACCGCCCAATGATGCGCTGGCCCTGCTGCTGTTCCTGCTGGCCGTCCCGGTCTTCACCGTGTTCCTCTCGCCGCTGTTTGCGCAGATGTCGCGCGCCCACGAGTTTCAGGCCGACGCCTACGCGGTGGCGCAAACGGACGGCGGCTCCCTGGCCTCGGCCCTGCTCAAGCTCTACGAAGACAATGCGTCCACGCTCACGCCCGATCCGGTCTACGTGAGGTTCTATTACTCGCATCCGCCGGCCGTAGAGCGCCTGGCGCGCATGCACGCAGGAGCAGCCGCATGACACAAGATTTGAAGCAAAAAGACTGGTCCACGCAGACACGGCGTGCGCTGTCAGCTACAGAAATAGTAGCTGCATTGGCCCAACGGGAGGGCTGGCGATTGCAAGGCGACGGCGCCGAAGTGGCCATCGAGAAGACCTACCGCTTTGCCAACTACTACCAGACCATGGCCTTCGTGAATGCGCTGGCCTTCGTGGCCCACGCGCAGGACCACCACCCCGACCTCTCGGTGCACTACGACCGCTGTGTCGTGCGGCTCAACACGCACGACGTGGGTGGCATATCCAGCACCGACTTTGACTGCGCCAGCCGCTTCGACGCTCTGCTCACATGAACTGGCACCCACGCCATGGCTGAAGCCTTGCGCCAAGGCCTGGTGGTTGCCAGCCACGGGCGGCACTGTGTCGTGGAAACGCAGGACGGCGAGCGCCGCATCTGCCACCCTCGGGGCAAACGCAGCCAGTCTGTGGTGGGCGACCGGGTCGCATGGCTGCCAGCGGCCGCCGGTCAGGGCAACGAGGGCACCATCGAGAAGGTAGAAGAGAGGCGCAACCTCTTCTACCGCCAGGACGAAATCCGCACCAAATCGTTTGCTGCCAACCTCGACCAGATCCTGATCCTGCTGGCTGCCGAGCCGGTTTTCTCGGAAATGCAGCTGGCCCGCGCGCTGATCGCTGCGCAAGCCGCCGGGATTGCACCGCTCATTGCCCTCAACAAAAGCGATTTGCCCGAACCGTTCGAGCGCGCCTGGCAGCGCCTGCAGCCCTACCGCGACATCGGCCAAGGCCAGCACTATCCGGTGCTGCCGCTGTCGCTTGCGCAAACGCCCGAAGCCGCCCGCGATGCGCTGCTGCCGCGTCTGGCAGGCAAGACCACGCTGGTGCTTGGCCCCTCGGGCGTCGGAAAAAGCAGTCTGGTAAACCTGCTGGTGCCGGGCGCGGCGGTGCAGACGGCCGAAATCTCTCAGGCCCTCAACTCCGGCCGCCACACCACCACCAGCACGGCGCTGTATTGGCTGGATGGGCAGCGCAGTACGGCCGTGATCGACTCGCCGGGCTTCCAGGAATTCGGCCTGCACCACATCGCGCCCATGGACCTCGCGCGCTGCATGCCCGACATCGCAGCGCACGCCTCGCATTGCAAGTTCTACAACTGCACGCACCTGCACGAACCCGGTTGCGGCGTCATTTCTGCAGTAAAAAATGGCCCCAGCGCAGACGGAATAAGCGCCATTCGCTATTCTATTTATAGCGATCTGTTCAAAGAGCTGGGCCAGACGCGCTACTGAGCGGCGGCGGTGCGCCAGGCCTTGGGCGCTCAGCCGAGAAAGCGCGCCAGCGTCAGCAGCGCCAGCAGCAGCATCCACACCACGACGGACCGCCAGACCAGACCCACCACGCTGCGCAAGTGCGCCAGCTCGGGCTCCCGGCCGGGCGTGCTGTCGCTGTCGCCCAGTTCGGCGTCCATTTCCAAGCCGTCACGCGGCCGCGGCCCGGGTCGTGACTTCAGCGCCTCCCCGCCCAGTCGCACGTTGATGGCGCCGGACGTTGCAGCCAGCAGCACACCGTCGTTGTCGTTGGGAAAACGCTGGGCGTGAAAGCGCCAGCCATCGATGGCCTCCTCAAAACTGCCGACGACGGCAAAGCACAGCGCCGTCAGTCGCACCGGCAGCCAGTCGAGCGCCATCCAGGCGGCGGCCGATGCACGCTGCAAGGCCTCGCTGGCGCGCGGCGCCGCGTCCGGGCCAGGCCGGCTCCAGTAACGCGCGGCAAATTCACCCATGCGGTAGA
The DNA here is from genome assembly GCA_023954035.1 of Burkholderiaceae bacterium. Classification (GTDB taxonomy): domain Bacteria; phylum Pseudomonadota; class Gammaproteobacteria; order Burkholderiales; family Burkholderiaceae_C; genus Simplicispira. The sequence goes on along the minus strand of JAMLIT010000011.1, from coordinate 32,116 downwards.
GCACCGCGCCCGCCGGCCCCAGGCCCAGCGCGGCCAGCACCGAGTACCAGGCGAGCACGCCAAACACGTGGCGGTGCGCCGCCAGCACCGAATACTCCAGTACGTGGCGCACCAGCTCGCTGCGCGGCAGCTCGCCCACGTTCACTTGCTGCCAGTGCGCCAGAGCTTCGCGCGCCCCGCGCTCGTCGCCCAGGTCGAGCGCATCGCGAATGCGGGTGAAATGGTGGCTGAACTGGCGAAACCCCAGCGTGATATAGAGCACCGCAATGTTCCACACGACGGCCAGCGGCCAGCCCAGCGTCAGGACCAGCAGCACGTGGACGCCTGCGACCAGGCAGGCCGGCAACACCACGGCGAGCGCCCACGCCACCCAGGCATGGTGCGGTTTGCCGGCGTCGAAATTGCGGCTCGCCGAAAGCGACCAGGCGCGCAGGCCGGCGTGCACCGGATTGCGGCGAGACAGCGGGCGCGCCTGCTCGATCAGCAAGGCCAGCAGGATGGCGATGAAACTCATGGGCCGGAATGATAGCGGTCTGCCCGAAGAGACCGACCGGCGGCGGCGCGGCTGGCGCGTGGCCGCCCGCCTCAAGCCAAAAGAAAGCGGTAGAAATTGCGCAGCATGCCGGCGGTCGCGCCCCAGATGAAATGCTCATAGCCGGCCGCGTCCTCAAAGGGCATGGAGTACCACTCGCGCCGAACGCCATGAAACTCGACCGCATGGCGGCGGTGGTGAGCAGGGTCGAGCAGAAAGCCGAGCGGCACCTCGAAGACGCGGCTCACTTCATGCGGATTGGGGCGCAGTGCGCAATCGGGCGGCACCAGCGCCACCACCGGCGAGACGATGAAGGACGAACCGGTCACATACACCGGCAACTCCCCCAGCACGTCGGCACAGCGCGGGTCCAGGCCCACCTCCTCGTGCGCCTCGCGCAGCGCGGCTGCCACCGGGTTGGCATCGATGTCGTCCACCCGGCCGCCGGGAAAAGCAACCTGACCCGAATGGGTGGACAACTGCAGGCTGCGTTCGGTCAAGAGCACCGTGGGCTCGGCCCGCTGCACCAGGGCAATCAGCACCGCAGCACGGGCGGGCGCGCGCGCGCTGAAGCTCGGCTCCCCAGAAATCTCGGGCTGCCAGGCAGGCGGCGAAGCAAAACGTGTTCGCAGCGCCTGCGCCGTGATGCGCTGGGGCGCGACGGCCGGCAGCCCGGCGTCGGTTCCGAGCACGGGAACCGTGCGCGGATCGAACTGCGGCAGCGCGAAAGGCGCGATGGGCTGGGCGTCGGAGGGCATAAAAGAAAAAGGCCGCTGCAGCATAGCGCTGCGGCGGCCTGGGCGCACGGGCGTTATCGCCTTATTCGGCGCTCGCCAGGTCGGCGGCCGAAGCCTTGCGGCGGGACGGCAGCTTTTCCTTGATCCGAGCCGACTTGCCGCTGCGATCGCGCAGGTAGTACAGCTTGGCGCGGCGCACGTCGCCGCGGCGCTTGACTTCGATCTTGGCGATCAGCGGGCTGTAGGTCTGGAAGGTGCGCTCGACACCTTCGCCGCTGGAGATCTTGCGCACGATGAACGCGCTGTTGATGCCGCGGTTGCGCTTGGCAATCACTACGCCTTCGTAGGCCTGCACGCGCTTGCGCGTACCTTCCACCACGTTGACGCTGACGACGACGGTGTCGCCGGGGGCAAAGACGGGAATGGTCTTGCCAAGGCGGGCAATTTCTTCCGCCTCGAGGGTCTGGATCAGGTTCATGTGAGCGTCCTGCGATCGTGTCCGCGCCATGATTGGCAGTGTCGGGATTGACAGATGGGTCCTGGCATCGCATGCGGACCGGCCGGGCAGAGGATCGAAAAGCCTGCCATTATAGCGTGCGGTCGCTTTGCGCTTGCAGCAGGGCTTCGTCGGCCGCGCCCAGGTGCCCTGCGGCGCGGGCCGCGGCAATCAGATCGGGCCGGTGGCGCGCCGTCAGCAGCAGACTCTGGCGGCGGCGCCACTCCTCGATCTGCGCGTGATGCCCCGAAAGCAATTCGGCCGGCGCAGCCTCGCCCTGCCAGACTTCGGGCCGGGTGTAGTGCGGGCAATCGAGCAGTCCGTCGAGCGCGGGGTTGAAGCTGTCCTGCGCGTGGCTCCCCGCGCCGTGCAGCACGCCGGGCTGCAGCCGGGCGACGGCATCGAGCAAGGCCATGGCAGCGATCTCTCCGCCCGAGAGCACGAAGTCCCCCAGGCTGATCTGCACGTCGACATGGCGATCGATGAAGCGCTGGTCAATGCCCTCGTAGCGCCCGCACAGCAGCACCGCGCCGGGGCTCTGCGCCCACTGCACGACCGCTGCGTGGTTCAGGGGCGCACCGATGGGCGAGAAAAGCACCAGCGGCGCCACGGCTCCAAGGCTTTCGCTCTCGGCACGCGCCGAGCGAATGGCGGCCAGGCACTGCGCGAGGGGCTCGGCAAGCATGACCATGCCGGGGCCGCCGCCAAAGGGACGGTCGTCCACCCGCCGGTAGTTGCCCTGGGCAAAATCGCGCGGATTCCACAGCACGACGGTCACCTGCCCCGAAGCGAAGGCGCGCCGCGTGACGCCGCCCGCCAAAAAGGGCGCGAACAGCTCGGGAAACAAGGTGATGACGTCAAAACGCACGCGCGGCGCCCAGGGGTTTAGTAGTCGGGCTGCCAGTCGGCCACGATGCGCCTGCCCGGCAGGTCGACCTCGTCAATGAAGGCAGCGACGAAGGGAATCATGCGCTCCACGGGTTGGCCCTCGACCACCTCGCCGTCGAGCACGAGCACGGTTTGCGCTCCAGTGGTGAGCAGCTCTCGCACGGTGCCCAGCGCCAGGCCTTGGCGGTTCTCCACGGCCAGGCCCATCAGGTCCACCCAGTAGTACTCGCCTTCGTCGGTCTTGGGAAAGCTGGCCCGCGGCACAAAAATGCGCGAACCGCGCAAGGCCTGGGCGCTGCTGCGGTCGTCGATGCCCTGCGCCCAGGCGACAACGCCGCCGCCGTGCGCACGCGCCTGGCGCACATCGAGCTGGACGGTGCCCGCAAAGCTCTGAACCCCGCGCTCGCTGGGCTGCAGGTACCAGACGCGGCTGACCAGCAGCGCAGCAGGCGCGCTGCTGTGGGGAACGACCTTGAACCAGCCTTTGACACCCCAGGCGTCGGAGACCCGGCCAACCTCGACCGCGTCGGGTGGCAGTGGGGCGGGGCAGAGCGCGAAAGCAGGTTTCATGTCAGCAGGCCGGAATGAAAAAAGGGCGGAAAGCGCCATGCACTGACGCCGTCCGCCCCGATCGGCCGAAGGCCGGTTCAGGCAGCCTGCTTGGCCGCCTGCTTGACCAGACGGTCCACGGTGGGCGAGGCTTGCGCGCCCACGCTCTTCCAGTAGCTCAGGCGGTCTTGCGCAATGCGCAGCCCTTCTTCGCTTTCCTTGGCCGTGGGGTTGTAGAAGCCCAGGCGTTCGATGAAGCGGCCGTCGCGGCGCACGCGCTTGTCGGCAACGACGATGTTGTAGAAAGGTCGGCCCTTGGAGCCGCCGCGAGAGAGTCGAATGACGACCATGATTTATCCTTCGGGTGGTGGGCCGGCGCGCTGACCCTCGTCAACACCGGACCGCAAGATTTACAACGTAGAGACACGCGACATGGCCACCCGGCCAGCGACACGCTGCAAAGCCGTCGATTATATCTTTCTTTCCTTTTCTCCATGCTTTTTGTTCGCCCCAGCGGCGATGGCGATCTCGACGCCATCACGGCCATCTATGCCCATCACGTCCTTCATGGCACCGGCACGTTTGAACTCGACCCTCCCAGCCGAGCCGACATGGCGGCCCGCCGCGCCGAAGTGCTCTCACGCCAGCTGCCCTGGCTGGTGGCCGAGCGCGGCGGCCAGGTGCAGGGCTTTGCCTACGCCAACTGGTTCAAGCCGCGGCCGGCCTACCGCTTTTCTGCGGAAGATTCGGTCTATGTCGCCGACACCGCGCGCGGCACGGGCGTGGGCCGCGCACTGCTCACTGCGCTCATCGAGCGCGCCGAAGCGGCGGGCGTGCGCCAGTTGATGGCCGTGGTGGGCGATTCGGCCAATCTTGGCTCCATTCGGCTGCACGAGTCCCTGGGGTTTGAACATACGGGCCGAATGCGTTCGGTGGGCTGGAAGCACGGCGCCTGGCGCGACATCGTGCTGATGCAAAGGCCCCTGGGCAGCGGTGACAGCCAATCGCCCGAATAATGGCGCCATGAAAAACAAGACGGTTGCCGCCTGGTTGGCGTTCCTGGGCGGGCCGATCGGCCTGCACCGCTTCTACCTGCACGGGCTGCGCGATCCGCTGGCTTGGTTGCTGATCGTTCCCACCTCGCTGGGCGCTTATGGAATCGAGCGGGTGCAAACCCTGGGCCAGGACGACGCGCTGAGCTGGGTGCTTGTGCCCCTCCTGGGCTTGACCATCGCGCTGTGCGCACTGACGGCGATCGTCTACGGCCTCTCGTCTCCCGAGAAGTGGAACGCGCGCTTCAATCCGGGTGCCGCCTGCGACGCCGCCGCTGGGCGCACTGGCTGGAGCACCGTGTTTGCCGTGGCGACGGCGCTGCTCATTGGCACCGGCGTGCTCATGGCCACCCTCGCCTACAGCTTTCAGCACTACTTCGAATACCAGATCGCCGAAGCCCACAAGATTTCGCGGTGACCTGCTCGGCCTTCAATTTTGAATGAAATTACCCTCCAGCGCTTATGCAGTAAGGGCTGAAAGCTATGCTCTCAATAGCATCGAAGGCACGGGAGCGGGTCGCTCAATACAGCTGCAGGCTGAACCAGTAGGCAATGGCCGCCACGAAGGCGCTGGCCGGAATCGTCAGAATCCAGGCCCAGACGATGTTGCCGGCCACGCCCCAGCGCACCGCGCTGGCACGCTGCACCGAGCCCACGCCGACGATCGCGCCAGTGATGGTGTGCGTGGTGGAGACTGGAATGCCCAGCAGCGTAGCCAGAAACAAGGTCATTGCGCCCCCGGTTTCCGCGCAGAAACCGCCCACCGGCTTGAGCTTGGTGATCTTCTGGCCCATGGTCTTGACGATGCGCCAGCCGCCAAACATCGTGCCCAGCGCGATGGCCGAATAGCAGCTGATGATGGTCCACATCGGCGGGGACGCATCGCTCGCCGAGGTATAGCCGGTGGCGATCAGCAGCAGCCAGATGATGCCTATGGTCTTCTGCGCGTCGTTGCCGCCATGGCCCAGGCTGTAAGCGCCGGCGGAAACCAGCTGCAGGCGTCGGAACCACTTGTCGATGCGGCTCGGGCGTGCGCGGCGGAAAGCCCAGGCGACGACCACCATCATCAGCGAACCAAAAAGAAAGCCCAGCAGCGGCGAGAGAAAGATGAAGGCGACGGTCTTGAGGATGCCTGAGGCGATGAGCGCGCCGGCGCCGGTCTTGGCCATCACGGCGCCCACGATGCCGCCGATCAGCGCATGCGAGGAGCTGCTGGGTATGCCGTAGTACCACGTGATGAGGTTCCAGACGATGGCGCCCGTCAATGCGCCAAACACGACGTGGGTGTCGACGACGCCGGGCTGGACGATGCCCTTGCCAATCGTGGCCGCCACGCTGAGGTGGAACACGAAAATGGCGATGAAATTGAAAAACGCGGCAAACACCACGGCCTGGCCCGGCTTGAGCACCCCGGTGGAGACCACAGTGGCAATTGAATTGGCCGCGTCGTGAAAGCCGTTCATGAAATCGAACACGATGGCCAGGGCGACCAGCAGCGCCACGACCCACAGGGCGGTCTGTACGGTTTGCATTGCGTGCGGGAGCCAGGCTCAGGAGTTCTCGAGGACGATGCCCTCGATGAGGTTGGCGACGTCTTCGCACTTGTCGGTGATGGTCTCCAGCAGTTCGTAGATGGCCTTGAGCTTGATCAGTTCGCGCACGTCGGGCTCTTCGCGGAACAACTTGCTCATGGCGCTGCGCAGCACGCGGTCGGCGTCGCTCTCGAGCTTGTCGATTTCTTCGCAGGTCTTGAGCGCCGCTTCCGCCGTGGCGGTATCGGCCAGCTTGTTCAAGAGCTTGACCGCGTCGCGCATGCGCTCCACGGCGCGCACGCTCAGCTCCGTCAGGCGGGCGATTTCATCGGTCATCTCGCGGATGTCGTAGAGGCTCATGGTTTCGGCGGAGTCCTGGATCAGGTCGGCCACGTCGTCCATGGTGTTGATCAGGGAATGGATCTGCTCGCGGTCGATCGGCGTGATGAAGGTCTTGTGCACCGCCTTGTTCACTTCATGGGTGATGCGGTCGGCGGCGCGCTCGGCGTTGTCCACGTCCCGTGCGTACTTCTCGCGCATGTGCGGGTCGTTGTAATGGGCCACCAGTTGTCCGAACGCCCGGGCCGCTTCCACGATCAGTTCGGCGTGCTGGTTGAACATTTCGAAAAAGTTGCCTTCGCGCGGCAAGAGCTTGCCAAACAGCATGTGGAACTCCAGGGGGGTGCGGTAAGAGACGTCAACAGCGTGACGAAACCACGGAATGGGTTTCGGGAATGTGGCGCGAGTTTACCGCGCACATTCCTGCGCCCATGAAGGGAAACTGACGGCCAGCGCCTTGCCTGCATCGCGGGCCCGCGATGCCAGTGGCGCCAGCTCCCGCAAAAGCGTGGCGACCCTGGCCTGGTGGCAAGGAACGTGCGGGCTGGCGGACGGCCAGCACCGGCATCACTCGCCGAGATAGGCGGCGCGCACCTTGGGGTCGCTCAGCAATTCCTTGCCGGGGCCGGTCATGGTGATGATGCCCGACTCCATCACGTAGCCACGGTTGGCAATGGCCAGCGCCCGGCTGGCGTTCTGCTCGACCAGCAGCACCGTGACGCCCTGGGCGTACACGTCGCGCACGACTTCGAAAATCTTGTCCACCATGAGCGGCGAGAGGCCCATGGAGGGCTCGTCAAGCAGCAGCAGCTTGGGCTGGCTCATCAGCGCCCGGGCCATGGCCAGCATCTGCTGCTCGCCGCCGGACATGGTGCCGGCCAACTGGTCGCACCGCTCCTTGAGGCGGGGAAAGAGCGCGAACATGCGATCGATGTCGGCGGCAATGCCCGCCTTGTCGCGTCGGGTGAAGGCGCCCATCTGCAGGTTTTCGACGATGGTCATGCGGGCAAACACGCCGCGCCCCTCGGGCACCATGACCAGGCCCTTCTTGACCAGATCCCAGGCGCCTTGCCCCCGGATGCTCTCGCCCTGGTAACGGATGTCACCGTCGGCAAACGTCAGCGTCCCGGTAATGGCCTTCATCGTGGTCGTCTTGCCCGCACCGTTGGAGCCAATGAGGGAGACCAGCTCGCCGGTGCGCACTTCAAAATCAATGCCTTTGACGGCCTGGATGCCGCCATAGCCCACCTTGAGGCCGCTGACCTGCAAAAGAATGTTGTTGTTTTGCTCGGCCATGCTCAATGTCCTCCGGTGCCCAGATAGGCCTCAATGACTTTTTCGTCCTTCTGCACGTCGGCGGGCGTTCCTTCCGCAATCTGCTTGCCGTAGTCGAGCACGGTGACGCGATCGCACAGGCCCATCACCAGCTTGACATCGTGCTCGATCAGCAAAATCGTGCGGTTGTCGTTGCGGATGCGATCGATCAGCTCGCGCAACATGACTTTTTCAGTGGCGTTCATTCCGGCTGCGGGCTCGTCGAGCGCGATCAGCTGCGGGTCGGTGGCCAGCGCCCGGGCAATTTCCAGGCGCCGCTGGTCGCCGTAGGACAGCGTGCGGGCCTTGTAGTCGGCGTAGCTGCCGATGCCGACGTAGTCCAGCAGCTCCTGCGCGCGCTTGGCGATCTGGGCCTCCTCCTTCTTGAAGCCCTTGGTGCGAAACACGGCGCCAAAGAGTCCCGAATGGGTGCGGATGTGCCGCCCAACCATCACGTTTTCCAGCGCCGTCATTTCAGCAAACAAGCGAATGTTCTGGAAGGTTCTGGCGATGCCTGCCTTGGCCACCAGGTGCACGGCCTTGGGTTCGTAAGGCTTGCCGGCCAGCTCGAAACTGCCGCTGTCGGGCGTGTAGAGCCCGGTGATCACGTTGAAGAAGGTGGTTTTGCCTGCGCCGTTGGGTCCGATCAAACCATAGACCTGGCCGCGCTGGATGGTGATGCCGACGTCCGAGAGCGCCTGCAAACCACCGAACCGCTTGGAAATGCCGGCGACCTTGAGCACCGGCGCATTGGAGTTCTCTGCCATGTTGTGTCTTTCTGCGGTGTTCAGGTCTTCTGTTCCAGGCTCTTGCCGTGCTCGGGAGCCGGCCACAGGCCGCGGGGACGAATCAGCATCACGGTGATCATGGCGAGCGCAATCAGCAACTGCCGCAGGATGGCCGAGTCCAGGCGCCCGTCGGTCATGGACTGCAGCGGGCCCGCCACGTAGCGCAGCACTTCGGGCAATGCGGACAGCAGGATGGCGCCCAGAATCACGCCCGGAATGTGGCCGATGCCGCCCAGCACGACCATGGCAACGATCATCACCGACTCCATCAGGCTGAACGACTCGGGCGAGACAAAGCCCTGGAATGCCGAGAACATCACGCCCGAGACGCCGCCAAACGACGCGCCCATGCCGAAAGCCAGCAGCTTCATGTTGCGCGTGTTGATGCCCATGGCCTTGGCGGCGATTTCGTCCTCGCGAATGGCCATCCACGCGCGGCCGATGCGCGAGTCCTGCAGCCGGTAGCACACCAGAACCGTGACCAGCACCAGGAAAAGGAACAGGTAGTAGTACATCGAGACCGAGCGGATCTCGAAGCCGAACAGTTCGTGGGCCCGGCCAAAGTCGAAGCCGAAGATGTGCACCGAATCGATCTGCCCAAGCCCCTTGGGGCCGTTGGTGATGTTGATCGGGTGGTCCAGGTTGTTCATGAAGATGCGAATGATCTCCCCGAAACCCAGCGTCACGATGGCCAGATAGTCCCCTCGCAGCTTGAGCACCGGAATGCCCAGCAGCACCCCCGTAAACGCCGCCAGAACCAGGGCAATGGGAATGACCAGCCACATGGAAAAGTGCAGGCCATTGGGGAACATCGCCGCGAAACCGGCGAAGGTGTCCGCCAGATGCGGCGAAGCCAGCAGCGCGAACAGGTAGGCGCCCACGGCGTAGAAGGCCACATAGCCCAGGTCCAGCAGGCCCGCGTAGCCGACCACGATGTTCAGGCCCAAGGCCAGCATGATGTACAGCAGGGCCAGGTCGGCGATGCGCACCCAGGCACTGCCAAAGGACTGCAGGATGAGGGGCAACACCAGCAGCGCGATGGCGCCGATGACCCAGAGGGCAATATTTTTTTGCTTCATGGTCAGGTCCTCCTCAGGCGCGGTCGGCCACGCGTTCGCCGAACAGGCCCGACGGCCGCAGCGTCAGGATGATGATCAGCACGATGAAGGCAAAGATGTCGGCATAGTTGCTGCCCAGCACGCCGCCGGTGAGGGTGCCGATGTAGCCCGAGCCGATCGCCTCGATCAGCCCCAGCAGGATGCCGCCCACCACCGCGCCGGCCAGATTGCCGATGCCGCCGAACACCGCGGCGGTAAAGGCTTTGAGGCCAGGAAGAAAGCCCATGGTGTGCTGCGCCGTCCCGTAATTGGATGCATACATGATGCCGGCAATGGCCGCCAGGATGGCGCCGATGATGAAGGTGGCAGAAATCACCATGTCGGGCTTGACGCCCATGAGCGCGGCCACCCGCGGGTTTTCTGCCGTAGCGCGCATGGCCCGGCCCAGGTTGGTATAGCCCACCAGCCAGGTCAGGATGGCCAGGGAAATCGCGGTGACGCCCAGGATCAGAATCTGCGTGGACGTGATCACTGCCCCCGCCACCTCGAAAGGCGCGGCCGGCAGCAGCGTGGGATAGGGTTTGTAGTTCGGCTTCCAGATGATCATGGCCAGCGTCTGCAGCAGGATGGACATGCCCAGCGCGGTAATGAGTGGCGCCAGGCGCGACGCATTGCGCAGCGGCCGGTATGCCACCTTTTCAATCGTGAAGTTCAGCGCCGCAGCCACGATGCAGGCAATGATGGTGGCAAGCAGAAGGATCAACCATCCCGGCGCCCAGGGCATGGCATCCTGCATGAGGTGGATGCAGCTCCAGCTGGTGAGCGCGCCTATCATCAGCACCTCGCCATGCGCAAAGTTGATCAGTTGAATGATGCCGTACACCATGGTGTAGCCCAAGGCTATCAAGGCGTACATGCTGCCGAGAACCAGACCGTTGATGATCTGCTGCAGCAAGATTTCCATAAGAAGTCCTTCGTTTGTGGCGGGCTCGGTATGCAGGCACCCTGCGCGGGTGCGGCCTTGTGAGCCCGTCTGCCATCTAGCAAAAAACCCGCCAGGAAAGTAGCCGCGCGGGTTTGAAGGCGGAATTGTAGCGATGTGCAAACGCAGCACGGATGCGGGTTTGGAGGGGTTTTCCCTTGGGTTTGCAGCGCATCAGCGGGATGCGCAAAACATAAGTCTGTCTAATTTTCGCGCCATTTGGCCCGGTATGGACTTATCACCGAATGCCTACCGGGGCGTCTGCGGATCCCGTCCGGCGTTGTGGTTGCGCGCACGCAATTCGTCGAGTTTTTCCCCGATCCGAATCTCCAGTCCGCGCGGCACGGGTTGGTAGAAACCGGGGGTGGCCAGGCCCTCCGGCAGGTAGGTCTCGCCTGCGGCAAAGCCATCTGCCTCGTCGTGCGCGTAGCGGTAGCCCTTGCCGTAGTCGAGCTGCTTCATCAGCTTCGTCGGCGCATTGCGCAAATGCATGGGAACGGGCCGCGTGCCGTCCTGCTTGATGAAGGCGCGCGCCGCGTTATAGGCTTTGTAGACCGCGTTCGATTTCGGTGCCACAGCCAGATAGACCACGCACTGCGCCAGCGCCAGCTCGCCCTCGGGGCTGCCCAGGCGCTCGTAGACTTCTGCTGCGTCCAGCGCCAGGCGCAGCGCGCGCGGATCGGCCAGGCCGATGTCTTCGCTGGCCATGCGCACCATGCGCCGCGCCATGTAGCGCGGGTCGGCGCCGCCGTCGAGCATGCGCACCAGCCAGTAGAGCGCAGCGTCCGGGTCCGAGCCGCGCACCGCTTTGTGCAGCGCGCTGATGGTGTCGTAGAACTGCTCGCCGCCCTTGTCGTAGCGGCGCAGGCGCTCGCCCAGCACGCGCAGCAGCCAGGCGTCGGTGATGGCTTCCACCTTCTCCTGCCCGGCCGCCATGGCCAGGGTTTCGAGCGTATTGAGCAGGCGCCGGGCGTCGCCGTCGGCGTAGGCGACCAAGCGCTCTACCGCTACGCTTTCAATAGCTGGTAGCGCTTGTTCCGCCTGCGCCAGAGCCACAATTTGCTTTAAATCCCCAGGCCCGAGCGGCTCCAGCACATACACGGTGGCGCGGGACAGCAGCGCCGAGTTGACCTCGAACGACGGGTTCTCCGTGGTGGCGCCGACAAAGGTGAAAAGGCCCGATTCGACATGCGGCAAGAACGCATCCTGCTGCGACTTGTTGAAGCGGTGCACTTCGTCGACAAAAACGATGGTGCGCCGCTGCTCCAGGCCGTCCCGCGCAGCCGTGGCCCGCTCGACGGCTTCGCGAATGTCCTTGACGCCCCCGAGCACCGCGCTGATCGCAATGAACTGCGCATCAAACGCATCGGCCATCAGGCGGGCGATCGTCGTCTTGCCGGTGCCAGGCGGCCCCCACAGGATGCAGGAATGCGGCCTGCCCGACTCGAACGCCAGGCGCAGCGGCATGCCGGGGCCGAGCAGCTGGGCTTGCCCTATCACTTCGCCCAGGGTTTTGGGGCGCAAGCGCTCGGCCAGCGGCTGGTGTGCGGCAGTCGGAGTTTTTCTCATGCCCCCTGCCTCCTTTGCGCCTGTTTGACGAACTGGCCGACGGAATGCGCGTCGGGCGCGTAGGCCGACATGGCCGCGCCCATGCCCGCGAGGAACAGCGCCGCAATGACAAATGGCAGCGCGGTGCGCTTGAACGTGCTGGTCAGCCAATGCGTTGGGTCTTGCCCACGCAAATGGCGAAACAGCGCGTACGACAGCGCGCCGTCCACCAACACTTCAGCAAACAGCACCGGAGCGATGTACACCACGTATAGCGAGGCGAATGCCAGGCCCACGGCCAGTGCAATGGCCAAGAGCGCAATCGCGAACTCATCAGCGTCCGTGACCGAGCCCACGGCATCGCCCACCGAGGACAACGGCGAATCGGCACTGGCTGGGCTGGCGGGCAGTAGGGGAGATGATGCCAGCACCTCGAAATCGCCCGACGCTCCGCCGCCCGCAAAGTCGCCGCCGGTACCGCTGCGCATGGCTGGTGCGCCCCCGCAGTCGCGGCCCGGTACCGCGTTGGCGAAATCGGGAACATCAAGCCAGTCGCGCGCGTTGGTGCGCAGCCACAGCCAAATCAGGAACAAGAAAAACAGGTAGGCCAGACCCAGCGCCAACGGGTAACGCAGCGCCATGCTGCCCATCCCGTAGCGCAGCAGGGAAAACGACGCCAGCAGGCCGCAGCCTCCGGTGAGCAGCACAATGAGCGCCATTTGCGCGTGCGCAAAGGAGTCGCTAAGCAGCTTTTGCCGCATGCGCTCGACCGCTGCCGAGCGCACAAATACCCGCGGGCGGCGATGTGTTGCCATGCTAGTCAACGTCCACCAGCCATTGGCGCTGCTCGGCCCGCAGCGCCCTGCGCGAAAGGTCCACGTCCGACGACAACATCGCTGGGTCTGGCGGCCATTGCCTCGTCGAGGCGACTGAGCAAGGGGACGCTGCAAATGTGCTTCTCCACGGCCGTTTTGGCGGCGGCGCAATCGTACGAAGCTGCGTGGCCATCAATCGCCAGTGCACTGGCCACCACACAAAGCAAGGCAGATCGCATCGGCCGTGCTATTGCTTGAGTACGTCGGCCCCCTGCGGCACCTTGAAATCAAAGGTGGTCGAAGGCAAATCGGGGTTGGCCTGCACGTTCTCAAAGCGGATCAACGAGCGCTGGCCAAAGCTATCCAAAATTTCCAGCGCCGCCAGCTGCTCGCCACGCAAGCCCACCCGCACGCTTTGCAGCTGACCGTCTTTGGCCTTGGGCGTTGCGTTCACCCACTGCAAGCCGTCCTGCTCAGGGGCCGATTCCAGGACAAAGTCCTTCGTCAGCGCCTGCAGGTTCGGCGCGGACGCCAGCAGCGCCGCCGGCGTGCTGCCCAGCGCTTTGGATTGGGCGCGCTCGGTCACCTGGTTCAGATCGGCGTCGTACAGCCACAGCGTCTTGCCGTCGGCCACGATGGTCTGGGCAAAGGGCTTTTTGTAATCGAAGCGAAACTGCCCCGGTCGCTCAAAAGCAAAACTTCCGCTCGACGTCCTGGTGCGCGGCGCCTGGCCGTTCTTCGCCGGCGCCGTCACTTCCTGCGTGAACTCGGCCTGCGCCGAGCGCGTGTTCTGCATAAAGGATTCAAGGCTTTTTAACCCGTCAGCGCTTGCTGCACAAGCGCTGGCAGCTATGAAAATTGCAGTGAGTATCTTTTTCATTCACGTAACCTTAGAAGTCAACTTCCGTTCTAACGCAGCAAGAGCAACCACCAACGTAGGAAGAAGGGCGCGCCACTTACCGGCGAAAGCCGCGCAAGGGCCTATGCCGGCCGGGCCGCCCCGCCGCGCCGGCTTGGACGTCCCCGAAGAGCTTCCGCCTCTGGCGGTTGCACCGAGCGGCGCAGCCGCTCAGGGGGACGCGCCGATTACTCTCTCGCAGGAACAAGAACTTCCCGCTGGCCGCTCGTGGTCAGTCCGCTGACCAAGCCCGCCTTTTCCATGTCTTCCAAGAGGCGCGCCGAGCGGTTGTAGCCGATACGCAGCTTGCGCTGCACGTAGCTGATGCTGGCCTTGCGGTCCTTGAGGACGATTTCGACCGCTTGGTCGTACATCGGGTCCTTCTCGCCGCCAGTCTCGCCATCGAGCGATAGATCGCCGTCCCCATCCACGGTTCCGCCCTCCAGCACGCCCTCGATGTAATCGGGCTCGCCCTGGCTCTTCAAGTAGCTGACCACGCGGTGCACCTCCTCGTCGCTGACAAACGCGCCGTGCACGCGCACCGGCAAGCCCGTGCCGCTGGCCATGTACAGCATGTCGCCCATGCCCAGCAGCGCTTCGGCGCCCATCTGGTCCAGGATGGTGCGGCTGTCGATCTTGCTCGACACCTGGAAGGCAATGCGGGTGGGTATGTTGGCCTTGATGAGACCGGTGATCACGTCGACACTGGGGCGCTGGGTGGCCAGAATGAGGTGGATGCCGGCGGCGCGCGCCTTTTGCGCCAGACGCGCAATCAGCTCCTCGATCTTCTTGCCGACGACCATCATCAGGTCGGCCAGCTCGTCGATGACGACGACGATGTGCGGCAGGCGCTCCAGGGGCTCGGGCTCCTCGGGCGTCAGGCTGAAGGGGTTGGGAAGGGTTTCGCCCCGCACCTTGGCTTCGTCGATCTTGACGTTGTAGCCCGCCAGGTTGCGTACGCCCAGCTTGCTCATGAGCTTGTAGCGCCGCTCCATCTCGCCCACACACCAGTTCAGGCCGTTGGCAGCCTGCTTCATGTCCGTCACTACGGGCGCGAGCAGGTGCGGAATACCTTCGTAGACCGACATTTCCAGCATCTTGGGGTCGATCATCAGCAGGCGCACGTCGCGCGCCTCGGCCTTGTAGAGCAGGCTCAGAATCATGGCGTTGATGCCCACCGACTTGCCCGAGCCCGTGGTGCCGGCCACCAGCACGTGCGGCATCTTGGCCAGATCGGCCACCACCGGGTTGCCGACAATGTCCTTGCCCAGGCCCATGGTGAGCAGGCTTTTGCCTTCGTGGTAAATCTGCGAGCCCAGGATTTCGGAGAGCTTGATGGTCTGGCGGCGCGCATTGGGCAATTCCAGCGCCATGAAATTCTTGCCCGGAATGGTTTCAACCACGCGGATCGACACCAGGCTGAGCGAGCGCGCCAGATCCTTGGCCAGTCCCACAATCTGCGAGCCCTTGACGCCTGTGGCCGGTTCGATTTCGTAGCGCGTAATGACCGGGCCGGGCATGGCGGCCACGACACGCACCTCGACACCGAAGTCCTTGAGCTTCTTCTCGATCATGCGGCTGGTCATCTCCAGCGTTTCGGGCGAGACGCTTTCGCGCTGCTGCTGCGCAGCGTCCAGCAGATCCACCTGGGGCAGGCGGCTGTCGGGCAGATCGATGAACAAGGGTTTTTGGCGTTCTTTCACCACGCGCGTGCTCTGCGGCACGTCGACCAGCACCGGCTCGATGATTTGCACCGGCACCGGGTGGTGCGCCTCGATGTCGGTGCGCTCGCCCATCACCACCTGCTCCCGGGCCCGGGCGGCGCGCCGGCCTTCGGCCAGGTCCATCGCCACTTCGCGTCGGGCGCGGCGCGACTGCAGCAGCGCATCGATGCGCGCGCCCAGCCCTTCGGCCAGGGGGCCCCAGGAAAAGCGCAGCACCCATGCCGCGCCCAGCACCACCAGCACGATGCCCAGAAGGCCGGAACCCGTGAAGCCCAGCCAGCGCATGGCCAGCGGCCCCGTCACCTGGCCCACCACCCCGCCGGCGTCGCCGGGCAGCAGCGCGTCGAAGCGGTACAGGCGCGTCCATTCCAGCGTGCAGCTGGCCACCAGCAGCAGCGCCAGAGCGCCCCAGAACAGGCCACGCTCGAGCGCGGGATGCCGGGGCGCGAGGCCGTCGGCGGGCGTTCCGCCCCGCAGCAGGCGCGCCAGCGAGGCCATCCAGGCGCGTACCGCTGCGGCCACGCACCACCAGACGGAAAAGCCGAAAGCAAAATAGCTCACATCGGCCACCCAGGCGCCGGCCAGCCCCATGCGGTTGTGTACCGCCGAGCGCCCAGCCAGACCCGAAGTCGACCAGGCCGGGTCCTGGGGCGCATAAGTCGCCAAGGCCAAGACCCAGGTCAGCAGGACCACCAGGCCCAGCACCAGGGCGATTTCGTGGCCAAAACGTGCGCCTGCGCTGCGCGGGCCGGCCTTGCCGGCCGAGGAGGCGTTCAAGGTATTGAGCGAATAGGTCATAAGCGAAGCGCCGGAGCTTACCGCAGCCCCGCCGCGTCAACCCAGGGTTTGCAGCCGGCTCTTGAGCAGCGTGACTCCGCTGGGCAGGGTTTCGATGAAACCGCGCACTTCCAGGTCCTTCATCACCCGGCTGACCATCTCGCGGGAGGCGCCGATGGTCTTGGCCATGTCCTGGCGCGACACCTTTTCCAGGATGCGTGCGCCGCCCTCGCCGTCTTCTTCGGCCAGGTCCAGCAAGGCATGGGCCACGCGGCCGTAGACATCCAGCAGGGCCAGCGATTCGATCTTGCGATCGGCATGGCGCAGGCGCTTGACCAGGCCGCGCATCACCACCAGCGCCATGCTGGCGTTTTCCGCCAGGCAGCGCGTGAATTCGGCGCGGCCCAGCTGCAGCACGTCTGTCTGCACCAGGGCGTGTACCGAGGCCGAATGCGGCTCGTCGTCGATGATGCTCATCTCGCCCAGGTAGTCACCGGGCATCAGGCTGGCCAAAATGACCTCGCGCCCGCGGGCGTCGAAGGCGCTGACGCGCGCGCGGCCCGTCAACAGCAGATACAGCGCATCGGACTTCTGTCCCTGCACCACCAGTGCCTCGCCGCGCTTGAAGCGCCGCTTGGTTACCGCGCTGCCCAGGGCCTCGGCCTGGTGGGCCGTCAGGCGCGAGAAGAGGGGAACGCGCCGCAGCAGGTCCAGATTGGTCACGATGGCCATGCAGATGCCTCCTTGAGAAAGCGCAGAGAGTCCAAGGATCGCCGGCCGCACCGCCAGCGTTTGTCCGATACTTGGGGTTTGACTTGCCGCGTCCCGCGCCGGCCACGGCGGCGCAGGGCGAATCAACCCGACTTTTACCATGCCTACTCCCCAGCACGCCCAAGTTCTCATCCTCGGCTCCGGCCCCGCCGGCTACACCGCCGCCATCTACGCCGCACGCGCCAACCTCAAGCCGGTGCTCATCACCGGCATGGCCCAGGGTGGCCAGCTCACCACCACCACCGAAGTCGACAACTGGCCGGCCGACGTCCACGGGGTGCAGGGCCCCGAGCTGATGCAGCGCTTTCTTGAGCATGCCGAGCGCTTCAAGACGCAAATCATCTTCGACCACATTACCCAGGTCGATCTGAGCCAGCGCCCGTTTGCCCTTTCTGGCGACACTGGCGGCTACACCTGCGACGCCCTCATCATCGCCACCGGCGCCTCGGCCAAGTACCTGGGCCTGCCTTCGGAAGAAGCTTTCATGGGCAAGGGTGTGTCGGGCTGCGCCACCTGCGACGGCTTCTTCTACCGCGAACAGGAGGTCTGCGTCGTCGGCGGCGGCAATACGGCGGTCGAGGAAGCGCTGTATCTCTCGAACATCGCCAGCAAGGTCACGCTGATCCACCGGCGCGACAAGTTCAAGGCCGAGCCCATCCTGGTGGACAAGATGATGGAGAAAGTCGCCGCCGGCAAGATCGTGCTCAAGACCTTCTACACGCTGGACGAAGTGCTGGGCGACATCACCGGCGTCACCGGCGTGCGCATCAAGAGCACGCAGGACGGCCACACCGAAGAACTCGCGCTGCAGGGCTGCTTCATCGCCATCGGCCACGCGCCCAATACCGACATCTTCCAGGGCCAGCTGAAGATGGAAAACGGTTACATCGTCACCCAGGGCGGCATGCAGAACTTTGCCACGCAGACTTCGGTCCCCGGCGTGTTTGCCGCTGGCGACGTGCAGGACCACGTCTACCGCCAGGCGATCACCAGCGCCGGCACCGGCTGCATGGCGGCGCTGGACGCCCAGCGCTATCTGGAACAGCAGTCCCTGACCTGATGCGCTGGCGCCCAGCCTGCGCGGCGCGCTATAATCTGGGGCTTTGCCAAACGGCTCGCTCGATGAAGGCGCGCTTTTTCAGGCCCCCAGGCCGCAGGCAAATCGGGTTACCGCCACCCTTTCTGGCGAGGTGAGGCCGCGTTGCACGCCATCGGAATGCCCCGATGGCGCCCAGCAGGCGGCCGTTGAACAGTATCGGAGTGTCCACATGGCACGCGTCTGCGAAGTCACGGGCAAGAAGCCCATGGTGGGGAACAATGTTTCCCACGCCAACAACAAAACCAAGCGCCGGTTTCTGCCGAACCTGCAATACCGCCGTTTCTGGGTCGAGAGCGAAAACCGCTGGGTGCGTCTGCGCATCTCCAATGCGGGCCTGCGCCTGATCGACAAGAACGGTATCGACTCTGTGCTCGCCGACCTGCGCGCACGTGGCCAGGCTTAAGGAGAACCACCATGGCAAGCAAAGGCGGACGCGACAAGATCAAGCTGGAATCCACTGCGGGTACCGGCCACTTCTACACCACGACCAAGAACAAAAAGACGATGCCCGACAAGATGCTGATCATGAAATTTGATCCCAAGGCGCGCAAGCACGTCGAATACAAGGAAATGAAGCTGAAGTAATTCGGCGTCTTTCCCGGCAAGGAACCGCCCGGTGCATGCCCGGCGGTTTTTTTGTGTCCGAAAACGCCTACGTCCGCTGCCAGAGCGCGGCAAAAAAGCCATCGGTCTGGTGGCGCTGGGGCCACAGGCGCAGGTAGCGGGTGCCGGCCTCGCCGCCGCTGCACAGGGAGGCTGCGTCGGGCACCTTGAGTTGCTCCAGCACCGCACCCGCGTCCAGGGCCGCAAACTCCGGGTGCGCGGCAGAGAAGGCCTCGGCAATGGCTTCGTTCTCCTGCGGCAGCACGCTGCAGGTGGCGTACACCAGGCGACCGCCGGGTCTGAGCAGGCGCGCCGCGCTCTCAAGGATGGCGGCCTGCTTGACCACCAGCTCCTCGATGGCCTGGGGGTTCTGGCGCCACTTGAGGTCGGGGTTGCGCCGCAGCGTGCCCAGCCCCGAGCACGGCGCATCCACCAGCACCCGGTCGATCTTGCCGGCCAGGCGCTTGATGCGCTCATCGCGCTCGTGGGCAAGGGCGGCGGGGTGCACGTTCGAGAGCCCGCTGCGCGCCAGCCGGGGCTTGAGCGCATCCAGCCGGTGGGCAGAAACGTCAAAGGCGTACAAGCGCCCGGTGCTGCGCATGCTGGCGCCCAGCGCCAGCGTCTTGCCGCCGGCGCCGGCGCAAAAATCCACCACCATCTCGCCGCGCTTGGCGTCCACCAGCAGGGCCAGCAACTGCGAGCCCTCGTCCTGCACTTCGATGGCGCCGCGCACGAAGGCGGGCAGCTTGGACAACTGCGGCTTGCCGACCACGCGCAATCCCCAGGGCGAATACGGTGTTGCTTCTGTTTTAATAGCTGCTTTGGCAAGCTCCTCCTGCGCTAGAGCCCTTTTTTCCTTCAAAATATTGACCCGCAAATCCAAGGGAGCACTCTGCGACAAGGCCAGGACCTCGGGCCAGAAGCGCTCACCAAGCTGCTCCTTGAGCGGCGCCACCAGCCACTCGGGCAGGTTGTGGCGGTGGCGCTCGAGCAAGTCCGCCTGCACCACGGCGTCGCAATGCGCCAGCCACTGGCGTTCGCGCTCATTGAGCGCGGCCTGCAAAAAGTCGCGCGGCCCCTGCCTGGTCTGCGGGTCGGCGCGCCGCGCTTCCTCGTCCTGCCAGTGGGCAAAGCCGAGGATCGCCAGGCGCCGCTCGCGCGGGCCCGAGCCCGAAGGCGCCATGTGGTCGAAGAGCAGCTTTTTGCGCAGTACGGTGTAGGTCGTTTCCGCCAGGGCCGCGCGCTCGCGTTGGCCCAGGCCCCGGTTGTCGCGAAAAAAGCGCGAGACCACGGCATCGGCCGGGTGCTCGAAAGCAAGGGCCAGCCGCACGAGTTGTGCGCAGGCGTCGATCAGGGCGTTGGGATGCATCGCCCGATTGTCCCATTCGCAGCCGCGCTGGCAGCCGCAAAAACCTACCCTCCGGCCCAATGGCGTCCTACAGCCGCCCCGCAGGCAGAGGCCTACCCTTAAAAGCAGACGCTGCCACGAGCGCAGCAAGGGGCCAAAGCCCCCAGGAGGACACCATGGACTATCTATTGCAAGGCATGTTTGGCGAGCGCTCGCTCACCAAGGTGGCTGGCATCTTTCGCCAGCGTGCGCAGGCCGAGGCCAGCCTGGAACAGCTGCGTTTCAGCGCCGGGCTGGAGCGCTCGCAACTGCGGCTGCTGCGCCCCGAGGACGCTGACGCCGCGCGAAGCGAACTCTTTGGCCGGGCGGTGGAGCCCGAGTCGGCCGGCCTGGCGCGCACCTTGGTGCAAACCCACGTCGTCGGCGGCTTCGCGGGGGCGGTGCTGGGCCTGGCACTTTTCTACTGGCTCGCGCGCGCCGACAACCCCTTGATCACCAGCAGCCCGGTGGTCGCCTTCATCGCCATCGTGGGGTTCTCCATTACGTTCGGCCTGCTCGCCGCGGGGCTGCTGGCCTTGCGACCGGACCATGTCCTGCTCATCAGCCGGGTGCGTTCTGCACTGCGGGAAAACCGCTGGGCGGTTGTGGTCCACCCGGTGAACCGCGCCCAGACCGCCAAAGCCAAGGAAGTGCTGGAAGCCGGTCAGGCCGAGGTGGTGAGCACCGTCTGATCGGTCGCTGACTCGAAAAACCCGCGCACGGCGCGCGGGTAGATCAGGTGCTCCTGCGTGAGCACCCGCGCCGCGAGCGCCTGGGCGGTGTCGCCCGGCAGGATCGGCACCACCGCCTGCGCCAGGATGGGGCCGATGTCCAGTTCGCTGGTGACCTGGTGCACCGTCGCCCCCGCGAATCGGCAACCTGCCGCCAGCGCCCGTTCGTGCGTGTGCAGGCCCGGAAAAGCCGGCAGCAGCGAGGGGTGGATGTTCAGCAGGCGACCCGCATAGCGCTGGACGAAATCCGCGCCCAGAATTCGCATGAACCCGGCCAGCACCACCAGGGCGGGGGTGTGGGCGTCGATGCGGCGGGCCAGTTCGGCATCGAAGGCTTCGCGGGTGCCAAAGCCCTTGTGGTCCAGCACCTGAGTGGGCACGCCGTGCGCTTGCGCAATCGCCAGGCCGCCGGCGTCAGCGCGGTTGCTCAGCACCGCTGCAACGCGCACGCCCAGCCCCCCTGCCCAATCCTCGCGCTCTGCGGCGCGCAGGATGGCCGCCATGTTGGAGCCGCCGCCAGAGATGAGAATGACGATGTTCTTCATCCCACGGATTATCCCGCCATGCCATTTGACGCCCAGGTCCAGCCCTTGACCGCCAGCGAGGCCCGCGTGCTTGCCACGCTGATGGAAAAGGCCCGCACCGTCCCCGACAGCTATCCGCTCTCGCTCACCAGCCTGGTCGCCGGCTGCAACCAGAAAACCACGCGCGAGCCCGTGATGCAGCTGAGCGAAGCCGAGGTGTTGCAAGCACTCCAATCGCTGCGCGCCCAGAACCTGGTGTTCGAGGGCAGCGGCTCGCGCACGACGCGCTATGAGCACAATTTTCAGCGCGGCGTCGGCGTCCCCGAGCAGTCTGCCGTGCTGCTGGGATTGCTGATGCTGCGCGGCCCGCAGACCGCTGCCGAGCTGCGCAGCAACGCCGAGCGCTGGTACCGCTTTGCCGACGTGTCCTCGGTCGAGGCCTTCCTGGACGAATTGCGGGAACGCTCCGAAGAAAAAGGCGGACCGCTCGCCGTGCTGCTGCCGCGCGCACCCGGCGCGCGCGAGTCGCGCTGGATGCATCTGTTGTGCGGCCCGGTGGATTTGTCGCTGCCCGCTGCAGGGCTCCAGGGGGGCGCGCTGGCCGAGCGCGTGGCGCAGCTCGAAGCCCAGGTTGCACAGTTGCACGCCACGGTGCAGCAGCTGTGCGCCGAGCTGGGCCTGCCCATGTCGCCCCCCGGACAGGCCTGAAACGAACGACCGTGCTACAAAAGGCGATTCACTGGAGACAAGCCGTATGGATCTCGCATTCACCCCGGAAGAACAAGCCTTCCGCGAAGAAGTCCGCACCTGGGTGCAGGCAAATTTGCCCAAGGACCTTGCCCACAAGGTGCACAACGCCCTGCGCCTGACGCGCGGCGACATGCAGAACTGGGCCAAAATTCTCGGCAAAAAGGGCTGGCTGGCCTTTGGCTGGCCCAAGGAATTTGGCGGCCCCGGCTGGACAGCCGTGCAAAAGCACCTGTTTGAAGAAGAGTGCGCCCTGGCGGGCGCGCCGCGCATCGTCCCGTTCGGCCCCGTGATGGTGGCCCCCGTCATCATGGCCTTTGGCAACGCCGAGCAGCAAAAGCGCTTCCTGCCCGGCATCGCCAGCGGCGAAGTGTGGTGGAGCCAGGGCTACAGCGAACCGGGCTCCGGCTCGGACCTGGCCAGCGTCAAGACCCGCGCCGAGCGCGTGGGCGACAAGTACATCGTCAACGGCCAGAAAACCTGGACCACCCTGGGCCAGTATGGCGACTGGATGTTCAATCTCGTGCGCACCAGCAACGAGGGCAAGCCGCAGACCGGCATCAGCTTCCTGCTGCTGGACATGAAGTCCAAGGGCGTCACCGTGCGCCCCATCAAGCTGCTCGATGGCGAATGCGAAGTCAACGAGGTGTTCTTCGACAATGTCGAAGTGCCGGCCGAGAACCTGATTGGCGAAGAAAACAAGGGCTGGACCTACGCCAAGCACCTGCTGAGCCACGAGCGCACCAACATTGCCGACGTGAACCGCAGCAAGCGGGAACTGGAGCGCCTCAAGCGCATTGCCAAGCGCGAAGGCGTGTGGGACGACCAGCGCCTGCGTGACCAGATCGCCCTGCTCGAAGTCGATATCGTGGCGCTGGAAATGCTCGTGCTGCGGGTGTTGTCTGCTGAAAAATCCGGCAAGAACTCGCTCGACATCGCGGGCCTGCTCAAGATCAAGGGCAGCGAGATCCAGCAGCGCTACAGCGAATTGATGATGCTGGCCGCCGGGCCCTTTGCCCTGCCCTTCATCGAGGAAGCCATGGAGGCTGGCTGGCAGGGCAACTTCCCCGGCGGCGAGACCGCCAATGCCCCGCTGGCATCCACCTACTTCAACCTGCGCAAGACCACCATTTACGGCGGCAGCAATGAAGTGCAGCGCAACATTGTGGCTCAGACCGTGCTGGGCTAAGGAGACAAACCCATGGATTTTGATTTTTCTGACGACCAGCAATCCCTGCGCGACGCCGTGCGCCGCTGGGTGGACAAGGGCTACTCCTTCGAGCGCCGCCGCAGCATCGTCGCCGCAGGGGGCTTTGACCGCACCGCCTATGGCGAACTGGCTGAACTGGGCTTGACCGCGCTGACCGTGCCCGAAGCGCACGACGGCCTGGGCCAGGGCGCCATCGACGCCATGGTGGTGATGGAAGAACTCGGCCGCGGCATGGTGCTCGAGCCCCTCGCGCACGCCTTCATCGCAAGCAGCGTGCTTTCGCATGGCGCACCGGCCGATGTGCAGGCCGCCTGGCTGCCGCGCATTGCCAGCGGGCAAGCGCTGGTGGTGCTGGCGCAGCAAGAGCGCAAGGCCCGCTACGCACTCGAAAAATGTGAGGCAAAAGCGGCTCCAGCGCAATCAGGATATGCGGTAACAGCTATCAAAAGCATAGTTCCTGCAGGTGACCAGGCTGACGCCTTTCTGGTGCCTGCACAACTGGACGGCCACATCGCCCTCTTCCTGGTCGAGCGTTCGGCCAGCGGCGTGAGCACGCAAGGCTACGTCACGCAGGACGGCAGCCGCGCCGCCGAAGTGCAGTTCACCAACACACCTGCCGCCCTCGTCACCAAAGACGGCCTGGCCGCGCTGGAACTGGCTGTGGACACCGGCATTGCCGCCCTGTGCGCCGAAGCCGTGGGCGTGATGGACAAGGCCGTGGCCCTGACGGTGGACTACATGAACCAGCGCAAGCAGTTCGGCGTCACCATCGCCAGCTTCCAGGCGCTGCGCCACCGCGTGGCCGACATGAAGATGCAGCTCGAACTGGCCCGCTCCATGAGCTACTACGCCAGCCTCAAGCTCGGCGCCCCAGCGCCAGAACGCCGCACCGCCATGGCCCGCGCCAAGGTGCAACTGGGCCAGTCCATGCGCTACGTGGGCCAGCAGATGGTGCAACTGCACGGCGGCATTGGCGTAACCGACGAGTACATCGGCAGCCACTACTTCAAGAAGCTCACGCAAATGGAAATGACGTTTGGCGACACGCTGCACCATTTGGGTGAGGTGTCTGCGCGCATGCAGGACACGGCGGGCGTGTTTGCCTGAGCAAAACGGGCTCAGTTCCCGTCCGAACAGTTCCAAACAATTGGGGAAACAATTGGGGTCATACCCCAAATACGGACGGTACTAGGAGATCCGGGATGGGGTCAGACCCCAATTCATTTTGCAGCCCCTTTGGTCGATGCAAAAATTGGAGTCTGACCCCAATTTTCCTTCAGGCCGCCAGGCGCGAGGACTTGGGTACGTGCGCCATCAAGAACTCCATCTGGTCGGCCAGGATACGGCGGTTGCGCAGGATGAAGTCTTCCCACAGGCTGGGGACGTAAGGCGCGTAGAGCAGCGGCATGTGCGCCTGCTCGGGCGTGCGCGGGCCTTTGCGGTGGTTGCAGGCGCGGCAGGCGGTGACCACGTTCATCCAGTGGTCCACGCCCCGGCTGGCAAAGGGCACGATGTGTTCGCGGGTCAGATCGCTCTCGTGAAACTGGCCGCCGCAGTAGGCGCAGATATTGCGGTCCCGGGCAAAAAGCTTGCTGTTGGTGAGGCCGGGCCGGCTGCCAAAGGGATTGGTGCGCGGCACACCGCGGGTGCCGATGATGCTGTTGATGACGATGACCGACTGCAGCCCCGTCAGCGCGTTGTTGCCCCCGCGAAAACGCGCCACCTCGCCGCCCACTTCCCAGCGCACCTCGCCGCTGGCGTAATGGGTGGCCGCTTGCTCCAGCGAAATCCACGACTGGGGCAGGCCTTGGGCCGAGAGCTTCAACACTTTCACGAACAGCCTCCTGGGGAATTGCGCGCGCCGCCCAGCGGCGCCCCGAACAGGGGCAGCCCGCAAAGGCGTGCGTCACAATATACGCCATTGAGGCCAAATTCGGTGTCAGCGCTTACCCCGTGAGTGCTGGCCGCTATGAAATTCATACCATGCTCGTCCTTCGCGGCTTTCATCATCCGGCCATTGCCCCGGCCTGTGCGCTGACCATCGGCAACTTCGACGGCGTGCACCGCGGCCACCAGGCGATGTTGGCCTTGCTCAACGCCGAGGCCACGCAGCGTGGCGTGCCCAGTTGCGTGCTGACTTTTGAACCGCACCCGCGCGACTACTTTGCCGCCGCGCTCAAAAAGCCCGAGCTGGCGCCAGCGCGCGTGGGCACGCTGCGCGACAAGCTCTCGGAGCTGGCGCGCTGCGGCGTGCAGCAAACGGTGGTGCTGCGTTTTGACGCGCAACTGGCAGCCCAGTCCCCGCAAGCCTTCATCGACGAGGTGCTGGTGCGCGGGCTGGGCACGCGCTACGTGCTGGTGGGCGACGATTTCCGCTTTGGCCGCCAGCGCGCGGGCGACTACGCCCTGCTGAGCAGAGCCGGCCAGTCGCAGGGATTCGACGTGGCGCGCATGAATTCTTACGAAATCACCTATCCCCAGGCCGGCAGCGGCGCCGCCCAGCCGGTGCGCGTGTCCAGTTCCGAAGTGCGCGCTGCCCTCGCCGCGGGCCGCATGGACGACGCAGCCCAGTTGCTGGGCCGCCCCTACGCAATTTCGGGCCATGTCGTGCATGGACGCAAACTCGGCCGGGCTCTGGGCGAAGCCCGCAGCGGCGCCGGCAATGGCTTTCGCACGCTGAACCTGCGCTTTGCCCACTGGAAGCCTGCCGCCAGCGGCATTTTTGCCGTCTGGGTCCACGGCCTGACCCAGCCGCCGCCGGGCGCCGCCTGTGGTCAACCGCTGCCGGGCGTGGCGAACCTGGGCATTCGCCCGTCGGTGGACCCCGACGACGTCAACGGCGGGCGCGTGCTGCTCGAAACCCATTGCCTCG
Source organism: Burkholderiaceae bacterium (assembly GCA_023954035.1). Classification (GTDB taxonomy): domain Bacteria; phylum Pseudomonadota; class Gammaproteobacteria; order Burkholderiales; family Burkholderiaceae_C; genus Simplicispira. The sequence goes on along the minus strand of JAMLIT010000011.1, from coordinate 6,143 downwards.
AATGGCCAGCGCACCTGGGCGACGAGGGGGCCTACGGTAAAATCATTCGCGTGGAACTGATGCACAAACTGCACGACGAACGCAGGTACGACAGCCTGGAGGCGTTGACCGCCGGCATCGCCCGCGATTGCGCCGACGCCCGCGCCTGGTTCGCCGCCCACGCCCAGACCCGCCGCCAAACCACGCGCGACCGAATTTGAGCCGGCGCCGCAGGCCGCCCACCCGGCGCCCAGGCGCACCGCCCGCACTCCTCCCGCTTGTCGCACCACCCCGCGGCTGCGCAGCATGACCCCCGCGCTGCGCCCGCCCCAGCCTTCGAGAGCCCCCGATGTCCGACGCCCATTCCAACTCCTCCACCGCCGCGCCCGCTGCGCAGGACTACCGCAAAACCCTGAACCTCCCCGACACGCCCTTCCCCATGCGCGGCGACCTGCCCAAGCGCGAGCCGGGCTGGGTCAAGGAATGGAACGAGCAAGGCCTGTACAAGCGCCTGCGCGCAGCGCGCTGCGGCGCTCCCAAGTTCATCCTGCACGACGGCCCGCCCTACGCCAACGGGCAGATTCACATGGGCCACGCGGTCAACAAGATCTTGAAGGACATGATCGTCAAGGCGCGCCAGCTCGAAGGCTTTGACGCCCTCTACGTCCCCGGCTGGGACTGCCACGGCCTGCCGATTGAAAACGCCATTGAAAAGAAGTTTGGCCGCAAGCTCTCGCGCGACGACATGCAGGCCAAAGGCCGCGCGTATGCCACCGAACAAATCGCGCAGCAGATGGTGGACTTCCAGCGCCTGGGCGTGCTGGGCGAGTGGGACCACCCTTACAAAACCATGGACCCGGAGAACGAGGCCGAAGAGATCCGCACCTTCAAGCGCGTGATCGAGCGCGGCTTCGTCTACCGCGGCCTCAAACCCGTGTACTGGTGCTTTGACTGCGGATCGTCGCTGGCCGAATTCGAAATCGAATACCAGGACAAGAAAAGCCAGACGCTGGACGTCGCCTTCAAGGCGCACGACCCGGCCCGGTTGGCCACCGCTTTTGGCCTGGGCGCGCTAACCAAAGACGCCTTTGCCGTCATCTGGACGACCACCGCCTGGACGATTCCGGCCAACCAGGCGCTCAACCTCAACCCGGACCTGACCTACGCCCTGGTGGACACCGCGCGCGGCGTGTTCGTCATGGCCGAGTCGCTGGTGGAGAGCTGCCTCACCCGCTGGGGCCTCGAAGGCCTGGTGCTGGCCCTGGCGCCCGGCAAGGCGCTGGCCGGCCTGGAGTTCGAGCATCCGCTCTACGACGTCGATCCTGGCTACCGGCGCCTCTCGCCTGTGTACCTGGCCGACTACGCCACCGCCAGCGACGGCACCGGCATCGTGCATTCGTCGCCCGCCTACGGCGTGGAAGACTTCAACTCCTGCATCGCGCACGGCGTGGCCACCGACGACATCCTCAACCCCGTGCAGGGCAACGGCAGCTACGCGCCCGAACTGGCACTGTTTGGCGGCCAGAACATCTGGAAGGCCTGCCCCGCCATCATCGAAACCCTGCAATCTGCCGGCCGCCTGCTGGGCACCGAAGGCATCAGCCACAGCTACCCGCATTGCTGGCGCCACAAGACGCCGGTGATCTACCGCGCGGCAGCGCAGTGGTTCATTCGCATGGACGAAGAGACTGCGTCCACCAAGGGCGTATTCACCAAGGACAAAGCCCCCGAAACCCTGCGCCAGACCGCACTCAAGGCCATCGAGCAAACCCACTTCTACCCCGAAAACGGCAAGGCGCGCCTGCACGACATGATTGCCGGCCGGCCCGACTGGTGCATTTCGCGCCAGCGCAGCTGGGGCGTGCCCATCCCGTTCTTTTTGCACAAGGATTCGGGCGAGCTGCACCCGCGCACCATGGAGATCCTGGACCAGGCCGCCGACATCGTGGAAAAAGGCGGGATCGAAGCCTGGAGCCGCGTCACCGCCGAAGACATCCTGGGCGCCACCGACGCGCCCCACTACACCAAGAGCACCGACATCCTCGAAGTGTGGTTCGACTCGGGCTCGACCTTCCAGCATGTGCTGCGCGGCTCGCACGCAGGCGCCCACCACGACAGCGGCCCCGAGGCCGACCTGTACCTTGAAGGCCACGACCAGCACCGCGGCTGGTTCCACAGCTCGCTGCTGCTGGCCAGCGCGCTGGAAGGCCGCGCGCCCTACCGGGGCCTGCTGACGCACGGCTTCACGGTGGACGCCCAGGGCCGCAAGATGAGCAAGTCGCTGGGCAACGGCATCGACCCGCAGGACATCAACAAGAAGCTGGGCGCAGAAATCATCCGCCTCTGGGTGGCGTCCAGCGACTATTCGGGCGACATTGCCGGCGACGAGAAAATCCTCGCCCGCGTGGTGGACGCCTACCGCCGCATCCGCAACACGCTGCGCTTTTTGCTGGCCAACACCAGCGACTTCAACCCGGCCACCGATGCGGTTCCCCACGAGGAGTTGCTGGAGATCGACCGCTACGCCCTGGCCCGCGCTGCCGAGCTGCAGGCCGACATCCTGGCGCATTACAAGGTGTACGAATTTCACCCCGTGGTCGCCAAGCTGCAGCTCTACTGCTCGGAAGACCTGGGCGGTTTCTACCTTGATGTTCTGAAAGACCGGCTCTACACCACCGCGCCGCACAGCCTGGCACGGCGCAGCGCGCAAACCGCCCTGTACCAGATCAGCCAGGCCATGCTGCGCTGGATGGCGCCGTTCCTCTCGTTCACCGCCGAAGAGGCGTGGAAAATCGTCGGCAGCAGCGACTCCATCTTCATGGAGCAGTACACCGCGCTGGGCGAACCGGCCGAGGGGCTGCTGGCCAAGTGGGCGCGCATTCGCGACATCCGCGACCTGGTGAACAAGGAAATCGAGCAACTGCGCGCCGCCGGCACCGTAGGCGCGTCGCTCCAGGCCACCGTGCAGCTCACCGTAGCGCCTGAGGACCACGCGCTGCTGGCGAGCCTGGGCGACGATCTGAAATACGTGTTCATCACCTCTGCTATTGAGTTGGTAGCTGGAGACGCAATCCAGATAAGCGCTGGAGCCAGTTTTTACCCCAAATGTGAGCGCTGCTGGCACTACCGCGCCGATGTGGGGCACGACGCCGCTCACCCCACGCTCTGCGGCCGTTGCACCAGCAACCTCTTTGGCGCGGGCGAAACCCGGGCGCATGCCTGATGGCCCGCAGCAGCTTTGCTCCGCGCGCGGCCGGCAGCTTCTGGCCGTGGATCGGCTGGGCGCTGTTCATCCTCATCGTCGACCAACTGACCAAGACGCTGATCCTGGGCGCCTACCGGCTGGGCGACGCCACGCCCATCACCAGTTTCTTCAGCATCGTGCGGGCGCACAACACGGGCGCGGCGTTCTCGTTTCTGGCGCAGGCCGGCGGCTGGCAACGCTGGCTGTTTACCGGCTTTGGCGTGGCAGCAGCGCTGTTCATCGTCTGGCAACTGCGTGCCCACCCAGGCCAGCGGCTGTTTGCGTTTTCGCTCTCCAGCATTCTCGGCGGAGCGGTCGGCAACGTGGTGGACCGGCTGTTGCACGGCTACGTGGTGGATTTTCTGGACTTCCACTGGGCGGGCTCGCACTTTCCGGCCTTCAACGTGGCCGATTCGGCCATCACCCTGGGCGCTGTGTGCCTGGTGCTGGACGAATTGCTGCGGGTGCGGCGGGCCAGGTAGCGGCGTGGCGCCTGCGCATCAGCCCGCAGATTTCGGCGCGCGCCTACAAAAAGCCCCTTTACGCTCGCGCGGGCTGTGATATAACCCTTACCAAACCGCCAATCGGAGAGAGATATGAAGAAACTTGCATTTGCCGCCTTTGCCTTCGCTGCCCTGGGCGCGCAGGCAGCTACCAGCGTCGGCACGCTGGACAATGTGGTTGGCAACGTCAGCGTCGGCGGCCAGGGTGTCGTCGCCCAGGCCAAGAACGGCATGCCGCTGGCCGATGGCAGCACCGTGCTGGTCTCCAGCAAGGGCATGGCCACCGTCGCCATGGCCAATGGTTGCACCATCTCGCTGATGGGCAGCCAGCACTTCACCGTCAACTCCAAGTTGAGCTGCGAGCAGTCGATTGCTTCCATCAAGAGCCTGGCCGCGACCACGCGCCTGGCGCAGGCGCCTTTGGGCACCGGTACGGCCGGCGCTGCCGGTGGCAGCGGTGCCGGAAGTTCAGACGGTTTGCAAGAAAGGAATGTCGTCCTCGGCGGACTGCTGATTGGTGGTACCGCACTGCTGCTGAATAATAGCAACGACAAAAAAGCCAGCGGTAGCTGATTGGCCTCCTCCACACGCCACACCCGCTCCAACACCAACCAGGCTAGTCACTGGTTGGTGTTTTTTTTGGCGTGCGCGCTATTGGCGCTGGCGCCGGTTTTGCGCGGCGGCAATCGGCAAATTGCGCTGGTGGGCTTGCTCCTGCTCAGCGCCCTGCTGCTCGCAGTACTGCTGGGCTCGGTCAGTTTTGACCGCCTGTTTGGCGCGGCAGACGGCGCTGCAGAGCGGCGCAGCAAGCCGCGCGCCGCCATGCCGCTGTGGAGCGCTGTCGCCCTGTTTTTCGTGGCCAGCAGCCCCTTGTGGCTGGGCGTATTGCAGCTCATCCCGCTTTCGGCCGGCAGTTGGTCCAGCCTGGCTGGGCGCGGCGGCTACTTCGACGCCCTGACTGCCGCCGGCGGCAACCTGCCGCAAAGCCTGCCGCTCAGCCTCAACCCCGACGCGACGCTTACCGCGCTTCTCTCGGGCATTCCGGCGCTCGCCACCTTGCTGGCGGCCTTGTTCCTGCCGCGCCCGCTCGTTGAAAAATGCCTGCTGGTGCTGCTGGTGCTGGGCGCTTTCGAAATGCTGCTGGCGGTGCTGCAGTTCTGGATGGGCGCCGGCTCGCCGCTGTATTTTGGTGCCGAAAGCGCCACCGGCTTTGTCGGCAGCTTTGCCAACCGCAACCATCTGGCCGATTTTCTCGTCATGCTCATTCCACTGTGGTTTTACCGTCTGGCCGAAGGCACGGGCGGGCGGGCCGCACGCGCGGCCGCCCACCACCGCGGTGCGCACCTGGGCGGTGCCGGTGCGCTGTGGCTGTTTTTTGGCTTTGCGCTGCTGGTGGTCACCCTGGCCACGCTCTCGCGCGGCGGCTTGCTGTCGGCCGCCTTGGTGCTGCTGGCGTGCACCCTGCTACTCATCGCCAAACTCAAACGCCAGCTCAGCCGCAAACAGCAGATCCTGCTGGCAGTAGCGGCTGCCGTGTTTGCCCTGCTGGCCCTCGCCGGCGTGGGCGCCGAGCGCGTGGGCCAGCGGCTGGACAAAGCCACTGTGCAGCTTGACGCCGAAACCCGCAACAACTTCACCGCTTCCACCCTGGAAGGTGCCCGCACCTTCTGGCCCTGGGGCAGCGGCGCGGGCACCTACGAATCGGTGTTTCCGCGCTTTCAGGCGGCCGATTCGCTGCACTACGTGGAGTACGCCCACAACGATTACGCCCAGCTGCTGATGGAGCTGGGTCTGCCCGGCCTGCTGCTCGCGCTGGCCGTGGCCGCGCTGGTGGTTGCGCAGTGGGTGCGGCTGCTGCGCGCCTACCGGGCAGAGCGCCGCCTGTCGGGCGAACTGGCGCTGCGCGCCTACTGCGGCCTGGGCGCACTGGCCCTGTTGCTGCACAGCACGGTGGAATTCAACATGCACATTCCGGCGCTGGCGCTGACCGCGGCGTTCTTGATGGGCGTTTTTCTGCGCCCCATCGCTGCGCCGCGCGCCCGAGCATGAGCGGCGCGACGACCCCGGCGCCTTCGCCCCGCGCGGCCGCTAGGCGCAGCCTGGGCCCCTGGCCGACGGCCGGCGCCGCCACCGTTCTGGCAGCCGCCTTGCTCGCCGGTTGCGCCGCCGGTCCGGGCGCCAGCCCGTCGCCCACCCCGCCGCAACTCGTCATGACCGAAGCCGGCCTCAAACGCTGGGACCGCCCCGAAGCCTTCGGCCCCGTGCCCCCCGCCGAACTGGCCCGCGCACGCCAGTACTGCGCCACCCTCAACCACAGCGGCAAACGCTTTGTGCCCAGCGGTTTTCACCCGCACGCGCTCAGCGTGGAGGGCTTTCCGTTCGAAGATGGCGGTTTCTACTGCGTGCAGCAGTAAAAG
>JAMLIT010000010.1 GCA_023954035.1 Burkholderiaceae bacterium | reverse complement strand
ACTGCGGCGGCGCGGGCGGAGGGCGTGGCGCCCGCCATCATGGGGCGGCGGCTCGATGCGCTGGAGGAGCACCTGGGCGTCAAGCTGCTGGTACGCACCACGCGCCGCATCAGCCTGACGCACGAAGGAAGCGCCTTTCTGGAAGACTGCCAGCGTGTGCTCTCCGATGTGGCCAATTCCGAGGCCAGCGTCTCGGCCGGCGGCATCAAGGCCAGCGGGCATTTGCGCATCACGGCGCCGGCCGGATTCGGCCGCCGCCATGTGGCGCCGCTGGTCCCCCGTTTTCGCGCGCAGCACCCCGAGGTCACGATCTCGCTCAACCTGAGCGACCGCGTGGTCGATCTGGCGGGCGAGGGCTTTGACTGCGCCGTGCGCGTGGGCGATCTGCCCGATTCTTCGCTGGTCAGCGTGCGCGTGGCCGACAACCGGCGGCTTTGCGTGGCCACGCCGCAGTACCTGGCCCAGCACGGCACGCCGGCCGAGCCGGCCGATCTGGCGCAGCATGCCTGCCTGACCTTGTCGAGCGAGGCCTCGCAAACGCGCGGCTGGGCGTTTTGCATGCCCTTGCCGGGTGGCGGCAGCGAGGTGACGCATCTGCGTCCGCGTGGGCCGCTGGATTGTTCGGACGGCCAGGTCTTGTTCGACTGGTGCCTCGCCGGCCACGGCATTGCCTGGCGCAGCACCTGGGAAGTCGAACGTGAGATCGCCTCGGGCCAGCTGGTGGCGGTGCTGGAAGACTATGCCGCGCCGCCCAACGGCATCTACGTCGTCTTTCCCCAGCGCAAGCACCTGCCACTGCGGGTGCGCTTGTGGATCGAATTTCTCAAACACCACTATGGCCAGCCGCAGTTCTGGCAAACCGGAGTGCCCGCGTGATCCTGGAATCGTTTCTGGCCTTCTTCCATTTGGTCGCCATCTTCACCATGGTGGTCTTCATGGCAAGCGAAGCGGCGCTGTGCCGCACCGAATGGATGAATGCCGCAGTGGTGCACCGCCTTGTGCGCTTGGATCTGATCTACGGCATCTTCGCGCTCAGCGTGCTGCTGGCGGGGCTGGCGCGCACGTTCTGGGGTGTCAAGGGCGTGGCCTGGTACTGGAGCCAGCCGTTGCTGCACCTCAAGCTCGGGCTGTTTCTGGTCATTGTGCTGATGTCGCTCAGGTCTACCGCTTCCTTCTTGCGCTGGCGCCGCAACCTGGTCGCGACAGGCGCGCTGCCGCCGCCCGACGAGGTGCGCGCCACGCGCCGCTGGATCATGATCGAAACGCATTTGATTGGCCTGGTGCTGCTGGCTGCGGCGCTGCTCGCGCGCGGCGTGCTGACGCGCTGAAATACGCTGTCTTCAGACAGCAAAAAACCCCGCGTCGCGGGGTTTTTCGGGAAGGGCGTCGGTTCACTTTTTCAGGCATTCGCTCATGAAGGCCTTGCGCTCGGCGCCCTTTTTGCCGGCGGCTTCGGCATTGCAGGTTTTCATCTTGCTTTGCTGGGTGGCGGGGGCTTCGGGCTTGTTGCTCAAACAGGTCTTCATGAAGGCCTTGCGCTCCTCACCTTTCATGTCTTTGGCTTGGGCATTGCAGGTCGTCATTTTCGACTGCTGCTTGCTGGGCGCTTTGGCGGCGGCCGAAGCCGTGGCTGCTGGCGCTGCTGCAGCCGCAGCGGGCGCGTCGGCGGCATGGGCGGCGCCGAAAGTGCAGGCAATTCCGAGGGTGGTCAGGGCAAGAAGCTTTTTCATGGGGGCTCCGTTGGAGGAATGGCACGGGGCCAAACCACCCCGCGAGCGCAATATACGCCTGCAGCAGGGGCGGCAGCAGGCGCGGTGGCCTGCCCCGTAAAATCCGCCGATGCTTACCGCAAAAAAACAACTGCTCGCGGCTCTCGCCGACGTGCTGGAGCGCTTTTCCCCCGGCGCTGGCGCCCGCGCCGCGTTCGAGTCGCCCAAGGTGGCCGCGCATGGCGACTTCGCTTGCACCGCCGCGATGCAACTGGCCAAACCGCTCAAGGCCAACCCGCGCGAACTGGCCGAGCGCCTGCGCACCGCGCTGCTGGCCGCGCCCGCGTTTGAGCGCTGGGTGCAGGCCATGGACATTGCCGGGCCGGGTTTTCTCAACATCCGACTCCGAGCCGCAGCCAAGCAGCAGGTGGTGCAAGAGGTGCTGGACACCGGATCGCGCTTTGGCCTGCAGCCCCGTCGTGGCGAGAAGGTGCTGGTGGAATTCGTATCGGCCAACCCGACCGGCCCACTGCACGTGGGCCACGGTCGCCAGGCGGCGCTGGGCGACGCGTTGAGCAACCTGTTTGCCACGCAAGGTTGGGACGTGCACCGCGAGTTCTATTACAACGACGCCGGGGTCCAGATACAGACGCTGACGCACAGCACGCAATTGCGCGCCAAGGGGTTCAAGCCGGGCGATGCCTGCTGGCCCATCGACCCCGAGGATCCGGCCAGCAAGGCGTTCTACAACGGCGACTACATTCAAGACATTGCCAACGATTTTCTGGCCAGGAAAACCGTTCAGGCCGATGATCGCAGCTACACCGCCAGCGGCGACGTGGACGATGTCGAATCGGTCCGCAACTTTGCCGTCGCCTACCTGCGCCATGAGCAGGACAAGGACCTTCAGGCCTTCAACCTCCAATTCGACGCGTACTACCTCGAATCGAGCCTGTACACCAGCGGCCGCGTCGAGGCCACGGTTGAGCGCCTGATTGCCAACGGCAAGACCTACGAGCAGGACGGCGCCCTGTGGCTCAGGACCAGCGACTACGGCGATGACAAGGACCGCGTCATGCGCAAGCAGGACGGCAGCTACACCTACTTTGTGCCCGACGTGGCCTACCACATCGCCAAGTGGGAGCGTGGCTTCACCAAAGTCGTGAATGTTCAGGGCACGGACCACCACGGCACCATCGCCCGCGTGCGCGCGGGCCTGCAGGCGGCCGACGTCGGCATTCCGCAGGGCTACCCCGATTACGTGCTGCACACCATGGTGCGTGTGGTCAAGGGCGGCGAGGAGGTCAAGATCAGCAAGCGTGCCGGCAGCTACGTCACGCTGCGCGACCTGATCGAATGGACCAGCAAGGACGCCGTGCGCTTCTTCCTCCTGAGCCGCAAGCCCGATACCGAATACACCTTCGATGTCGACCTGGCCGTGGCGCAGAACAACGACAACCCGGTGTACTACGTGCAGTACGCCCATGCCCGCATTCATTCGGTGCTCGCGGCCTGGGGCGGCGATGCTTCTGGCCTGGCGGGCGCGGATCTCTCGCCCCTGGACGGGCCGCAAGCCCAGGCGCTGATGCTGCAACTGGCCAAATACCCCGAGATGCTGACGGCAGCCACCGAGGGCGAAGCACCGCACGACGTGACCTTCTATCTGCGCGACCTGGCCGCCAGCTACCACAGCTACTACGACGCCGAGCGCATTCTGGTGGACGACGAACGCGTCAAATCAGCGCGCCTGGCGCTCGTCGCCGCCACAGCGCAGGTATTGCACAATGGCCTGGCGGTGCTGGGCGTGTCGGCGCCGCGCAGGATGTGAAACTCGGCAAGCATATGAACAAGAAACAAACGGGCGGGACCATCGTTGGATTCATTCTCGGCCTGCTGGTCGGCTTGGGCGTGGCACTGGGCGTCGCCGTCTATGTCACCAAGCTGCCCGTGCCCTTTCTGAACAAAGGCGCCACACGCGGCACCGAGCAGGACAACGTCGAAGCGCAAAAGAACAAGAATTGGGACCCGAACTCCCCGCTGTACGGCAAAAGCGGCGCCCGGCCCGCGTCCGGCGCCACCGGGCCGGCAGCAGGTGTCGCGGCAGCGCCAGCGTCGGCGCCAGCGCCGGCGGCCGTGCCGGAAGACCCCTTGGGCGATCTTGCCAAAGCGCGCAGCGCCGCGCCGACGCCACCGGCAGCGGCCGCGCCCGCGGCCGACGTCGATCCCTTTGACTACTTCGTGCAGGCGGGTGCGTTTCGTACCAGGCAGGACGCCGACGCCCAGCGCGCCAAATTGGCGATGCTGGGCTGGGAGGCCCGCCTGAACGAGCGCGAACAGGGCGGCCGCACCGTGTTTCGCGTGCGCATCGGCCCCTTCGTCAAGCGCATCGATGCCGAGCAGCTCAAGGAAAAGCTCGATGGCGCGGGGGTGGAGTCTGCCCTGGTGCGCGTGCAACGCTGAACTTTTCCATTCCGGCCCACTCCCAAGGCCGAACCCCACAGGAGTCTTTTGCATGAATCGACGCGATTTTTCCACCGCCACCGCGGCTACCGCTGGCGCAATGCTCGTCTCGGGCTTTTCGCTGCCCGTGTGGGCCCAGAGCGCCGCGCCCAAGGAAGGCAAGGAGTACACCCGGCTGTCCAAACCCGTCGCCACGGACGCGCCTGCTGGCAAGGTCGAGGTCATCGAATTCTTTTGGTACAACTGCCCGCACTGCAATGAATTCGAGCCCACGCTGGAAGCCTGGCTCAAGACGGCGCCAAAAAACATCGCCTTTCGCAGGGTGCCAATCGCTTTCAACGCCAGCTTTGCGCCGCAGCAAAAACTGTATTACGCGCTGGAAGGCATGGGCAAGGTCGATGAACTGCATTCCAGGTTGTTTCGGGCGATCCACGTTGAGAAGCAAAATCTTTCCAAGGACGACGCAATTTTTGCCTGGATCGGCAAGCAGCCTGGCATGGACCTGGCCAAGTTCAAGGAGATGTACAACTCCTTCACCGTCTCCAACCAGGTCCGCAAGGCTTCCCAGCTGCAGGATGCCTATGGGGTCGAAGGCGTTCCCTCCATGGGTGTGGCGGGGCGGTACTACGTCGACGGAACCATGGCAGGCAGCTTGAAAGCGATGCTCAAGGTCGTTGAGGCGCTGGCAGCCAAGAGCCCATAGCGCGCAAACGCCGCCTTCCCGCAGCCCGCCGACGCGGGCTTTTTTTCGTGGGTGCGTGGCACAATGACTGCAAGATTCGTGCCGCCGCAGGGCGGCTCTGCGCGCCCACTTCGGACCTACGCATGCTCCTGACTTCCCCCTTCCTCCCCCACGGCCGTCGCAGGCGCGCCTGTGCCGTCGTGCTGGGCCTGGCCGCTGCCGTCTGCGCCCTGGCTGCATTGCCTGCGTTCGCGGAGAAAGCCGATCGCAACCAGCCCATGAACATCGAAGCCGACCAGCTGCGCCACGACGCCTTGCAGCAGACCAGCGTTTTCACCGGCCGCGTCGTCGTCACCAAAGGCAGTATCGTGCTGCGCGGGGCCCGCCTGGAAGTGCGCCAGGATGATGAGGGCTACCAGTCGGCCGTGGTGACGGGTGGGGGCGGTCAGCGCGCGTTTTTCCGGCAGAAGCGCGACACCCCCGCGGGCGCACCTGAAGAATTCATCGAAGGCGAAGGGGAAACCATCGAGTACAGCGGCAAGGCCGACACGGTTCGTTTTGTCGCGCGCGCCCAATTGCGTCGCTATAGGGGCGGCGAACTGAGCGACGAGATCACCGGCGAGGTCATCGTGTACAACAACCTCACCGACGTCTTCACCGTTGAGGGCCGCAAGTCCGGCAAGTCGCCGGGCGATGGCGCAGAGGCGGGCGGGCGCGTTCGCGCCATCCTGGCCCCGCGCGATGCGTCGCCCGCCGCGCCCGCCGCCCCTGCGCCCGGTCCGAACCCGGACCTCAAGCCCAGCAGCCGCCTGGAAGGCCCGCGCCGATGAGCGCCACCGAGGCCAGCGAAGCGCTTGGCGAGGCGGCGCCTGGTGCAAGCAGCGAACCGGCGGCTGCGTCGTCGAGCTTGCTGGAAGTGCGCCACCTGGCCAAGGCCTACGGCGGACGCAAGGTCGTCAAGGATGTCTCGCTCAACGTGCGCAAGGGTGAAGTCGTGGGCTTGCTCGGCCCCAATGGTGCCGGCAAAACCACCTCGTTCTACATGATCGTTGGCCTGGTGCGCAGCGACGCGGGCGACATCTTCATCGATGGCCGCTCGGTGGGCAACATGCCGATTCACCGGCGCTCGCGGCTTGGCATGTCTTATCTGCCGCAGGAGGCCTCGATCTTCCGCAAGCTCACGGTGCAGCAAAATGTGCGCGCCGTGCTGGAGCTGCAGCATGGCGAAGATGGCAAGCCCCTGTCCAAGGAAGTGATCGAGGAGCGTCTCACCTCGCTTTTGCAGGAGCTGCGTGTGGAGCACCTGCGCGACTCGTCGGCGCTCTCGCTCTCGGGGGGTGAACGGCGGCGCGTCGAGATTGCCCGGGCGCTGGCGACGCAGCCGCGTTTTATCCTGCTTGACGAGCCTTTTGCCGGCATCGACCCGATCGCCGTGATCGAGATCCAGCGCATCATCGGTTTTCTGAAGGCGCGCGGCATCGGCGTATTGATCACCGACCACAACGTGCGCGAAACGCTGGGCATCTGCGATCACGCCTTCATCATCAGCGAAGGCGAGGTGCTGGCCGAGGGCACACCGACAGAAATCGTCGACAACGCGGAAGTGCGCCGGGTGTACCTGGGCGAGCACTTCCGGATGTAGCGTGATGGGCGCATTCCTTTCTTTGCCTGCGCGCGGTAGTGGTTGGGTCGCATGAAGCCGGGCCTGTCGCTGCGCGTCTCGCAGCACCTGGCCTTGACGCCGCAGCTGCAGCAATCCATCCGTTTGCTGCAGCTCTCGACGCTGGAAATCGCCCAGGAAGTCGAGCAGATGCTGGACGAAAACCCGTTTCTGGAACGCGAAAACGAAGAGGCGCCGCGGGAAGAATTTGGCCTGGCGCATGCCGATATCCCGGCAGAGAGCACAGACGCAAGCATGGAGTTTGCTACGTATTCAGGAGCTGACAACACAAGCACAGCAAGCGCTGAGAGCCAAAATGACTCAGATTTCCCGGCCGACGACCTGCTGGATTGGTCCGGTGACGGAACGCATGAGATGGCGCCGGACGACGCCGAGTGGGGCGGCGACGCCCCCGCGCGAGTGTCCAGCGATTCCGGCGAAGGCACGGGCGATGCGCTCGACCGCGCGCACGAGCACGGCTCGCTCACCGACTTCCTGCACCGCCAGGCGCTGGCGCTGCGGCTCGGGGACATCGACCGCGCGGCGCTCTCCTTCCTGATCGAGTCGCTCAGCGACAACGGCTACCTGGAAGATCCCATCGAGGCGCTGGCCGCAGGCTTGGCGCAGGGGGACGCCGAGGAAGCCGAAGAACTGGTGCACCGCTTTACCGTGGCGCTGCGTTTGTTGCAGAGCCTGGAGCCCACGGGCGTGGGCGCGCGCCATCTGGGCGAATGCCTGAGCCTGCAGCTGCGCGAACTGCAGGCGGACGGCGTGCACGATGCAGTTCTGGTGGCCACGGCGCTGTGCATCTGCCAGCAGCCACTCGACCTGTTGGCACGGCGCGATCTGCGGCGTCTGGCGCCGCTTTGCGGTGCCAGCGAAGAAGTCACGCGCGCAGCCATGGCCTTGATTGCGCAGCTCGAACCCCGGCCTGGGCGGCGCTTTTCCAATGTGGAGCGCAACGCCATCGTGCCCGACGTCCTGGTGCGCCGCGTGGGCACGGGCTCGGCACAGTTCGTCGTTCAGCTCAACCCCGATGTGATGCCGCGCCTGCGCGTGCACGACATCTACGCAGGCGCCCTGCGCGGCCACCGCGGCAGCGACGGCCACCAGGCACTGCAGCAGCGCCTGCAGGAAGCGCGCTGGTTCATCAAGAACATTCAGCAGCGCTTTGACACCATCCTGCGGGTCTCCAAGGCGATTGTCGAGCGGCAGAAAAACTTCTTTGTGCACGGCGAACTCGCCATGCGCCCGCTGGTGCTGCGCGACATTGCCGACGAGCTGGGCCTGCACGAATCGACGATCTCGCGCGTTACCACCGCCAAGTACATGGCGACCCCCCAGGGCACCTACGAGCTCAAGTACTTCTTTGGCTCGGGCCTGGGGACGGACACCGGCGGCAACGCGTCGAGCACGGCGGTGCGGGCGCTCATCAAACAGTTTGTCGCCGCCGAGAACCCGGCCAGGCCGCTGTCTGACAACCAGATTGCCGACATGCTCAAGGAGCAAGGCATCGACTGCGCGCGCCGCACCGTGGCCAAGTATCGCGAAGCGCTGAAGATTCCGGTCACGACGCTGCGCAAGACACTATGAATCAGCTACAACTTTTCTTGCCCTGCGCCGCCGGCGTCGAGGGCTTTCTGGCCGACGAGGTGCACCAGATCACGGGGCTCACAGGCAACGATCTGCTGGTGGGACGCGGCGGCGTGCTGCTCAAGGCTTCTTGGCGCGATGCGCTCTTTCTCAACCTGAACAGCCGTCTGGCGCAGCGCGTGCTGGTCCAGCTGGCCCAGGGCTTGTACCGCAGCGAGAACGATATTTACGCCCTGGCGTCCAGCATTGCCTGGGAAATCTGGTTCACGCCGCGCCAGAGCTTCAAGGTGGAGGTCACGGCCCAGCACAGCCCGCTGACCAGCCTGAACTTTGCCGCGCTGCGCACCAAGGACGCCGTGGCCGACCGCTTTCGTGCCAAGGCCGGCGTGCGCCCCGACGTGGACACGCAGTGGCCCGACGTGCGCGTGCACCTGCACCTGACCACCGACGAAGCCACGGTTTACATCGACACCTCGGGCGAGCCGCTGTTCAAGCGCGGCTGGCGCAACGTGCGCGACGGCGGGGCCAAAGGCGACGCCCCGCTCAAAGAGACGCTCGCCGCCGCCATGATCGCCGCCACCGGCTGGGATCCGCACGGCGAGGCGCCCCTGCCGCTTTACGACCCCTGCTGCGGCAGCGGCACGGTGCTGATCGAAGCCGCCCAAATGGCCTGCCGCATCGCGCCGGGCTTGCAACGGCGCTTTGCCTTTGAAAAATTGCTGCCGTTTCAGGCGCATGTCTGGGGTGCTATCAAAGAAGAAGCTAATAGCGCAATCACTGCCTGCGCTACGGGCATATTTGGCAGTGATATTTCACACCGCATGGTCGATTTTGCCGAGCACAACGCCCAGCGCGCTGGCGTCGCGGGCGCGCTGCAACTGCGCGGCGGCGACGCCCTGCAGCGCATGCCGCCCTGCGAGGAGTCGGGGATCATGCTGCTCAATCCACCGTATGGCGAGCGCATCGCCGCCGCAGGCAGCGCGGGCCAGAACGCGCGCGAGCGCGCCCAGCAGCGCGCGCAGGGCGCGGTGGTGGGCCGGGAAGCGGCAGAAGTACCGGGCGCGGAGGGGGCTGGGGGAGACGGCAGCGAATTCTTCCAGCAGCTTGCCAGCCACTGGAAGAAAAACTACACCGGCTGGCAGGCCTGGATGCTCACGCCCGACTTGAAGCTCCCCGGCAAGATGCGCCTGAAGGAGTCGCGCCGGGTCCCGATGTGGAACGGTCCCATCGAATGCCGGCTGTTTCGCTTCGACCTGATTCGCGGCAGCCTGCGCCAGCGCCCAGGGGACGCTGCCGCCCCTGCCCATGGCGCCTGAATCCAAGGCCCGGCCGCCCGCTGCAGGCAGCCGCGCCCTGGTGCTGGACACCAATGTGGTGCTCGACCTGCTGGTATTTGCCGACCCTGCCGTCGCCGCGCTGCCTGGCCTGCTGGCTTCGGGGGCACTGCGCTGGGTCGCCACAGCGGGCATGCGCAGCGAACTGGCGCGCGTGCTGGGCTATCCGCAAATCGCGCCCCGTGTTGCGTTCTACCGGCTGACGCCGGAGGAAGTGCTCGCCCGTTATGACGCTGGCGTGCAGACGGTGGAACCTGCCCCTCGCACCAGCGCCATCTGCAAGGACCCGGACGATCAGCCGTTCGTCGACCTGGCGGTGCAGCACAGCGCGATTCTGCTGAGCAAAGACCGCGCAGTGCTGCGGTTGCGAAAGCGCCTTCAGGCATTGGGGGCTGAAGTCGGCCCAGCGCTGGCAGCTTCCGCCTGAGCGTGGCAGGGACATCGGCCCGGCGCCGTTGGGCGGAAAGTGCGCCTAGGGGAGAAGCTTGCGCTTTTGCATGTCCGTCAGAACCAGTTCGCTGGCCCAGGTCGATATGTGATCGTCGTCCCAATAGAGCAAGTTTCCATTGCGCAAGCCGTAGCACTGCGCATCATCGCAAAACAGATCTATCGGGTCGTACACCGCCAGCCCAGGGTTGTCCGCCTGGATTTGCGCGACCAGCTGCCGGTACACCGCCTGCCTTTCATCGACTTTGGATCGGCTCTGCGTGCAACTGGAGAGGGTTTTTGGGGAGAGGGACACGGGTCGCACAACCACGCAGGCCCGGGGATCCTCTCCCAGTTCGGGCGGGTCGATGACAACAACCACTTGCTTGTGCAGCGCCAACAGGGCGGCCGCGAATTCGGAATAGCCCTTTCGGAACATTTCGGCCTGGGTTGCGCCGGAAGAGCCATCCAAGGCAAAAATCGAATAGTTGCTTGCGCCCTCAACGCCATAGCCTTGTCCTGAAAAATACAGGGGCCCCCGCGAGTCGAGGACGACCGTCTGGATCGTGGGGAACCGAGAGAGTACCTTCAGCGCCTCGTCGGGCAAGGCATTGCAGCCCTTGTTCACTTTGCCTTCCATGATGGAGTGGCTCATGAGCGGAGCACAACCATGGTTCCCAATCAGCATCGATTGGATGGCCACTTTGCCGAGCACGGCTGCGCTGTTCAGAGACATGGCGTGGCTGTCGCCCACGAAAAGCACCTGCGGAGCCGAGGAATTGGTGAGACAGACGGCGCCCGGTCCCAAGGAGAATTGAAGGTATTTCTCGCAGGATCCATCGGAAAGGCGCGTATTCGGCGGCTCCACAATTTGCTCCAACAGTGCGTTGGTGATTCGCGATTGCGCGCCAAAGACCAGGCCGGCCTTGCTGAAGGTGTAATAGCCCACGGCGCCGATGCAAGCCATCAAGCCACACAAAACAAGAATCTTCAAGCGTTTGCGGGCACCGAACCGCAAGGGCCGTTCCACGAGTCGGTAGGTCAGCCACGCCAGCACAACGGCCAGCACGACGGCTGCGATGCGGATTTGCGCACTGGGAAGACCCTCTTCCATGACCCGGGCAAACGCCAGCAACGGCCAATGCCATAAGTACAGTGGAAAGCTGATCAGACCAAGCCATACGGCGGGCCGGCTGGACAAAACGATTCTGTTGAACCATGCCGTAGGTCCCGCCGAGATGATGCAGACAGCGCCGAGCACCGGCACGATCGCCCATTTGCCAGGAAATCCGAATGCGGCCTTGATCCTGAAAACACCGAAGGCAAGCAGGATCACCCCGATCACGGACAGTGCATTGGCGAGTGCCTTGCCGTCGCCAGAAGGCATGTCGCGGTACAGCATGCGGTGGATCCAACGATCCACAGCATTGCTCAGACTCCGTGTTTTAGCGTGGGGATGCAGCCAAGCCCATGCCAGAAAGCTTCCCGCCAGCAGTTCCCAGAACCGCGTTTGGGGCGCATAGAAAGTGGCGGTCGGGTTTTTGGCCATCCCCTTGAGGTTCAGCCACATGGAAAGGCCGCCCAACACAAGCGTAAGGGTCAACAAGTTGTACCTGCGGTTCCACCCCACCAGCAACAGGAGCGGCCAAACGATGTAGAACTGCTCTTCAATTCCCAAACTCCACAAATGGAGAAGCGGCTTGGTTTCCGCAGCGGCGTCGAAATAGCCCGATTCGCCCCAGAGCGCGAGGTTGGAGACAAACAGCGCGCCCGCAACGATGTGCTTGCCAAGTTGTGCGAATTCGTTGGCCAGCAGCACCCACCAGCCCATGGCGTAAGTCGCCGTAAGCACGACGACCAAGGATGGGAAGATGCGTTGAATGCGACGTGCGTAAAACTCGCGCAGGCTGAACGTGTCCCTTTCCAGGTTATTGAACAGAATCGTCGAAATCA
This sequence comes from Burkholderiaceae bacterium, assembly GCA_023954035.1. GTDB lineage: Bacteria > Pseudomonadota > Gammaproteobacteria > Burkholderiales > Burkholderiaceae_C > Simplicispira. The sequence goes on along the minus strand of JAMLIT010000010.1, from coordinate 71,683 downwards.
AAAAACCGGAAATCACGAAAAAAATGTCGACGCCGATGAAGCCACCGGCAATCCAGTCGGGAGCAGCGTGGAACGCGACGACCGATACAACGGCGACCGCCCGCAGGCCGTCAATGTCAGGTCGGTATTTCGGATGCGATAGGGCGTGGGCGGCAGCAGACATCAGGGTTGTTTTTCTTGGAACGCGCGCCGTGCTCGCTTTGCATGGAAAGCAAGCGACCTGCGACGCCAGCAGGCCAGTCATCCGGGTCTTGAAAAGCCGCAGATTTTACATGCCGGTTGGGGAGACTCAGAGCGACTGATCGGGAGGGAAGCCCCACATGTGGGCAACTTCACAGAACGGTGCCCGCTGCGTGCGCATCTGGTTGACGGGGGCCTGTTCGTCCGCATAGCCCAGCGCAATCCCGGCGAACAGGAGCTGCTCCGGGCTCAGGCGCAAAAACGCCTTCACCGGTTCGGAGCAAAACGCCCAGTATTCCTGCGGGCAGGCGGCCAGACCTGCTTCGACCGCCAGCAGCAGCACGTTTTGCAAATAGCAGCCCAGATCGGCCCATTGCGGCGGCCCCATGCGCCGGTCGATGGTCAAAAAGATGCCTACGGGCGCACCAAAGAACCGCGCATTTTTTGCCATCTGGCGCAGGCGTGCGGCCTTGTCTTCGCGCGCAATTTCCAAGGTGCTGTAGAGCTGCTCGCCGTTCTCAAAGCGGCGCGTGCGGTAGGGTTCCCACAAGCTCGGCGGGTAAACGGCGTACTCGGGTTCGGGCTGCGGCGGACTGGCCGCAACACGGGCCAGCAACTCAGCCAGCGGCGTCCCCGTCAGTGCATGCACCTGCCACGGCTGCAGGTTGCCTCCCGAGGGAGCCCGCGCTGCGGCTTCGAGGATGCTGCGCACCGTGGTGGCAGGCGGCACTTCCTGGGTGAAGGCGCGCACCGACATCCGCTTTGCAATGGCTTCGGAAACCTTCATGGGCAGTCCGCCGAGGTGCTGGCGCCGGGCGCCAGATGCACTGCGCGCTGCGGCGCGGTGTTCACCGCCAGCTGGAACACGTCGGGCCGTGCGTAGTGGCCCACCGGGTCAAAGTCCATCTGCGCGCGCGTGATGTCGCCGGTGTCGATCTCTGCGGTCAACAGCACATCCTCGCCGTATACCGGCCCCGCAAGCACCTGGCCCAGCGGGCCGACGATGCAGCTTCCGCCGCGCATCAGGAGGGTGTCCTGGGCTTCGGGCAGGCGGTTGTGCATGGCGTCCATGGGGAAGTCTTTTCGGCGCAGGTGCTGGCAGCTGGAGAGCACAAAGCAGCGGCCTTCCATGGCGATGTGCTGCATGCTGGCAATCCAGCTGTCGCGGTCGTCTGCCGTGGGGGCGCAGTACAGGGCCACGCGCTGCTGGTACATGGCCATGCGCAGGGCCGGCATGTAGTTCTCCCAGCAAATCACTGCGCCGAGCTTGCCGTAGGGTGTGTCGATGGCTTTCAGCGTCGAGCCGTCGCCATAGCCCCAGACCAGGCGCTCGAGTGCGGTCGGCATCAGCTTGCGGTGGTGGCCCAGCACCCGGCCTTCGCCCTGGGCATCGGGGCCCAGGTAGACGGCAGTGCAGTACAGCGTGCCGCCATCGCGCTCGATGATGCCGATGCACACCGTGAGCCGGCATTCGGCAGCGGTCTGGGCAAGCTGCGCAAGCTCCGGGCCGTCCAGGGCGACGGCGGCGTCGTAGTATTTTTTGAAGTCCTCGCGCCCCTCGGGTGTGCGTGCGCCGACAAAGATGTGAAAGTCTGCACCTTTCGGATAGCCGCCCAGATAGGCTTCGGGAAAGACCAGCACCTGCGCGCCTTGTGCTGCAGCCTGCTGCATCAGCCTTTGTGCCTTGGCGACGGTGGCGGCGGTGTCGAACAACACGGTGGCGCACTGGGCGACGGCGGCGGTGAGTTTCATGTTGGCTCCTGTACATGGCGAATGCTGCCAGTGTGCCGCAGCGAAGAACTCATTGCGCCAGCAAATCGTGCGCGGCGCGCGCGCGCTGCAGATCGCGGCCGAGGCGTCGGCTGGCAGGCAGGTGGCGCAGCCAGGCGAGGCGCGCGGCGCTGGCGACCAGGGCGGCCTGCATCGGGGGCGAACCCCGTGCCAACCAGGCGTGCCATATCGGTCGCGCCATGGACATGGCATCCGCTTCGTGCAGGGACAGTGCGCTGGAATGCGCGAAGCACAGGGCATCGCGCGCCTGGCACAACGCCAGCGGCAGTACGGCGCCAGGGTCGTCCTCGAAATCGATGAAACCGACCTGGCCATCAGCGCAGCGCACCAGGTTGCGCGCAAAGGCCTGGCTCAGGTAGCTGCCGCGGGCGTGCACTTCGCCGATCGCGGCCAGGCCTTGTTGCCACAGGGTCAGCACGGCGCCAGCGCCTGCGGGTACGGCGTCGCGCATCTCGTTGGCCAGCGACGGCGTGGGTTGACCGGGCACGCCCAGGTGGCGCAGCAGCAGGGCATCGGGCTGCACGGCGAGCAAGACGGGCACGTGGATGCCGATCGCAGCCAGTTCGCGCAGCCTGCGCGCCTCGGTGGCAATGGCTTGGTGCCCGCCGCGGTTCGGCACGGGGGTGAGCAGCGGCAATCGCAACAGCGCAGCGAGCGCGCCCATGGCCCGGTAGCGGCTTGCGGGGTTGCGCGGCCCGGCCTTTTTGAGCCAGAGCTGCTCGCCGCTCGGCAGGTAGCTGGCGATGCTGCGTGCCTGGGCGGCAGCCTGGGTGCGCAGAAAGCCGGGGTAGTCGATCGGGGCGGTCACAGGCTGGGAGTGGTCGGGTCGAAGTCGTCGGAAGAAAGAAGGGCCGGCGCTACACTGGCCGCCACGCGCGGCATGGCATTTTTGAGCACAGCCGCCGGCCAATCATAGGACCGACCGACATGACCGAAGCCACGCAAGATTCGTCCGCACAAGAGGGTGCCGACCCGGCCCGCGCGCTCTCGCCGCAGGACCTGGAGGCGCTGGACGACATCCTCGACGAGATGCGGGCGCGCCTGGACGAAACCCCGCAGTGGGAGTTCTGCGACGGTTTTCTCACCGCACTGGTCTGCAGCCGCCGCGCTATTGCGCCAACCGAGTACCTGCCCATGCTGCTGGGCGATGGCGAGCCCATTCAGTGGCCCGCCGATGCCCCGCTGCGCCGCCTGCCCATGTTTGCCGACATGGCGCAGCAGGAGCGTTTTCTTGCGCTGTGGCAGCGCCGCTTTGACGAAGTGGCGCTGGCGCTGGACACCCCCGTCGAGGCGCTGGACGACCCGCGCACGCTGGAGCCCGAAGTCATGGATGTGCGCGGCGCGCTGCTCGCCTTGCCCGAGGCCGAGCGCCCGGCCATGCAAGACGGCGAAGTGCCCTCGTTTGCCCAGGTCTGGGCGCTGGGCTTCATGTTCGCAGTGGAAAACTGGCCCGAGGATTGGGCGCCGCCGCGCGATCGTGAGCAGGCCCAGTGGCTGGACGACGCGCTGGACTCCATCGTCGCGCTGACCGAGGACGACACCGGCAAGCCGGCCGTCAACATGTACACGGAAGACGGCCCGCCTTCGGTGAGCGAAACCCGCGTGGAGCAGTTTGGCGAGGCGATCTGGGCGGTGTACGACCTGCGCCAGCTATGGAAGAGCCTGGGCCCGCGCGTGGAGACGCTGCGCAAGGCGCCAGAACCCGGCCGCAATGACCCCTGCTGGTGCGGCAGCGGCAAGAAGTTCAAGAAATGCCACGGCGCCTGATCGCTCCTGAAAAAATAGCTTTCAATGCCCGATGAATAAGCGCTAGAGGCCCATTTCTCCGAATTTTTCCGTTTCATTGCAGCAGCGACTTCAGCCGCGCCAGCGCATGTGCCACCGTGGCCGCGCGCACCGCGGCGCGGTCCCCGGGGAAGTGCTGAACTTCGCTGTGCGTTCGGCCGGCCACGCACCACCCGAACCACACGGTGCCCACGGGCTTGCCGGCAGCGGCGCCCGTGGGGCCGGCGATGCCGGTGACGGCCAGGCTGGCCTGCGCGGCCGAATGGGCCAGTGCGCCCTCGGCCATGGCGCGGACCACCGCCTCGCTGACGGCGCCCTGGGCGGCGATCAACGCTGCGTCCACGCCCAGCAGCTCGCTCTTGGCGGCATTCGAATAGCTGACGAAGCCGCGCTCGAACCATTGGCTCGAACCCGCCAGCGCAGTGCAGGCGGCGGCAATCAGGCCACCGGTGCAGCTCTCGGCCGTGGCCAGCATTTCACCGCGCGCCAGCAACTGGGTTGAAACATGGGTCAAATCGGCCTCCAGCGCAGATGGCGACTGCGCTTGCAGCTCCTGATTTAAGAGCGATTCCAGGCTCATGCAAACCTCCACAGCGCGATCACCAGCAGGGTGCAAAAGGCGGCGACGAAGTCGTCGAACAGAATGCCGAAGGCGCCGCGTGCGCCAAAGCCCTTGAATTGCGCGTCGGCCCATTTCACCGGCCCGGGTTTGGCGGCGTCGAAATACCGAAACAGCGCAAAGGCCACCGCTTGGCCGAGCAGCCCCATGGGCATGGCCAGCCAGAGGATGAGCCAGAAGGCAAGCACCTCGTCCCAGACGATGCAGCCTGGGTCGGCCACGCCCAGATTGCGGGCCGCCACGGCGCAGGCCCACCAGCCGACCAGCGTGCCGCCCGCGATCAGCAGGCCCAACTCGGCAAGGTTGAACCAGCGCTGCAGCACCAGCCACGCCACCCACGCCCACAGCGTGCCTACCGTGCCCGGCGCCCAGGGCGAGAGGCCCGAGCCAAAGCCCAGCGCAATGAAGTGCGCCGGGTGCGCCAGCAGAAAGCGGGCGGTGGCGCGGCGCGCAGAGGGCGGCGGCGTCTGCTGCACCTGTGCCACCATCGGAAGCGGGGCCGGGCTCATCGGCGTTCGCGCAGCGGCGCGTCCTTGGGGTAGCGCAGCACATGCTCTGCGGCCAACGTGGCGCTGGCGCCGCCGGCCAGGCTTTGCTGCCAGAGCACGGTGCCGGGCTGGCCCGCGAAGGCGAGGCTGGCAGGCTCGGGCGTGTAGCGCGAAGACACTTCGATTGTCTCGTCGCGCGAAATCGGCGCGGCGTGCAGTACCTGCAGCTCGATGGCGCCCGTGTGGCGGTTGTCTACCCGGTAGCGGCTTTGGACCGTGCGCTCGGTGCGCGATCCCGTCAGGCCGGCGCTGCCGCGCTGCTCTTGCACCGGCTCGGCGCGTACCGTGATCTGGTCGTCGCGGCCAAAGGCCAGTTCGGTGGTGGCGGTGGCGGTTGCGGATGCGGCGAAATCGAGCCGGCCGTTGCCGACAAAACGCGTGCCCTGCAGCAGCGCCACCGGCCCCGCCGGCCAGACGCCACTGGGGCGCGCCAGTTCGGCGACCAGGTAGGCAGCCTGCTCCACGCCGGGTGCGGTGCGGGTGAGCAAGCGCACGGGGGCATCGACCGTGCCCAGCGCCAATGTCACGCGCTCGCCGCTGCTGGGCACGCTGGTGCGGCCGGGCACGGCGAATTCGGTAGCGTAGGCGCCCTCCTCGGTCTGCACCTCGAAGTCGGGCAGCGGCGCTTCAGCGATGTCGGTTTCCACGGCGGCGTTGGGAGCGGCTGCGCCCTTGGCCATCGACATCGCGCGCGCGGGTGCGGGTGCGGGCGGCGGCGCGGGCGGGGCGATGTCCAGCGTCCACGGGCGCGGCAGGCGTGCCTGGGTGCTGCGCGCGGGCGCTCCGGTCGAGAGGCGCAGTTGTACGCCGCTCCAGTCCTCGCCGCTGGCCTGGGCCACGATGGCCTGGCGCTCCAGGCGAAGTGTGGACGTGTCAACGTCCAGCGCGGCGCGGTAGCTGCTTTGCCAGTTCGGGCCGCGCACCTGGTAGGCCAGACGCAGGGTGGCGTCGCGCTCGCTGGCCAGCTGCACCTGCACGGAGACCACGCGCGAGCGCTGGCCCGCTGTGCGCTCGCGCTCTGCCAGCAGGGGTTGGAGGCGCAGCTCCAGCGCTTCCTTGTCGCGCTGCAGCTGGTGGGCGCGTTTCTGTCCATCTTCGGCGCTGCGGCGCAAAGCGTCGGCCGTGGCATGGATCTGGGCCGGGCTGGCGGGTACGGCCTTGCCGCCCTCGGCTGGTGCGCCGCCAGCCACGGTGTGCAGGTATTTGTCGACGAGTTGGAGCGCGCTGGCGGCGGCGGCGACATGGGCGAGCTCGTCCTGCAAGCTGCGGATCTGGGCGTCCAGCGGGCTCGCGCAGGCGCTGGCCAAGGCGCGCTCGGTGGTTTGCACGCGCAGCTCGCCGATGCGCAGTCCGGCCTCCCCGCTCACCTGCAGGCTTTGCGCGTCGAGCGCTGCTGGCAGGCAGAGGAACTGCGCCTCGCGCGCGCCGGCGGGCACGCGCAGCGTTCGCTCCACGGTGGCGCTGCCTTGGTAAAGCGTGACCTTGTCGATACGGGAGGCGGGGCCTGGCTGCAGAGGGGTTTGGGCCAGCACTGCGCCGCACAGTGCGGCCCAGGCACTGGCCACGCACAAGCTGGCGGCCAGGAGCGGCCGCACGCGTCGCGCCGGTCCGGTGTGGCGGGGGCCTGCGGGGGGGTGGTCAGTGCGCAAGAGCAGCCTCCTGGGGCATGGCAGATGGCGCATGCTAGCGCAGCCGCAACTACAACCCCCGGCGGGAATACCCGTCGGCTCCAGCCGGCCCGCAGCGGCGATGCTGGGCTACAGGCTGGCAGCCCGCGCGGCAGCGGCTTTGGCCTTGGCCTCGTCGGCCTTGCGCTGCAGTTCCTGCGCCTGCTTCTCTGCGGCCTCGGCTTCGGCCGCCTTGGCGGCTTTGGCGTCTTTCTCTGCAGTGCCGGGGCTGGCCAGCGCGTTGCCCGCCAGCGTGCCGGCCACGGCGCCGACCGCGGCGGCTCCCATGGTGCCCATCATGCCCGGCCCGCGTGCGGCGGGTGCTGCGGCAGCAGGGGCCGCGGCCGCAGGCGCCACAGGCGGGGCCGGCGCCTTGGGTGCGGCCGGCGCCGCGGGTGCCTTGCCGATGCTTGCGGGGGGAATCGAGCGGGCCTTGCCGCCTCCCAGGCGCTTGGCGTGGGCGAGGGTGGGCGAAGCCAAGGCGGCGATGGCCAAGGCGATGACGAGGGCGCTGGTGCGGGATGTGTGGTTCATGGGTGGCGTGTGGAAGGTCAATCGTTGCTGCCAAAGCCAAACAGGCTCAGCAGGCTGGTGAACAGGTTGAACAGCGCGACGAACAGGCCCACCGTGGCCAGCACGTAATTGGTTTCGCCGCCGCTGACGATGCGGCTGGTTTCAAACAGGATCAGCCCGGCCGACAGCAGCGCCACCATCGCCGAAACCGCCAGGCCCAGGGCCGGGATCTGGAAAAACATGGCCGCCAGCGCGCCGAGAATGGCAATGACCATGCCGGCAAAGAGAAAGCCGCCCATGAAGCTGAAGTCGCGCCGCGTCGCCAGAACCCAGAGCGACAGCGCCAGGAAGGTGGTGCCAGTGGCGCCCAGAGCCAGGGCAATGGTCTGCCCGCCACCGGGCAAGGCCAAATGCGCCGAGAGCACCGGCCCGAGCGTGTAGCCCATGAAGCCGGTGAGCGCAAACACCGCGCCGATCGCCCAGCCACTGGCCTGCACCTTGTGGACCAGATAGAGCAGACCGAAATAGCCGGCCAGTGTCAGGATCAGGCCGGGCGCGGGCAGGCGCAGCGCGACCGCGACCGACGCCACGGCGGCGCTGAACAACAGCGTCATCGAAAGCAGCGCGTAGGTGTTGCGCAGCACCCGATGCGTGGCCAGGGTGCTGCCCAGAGCGCTTGGGACGGTGCCCTTGGGGTGGGTGGCAAGTTGGTTCATGTGCGTTCCAGAATGAAGAGGAGCACGCAAGATACCTGCCGGATAAATTCTGAAAAAGAAGATTAAAACTGACGCTCTGTTCCGTAAAATCTGCCAATGAGCACGCCCTTCAACTACCGCCACCTCTACTATTTCTGGATGGTGGCCAAGGAGGGCAGCATGTCCAACGCCGCCGCGCGGCTGGACATGGCAGTGCAGACCGTGAGCACGCAGGTGCGCGAGCTCGAGCGCGACCTCGGTTGCCAGTTGCTGCGTCCTGCGGGCCGCGGCCTGGCGCTGACCGAGGCCGGCGTGGTGGCCCTGCGGCAGGCGGAATCGATCTTCCAGCTCGGCGAGGCTTTGCCCGAACTGGTGCGGGCCGCGGCGCAGAGCCCCTCAGTGCGGCTGGTGGTGGGCATCGCCGATGGCCTGCCCAAGCTGGAGGTGCAGCGGCTGCTGCGCCCGGTGCTTGGCGTGCCCGGCTTGCGCCTGGTGTGCCTGGAGGGCGAGATGCCCGATCTGTTGGCGCAGCTGGCGCTGCACAAACTCGACGTGGTCTTGTCCGATCATCCGGCACCTTTTCAGCCGCGGTTCAAGGTGCACAACCATCCGCTGGGCAGCTCGGCCATGGGCTGGTACGCCGCGCCGCAATGGTGGGCTCGGGCGGTCGAGGGTTTTCCGGCATCGCTGCAAGGCCTGCCGGTGCTGCTGCCGACGACGCACTCCATCGTTCGCCATCTCATCGACCACTGGCTGGCGCAAAAGGGCCTGCACCCGCAGGTCGCCGGGGAGTTTGAGGACAACGCGCTGATGGAAGCCTTTGGCGGTACGGGCCTGGGCGTGTTTCCAGGTGCAGTGGCCGCGCAGGCCGAACTGCTGCAGCGCTGCCAGGTGAAGCTGGTCGGCGCGTGCGATGGGGTGCAGGAAAACTACTACGCCATCAGTACCGAGCGCAAGCTGGCTCACCCGCTGGTGTCGAAGCTGGTGTAGCGTTTCGCTCTGAACGGACCTTCCAGAGATACGAAAGAGCCGTGCTTGGCTCAGCCGAAATGGTCGAACGAGGCAAAGCGCGCGTCCACCGGCCGACCGGAGCCGTCCAGTATGCGCAGACCGGGGGCCGAATCAATGTGGCCAATGCGTGCGACCGGCGTCTGGCTGGCTTGGGCTGCCGCCTGCACTGCGGCCCGACGCTGCGGCGGGGCGGTGAACAAAAGTTCGTAATCGTCGCCCCCGGCGAGCACGCATTGTTGCCAAAAATCCAAGCCAAATTGAACTCCAGCGCTCGTCCTGTATATGTTTGATGCTATCAAAGACATAGTAACGTCCAGGTCGAGACTGGCTCCGACGCCCGAGGCTTCCAGAATGTGGCCCAGGTCGCCACAGAGCCCGTCGCTCAGGTCGATCGCGCTGGTGGCCAGGCCGCGCAGCGCCAGTCCCAGCGCCACCCGGGGCGCCGGGCGCTCGAACCGCGCGCGCGCAGCGGCGAGCACCTCGTCCGGAAGTACGACGCGGTGCTGCAAGGCTTCGAGCGCCAGGCGCGCATCCCCCAGCGTTCCGCTGACGTAGAGGTCGTCGCCGGCCTGCGCGCCACTGCGCAGCAGGGCCTGGCCGGCCGGCACCTCGCCCAAGGCGGTGATGCACAGGGTGAGCGGGCCGCGCGTCGTGTCGCCGCCCACCAGCTCGCAACCATGGGCATCGGCCAGGGCCCACAGGCCGCTGGCGAAAGCCGCCAGCCAGGCGTCGTCGGCCTGCGGCAGCGCCAGCGCCAGCGTGAACGCCAGCGGTTCGGCGCCGCACGCGGCCAGGTCGGAGAGGTTGACCGCCAAGGCCTTGTGGCCCAGCGCCTGCGGCGCGACGTCGGCAAAGAAGTGGCGCCCTTCGATCAGCATGTCCGACGACACCGCCAACTGCATCCCGGGGCGCGGCGCCAGGAGGGCGCAGTCGTCCCCCACGCCCAGGGGTGAGCGGCGCACCGGGCGCTTGAAATGCCTGGCGATCAAGTCGAATTCACCCATGGAGGTTTTCGGGTTCGATCATCGAGTCAAGCAAGGGGGGCGCAAGCTGGGACGCTCGCCGATCGCCGTGCCGCAGAGCTTGACAGCGGGCTCCCATTGCCACGGCGCATCGGAGGTAGCCAGTGTGCTGGAGGCGCCCCCTCAGGCGGAAGATGTGAAGCGGCTCGGGCGGAATCAATTCCTCCCCCTGAACCGCTGCGCGGCCTGGCGCGTGACTTCGGCCAGCAGCTGCTCCTCGCGCTGGCGCTCGCGAAACCAGCGGGCGTCGTTTTGCGCGGCCGCCGCCTCGCTGCGCAGCAGGTGCAGCGCGCCGGTGGCGCCGTGCGCGGCGGCGTGGCCGGCAATGCGGTCGATGGTGCGCATGATGTGCTCGCGCAAAGGCATGTGCTCGCCAGTGGCCGGGTCGACGTAGACCGCGTCCATGCCAAAGCGGCAGGCCTGAAAACGGTTGTAGGTGTAGACCAGGTAGTCGTCTTCCTGCGGCATGAAAGGCTGGTCGGCCAGAAACCAGGCCCCGAGCGACTGCACAAAGCCCGACAGCGCCGCCGCGCGCTCGATGGTCAGCGGGGTGTCGAAGACGCGGATTTCGATGGTGCCGAACTCGGGCTTGGGACGAATGTCCCAGTAGAAATCCTTCATGCTGCGCACCACGCCGGTGTGCGTCATCTTGTCGAAATAGACCTCGAAATCCTTCCAGGTCAGCGCCATGGGCGCGCGGCCAGACAGCGGAAACGCAAAGACCGAATTGAGCCGCGCCGAATCAAAGGCCGTGTCGTGCCCCTGGATGTAGGGGCTGGATGCCGACAACGCGATGAAGTGCGGAATGAAGCGCGACATGCGGTGCAGCATGAGCAGGGCGGAATCGGCGTCCGGGCAGCCAATGTGCACATGCTGGCCAAAAATGGTGAACTGCTTGGACAGGTAGCCATACAGCGCCGAGAGTTCGCGAAAGCGTGGCTTGTCGTAGATGCGCCGCTCATACCATTCCTGGAACGGGTGCGTGCCGCCGCCCACCACCGCGATGTTGAGCTTGTCGGCGCATTTGACCAGGGCGTCGCGGATCTGCGTCAGCTGCCCCAGCACCTCGCTGCTCGAGTGGCAGATGCCGGTCGAGACCTCGATCATTCCGTTGGTCATCTCGGGCACCACGCTGCCTGGCAGCGGGTGCTTTTCCATCAGGCGCAGCATGTCCTCGGCGTAGGGCGCCAGGTCGTAGTCGTGCGTGTTGACCAGTTGCAGCTCCAGCTCCACGCCCAGGGTGAGCGGTTCGGAATGGTTGAAGGATTCAAGACCCATGGTGCTCTCCGATGCTCTCGCGGGTGGTCAGAGGCGCCCAGGGCTTGGAGCTTTCGCCCGCGCGGTAAATGGCGACCGTGGCAATCACGGCACCGGCCACTTCCATCAGCAGGATCGCGGGCAGGGCGATCTGCGCAATCAACTGCCCCGTCTGGGGCGACGCCACGACAAACTGCGAGGCTATCAGCAGGGCAATGGACGACATCGGCGTCATCGCGCTGGCCACCAGCAAAGCCTGGCGCCAGCTCGCGCCGCTGCCGACGTTGCCAAGGCCCACGCCCACGCCCTTGGCCACCAGGCGCACCGCGATCAAGGCAAGCACGACGCCGGCCACCCGCCCGCTCCAGTCGGCCTGCGCCGCCACCGTCGACACCAGCACGAACATCAGCATGGTCAACAGCGCCGACGCATTGCCCAACTGGCGCGGCCAGGCCCAGGGCCGCGGGTTGAGCTGCTTGAGCAGCATGGCGCCGAGCAGCGCCGCCAGCGGCGCAGAGCCGCCCATATGCGCCGCCACGGCGGTGGCCGCGGCCACCAGCGTCAGCAGCAGGATGGAGGTGTTCTCGCTGGTGGGTGTCATGAAGCGCAGCGCCGTGCGCAGCGCCAGCGCCAGCGCCGCAGCGACCACGATGGAGACGCCGAGCACGACCATCACCGGGTAGATGGTGTCGCTGAAGGTGACTGGCGGGCGGATCATCAGCTCTGCCCGGGCACTGGCCAGCGTCAGCGCGTACAACGTCGAGAGGGTGGAGAGCACGATGGCGCGCTCGGTCACCGGGCCGGCAGCGCGGTTGTCCGCCACGACGCGCGTGAGCACCGAGGGCGACGCCGCCAGCGCCACCAGCGCCAGCGGGCCCGCGACCTGCAGCTCCAGCCCCAGCCAGGCGAGCGTCCAGTACACCGCAAAATACGTCAGGGCCGACTCGACAATGCTTTGCACCAGCACCATGGGGTTGTGCCGGAACCAGCGCAGCGGAATCCGCCCCCCCGCTTCAAACAGCACCACGGCCAAGCCCAGTTCCAGCAGGAACAGGCTGATGCCCTGCAGGGGCCAGGGTGCGCCGCTGAATCCGGCGAGACCTGCCAGGGTGCCGACCAGGGTATAGCCGACCACCTTGGGCAGACCGACGTGGCGCTGCAGCAAATGCCCAGCCATGGCCGCCACGGCAAGCAGCAAAGACCACTGCACGGTGGGCAGACCGGCCGAAGGGCGAAGCCACTGCGCCCAAAAGCTCAAGAGTTCGTTCATTCGTGATTCCTTCGCCCGCTGCATGCGCCGTGGGCCCATGGAGGGTGCAGGCAGAGGGCCAGGCCAAATATACAGGGCGGGCCCGACTCGCCTGCAGAGCGCCCCGACCCAGCGGCTGGTTCGGCCCAACGGCCTTGCTCAGGCCTCGGGCGCTGCGGGCGGCTGCAGCCGGGGCGGGGCCGCCGTCGGCGCCTGATTGCTCGGGGCGGTGGGTGCTGTGCGGCTGGCGCGTTCGGCAGCCTGGTCGTTGAGCTGGTCGCCCGACCAGCGCAGCGCGCGCACGGCAATCGGTGGCCCAATCGTCTCCAGCAGCGCCACGGCAGCCAGAACGATGGAGCCGATGGCCGCGCCTTTCTCCGGAAACAGACTCAGCGTGGTGTTGACCAGACCAATCGCGAGCCCGGCCATGGGCAGCAGCAGAAGGCCGGTACTGCCCGCCTGGCGCGGCGTGGCGCCCAGCAGCAGAGCCGAACCGCCCACGCCCAGCCACTTGGCCGCGGCGCGGGCGCCGAGAAACATCAGCACGGCGGGCCAGTAGTCGACGATCTCCGCGACGTGCAGGTTGGCGCCCGCATACACGAACAGCACGATGAAGAACAACTCGAACGCAGGGCCGAAATGGATGCTGGCAATCAGCTTGGCGCGCTCCATGCTGCGCACCACCATGCCCAGCACCAGTGGCGCGAACAGGGCCGACAGCTTGAACGCCAACGCGGCGCCCACGGTCATCATGACCGCGCCGATCACCAGCGCCAGCTGGTACTGCTCGGCCACCTTGGTTTTGCGCGCCGCCAGATGCAACAGGCCGCCCATGGCCAATCCGAGTGCGCCCGAGCCGACCACCTGGTAGAGCGGCGCGCCCACCATCACCGCCAGCGGCGCCTTGGCTTCGCCGTAGAGCGCAGGCAAGACGGCGGCAAAGGCAATGAAGGCAATCACGTTGTTCAGGGCCACCAGCAGCATGGCGCGCTCGGTGACGGGGCCCGAGGCGTCCAGTTCGTGCGCCACGTGAATCAGCACGGCCGGCGAGGAGGAGATGGCAATGGTGCTGATCACTGCCGCCGTCAGGCCAGAGACGCCCACCAGAGCCAGCCCGAAATACACCGCAGCGAAGGTGAGCGCGCTCTCCGCAAGAGACACCAGCAGGACCTGCCGGTCCTGCTTGATGCGCTTGGTGTCGATCGACAGCCCCAGCCGGTACAAAATCAGGGCCAGGGCCACGTCGACCACGATGCGCGACTGCGCCAGGGCGGCCTCACCGATGACCCCCAGCACGTTGGGCCCGGCGACGAAGCCCACCACCATGAAGCCGGTGATACTGGGCAGCCAGCGCCAGCGGTGCGCAAAGTAGCCGCCCAATGCGCCGGAAAACAGCAGAAAACCAAAAAAGAACAGGGTGTTGACCGAAAACGGCCATGCGGGCAGAAATTCCATGGGGCGGGAGCGCTGGTGCCGTGCGTCAATGAAGAACGCGCTGGCCGCCGTCCTGGGCGGCGTGCAGGACGAAGCGGGGAATGGCCACGTCGAAGAATTCGCCGGCTTCGGTGACGAAGCGGTAGCTCCCCTGCATGCTGCCGGTGTCGCTGCGCAGACGGCAGCCGCTGGTGTACTCGAAACGCTCGCCGGGCCGCAGCAAAGGCTGCTGACCGACGACGCCCAGACCGCGCACCTCGTCCTGCGGGCCGCGTTCGTCCTCGATGTGCCAGTGCCGGGCAATCAGCTGGGCCGGCGCGTCGCCCCGGTTGGCAATGGTGATGGTGTAGCTGAAGGTGAACACCTCGCGCTCGGGCGCGGATTGGTCTTCCAGGTAGGCGGACTGGACCTGAATGTCGAAAGCGGACGATTGCATGGGCAGGATGGTAACTGCGACAATCCGAGCATGAGCCGCACCTACCGCATTGCCCCGTCGATCCTGTCCGCCGACTTTGCCTGCCTGGGACAGGAAGTCGCGAGCGTCATCGCAGGCGGAGCGGACTGGATCCACTTTGACGTCATGGACAACCACTATGTGCCGAACCTGACGTTCGGGCCCATGGTGTGCGAGGCGCTCAAGCCGCACGCCAGGACGTCCGCGGGCGAAGCGGTGCCCATCGACGTGCATCTGATGGTCCAGCCGGTGGATGCGCTGGCTGCGGCATTTGCTGCAGCTGGGGCTGACAGCATCAGCTTTCATCCCGATGCGGTGCAGCATGTGCATCGCAGCATCCAGGCGATTCGCGCCCAGGGCGTGCGTCCCGGCCTGGTGTTCAACCCGGCGGCCTCGCTGGACGTACTCGACTGGGTCATCGAGGACATCGACCTCATCCTGATCATGAGCGTCAACCCGGGATTTGGCGGGCAGAGCTTCATCGACTCGGCTTTGCGCAAGATTGAGGCCGTGCGCCGGCGCATCGACGCCTGCGGCAAGGACATCCGCCTGGAAGTGGATGGCGGGATCAAGCAGGACAACATCCGCCGCGTCGCCGACGCCGGGGCGGATACCTTTGTCGCGGGCAGCGCCATTTTTGGCCAGCGCGACTACCGGGCGGTGATTGACGCCATGCGCGTGGAGCTGGCGAGAGACTGAGTTTCGCGCAAGCGATCGGGTGGCGCCAAGGCGGCTACCTACAGCGCGATCCTCCGCTTCTCGGCCCTTTGGCTGACAGCGCCGGGGAGGGCGACACCGTAGGATGGACGTTTGCGTCGACGCCTTTGCCCGCCGGGCCTCGGCGAGCCCCAGTCGAGAGGTTGTATGCCCGATACCCACGTCTTTCCTCTCCCGCAGGCTGAGCGTCGCAGCAGCTTGGCGCCCGCCCCTTCTGGGGACGGACAGAGCCTTGCGCGGCATGTGCAGGATTGCTACCGGGCCAGAGGCGCATGGCACGGCGTGCGCTGCCAGGCCGAGTGGCTGCGCTCCGTGCTCAGCGGGCGCGTCGTCAGCACCGTGGTGGCAGCGGCGGGTCTGCTGGCCATCGGCGCGTCCTGCTGACCGGCAAATCTTTCCCGACCATCGTGCACAGCAGGCGGCCCCAGGCCGACGGCATCGGCTTTGAGCGACTGCTCGCCCCGGCCCTGGGTGAGCGGGAGCCCCCCATTCGCGCCGAACTCTTCGGTCTCGCGCGTCTGGAGCAGCACGGTCGCAGCTTGGCGCAGGCGCATCTCGAATGCGGGACGGTCCCGGCCCGCGCGCGTCCGTTCTTCCCGCGGTTGCAGCAAAACCTGCGTGTCTTGCGCCTTTCGCATGCCTATATCGCGGAACAGGAGCGCAGCGGACACCATGTCAGCCCGGCAGGCGAATGGTTGCTGGACAATTTCCAGATGCTGATGGCGCAGACCGACGACATCGCGCACTCGCTGCCCAGACGCTATTTCGCTCGGCTTGCGGTGCTCGGCGGCCAGCACCTGTCGGGCATGCCCCGCATCTACGCGGTCGCATGGGCTTTCATGGCGCATACCGACAGTGCCCTCGAGAGCGACTTGCTGGCGAGCTTCCTGAACGCCTACCAGACCGTGGTCCCGCTGGCCATTGGCGAAATCTGGGCGCTTGCGCCCACGCTGCGCGTTCTGCTCGTGGAAAATCTGCGCCGTCTGGCCGAACAGGTGGCTGCATCCATGGCAGCACGCAATGCCGCAGACGCATGGTGTGACGCGCTGATCGCGCACCCGGATGCACGCGTCCCCGCGTTCGGTCAGCGCCTGGCTGCGATGCAATTGCGCGGCGTTGGCCGGGCGTTTGCCTTGCAGGTGAACGAAAGGTTGGGCGCCGAGGTGGCCGAACTCGCCGGCGCAAGACAGGCCGCGTCGCGCGCGGCGCTCGATGAGGCGCGTGTCGCCTTGGTGCGTTTTCTTCCCGACCCTTCTTCGGCGCAGGTCCAGCAGCACGCCGACAAGGCCGCGGACAGTCTGAGCATGCGCAACGCGATCTTGGCGCTGCGCACGCTGGAGGAGGCCGACTGGCGCGAGGTGATCGACCGCACCAGCGTCCTGGTGCGCGCGCTTCACGCCTCGCCCGCCTTCTGCGCCGAGCGCGAAGACACGCAGGACGCCAGCCTGCGGGCCGTCCAGCGCCTGGCGCGGCGCAGCATGCGCAGCGAGTCCGACATTGCCGACGTGTTGCTGCGTCTGATGCAGGTCGAGGGCAAGGACGCACTGCCCGGAGCGCGCGCCGCAGACGCCTCGCCAGTGGCCAGAGGCGGCGACGCACTTCCGGACCGCGCGCCGCAAACCCCGGGCTTCTGGCTGCGCGGCCCGGGACGCGCGCGCTTGCACCGTGCACTTGGACTGCGGGCGCAGCGCTACTGGGAGGCCAGAAAGTGGTTGCGTCGGGCGGTCCTGCCGCTGTACGTCATGGTCCTGTTGGCGGCCAGCGTGGGCGCTGCCGCCTGGCTGGTGCGCAGCGATTGGGCATGGCTGGCTGCGGCCGACCCGGCGCTGTGGGGTCTGGGATTCCTGGCGCTGTTTCCGGCGGGAGAGGCCGCGCTTGCCGTGGTGCACCGCATGCTCAGCGAATCCCTGCCGCCGCGGCGCATGCCCCGCTATGCGTTGACCGGGGGAATCGTCCCCGAGCACCGGGTCTTGGTCGTCCTGCCGTCGATGCTGACTTCGGCCGGCACGGTCCGCGCCCTGGTGCTGCAGCTGGAACAGCATTACCTTGCGAATGGCGAGGCTTGTGCCCAGTTTGCTTTGCTGACCGATTTTTCCGACGCGGGCGCGCTCACGCATCCAAGTGACACCGCATTGCTGAAGCAGGCCCGCGCCGAAATCGAAGCGCTGGAGGCGCGCTACTGCCACGCCCCCCTGGACGGTGCCAGCCGCCGTTTCCTGCTGCTGCACCGTGAGCGCAGCTGGGCCCGCACCGAGCGCTGCTGGATCGGATGGGAGCGCAAGCGGGGCAAGCTGGAGCAATTGCTCCAGTGGCTGGCGCAAGAGGGTCCCTCGCCGTTTCTGGACCTCGGGCCCATGTCCCAACCCGTGCCGCAAACGCCCTACGTCCTGACTCTGGACAGCGACACCGGCTTGCCGCCGGGCACGCTGCGCGCCTTGGTAGGCGTTGCGGCGCACCCACTCAATCGACCGCATGTCGACGCCCGGCTTCGTCGCGTTACCTCCGGATTCGGGATTCTGCAGCCCCGGTTGATCACGCCGCTGCCCGAGCCCGCGACGGCCACGCCCTTCCACTGGTTGTTTTCCGGACGCTGCGGGGTCGATCCCTACAGCGCGGCCACCTCCGAGGTCTACCAGGACCTTTTTTCGGAAGGTAGCTTCGTTGGGAAGGGCTTGCTGAACGTTCGCGCCATGCACGCCGTGCTGGGACAGCGGCTGCCCGAGGGACAGGTTCTGAGCCACGACCTTCTGGAAGGCTCGTTGGCGCGCTGCGCCACGGTGAGCGACATCACGCTGATGGAAGACGCCCCCCTGCATGCCGACGTGGCAGCAGCGCGCATTCATCGCTGGACCCGTGGCGACTGGCAGCTGCTGCCGCTGATGCTGCAATGGCGCCGCTACGCCTTGCCGGGCATCGCGCGCTGGAAGCTGGTGGATAACCTGCGCCGCTCATTGGTGCCGCCCGCGTGTGTGGTCCTGCTGGTCCTGGCGCTGGCGGGTGCACCATTGTCTCCCTGGTCGGCTTTGGCCTGGGTGATGCTGGCCTCCGGTGCGGGCCCGCTGATCGGTGCACTCGCGGGCCTGGTGCCGAGCCGCAACAGGGTCGCACCGGCTTATTTCTACCTGCATGGTTTGAAGGAGCTCGCGCGGGCGCTTGGAGTGGCGTTGTGGAATCTGGCCACCTTGCTGCAGCAGGCTCTGGTGTTGCTGCACGCCGCCGGCTGCGCGCTCTGGCGCACCTTCGTCAGCCGCCGGGGTCTGCTGCAGTGGACCACGGCCGCCAGTGCGCAGGCGGCAGCGCAGACGAGCTTGTCCGGACTGCTCGCTGCGCATTCCCCGGTGACGGTGGCGGCGGCTCTGCTATGGCTCGCGCTGTGGCAAGGGAACACGGCCTGGCCGCTGCTCAGCGCACTGCTTTGCGCTGCCTGGGCGCTGACGCCTCTTTGGGTTTGGCTGGTGAGCCGACCTCGGCACTGGCAGAAAGCCCAGCCCGCCACGGTGCAGGAGCAAGCCTATCTGCAGGGGATTGCGCGGGATACCTGGCGTTTTTTTGAAATGCACGTCGGTGAATCGACCCATCATCTGCCGCCGGACAACGTGCAGACGGTGCCCAACACCATGGTTGCCGAGCGGACGTCGCCCACCAACATCGGTCTGTACCTGCTGGCGCTGGCCTGCGCGCGCGCCTTCGGCTGGATCGACACTGCGCAGTTTCTGGCGCGCTGCGAAGCCACCTTCGCTACCCTGGGCCGGCTGGCGCGCCACAACGGGCACTTTCTCAACTGGTACGACACGCGCAGCCTGCAGGTGCTGCAACCGGCCTACGTCTCCACGGTCGACAGCGGGAACCTGTGCGGCCATCTGCTGGCCCTTGCCGGCGCATGCGACGCGCTACTGGAGGCGCAAGACGCACTTGCTCCCGACGTGCGGGCGCGGCTGCGGGCGCTTGCCACCAGCTGCCGGGAATGGGCAGCGGAGCCACAGTTCGGGTTTTTGTACCACCCGCGCAAGCGCCTTCTCCACATCGGCTACCGAGTGGCCGAAGGCGCGCTGGACCACAGCTTCTACGATCTTCTGGCTTCCGAGGCACGGTTGGCCAGCCTGTGGGCGATTGCCAAGGGCGACCTGCCGCCGGAGCACTGGGGTGCGCTCGGTCGTCCCTTCTATGGCCTGGGACGGCATGCCGCGCTGCGTTCCTGGTCGGGCTCCATGTTCGAGTATCTGATGCCCGCGTTGGTGCTCGACGAACCCGTGGGCAGTGCGCTCCATGCCGCAGCGCAATCTGCCCTGCTGGAGCAGCAGCGCCATGGTCAAGGCCACGGTGTGCCCTGGGGCGTGTCGGAGTGCGCGTACGCGGTTGGAGACCAATCGCTGGCCTACCAGTACGCACCCCAGGGCGTGCCGCGCCTGGCTCTGCGCCGCACGCCCACCGACGAATTGGTGGTCGCTCCGTACGCCACCGGCCTGGCGACAATGTTCGATCGGTCTGCCGCGGAGCGCAATTTTCTCCGGCTGGAATCGCTGCAGGCACGCACCGACTGGGGATTCATCGAGGCTCTTGACTTCAGCGCCGAGCGCCAGCAAGGCGGGAGCTGGTTTCAGCCGGTTTCCACCTTCATGGCCCACCACCAGGGCATGATCCTGGTGGCGCTGGCGAACGTGCTCCTGGACGGCGCACCCCGTCGCTGGGCGATGGCCAACGCGCGGCTGCGGGCAGTTTCCATCCTGCTCCAGGAAGCGGTTCCGCGCGAGCTTCCGCGTCTGCTCGAGCCGCTCGCCCAGCCGCGCCGCACGGCTCGCGTCCAGGCACCCGACACGGGTTCGCGCGAACTCACGCCGGGCGCCAGCGGCATCGAGCCGACCTTGCTGCTTTCCAACGGCCGCTACAGCGTGTCGCTGCGTGCCCATGGCGCGGGTTGGAGCCGCTTCGCAGGTGCCGATCTCTCGCGCTGGCGGGACGACGCTCTGCGCGATGCCTATGGGCATTTCATCTACCTGCGGCGATCGCCTTCGGCCGCCGCGCTCGACGGGCAGGCATCGGCTTTGGTCTCGCTCACCCAGCATCCTGCGGCCGATCCGAATGCTGCGTACCGCGCCAGTCTGCAAGGCGACCGCGCCTGCCTGCACGCCCAGTGGCCCGATCTGCGCAGTTGTTGCACGGTCTGGGTCAGCCCGGAAGACGACGTGGAGCTGCGGCGCGTCGAGCTGTGGAATCTCAGCTCCGAGCCGTTGCTGCTGGATCTGTTCTCCGCATGGGAAGTCTCCTTGCTCGAAGCCCGCGCGGACGAGGCGCATCCTGCCTTTGCCAACCTGTTCGTCAAGGCAGACTGGGCGCCCAGCGAGCAGTGTCTGTACTTCGCCCGCCATCCCCACACCAGCGTCCAGAAGGGCGTACACGCCGCGCATTTTCTGGCCCAAAGCGAGCGCAAGCCGATGGCCGTGCGACTGCAGACCGACCGAGCGCTTTGGCTGGGGCGCAACCGCGATGCCACGTCCCCGCTTGCGCATTGCGTCGATGCCCCGCAACACGCTGCCAGTCTTGCGACGGGGCTGGACCCTGTGGCCGTGCTGTCGCTGCGCATCGAGGTGCCCGCCCATTCACATATGCAGTTCACCCTGGGAACCGCGGCAGCTACGGAGCGCGAGGCCCTGGAGACCTTGGTGGACCGTTACCGCCAGCCAGCGGTGATCGAGCGATCCATCCTCATGTCCTCCACCTTTGCCGGCGTGCGCATGCGCGAGATGGGCATTTTGCGAGAGGACCGCGCTGCCATCCAAACGCTTTCGACGCTCATAGCGCAGCTGCATGCCCGGCCCGGCCCGCCAACGCTGCCGACAGGCGTGCAGTATCTGGGCGACCGACGTGCGCTGTGGCGCTTTGGCATTTCGGGCGACCGGCCACAACTGCTGGTGGAAATCAGCGCGGAGCATGGCATTCGTCTGGTGCGCTCGCTGGTCAAGGCACTGCATCTGTGGAGCTGGGGAGGATTGCCGTGCGATCTGGTGGTGCTCAATGGCGAACCGCCGTCGTACCAGATGCCGCTGCAAAGGGCTCTGCAAGGGCTCAGGGAGGCGTACCAGGTGCAAAGCGCCAGCGTGGACGCGGCCCGTGTCTGCGGTCTGCACCTGCTGCGCCTGCCCGAGCTATCGGGCGAGGAGCACACCACGCTGCGCATGTTGGCGCGCGTGCGGTTCGCTGCGGACGGCCGCCCATTGGCGCTGCACCTGGCCGAGCTGACGCAGTGGCACGACGCTGCGCTGGACGCGCGCATCAACCAATCGCACGCTGTCGCGCCCGTGCCCGCCGCCGCACGGCCCGAGGCAGCTGCGCAAGGCGCCTTCGACGCGGATAGCGGCGTCTTCCGGTTCGAGATTTCTGCGCAGCAGCAGGTCGCGCGCCCCTGGATCAACGTGCTGGCCAACCCCGGCTTCGGCACGCAAGTGTCCGAGGCCGGAGCCGGATACAGCTGGGCTGGCAACAGCCAGCAGAACAAGCTCACCGTCTGGACCAACGATCCGGTGTCCGACCCCGGCGGAGAGACGTTCTGGCTGCAAGACCTGCAGAGCAAAGTCGTGTTTGGCATCGGCAAGGGCTTGGACGGCGTGCGCAAGGTGGCGCACGGCCAGGGCAATACGGTGATCGAGCAAAACCACGACGGGCTGACCCTGCGCAGCATCTGGTGCGTCGACGGGGAGCGCCCCGTCAAGCAGGTGCGCCTGAGCGTGACCAACCATCGCCAGCAAGCCGTTCGTCTGCGTGCCGTCGGGTTGATGGAATGGGTGCTGGGCAGCCGGCGCCTGGACCGCCAGAGCGTCGCCACCGCGTGCGAAGCGAGCGAGGCGGGCGGCCAACCGCCGGGCGATGCCGCTCCCGTGCTGCTGGCGATCCAGCGCGACGCCCTGTCCGGCCATGGCGGCAGCACGGCGTTCTTTGCCGTCTGCGCGCCGCGTGAAGGCGACGCGCCCCCCGTTGACTGGACCTGCGACCGGCGCGAGTTTTTTGACGCACGCGGCCGCCTCGTCGTGCCAGACCACCTGGCTGAGCGGGCCGGACTGGGTTTGGACCCCTGCGCGGCGCTGTCGTGCCCGCTGGACATTGCGCCCCGGGCAAGCCGTGACTGCCTCTTTCTTCTGGGCCACGGTGCCAGCAAGGCGGAGGCGCTGGCACTGGCGCGCCAGTGCCTGGCCGAGTGCGCTGCGGCGGACCATCCTCCGTGGGACGAGGTGGCGCGCGCCCGGTGGGCGCAATGGCTTGCGCCCGTCCAGGTGCAAACGCCCGACCCCTTGTTCGATGCCCTGGTCAACCATTGGCTGCTGTACCAGACGGTCGCTTGCCGCATGTGGGCGCGGGCCGGCTTCTACCAGGCGGGGGGTGCCTTCGGCTTTCGCGACCAGTTGCAAGACGCGATGGCCCTGGCCATTTCTCATCCGCAGGCGCTGCGCCAGCAATTGCTGCTGTCGGCGTCGCGCCAGTTTGAGGAAGGTGACGTGCAGCACTGGTGGCATCCGCCTACGGGTGCCGGCGTGCGCACCCATTGTTCGGACGACCTGCTCTGGCTGCCTGAGGCCGCGGCGCGCTACGTAGACATCACGGGCGACGCCGCCGTGCTTGACGAATGCGTGCCCTTCCTGGACGGCCCGACCATCCCCGAAGGCACGCACGACGCCTACTTCGTGCCCACGGTCAGCAGCGCATCGGCCAGTCTGTACGAGCACTGCGCACGGGCCCTGGACCGCAGCCTGCAAGTGGGCGCGCACGGGCTTCCGCTGATGGGCAATGGCGACTGGAACGACGGCATGAACCAAGTAGGCGACCAGGGCCGTGGCGAATCGGTCTGGCTGGCGTGGTTTCTGTGCGCCGTGAGCGACGGCTTCGGTCCCCTGGCACAGGCACGCGGAGATACCCTGCGCGTCGAGCGCTGGCGCCAGGCGGCCAAGGGTTGGCGCCAGGCGCTCGCCGGACCGGCCTGGGACGGCGCCTGGTACAAGCGCGCATTTTTTGACGACGGGACGCCGCTGGGCACCCACACTGCAGCAGAGTGCCGCATCGACCTGATCGCGCAGGCCTGGAGCGTCCTGTCCGGTGCCGCCACGCCGCAGCGCCAGCGCTCGGCGATGGCCGCGGTGGCCAAGTGGCTAGTGGACGACGATGCGGGCCTCAACCGTTTGCTCACGCCTCCACTGCAGCACATGGTGCCCAGCGCGGGCTACATCCAGGCCTACCCGCCGGGCGTGCGCGAAAACGGCGGCCAGTACTCGCATGCCGGCGTATGGAAATTGATGGCGCAAGCGCAGCTGGGCGACGGAGATGGTGCCTACCGCACTTTCACGCAGCTGAGTCCGGCGCACCGCAGCGCCCATCCCGCGCGGCGGGCGGCCTATGCGCTCGAGCCTTATGTGATGGCAGGGGACGTGTACACCGAAGCGCCGTACGTGGGCCGCGGCGGCTGGAGCTGGTACACCGGTTCGGCCGCCTGGATGCACCGCGCCGCCATTGAGTCCATGCTGGGTCTGCAAGTGCGGGCCGATCGCGTCTGCCTGCGCCCCTGCCTGCCCAGCCACTGGCCCCATGTGGTGCTGAGCCTGGAGCGCGCCGGCGCCAGGCACAGGTTCACGATCTGCTTTGCCAACGCCCTGGCGTTGCTCTCGCAGGCAGCCGAATCGGGGGCAGCGCCATTGCAGGCGGGCGAATGGGTGCGCCTGGACGGCGGGCAAGCTGGCAACTACCTAGTGGTCTTGCCGACCCGATGCGCCAAGCCACCGGGTCGGGTCTGAACGCGCCGGCCGCAGGCGGCCTGGCTAGCGCTTTGCGGGGAGGACGGTGGTGGTCGTCGTCACGCTCTCGCGCAGGATGCCGCCTTCCAGGGCTGATCCGCTGCTGTTGCCGGCGCCGCGGATGCGGTCTACGCAGGCGGCATGCTCGTCGGTCTTGGTGAATACCTTGCAGCGCTCGAGCGCATTTGCTGCCGTCTCGTGCGCCCCGCTGCCCGTCAGCGCCCCCTTGCGCGCTGCGTCGCGCGCTGCCCCCGCCTCGCGCAGGCAGACGTCGCGCGCCTGCTGCGTCTGGCCGCTCAGGCAGGCAGCGCGGTCCCTTTCATAGCGCGCTTGGGCATCGCTTTCGCTGGCCGCATGCGCGGCGACGCCGATCCAAAGGAGGGTGCCGAAGAAGGCGCGCAGGGTGGGAGGGGGGATGTTCATGACAGAGTCCTTGTGGCTGGATTGGAAGAACGGGCGCAGTGCTTCCCGCGCGCAGGGACAGCCTAGGTCCAGGGCGGGCGCCTGGTTGTCGGACAGGGTCGGCAGTGCAAGAGGGCGGGCACCGCGGAAAGCCTTGCCCCCCTACACTCCCGGCTTTTGCCCATGGCCTCACCATTCGCACATGACCAGACTCACGCTTTCCGACAAGACATTCGAGGTCGATGCCGTCATTCTCGACCTCGACGGCACGCTGGTCGATACCTTGGGCGACTTTGGTGAAGCGCTCAGCCGCATGCTGGCCGATCTTGGGCTTGCGCCCATCGCACTGGAGCCCATCGCCACCATGGTCGGAAAGGGCTCGGAGCATTTGCTGGTTTCGGTGTTAAAACACGTGCTAGGGCAAGATGGTAAAGCGTTGTCTGCTATTGAATTAGAAGCACTCTATCGCCAGGCCTGGCCCAGCTACCAGCGCCACTACGCGGCCATCAACGGCCGCCACGCGCAAGTCTATCCCGGGGTGAGGCAGGCGCTGCAGGTCCTGAGCGCAGCCGGTCTGCCCCTGGCCTGCGTCACCAACAAACCGACCGCCTTTGCCAAAGCGCTGCTGCGCTCGCTGGGATTGGACTGCTTTTCCCTGGTGTTCGGCGGCGACGCCTTCGAGCGCAGGAAGCCCGATCCGCTGCCGTTGCTGCGCTGCTGCGCCGCGCTCGAAGTCGCGCCGGCGCGCTGCCTGATGATCGGCGACTCGGCCAACGACGCGCAGGCCGCACGTGCGGCCGGCTGCCCGGTGCTGCTGGTGACCTACGGCTACAACCACGGTCAGAGCGCGCGCTCGGTCGACGCCGACGCCTGGGTGGATTCCCTCGCCGAGTTGGCCGTGCCGCCTTGAGCCGGACGAAATGGACGGGGAACGCGCGCGGCCTCCTCAGCGCTGCGCAATGCGCAGCGGAGAGCCTGCGGCCTGCAACGTCGGCCCGTTGCCGTCCAGGCGGAACACCGCCACCGCCTGGACCAGCTGCGCCGCCTGGCTCTTGAGGCCGTCGGCCGCAGCGGCGCTTTGCTCGACCAGGGCCGCGTTCTGCTGCGTCGCCTGGTCCATTTGCGTGATGGCTTCGCCCACCTGGGCCACGCCCTGGCTTTGCTCCTGGCTGGCCGCGCTGATTTCGCTCACGATGTCGGTCACGCGGCCAATGGCCTGCACCACCTCGCTCATGGTGTGGCCGGCGCGGTCCACCAGAGCCGAGCCCGCTTCCACCCGCTCCACACTGGCGCCAATCAAGGCCTTGATTTCCTTGGCCGCGTCTGCGCTGCGCCCGGCCAGGCTGCGCACTTCGCTGGCGACCACGGCAAAGCCGCGACCTTGCTCGCCAGCGCGCGCCGCCTCCACGGCGGCATTGAGCGCGAGGATGTTGGTCTGAAACGCAATCCCGTCAATCACGCCAATGATGTCGGCAATCTTGCGGCTGCTGTCGTTAATGCCCTTCATGGTGCGAACCACTTCGGCGACGACCTCGCCGCCCTGCGTCGCCACGGTCTGCGCATTGCGTGCCAGCTGGTTGGCCGCGCGCGCGTTGTCGGCGTTCTGGCGCACGGTGGAATTGAGTTCTTCCATGGATGCGGAGGTTTCTTCCAGTGCGCTGGCCTGCTGCTCCGTGCGCGCCGAAAGATCACTGTTGCCGTGGGCGATCTCGGCGCTCGCGCTGGCCACGCCTTCGGCGCCGCGGCGCACTTCGCCGACGATGCCGGCCAAACGCTGCTGCATGGTCCCCAATGCCTGCAACAACTGGCCCGGCTCGTCCTGGGCATGGCCCTCGCTCGCACGCGTCAGGTCGCCCTGGGCGATGGCCTGCGCCCACTGACGGCTGCGCTGGACCGGCCCGACGATGGAACGGGTGACCAGGGCGGCCAGCGCCAGGCCGAGCGCAATCGCCAGCAGCGCAGCCCCGCCCAGAATCCATTCGCTCGATTGCGCCACCGAGGCGCTGCGCTGCTGGCTGGCGACGAGCAGCTGGCCCATGTGCTGGCGCAAGGCATCCAGCGCGGCAAGGGTTTTGTCCGCCAGCGGACGCAAGTCCTTGTCGACCAGGTTCGGTACGCTGGGTTCGCCGCCGCGGTGCAGTTCACGAATCTCTGCCAGGCGCTGCAGATACGCGCCCTGCGCGGCGTCCACGTCGGCCAGCAGGACCTTGGCCGATTCGCCGGACACCAGGGCATGGACACGCTGCACGCTCTGTTCCATGTCGCGCGTCGTTGCCTCGGTGCTGGCCTGCAGCTGGTCCATGTATTCGCGGTCGATGGCCTTGAGAAAGGCCTCGGTGCGAACCCAGTTGAGGCGCAGGAGCGCGGCCCAGCGCTCCACCTGGGCCTGGCGCTCCATTTCCACGGTGGAGACGCGCTCGCTGTCGGCTGCCAAGGTCTGGATTCGCCAGATGCCCAGGGCCGCCATCAATGCCGTAATGATCAGAATGAGACCAAAGCCCAGGCCCAAGCGTGGACCGATGCGAAGCGTGCGCAACATAATCGTAGAACCGTGAAGGAGACGCCAAAGACTACGGGTTGCGTTGGCCGGGCGCTGTCTGTGTGGCGACAGGCGCTTACTTGATTCCCAGCATCTGGTCCTTGAGCTTCCAGTCGGCGGGGGAGTTGCCGAACCAGATGGACATCAGCGCGCGGAAGAACGCGGGGTCCTTGAAGGGCTCGGCCTGCAGCTTGCCCTTGGCCCAAATGCTCAACCCTGTCGCCGGATCCCACTCGAGGGCGCAGACGTCGCCGGGCACGAAGGCCTTGTTGGCCGCAAAAATCTCACCCATCTTGATCATCCCGGGGATGATCTTGGACAGCTCGCTGCGGCTGACGTTGTCCTCGATGCCGCGCGTGAGAAGCTTGCCGAAGTCGGCGGAGTTGATTTCGCGCAAGAAGGTCATTCCCAGGCGCTTGGGGCCGGGCGCTGCGATCAGCTCGTCAAGCGACTTGACCGGCTGGGTGGTGTACAGATCGCCCACATAGACCTTGAAAGGGCCTTTGTAGCGGATGCCGGCGCCGTTGAGCTGCAGCTTGGTGCCGGCGACCGTCACCGAGTCTTCGACCTTGACGCCGGCAAGTTCGACCATGGCAAACGCGGCCACGCTCCAGCACAGACCGAAAGCCACCAGCAGAGTGCGCAATGTGTTCCACATGTCCAACCCCATAAAAAAAGAACGATCGTTCGTAATACTGAAACAAAGTGTATGTCAGTCAGGCCCCTGGCCTATTGGGGATTTCCCCTGCCTGCGGGCCCACGCACACGCCAGCCGCGCTCGGCGACCCGCGCTCGGTGACCCAGGGGCATTTGCTACACTTTGCGCCATGTTCACACACCGCGCGTTCATCGCAGGTCGCAGCGACCGGGGGGCCTGGCCCTGGCGTTCCTGCTGCGCCTGACATGCGGCCCTCTGCGGCCTTTCCGATGAACCCGGCGCGCCAGTCTGCTGGCCCGCCTGCCGCCCTGGCAGGAAACTCCCGTGATCACTGAACTTGAATTCCAGAGCCTCGCGCGCGAAGGCTACAACCGCATTCCGCTGATGGCCGAAGCCTTCGCGGATCTTGAAACCCCTCTGTCGCTGTACCTCAAATTGGCCCACAGCCAAGGCGGTGGAGCGCACAGCTTCCTGCTCGAATCCGTGGTGGGTGGCGAGCGCTTTGGTCGTTACAGCTTCATCGGCCTGCCGGCGCGCACGCTCTTGCGTTCGCGCGGCTTCGGCGCCGACGCCGTGACCGAAGTGGTGACCGACGGCCAGGTGGTTGAAACCGCCTCCGGCAATCCACTCGATTTCGTCGAGGCCTACCAGAAGCGCTTCAAGGTGGCGCTGCGCCCTGGCCTGCCGCGCTTTTGCGGGGGCCTTGCAGGCTATTTTGGCTACGACGTGGTGCGCCACATCGAGAAGAAGCTGGAGAAGAGCTGTCCGCCCGACACCCTGGGCATGCCCGATATCCTGTTGCTGCAATGCGAGGAATTGGCGGTCATCGACAACCTCTCGGGCAAGCTCTACCTGATCGTCTATGCCGACCCGGCGCGTCCTGAGGCCTTCAGCAACGCCAAGAAGCGCTTGCGCAGCCTGCGCGAACAACTGCGCTATTCGGTCAGCGCCCCGCAGGTGCAAGCCAGCCTGGGTCACCCGGCGCAGCGCGACTTCGCCAAGGCGGACTACCTGGCCGCCGTGGTGCGCGCCAAGGAGCTGATTGCCGGGGGAGACTTCATGCAGGTGCAGGTGGGCCAGCGCATTCACAAGCGCTTTGATGCCAGTCCGCTCTCGCTCTACCGCGCGCTGCGCTCGCTCAACCCCAGCCCCTACATGTACTACTACCACTTTGGCGACAGCCACGTGGTGGGCGCCAGCCCGGAGATTCTGGTGCGGCAGGAAAAAACAGAGGCCGGCGAGAAGGTGACGATCCGCCCGCTGGCCGGCACCCGTCCGCGCGGCGCCACGCCCGAGCTGGACAAGCTGACCGAGCAGGAACTCATCAACGATCCCAAGGAGCGCGCAGAGCATGTCATGCTGATCGACCTGGCGCGCAACGACATTGGCCGCATTGCGCAGACCGGTACGGTCAAGGTCACCGAAGCCTTTGCGGTAGAGCGCTACAGCCACGTCATGCACATCGTGAGCAACGTCGAAGGCATCTTGAAGCCCGGCATGAGCAACATGGACGTGCTGCGCGCCACCTTCCCCGCCGGCACCCTGACGGGCGCGCCCAAGGTGCACGCCATGGAAATCATTGATCAGCTGGAGCCCACCAAACGCGGCCTCTACGGTGGTGCTTGCGGCTACCTGAGCTACGCCGGCGACATGGATGTGGCGATTGCCATTCGCACCGCCATCGTCAAGGACGGCGAGCTTTACGTGCAGGCTGCGGCCGGCGTGGTGGCCGATTCGGTGCCCGAGCTGGAATGGCGCGAGACGGAACACAAGGCGCGTGCCCTGCTGCGCGCCGCTGAACTGGTGGAAGAGGGGCTGGAATGACGCGCGCGATCGAAAAAGTGAAGCCCTGCCAGGACATGCAGGATGTGCGCGGCGCCATCAACGCGCTTGATGACGTGCTGGTGCCGCTGCTGGTGGAGCGCGTGGCGTACATGACGCAGGCTGCGCGCATCAAGCAGCGCGCCAGTCAGGTGCGCGACGAAGCGCGCATCGAAGACATCGTGCGCCGGGTGCGCCAGGCCGCTTTGAGAGAGGGTGGCGACAGCGATGTCATCGAGCAGATCTACCGCAGCATGATGGAGGCTTGCATTGCCTTTGAAGAGCGCGAGTTCGTGCGGCTGCGCGAAACCTCCAATCAGGGAGAAGGCGCATGAAGCTATTGATGATCGACAACTACGACAGCTTCACCTGGAACATCGTCCAGTACTTCGGCGAGCTGGGCGCCGAGGTCGAAGTGGTGCGCAACGACGAGGTCACGCTGGCCGATCTGGACGCGCGGCTGGCATCGGGCGCAATGGACCGGCTGGTGGTCTCGCCCGGCCCCTGCTCGCCGGCCGAGGCCGGAATCTCTGTGCCCGCCATCCAGCATTTCGCTGGCCGCCTGCCGATTTTGGGTGTGTGCCTGGGGCACCAGGCCATCGGCGCAGCCTTCGGCGGCACCATCGTGCGCGCGCAGGAGCTGATGCACGGCAAGACCAGCGTCATCACGACCACGCAGACGGGCGTGTTCGCCGGCCTGCCGCGCCAGTTCACGGTCAACCGCTACCACTCGCTCTCCATCGAGCGCGCCAGCTGCCCCGAGGTGCTGCAAATCACCGCCTGGACGGAGGACGGCGAAATCATGGGCGTGCGTCACAAGCAACTGTCCATTGAGGGCGTGCAGTTCCACCCGGAAAGCATCCTCTCGGAACATGGACACGCACTGCTGCGCAATTTCTTGCATCCGACCGCATTGAATGCTATTGAATAGATAGCTGTTAGCGCTTTATGAATAAGCGCTAGAGGCCAATTTCAATCAATTTTCTACCGACCCCATGCCCACCCACCAGTGGATTCTGTTCGTCGCCGCCGGCGTCTTGCTCAACCTCACGCCGGGGCCGGATGTGTTCTTCATCATCGCCCATGCGGCGCGGCGCGGCGTGCGTGCTGGGGTGGTGGCGGCGCTGGGCATTTCTGCGGGCTGCTGCGTGCACGTGCTGGCCGCTGCCGTGGGCGTGAGCGCCCTGGTGGCAGCGTCGGCCACGGCGTTTGGTGTGCTCAAGTGGTTGGGCGCGATCTACCTGGTATACGTGGGCGTTCGCATGCTGATCGCCGGGCTGGGTGGTTCTGGCTCGTCGGGCGCGCGGGGCGCTGCCGACACACAGGTGGCGCTGACCACGGTTTTTCGCCGGGGCTTTCTGACCAACGTGCTCAACCCCAAGGTGGCGCTGTTCTTCCTCGCCTTCGTGCCGCAGTTCATTGCGCCGGGCAGCGCGCATGCGCCCGCCATGTTTTTGGCGCTGGGCCTTTTGTTTACGTTCAACAGCACGCTGGTCAACACCGGCTGGGCCTGTGCCGCCGCCTGGGCGGCGCGCCGCGCGGGCGCCATGCAGCGCGCCATGCGCTGGCTCGATGGCGTGGCGGGATCGCTCTTCATCGGCTTCGGCGTGAAGCTGGCGCTGACCGATGCGCCCGCCAGACTTTGACACCGCTCTGTCCTCTCGTCATTCATTGGGAACCTCTGCCATGCTCATCACCCCGCAAGAAGCGCTGCAGCGCACCGTCGAACACCGCGAGATCTTTCACGACGAGATGCTGCACCTGATGCGCATGGTCATGCGGGGCGAGCTGTCCCCTGTCATGACCGCCGCCATCATCACCGGCCTGCGCGTCAAGAAGGAAACCATTGGCGAGATCACTGCGGCCGCGCAGGTGATGCGCGAGTTCTCCAACAAGGTGCCAGTGGCAGACACCACGCACCTGGTCGACATCGTGGGCACCGGGGGCGACGGTGCCGGCAGTTTCAATATCTCTACCTGTGCCATGTTTGTCGCGGCTGCTGCGGGCGCGCGTGCAGCCAAGCATGGCGGACGCAGCGTCTCCAGCAAGAGTGGCAGCGCCGATGTGATGGAGCAGCTCGGCGTGCACATCGACCTGCCGCCTGCCGCCATCGCCGAGAGCATTGCCCAGGTGGGCATTGGCTTCATGTTCGCGCCCAACCACCACCCGGCGATGAAAAACGTGGCCCCGGTGCGGCGCGAACTGGGCGTGCGTACCATCTTCAACATCCTCGGCCCGCTGACCAACCCCGCCGGGGCACCAAACATTTTGATGGGTGTGTTCCACCCCGACCTCGTCGGTATCCAGGTGCGCGCCCTGCAGCGCCTGGGCGCCGAGCATGCGCTCGTGGTCTATGGCCGCGATGGCATGGACGAAATCAGCCTGGGTGCGGCCACGCTGGTGGGCGAGCTCAAGGACGGCCAGGTGCGCGAATACGAAATTCACCCCGAGGACTTTGGGCTGCCCATGGCCAGCAACCGGGCCTTCAAGGTGGAGACGCCCGAAGCGTCGCGCGACATGCTGCTCTCGGTGCTCGACGGCGCAGCGGGGCCCGCCGCCGACATCGTGTGTCTGAACGCCGGCGCCGCGCTGTACGTGGCCGGCGTGGCCGGTTCGATTGGGGGCGGCCTGGAGCGTGCCCGCGCCGCCCTCGCCTCGGGCGCCGCCCGCGAGCGGCTGCGCCAGCTGGTCGCCTTCACGCAAGCGCAGAAGGGATAAGCCATGTCCGACATCCTCAGCCAGATCGTTGCCACCAAACAGCAAGAAGTCGCTGCGGCCAAGCACCGCACGCCGCTCGCCGGCATCCGCCAGGACGCCGAGAGCCGCGTGCTGACGCGCGATTTTGAAGCCGCGCTGCGCGCCAAAATCACGCGCGGGCAAGCGGCGGTGATTGCCGAGATCAAGAAGGCCAGCCCCAGCAAGGGCGTGCTGCGCGCCGATTTCGAACCCGCCGACATCGCCCAGAGCTATTCCGAGGGCGACGGCGAGGTCAGCGCCGCGTGTCTTTCGGTGCTGACCGATGGGCAGTATTTCCAGGGCCGCATCGACTATTTGAAGCAGGCCCGCGCGAGCTGCATGCTGCCGGTGCTGCGCAAGGACTTCATGGTTGACGAATGGCAGATTTACGAGTCGCGCGCCATTGGCGCAGATGCCGTGCTGCTGATTGCCGCCTGCCTTGACGACGCCCAGATGCGCGATTTCGAAGCGATTGCGCGCGGCCTTGATATGGCGGTGCTGGTTGAGGTGCACGACGCCGCCGAGATGGAGCGTGCGCTGCGCTTGCAGACCCCGCTCGTCGGCGTGAACAACCGCAATTTGAAGACGTTCGAGGTCAGCTTGCAGACCACGTTGGATCTGCAAAAGCACGTGCCGCCGGAGCGCCTGCTGGTGACCGAATCGGGGGTGGCCACGCGCGCCGATGTCACGCTGCTGCGCGCCGCTGGTGTGCAGGCGTTTTTGGTAGGCGAAGCCTTTATGCGTGCCGAGGAGCCTGGGCTGGCGCTGGCGGAACTGTTTGCGTGAAGCCCTGTTCAGCGGGTACAAACCGCATTTGCTATCGAGAATGTAGCTTTT
This sequence comes from Burkholderiaceae bacterium, assembly GCA_023954035.1. Classification (GTDB taxonomy): domain Bacteria; phylum Pseudomonadota; class Gammaproteobacteria; order Burkholderiales; family Burkholderiaceae_C; genus Simplicispira. The sequence goes on along the minus strand of JAMLIT010000010.1, from coordinate 38,974 downwards.
TGCGCATATGGAATAAGCGCTAGAGGCCATTTTCATATGAAATCCGCCGCCCTGTCGCCCCCCGATCAGCTCCAGACGGCCGACCCGCGCGACTGGCCGGTGGCGCCGGGCTGGCAGACCTTGGTCGAGCAATTTTTCCAATCGCCGTCAGGCGTGCAACTGCTGGCGTTCTTGCGCGAGCGCCTGGCGGCCGGAGCCAGCATCTTCCCGCCGCAGCCGCTGCGCGCGCTCGAACTCACACCGCCTGAGAAAGTGCGCGTCGTCATCCTGGGGCAGGACCCCTACCACGGCCGCGGGCAGGCGCAGGGTCTGGCGTTTTCCGTCGCGCCGGGCGTTCCAATCCCGCCTTCGTTGCGCAACATCTTCAAGGAAATCGAGCGCGACTTGGGTACGCCGCCACCTGCGTTTCCTGTGCCCGGCGGCAGTCTGGTGCATTGGGCCGAGCAAGGCGCCCTGCTGCTCAACACCGTGCTCACGGTGGAGGAGGGCCAGCCAGGCAGCCACGCCAAGCGCGGCTGGGAGCTGCTGACCGACGCGCTGATCGCCCACGTCGCGACGCAGCCCCAACCGGTGGTGTTCCTGCTCTGGGGCGCGCACGCACAATCGAAGCGCGCGCTCGTCGACGGCCCGCGGCATCTGGTGCTCAGCGCCAACCACCCGTCGCCCTTGTCGGCGCTGCGCCCGCCCGTGCCTTTCATCGGCTGCGGGCATTTTGGGCAGGCGCGGGCGTTTCGGCGTTTGCACGGCGGATAAGATTTGGCGGTTTTTCATCACAAGGAGGGACAGCGCATGGCACAGCAGTTTCTGGAAATGCCCGACCAGCAGGGCTACTTTGGCGAATACGGAGGGCAGATCCTCCCGCCTGAACTCAAGGCCGTGATGGACGGCATCAATGACGCCTACGAGGAGGTCCGCAAGACCGCAGCCTTCCAGGACGAGCTGACCGACCTGTACGCGCATTACGTCGGCCGGCCGAGCCCGATCTTTTATGCCCGGCGCCTGTCCGATCGCCAGGGCGGCGCGCACATCCACTTGAAGCGCGAAGACCTCAACCACACCGGCGCGCACAAGATCAACCACTGCCTGGGCGAGGCGCTGCTGGCCAAGCACATGGGCAAGACCAAGGTGCTGGCCGAAACCGGGGCGGGCCAGCACGGCGTGGCGCTGGCGTCGGCCTGCGCGCTGGTGGGCATCGAGTGCGAAATCCACATGGGCGAGATCGACATTGCCAAGGAGCACCCCAACGTCACCAAGATGAAAATTCTGGGCGCCAGGCTGGTGCCGGTCACGCGCGGCACGCGCACCCTCAAGGACGCAGTCGACAGCGCGTTTGAGGAGTACATGAAAGATCCGGTCAATTTCTTCTATGCCATCGGCTCGGTCGTGGGCCCGCACCCGTTTCCAAAAATGGTGCGCGACTTCCAGAGCATCGTCGGGCGCGAGGCGCGGGCGCAGTTTCTGGCAGAGCACCAGCGCCTGCCCGATGTGGTGACGGCCTGCGTGGGCGGCGGCTCGAACGCCATGGGCATCTTCACGGAATTCCTGCCCGATGCCGATGTGCAGCTCGTGGGTGTCGAGCCTGCCGGTCGCGGCCTCGATACCCCCGACCACGCCGCCACCATGACGCTCGGCGTCAAGGGCGCCATCCACGGCTTCATTTGCTACAACCTGCAGGATGACAAGGGCGAGCCGCTGCCGGTGTACTCGATTGCCTCGGGCCTGGACTACCCTGGCGTCGGCCCGCAGCACTGCTACCTCAAGGACGTAGGCCGCGTGCAGTATGAGTCGGTGACGGACGACGAGTGCCTCGATGCCTTCATGACGCTCTCGCGCACCGAAGGGATCATCCCGGCGCTGGAGAGCGCGCATGCGCTGGCCTACGCCATGAAGCTGGCGAAGACTCTGCCCCCAGAGAAGAACATTCTGGTCAACCTCTCAGGCCGGGGCGACAAGGACGCCGATTTCGTGGCGCAGCACCTGGGGTTGTAGACTTTAGGCAAAAAAGGCTGCTGGCGCTTTATAAATAAGCGCTGGCAGCTATTTTTTTGATAGTAAAAATGCGGCCCTGAGCGTCCATTCGGGGTCAATCGCTGAGCGCGCAATGCCGCTACAGGCGGGCCGTGGGCGCGGCGCGCTCCAGCAGCATCGCATCGCCGTAGCTGAAAAACCGGTACTCCTGTGCAATCGCATGGCGGTACAGCGCCATCACCCGGTCGTACCCCGCAAAGGCGCTCACCAGCATCATCAGCGTGCTTTTGGGCAGATGGAAGTTGGTGACCAGCAGGTCCACGACCTGGAACGCGAATCCCGGCGTGATGAAGATATTGGTGTCGCCCGTGGCCAACCCCGAGCGCGCCCAGGATTCGAGCGTGCGCACCGTCGTCGTGCCCACGGCCACCACGCGGCCGCCGCGCTGGCGGCAGCGCTCCAGGGCTGCCAGGGTGGCCAGGGGCACCTCGTACCACTCGCTGTGCATCTGGTGCTCGGCCAGGTTTTCGGTCTTGACGGGCTGGAAGGTGCCGGCGCCGACATGCAGCGTCACGCTGGCGCGCTCGATGCCGCGCCGGGCCAGGTCGGCCAGCACCGCCTCGTCAAAATGCAGGGCGGCGGTGGGGGCGGCCACGGCGCCGGGTGCGCGGGCAAACACTGTCTGGTAGCGCTCGGCGTCCTCGGCGGCGTCGGGGTCGTTGCCGCTGGCCTGGTTGCGCGCAATGTAGGGCGGCAGCGGCAGGTGGCCGCAGCGCTCCATCAACTCCCAGGCGCTCTCGTCCGCCGGGCCTTGCAGGGCAAAGCGAAACAGCGGGCCGCTCGTGTCTGGCCAGCGGGCGAGCAAGGTGGCGTCGAAGCCGCCGGCCGCCAGGCCACCGGCCAGGTGGATGCGTGCGCCGACCGGCGGCTTTTTGCTGACCTTCATGTGGGCCACCACCTCGTTGCCGGTGAGCACGCGCTCGATCAGCAATTCCAGCCTGCCGCCACTGGGCTTTTCGCCAAAGAGGCGCGCCTTGACGACCCGGGTGTCGTTGAAAACCAGCAGGTCGCCTGCCTGCAGCAGGCCGGGCAATGCGCGGAAGATGCGGTCCGCCGGAGGCAGGCTGCGACCATCGAGCAGGCGCGAGGCGCTGCGTTCGGCGCTGGGGTGCTGCGCGATGCGCTCGGGCGGCAGATCAAAATCGAAGTCGCTGAGGGTGAAGGCAGGCGCGGTGCCAGCAGGCGAGGATGCGGTCATAGGGCAGGGGCAGAACAGGCCCGCGTTCGAAAAATCGGGAAAATCAGGAGAAAAGGGCGCGATTGTGTCAAACCCGGCGCCGGCATGTGCGCGTAAGCTTGTCTTGCTCAAGATTCTTCAAGGACGCCGCCCATGGAAGCCTTTGTCTGGGACCAGAATTTCATTACCGGTCTGGAAGACGTGGACGATCAGCATCACGCGCTGGTAGACCTGTTCAACGAGCTGAGCGAGACGTTCCAAAGCACCGACCTGCACAACCGCGAGGCCTTGCTGAACGACACCTTCGCGCGGCTGGTGGCCTACACCGAATACCACTTTCGCGACGAGGAGGCGCTGATGCGCGGTGTCGGTATCGACCCGCGCCACATTGCGCTGCAGGAGGCGCAGCACGCGCAGTTTGTCCGGCAGATCAACGACATCTGGTCGGCGCGCCATTCCATGCCCGACACGGCCGAGTCCATCATCGGGTTTCTTACCTCCTGGCTGGGGCTGCATATTCTGGGAACCGACCAGGCGTTGGCGCGGCAAATCGTGGCCGTGGCCGCTGGCGCCACGCCCGAGCAGGCCTGGAACAAGGAGCACCAGGCCACGGAGAGCAACAGCACGCAGGCCCTGCTCAAGTTGATCGATCGCCTCTACCACGTGCTGGCGCAGCAAAACGCCGGGCTGATCAACGCCAATCGCCTGCTTGAAGAACGGGTTGCCCAGCGGACCCAGCAGCTGGCGCAGACCAATGAGGAGCTGCAGCATGCCAACCGCATGCTGGAGGCGTTTTCGCGCACCGATGGCTTGCTGGGCATTGCCAACAGAAACTATTTCGACGAACGCCTGGCGCAGGCCTGCGCAGCGGCGTTCCGGCGCGAGCAACCCTTGGCGTTGTTGATGATCGACGTCGATCATTTCAAGCAGTTCAACGACTGCCACGGTCACCCCGAGGGCGATCGGTGCCTGCAGGCGGTGGCGCGCGCCGTGCAGCAAACGATGACGCGCAGCACCGACCTCGTGGCGCGCTACGGCGGCGAGGAGCTGGCGGTCATCCTGCCCGACACCGACGCCGAAGGTGCGGCCACCGTGGCAGCCCGCGTAGTGGCCAACGTGGCTGCGCTGGCGCTGGTCCACGGCGCATCCCAGGTGTCGCCGCACGTGAGCGTCAGCGTGGGCGCGGCCGCGCAGGTGCCGCCGCAAAAGTTCGGCAGCGCCAGCCTGGTCGAGGAGGCCGACGCCGCCCTGTACGAGGCCAAGGCCGGTGGACGCAACCGCTGGGTACTAGCGCCACACTGAATGGCCGATCGGAGAGCTGTGAAGGCCGATTGACGCAAGCCCCTTGCGCGCACCAGCTGCAGCGCTATGCTGCGCGCAACTCTAAGAGACACCCGGGGGAGAGGCTGCCCATGGATACCTTTGTGTGGGATGAAAACTTCATCACGGGCCTGGTGGACGTAGACGATCAACACCAGACGCTGATCGCATCCTTCAATGCACTCAGCGACGCACTTCAGTACAGCAATGCGACCGGCGACGACCAAGCGCTGGGCCAGGCGTACGAGCACATGCTGTGCTACACGCTCTACCACTTTGCCGAGGAAGAGCAGCTGATGCGCGAGCGCGGCCTGGACGCGCGCCATGTCAAGACCCACAGCGCACTGCACAGGCAGTTTGCCGAGCAGGTAGCCACCATGTGGAGCGCGCGCTCGGCACTTCAGCAGCCCGCGCAGTCCTTTGTCGGGTTTCTGGCCTATTGGCTGGGCATGCACATCTTGGGTATCGACCAGGCCATGGCACGGCAGATGCAGAGCATGGCGCAGGGATTGACGGCCGAGCAGGCGTACGCACGGGAAGCCCAGTTGCATGACCAGGGAACCCAGGCACTCATCGGCATGGTGGGCAGGCTCTACCACGTGCTGACGGTGCAGAACGCCGAACTGGCGCGCTCCAACGCCTTGCTGGAAGAGCGCGTCGCCGAGCGCACGTGCGAACTGGCGCACGCCAACGCCCGTCTGGAAGCCTACGCCAGCACCGACGCCTTGCTAAAAATCGCCAACCGGGGTTGCTTTGATGTGCGCATCGTCGACGCTTGCGCCAGCGCCCAGCGCCGCGCCCAGCCACTGGGGTTGCTGATCATCGACGTGGACCATTTCAAGCGTTACAACGACAGCTATGGCCACCCGGCCGGAGACGGCTGCTTGCAGGCCGTGGCGCGTGCTGTGGCGCAGGCCCTGCCGCGCAGCACGGACCTGCTGGCACGCTATGGTGGCGAAGAATTCGTGGTGATCTTGTACGACACCGATGCTGCGGGCGCCGCTGTGGTCGCCGCTCGCGTGGTGGCGCAGGTGGCGGCGCTTGCGTTGCCGCACAGGGGCTCAGACGTGGCTCCGCATGTCACAGTGAGTGTCGGCGCCAGCGCGCACCAGCAGGTGGACAAGGACGCCGCAGTGCAGTTGCTGGCCCAGGCCGACGCCGCGCTATACCAGGCCAAGGCCACTGGACGCAATCGGTGGGTGGCGGGCTGAGGGTGCGGGCCCAGCCCGTGCCGTGACCTGCACCTGGTCGCGCAGGCGCAGCACCGCATCCGGGCAGGATGGCGCAGCACGCTGTGGCAGCGCACAGCTTGTGCGCGGCTTTGCACCGGGCCGTGCGCACCGACAGATCCCATGCCCGGTTCGGTCTGAGCGTGGCAACGGCGGACATGCGGGTAAGGCGGCTCTACCAGGGCTGGCCGGCGACGCCGGTCCACATGGAATGCAGGTCCGGGAAATTCCATTTGGCCGGGTCTTCGCGCGCGGCTATGCGGTCGCTGCAGCTGGGGGCGGCGAGATCGATCTCCTCCGGGGGAATTCGCAAGTTCGAGCGGGTGGAGAAAAAAACCTTCACGCGCGGCGTGACCAGCGATTTCTGGCCTTGCTCGGTCACCACCCCCAGCCGCCCGGACGCCAGGCGCACCAGCGAGCCGACCGGGTAGATGCCAATGCTTTTGACAAAGGCCTGGAACACGCGCGGGTCGAAATGGCCGCCGGTCCATTCGGCCATGCGCCGCAGCGATTCGGAGGGGTCCCAGCCGCGCTTGTAGGGGCGATCGGAGGTGACTGCGTCGTACACGTCGCAGACCGCGGCCATGCGCGCGATGAGGCTGATCTGGTCGCCCGCCAGGCGGTCAGGGTAGCCGGTGCCGTCGATCTTTTCGTGGTGGTGCAGGCAGGCATCGAGCACGGGCGCGCTGACCTGGGCGGCTTCCTTGAGCATCTGGTAGCCGGCCACAGGGTGGCCGCGCACCACCTCGAATTCCTCGTCCGTGAGCTTGCCGGGCTTGTTCAGCACTTCCAGCGGAACCGCCGCCTTGCCCAGGTCGTGCAGCAGGCCGGCCAGCCCCGCGCTGCGGGTGTGCGCGTCGGAAAGGCCCAGCTGGCGCGCCAGCGACACCATCAGCGCGCACACGGCCACGGAATGCATGTAGGTGTAGTCGTCGGCGGTTTTCAGCCGCGCCAGGCTGATGAGCGCCCCGGGGTTGCGGGCCACGGAATCGCTGATTTCCTGGACCAGTTCCTGCGCCTGGCCGGCATCGACGGCGCGGCCCATGCGCGCCTCGGTGAACATGGAGATGACGGCCTCCTTGGCCTGCATGCAGATCGACGCGGCCTCGCGCAGCTCGCTTTGCATGCTGGCGCTGTCGCGGCGCCTCGGCGCCGGCGTGGCTGGCGGGCGCACAGCGCTCGCGCCCGCAGTCTCCATCGCATGCATGGCAGCCAGGTCGCTGAAATCGGTGTCGATGCGCGCGTGCACCTCCTCCCGCGTCTGGGTCACTGCGCCCGCGGCGACGTCGCGCCCGCGTGCGGTGTCGATCCACAGTTCGGTGATGGCCGTGGCGCGGATGCGGGCCAGGTCGGACGGCTCTTCCAGCAGAAACTTGCTGCGCCAGAAGGGGTGGTCCATCCAGGAGCCACAAAATTCCTGCACGAACATGCCGAGCGCGAGATCCTGCACTTGTATGCGCTTGAGCATGGCCGCGAGGGACAGAGTAAAGAAAAGAGGACCTTGAATTTTAGTCCCGCTCAGGGCGCTGCCAGGTCGGCCAGGCCGGGCGCCCGTCTATGCTGTGGGTCCGTCTTCCTGCGCTACCGCTGCCGCCCTTTTTTGACCATGCCCGCGCCTCGCCCCCTGGCTCCCGCAATACAGAAAGCCCTCGCCAAGCTGGGCCTTTTGCGCGACATCGATCTGGCGCTGCATTTGCCGTTGCGCTACGAGGACGAAACCCGCATCACGCCGATCGCCAGCGTGCGCGACGGCGAGCTGGCGCAGATCGAGGCCACGGTGCGCAGTTGCGAGGTGCAGCTGCGCCCGCGCCGCCAGCTCGTGGTGCAGGTCGAGGACGCGTCGGGTGCCTGCACGCTGCGCTTCTTCAGCTTCTATCCTTCGCAGCAGAAGGCCCTGGCAGTGGGCGCGCGACTGCGCATTCGCGGCGAGGTGCGTGGCGGCTTCTGGGGTCGGCAGATGCTGCACCCCGTATGTCGTGCTGCCGGCGGCGAACTTCCCACGGCGCTGACGCCGGTGTACCCGACGGTCTCGGGCCTTCCCCAGCCGCTGCTGCGCCGCCTGATCGCAGGCGCACTGGCGCGGGCAGACCTGCCCGAAACCGTACCGCCGCCGCTGGCGCCCATCGCCAGCCGGGTTTCAAACCATATTGGCCTCCAGCGCTTTATGGGTCTGCGCGAAGCGCTCACATTTTTGCACCGGCCTGCGCCCGAGGTAGCGCTCTGCACCTTGCAGGACCACAGCCACCCGGCCTGGCAACGCCTCAAGGCCGAGGAACTGCTGGCCCAGCAACTCTCGCAGTTCCAGGCGCGGCGCGAGCGCAGCCGGTTGCGCGCCCCGGTGCTGGCCGCGGTGCCGGGGCCAGGGGCGCTTGGCGCCCAACTGCTGGCCGTTTTGCCCTTTGCGCTGACCGCCGCGCAGCAGCGGGTGGCGCGGGAAATCAACGCCGACCTGGCGCGCCCACAGCCCATGCACCGCCTGCTGCAGGGCGACGTGGGCTCGGGCAAGACCGTGGTGGCGGCGCTGGCCGCCACCCGCGCCATCGACGCAGGCTGGCAGTGCGCGCTGATGGCCCCGACCGAAATCCTCGCAGCGCAGCACTTTGCCAAGCTCGTGGCTTGGCTCGAGCCTTTGCTGGCCGCGCGGGGCCGCAGCGTCGCCTGGCTGGTCGGCGGGCAGAAAAAAAAGGAGCGCAGCGCCGCGCTCGTCCGTGCAGCCAGCGGCGAGGCGGCCTTGGTCGTGGGCACGCACGCCGTCATCCAGGAGCAGGTGGCGTTCGAGCGCCTGGCGCTGGCCGTCGTCGACGAGCAGCACCGCTTTGGCGTGCTCCAGCGCCTGGCGCTGCGGCAAAAGCTCGCTGCGCACGGCATGGAGCCGCACATGCTGATGATGAGCGCGACGCCCATCCCCCGCACGCTGGCCATGAGCTATTACGCGGATCTGGATGTCTCGGTCATCGACGAACTGCCCCCCGGCCGCACTCCGGTGGTCACCAAGCTGATTGCCGACAGCCGCAAGGAAGAAGTCATCGCGCGCATTGCCACCCAGGTGGCCGCCGGCCGCCAGGTCTACTGGGTCTGCCCGCTGATCGAAGAGAGCGAGGCGCTGGACCTGTCCAACGCCACGGCGGTGCATGCCGAACTCAGCCAAGCCCTGCCGGGCGTGGCAGTCGGTCTGCTGCACTCGCGCATGCCGGTGGCGGAAAAAAAGGCCGTGATGGAGTTGTTCACCGAAGGGCATTTGGGCGTGCTGGTCAGCACCACCGTCATCGAGGTGGGTGTGGACGTGCCCAATGCCTCGCTGATGGTGATCGAGCACGCCGAGCGTTTTGGTCTCTCGCAACTGCACCAGTTGCGCGGCCGGGTGGGGCGCGGCGCGGCGGCGTCGGCCTGCGTTCTGCTGTACGCCACCAACGACAGCGGGCGCGTCGGCGAGACGGCGAAAGAGCGTCTTCGCGCCATGGCAGAAACCAGCGACGGGTTTGAAATTGCCCGGCGCGACCTGGAAATCCGTGGCCCAGGCGAGTTTCTGGGGGCGCGCCAGTCGGGCGATGCGCTCCTGCGTTTTGCCGACCTCGCCACCGACACGCAAATGCTCGATTGGGCGCGCGAAACAGCGCCGAAAATGCTGGAGCACCACCCCGACCTGGCGGCGCAGCACCTGGAGCGCTGGCTGGGCGGAAAATCGGATTACCTCAAGGCCTGAGACCATTGCGAACTGCCGGCATGCCATGACCCTCACCGAACTCAAATACATCGTCGCTGTGGCACGCGAGCGCCATTTCGGGCGCGCGGCTGAGGCCTGCCATGTTTCGCAGCCGACCTTGTCGGTGGCGGTGAAGAAACTCGAAGAAGAGCTTGAACTCAAGCTCTTCGAGCGCAGCGCCGGCGACGTGTCGGTGACGCCGCTGGGCGAGGAAATCGTGCGCCAGGCGCAGGTGGTGCTGGAGCAGGCAGCCGCCATCAAGGAGCTGGCGCGCCGTGGCAAAGATCCCCTGGCCGGGGCGCTCACGCTGGGCGTGATTTACACCATTGGCCCGTACCTCCTGCCCGAACTGGTGCACAGCGTGATCAAGCACACGCCCCAGATGCCGCTGGTGTTGCAGGAAAACTTCACGGCGCGGCTGCTAGACATGCTGCGCACCGGCGAGATCGACTGCGCGATCCTGGCCGAGCCGTTTCCCGATGCGGGCCTGGCCACAGCCGCGCTGTATGACGAACCCTTTCTCGCTGCCATTCCCGGCAAGCATGCGCTGGCCGCGCAGAAATGTGTCAGCACCGAAGAGCTCAAGAAGGAACAGGTGTTGCTCCTGGGCGCGGGCCATTGTTTTCGCGATCATGTGCTGCAGGTGTGCCCGGAGTTCGCTCGCGTCGCCAGCCAGGGCGATGGCATTGCCCGGCGATTCGAGGGCTCGTCGCTGGAGACCATCAAGCACATGGTGGCTGCCGGCATGGGCGTGACCCTTGTGCCGCGCCTGGCCGTGCCCGAAGCGGCGCTGGCCAACGCCCCCCAGCGGCGGCATGCGGACGACCCGCATCTTCGCTATCTGCCCATCCGAGAACCCGACGGCACGCCTGCGCCGACGCGGCGGGTGGTGCTGGTCTGGCGGCGCAGTTTCACCCGGTACGAGGCGATCGCCGCGCTGCGCAATGCCGTAGTGGCCTGCAGTCTGCCGGGCGTCCAACGGCTGACCTGAACCCGACCTATAGTGGGAAGGCACCAAGCTGTTTTTCTTTATCAGTCGAAAGGACGTCTCATGGCCAAAAAACCCGCATCTCCCGCTGGTGGGGCACCGCGCATCAATATCGGCATCTCGGAGCAAGACCGCGCAGCGATCGCCAAGGGGCTTTCGCGCCTGCTGGCAGACACTTATACGCTCTACCTCACGACGCACAATTTCCACTGGAACGTCACCGGCCCGATGTTCAACACCTTGCACCTGATGTTCATGGGGCAGTACACCGAGCTGTGGAATGCCGTCGATCCGATTGCCGAGCGCGTGCGCTCGCTGGGCCATACGGCGCCGGGATCCTACGCGCAGTTTGGCAAGCTCACCAGTCTTCCCGATGCTCCGGCCGAGCCGCCGCGAGCGCTGGACATGGTGCGCGTACTGGTCACCGGCCACGAGGCTGTGGCCCGCACGGCGCGCGAGCTGTTCCCGCTGGCCGACAAGGCGGGCGACGAACCCACGGCCGACCTGCTGACCCAACGTCTGACGGTGCACGAGCAGACCGCCTGGATGCTGCGCTCGCTGCTGGAGGAGTAGTTTTCACCGCGGGCGCTCAGGGCGCCGTCCTACAGCGCGCGGGCGAGGGCTCTTGCGATGATCGTGGTTTGCGAGCATCCCCCTTCCCGCCCCCCATGCGCATTCTGTACGTTGAAGACCACGCCGAGCTGCGAGAGACGATTGGCATGCTGATGGAGGCTGAGGGGCGCTCGGTCACGCTGTGCGAAAGCGCCGAGCACGCCCTGGCGCTGGATGCGGAGCACGCATTCAACCTGGTGGTGACCGACGTCAGTCTGCCTGGTCTGTCGGGGATTGACCTGGCGCAGCGCCTGCTGGCCGCGGATCGGAACCGCTGGCTGGTGCTGTGCTCGGGCTACCAACTGGGCCCGCATGCGCAGGCCTGGGGACCCCATGTGCACACGCTGCTCAAACCGTTCGAGGTCGAGCAGCTCGACGCGCTGCTGCAGGAGGCCGAGTGGGCCCTGGCCCCTGGCAGGAATTCAGGCGCCTGAGAGGCGGGTTCCTGGGCACTGCCTGGGAAGGTGGACGGTAAAGCAGGTGCGCTCGTCCGCGCTGTGCACCGCAATGTTGCCGCCGTGGCTGCTGACGATTTGCTGCACGATGTACAGGCCCAGGCCCAGCCCATCGCGCCGCCCACCTTGACCGCTGCCACCGCGAAAAGGGTGGAACAACACCGGCAGCAAATCGGCGGCAATACAGCCGCCATTGCTTATTTCCAGGCGAACCTCACCCCCTTGGCTGCCATCGAGTGCCAGGGCAATGGGGCGGTCGGCTGCACCGTGGCGCAGCGCATTGCCCAGCAGATTGCTCAGCACCTGGGCCAGGCGATCCCCGTCCCACGACCCGGTCAGCGTGCCCGTGCGGCTGAGCACCACCTGCCGGTCGCCGTGACCATGCAGCTCGTCGACGAGGCGCTCGCACAGTTCGCCCAGATCCAGCGGTTTGGGATGCAGGCTGAGGCCACCGTATTGGCGGATGCGTGTGAGGTCGAGCAAATCCTCGATCATCGCGTCCATGCGCCGCGCGCTGGAGAGAATGCGCTCGGCCAGCGCCTTGCTCTTGTCGTCCGTACAGGTGCGCGCCAGGGCGCCGGAGGCCAGAGTGACCGAAGTCAGTGGGGTGCGCAGGTCGTGGCCCAGCACCGCCATGAACATCTCGTTGATGCGCAGCGCCTCGGTCCGCTCGGCCAGTTCGTGCGCCAGCGCGCGTTTTTGGCGGTGCAGGGTGAAAAACACTTCGACCTTGCTCAGCAAAATGTGCGGGTCGATGGGCTTGTAGAGAAAATCCACGGCGCCGGCGTCGTAGCCTTTGAACTGCCAGCCCGGGTTTTGCGCGCCCGCGGTGATGAAGATCAGCGGAATGTGGCGCGTGCGCTCGCGTCCGCGAATCAGCTCGGCGAGTTCGAAGCCGTTCATTTCGGGCATTTGTACGTCCAGCAGTGCCAGCGCAATGTCGCCATGCGCAAGCAGCAGTTCCAGCGCCTGCGCGCCCGAGCGCGCCTTGAGAATCAGCAGCCCCTCGCGCTCGAGCAAGGCTTGCAGGGCCACCAGGTTTTCCTCGATGTCGTCGACGATCAGGCACTTGATCGGCGTTTGGCGTTGCGCGTCCAGGCTGGCAGGTCGTTTCACAGCAATCTCCGCGTGTGCAGGCCGATGAGGGTCTCGGCCATGGCCGCCGGGCTCAGGACCTGTGCGCCGTCGGGAACCAGTGACAGCGCGGCCAGCGGCATCGTGGGCGATGGGGCGCTGTCCGGCGATTGCACCAGACACAAACCGCCGGCCCGGTGGATGGCAGCAAGGCCCTGGGCGCCGTCGGCGTTGGCGCCAGAAAGCAGGATGCCGATCAGGTGCTCGCCCAGGAGGTCGGCTGCCGATTCAAAGAGAACGTCGATGGCCGGGCGCGAGAAATGCAGCGGCGCGTCCAAGGAAAGGCTCAACCGCGGCCCCTGGTCCACCAGCAAATGGTAGTCGGGCGGTGCAAAAAAGATGGTGCCGGGCTCGAGCGGCTCTTGGTCGTGCGCCTCGCGGACCGCCAGGGCGCAGCGCGGGCCAAACACTTGCGCGAGAAGGCTGGGCTTATCGCGCTGCACGTGCAGCGTCACGGCGATGCTGGCGCGCAGCGTCGCCGGCAGGGCGGGCAGCAAGGTCAGCAAGGCTTCCATGGCGCCGGCGGAGCCGCCGATAACGATGGCCTGAAATGCCTGGATCGGACGGGTCATGCCGGCGCTCTCTTGCGGTAAATGCGCTGCGGCAGCACGAAGTCCTCGAACGCGTCGGCGTGGCTGGAAAAGCGCAGCGACTCCTTGCTGCCAAGACCCAGAAACCCCCGATGGCACAGCGCCTCGCGGAACAGGCCGAGGGCGCGGTCCTGCAAGCTGCGCTCAAAATAGATCAGCACGTTGCGGCAGGACACCAGATGGACTTCGGAAAAGACGCTGTCCGTGGCCAGGCTGTGGTCGGAGAACACCATGTGTTCGCGCAGCGACTTGTGGAACACGACCCGGCCGTAGCCGGCCGTGTAGTAGTCCGAGAGCGAGCCCGCCGCACCGGAAGCGGCGTGGTTCTGCGTGAACGCCGCCACGCGCTCGATGTCGAAGACACCGGCGCTGGCGGCCTGCAGCGCCCGGGTGTTGATATCGGTGGCGTAGATCAGGCTGCGTTCGAGCAATCCGGCCTCCTTGAGCAGCACGGCCAGCGAATACACCTCTTCGCCCGCGCTGCAACCGGCCACCCAGATTTTCAGGGACGGATAGGTGCGCAAATGCGGCAGCACCTGTTCGCGCAGAGCGCGAAAATAGCTGGGGTCGCGGAACATGTCGCTCACTTGCACGGTGAGGTAGTCCAGCATGCCGGCAAATACCTCGGGCTCGTGCAGCACGCGGTCCTGAAGCTGCGAAATCGTCTTGCATTGGAAGTGCGCCAGCGCTGCGTTGAGCCGCCGACGCAGCGAAGCCTGGGCATAGGAGCGAAAGTCGTAGTGGTAGCGCAGAAAAATGGCGTCCAGCAGCAAACGCTGCTCGATGTCGGCGGTCTTGGAGAGTTTGCGATGCGCCATGGATGCAAAAACCCGATTTACTTCGGCATCCAGACGCGCACCAGCGACATCAGCTTGTCCACGTCCAGCGGCTTGGCGATGTAGTCGCTCGCGCCAGCGGCCAGGCATTTTTCCTGGTCGTCGCGCATGGCCTTGGCCGTGAGCGCAATGATGGGAATGCGCTTGCCATCCGGGCGCTTGCGAATCTCGCGCATGGCGGTGTAGCCGTCCATCTCCGGCATCATGATGTCCATCAGGACCAGATCGGCACCTTGCTTGCCGCGGTGGCTGTCCAGCCACTCCAGCGCTTCGCGCCCGTTGCGGGCAATTTCCACGCGGATGCCGGTGGGTTCGAGCACGCTGGCGAGCGCAAAGACATTGCGCACGTCGTCCTCCACCACCAGGATGGTGCGGCCTTCGAACGCCTCTTCGCGGTTGCGCGCCCGTTGCAGCATGCGCTGGCGCTCCTCGCTCATTTCGGATTCCACCTGGTGCAGGAACAGGGTGACCTCGTCGAGCAAGCGTTCGGGCGAATGAGCGTCCTTGATGATGATCGAGCGCGAAAAACGCCGCAGCTTCTGCTCTTCGTCGGCGTTCAGGGCCCGGCCGGTGTAGACGATCACGGGGGGGAACGACACCTCTTCCTGTTCGGCCATTTTCTCCAGCAATTCGTAGCCGCTCAGGTCGGGCAGATTCACGTCCATCACCATGCAGTCGAAGGTGCTGCGGGCCAGTTGCTCCAGGGCCTGCGCCGCGGTTTCGACGCCGACGATCTCGATCCCGTCGCTTTGCAGCAGCGCGCGCACGCTCTCGCGCTGGCGGGCATCGTCCTCCACCACCAGAACGCGGCGCAGGCCGGGGGTGAATTTGCCTTCCAGGCGCTCGAGCGCGCGCACCAGTTCCTCGCGTTTGACGGGCTTGAGCGCGTAGCCCACGGCGCCGCGCTCGAGCGCCTCCTTGGCATAGTCGGCCACGGAGACGATGTGCACCGGAATATGGCGCGTCGCCGGATTGCGCTTGAGCTGGTCGAGCACGCCCAGGCCGGAGAAATCGGGCAGGTTCACGTCCAGCACGATGGCTGCAGGTGGATGCGCGGCGGCAATCTCCAGCCCTTGGGCCGCGTTGCTGGCCACGGCGCATTCAAACCCCCTCTCGACGGCCAGCTCTTGCAGAATCTGGGCAAACCGGGGGTCGTCCTCGATCACCAGCAGGCTGCGCGCGCCCTGGCTCCATGGCTGCGCAGGGGTGGACCGCGCTGGCGGCGGCAGGGCGGGCGTCGCCGCAGCCGGAGCAGGCGCGGCGGGCCGGGTGTCCACCAGGCGCACCGGCAGTTCGAGCGTGAAGGTGCTTCCCTGGCCGGGCACGCTCTCGAGCACGATGTCGCCGCCCAGGCGGTGCGCCAGGCTGCGCGAAATCGAAAGGCCCAGGCCCGTGCCGCCGTATTTGCGGTGGGTGCTGCCATCGGCCTGGCGAAACGCCTCGAACACCAGGGCCTGCTGGTGCGCGGCGATACCAATGCCGGTGTCGCGCACCGAAAACGCAATCCGCCCGCTGGGCGCCATCCCGACATGCACGTGGATCGAGCCGTTTTCCGTGAATTTGATCGCGTTGGAGAGCAGGTTTTTCAGTATCTGGCCCAGGCGGCGCGGGTCGGTTTCCATGTGACCAGGGACGTCCGCGTCGATGCTGCTGGAAATCGCCAGGCCTTTCTGCGCTGCCAGCGGGCGCAGCGGGTCGAGCAGGGCGGTCAGCGTCTTGGCGATGGGAATGGGTTCCACCTCGACGTCGGCCTGGCCCGATTCGATTTTGGCCAGGTCGAGGATGTCGTTGATCAGCGCCAGCAAGTCGTTGCCGGCGGCGTAAATCGTTTGCGCGTACTTCACTTGCTCGGCGCTCAAATTGCCGCTTTTGTTGTCGCCCAGCAGTTTGGCCAGAATGAGCGAGGAATTGAGCGGGGTGCGCAGTTCATGGCTCATGTTGGCCAGGAATTCGCTTTTGTACTGGCTGGCCAGCTCCAGCTCGCTGGCCTTGGCGGTCAGGATTTCCTGGGCGATGAGCAGCTTCTCGCGCTGCTCCTCCAACTGGCTGGTCTGCTCCTCCAGTTGGGCGTTGGTCTGCTCGAGCTCCGTTTGCTGCAGTTCCATCTGTGCCTGCGATGCCTGGAGCGAGCGGCTTTGCTGCTCCAGCTCTTCGTTCGATACGCGCAGCTCTTCCTGCTGCGTCTGAAGCTGTTCGGACTGGCGCTGCGTCTCGCGCAGCAGGCGCTCGAGTTCGCTGCGGTCGAGCGCGGCGCGAATGGCGAGCGCTAGCATCTCCGAAGCGCGCCGCAGCAGCTCTTTGTCGGCCAGACGCACTTCGCGGAAGAAACCCAGTTCCAGCACCGCAAACACGCGGGCGCCGTAGACCGCCGGCATCAGCAGCAATTCGCGGGGCGTGGCCGCGCCTGTGGCCGAGGTGACGCGCAGGTAGCCCTCGGGCACCTCGCGCACGTGGTGCAACGCGCGAGAACGCAAGGCTTCGCCCAGCAAGCCCTCGCCCGGTACCACGGTGCCCATGGCGTGCTGGGAATCGAGGGCGTACGCGCCAAACAGCTCCAGCCGCTGCGCGCCCCGCACCACATAGGCCGCGCCCACCTGTGCACCCATGTAGGCCGCGAGCTGGCGCATGGCCAGCTCGCCGAGGCCGTCCAGGGCATGATCGCCTTGCAGCGCGACGCCCAACCCCAGGATTCCGCGGTCGACCCAGGATTGGCGCGCCTTGTTCGCCTGCTCGCGGGCCGTCATGGCGGCGGCCATGCCGATGAGCACCAGCAGCAGCACGGAGCCGCCCCCGGCGACCCAGGTCGACCAATTGGCCGAGGTGCGCCATTCGTCGCGGCGCTCGTCGGCGCGCTGCTGCAGCTCGGCAGCAAAGGCATCCCCCACGGCGCGCAGCTTTTCCAGGATGGTTTGGCCGTGGCCCGCGCGCGCGAGGGAGAGGGCCTCGTCGGTTTTGCCGCTGCGGTACAGCGCGACGGTGCGCGCCAGCTGGTCCCATTTGGCATCGATGAGCGCGGCCAGTTCCTTGTGGCGTTCGATCAAGGATTCGCGTTCATTGAGCGTGCGGCGAAGCGCGTCGAGCTGTTCGGGCATTTTCCCGACCGCCATTTCGTACACGCTGAGGTAGCGCGCCTCGCCGGTCAGCAGGAAGCCGCGCTGGCCGCTCTCCGCTTCGATTGCGGTGCGCATGACCTTCTGCAGTTGTTCAACCGATTGCTGCGCGCGTCCCAGACGCGCCACGGCGTTCCCGCGCTCGGCCGAGGCCCAGTAGGTGACGATGCCGATGAGGACGGTGGCCAGCGCCGCAAGCAGGAACCCGAACATCACGCGCCGCGAAACGCGCACTTCGTCGCGTTCGGAGTGCACATCGCCCGGTAGCGTGGGCGCAAGCGGCAGGGGAGAGACGTCGGTGGCTGGCAGCATCTTGGGGTTTCGAAGTTCTTTTGAGGCCGTGCACACTGTGCACGCAAGCATTGTCACCAAAAGACGGGCGCCTCACGGGTTCGCCGCGGCTGCTACATTGAGCAGCCGCCGCGAAGGCTCTGCCCGCTGCGCCCGTCGCCCATTGCCCCGCCTGCCATGTCCGCCCCCCGCTCCCGCTTTGCCCTGTACCTGGACCTGATTCGCTGGAATCGACCCGCCGGCTGGCTGCTGCTGCTCTGGCCCACGCTGTCGGCCCTGTGGATTGCGGCGGGTGGTTTTCCGGGGTGGCGGCTGCTGGCGGTGTTTGCGCTGGGCACCATTTTGATGCGCAGCGCGGGCTGCTGCATCAACGACGTGGCCGACCGAGAGTTCGACCGCCACGTCAAGCGCACGGCGCAGCGGCCGGTGACCACCGGAGCGGTGTCGGTGCGCGAGGCCCTGATCCTGGCCGCGGCGTTGGCCGCCGCCGCCTTTGGCCTGGTGCTGCTGACCAATGTGCTGACCATGGCCTGGTCGGTGGCGGCGCTGGCGATCACCGTGGTCTATCCCTTTGCCAAGCGCTATGTGGCCATGCCGCAGGCGGTGCTGGGCCTGGCGTTCAGCTTCGGCATTCCCATGGCGTTTGCCGCTGTGAACAACGACGTGCCCATGCTGGCCGCCTGGCTGCTGCTGGGCAATGCGTGCTGGGTGCTGGCCTACGACACCGAGTACGCGATGGTGGACCGCGACGACGATCTGAAGATCGGCATGAAGACCTCGGCCATTACGCTGGGTCGGTTCGACGTGGCCGCCGTGCTCGCTTTCTACCTGGGGCTGGTGGTGATCTGGGGGCTGGCGCTGCGGGCGCAGGGCTTTGGCGTGGGGTTGTTCACTGCGCTGGCGCTGGTGCTGGTGCAGGTGGTTTGGCACGCGCTAATGATCCGGGGCCGCACGCGCGACGGGTGTTTTCGCGCTTTTCGACTGAACCATTGGATCGGATTGACCCTGTTTGCCGGCATCGCCACCGATCTCTTGTTGCGGCAATAGCTATCAAAATAATAGCTGCTTGCGCTTGCCCAATAAGCGCTAGAGGCCAAAAACTTCTGAAATTGAATGGCTCAAGTGCCGAACTCGTCGCCGAGCTCGCGTGCGCGTTGCTGCGCCGCTTCGATGGCCCGGACCAGGGCATCCGCGATGCCGGCGTGCTCCATGGATTCGATGGCTGCGTGCGTGGTGCCGCCCTTGGAGGTGACGCGCTGGCGCAGCACCTCCGGGGACTCGTCCGATTGGCGCGCCAGCTCGGCCGCGCCGGCGAAAGTGCCCACCGCCAGTCGGTGCGCCTGCGTCTCGCTCAGTCCCATGGAGGTACCGGCGCGGGTCATGGCTTCGAGAAAGTAGAAAACGTAGGCGGGGCCGGAGCCCGAGAGCGCGGTCACCGCGTCAAGCAGCGGCTCTTGCGTGACCCACAACGTCTCTCCGGTGGGTGCCATGAGCTGCTCGACCCGCTTGCATTCCAGCGCATCGACGGCGTTGCGTGCAAACAGCGCGCTCATGCCTCTGCCAATCAATGCCGGCGTATTGGGCATGGCGCGCACCACGCGCTCGGTGCCCAGCCATTGGGCAATGCTGCTGCTGCGGATGCCCGCGGCTACGCTCAGGTGCAGGGCGGCGTTCGTGAGCGGACGCGCCTGCAAGGCAGCTTCGCGAAACACCTGGGGTTTGACGGCCCAGACGACCAGATCAGCGTCCCGAAGCTGTGGTCCGGGAAGCGCTTGCGCGGTGATGCCGAAGCGCGCGAGCAAGCTGCTGCGCGCGGCCTCCGCGGGCTCCACCACCTCGATTTGCGCCGGCGCCATGCCTTGCGCCAGCAGGCCGCCGATCAGCGCGCTGGCCATGTTGCCGCCGCCAATGAAGGCTACAGCTGATGCGGATGCGGATGTAGGGGGTGCTGGGGCAGCGGTATCGGACATGGCGGCATCGTACGGGTTGGCGCAATCAGCGGGAGAAAGATTGTCGCCCAGCCAGACAGATTCAGGGCGCCAGCGTGGCCTGGCGCACGGCGTGTTCCCAGCGCTGCATCAGCTCGCTGGCGCGCGCCGGTGCCAGCGTGGGCTCGAAGCGGCGTTCCGCGCGCCACAGCCGTGACAGTTCGTCGGTGCTGGCGTAGACGCCACTGGAGAGCCCGGCCAGGTAGGCGGCCCCCAGCGCCGTGGTTTCCACCACCGCCGGGCGCACCACGGGAATGCCCAGCAGATCCGATTGGAATTGCATCAGCAAATCGTTCACGCAGGCGCCGCCGTCCACGCGCAGCTCGGTCACCGGCACGCTGCCGGCCGCCACCGCGTCGCGTGCCATCGCCTGCAGCAGCGCGGCGCTTTGGTAGGCGATGCTCTCTAGCGCGGCGCGCGCAATGTGGGCCAGCGTGCTGCCGCGCGTGAGTCCCGTGATGGTGCCGCGCGCGTCCGGTTGCCAGTAGGGCGCGCCCAGGCCGGTGAAGGCGGGAACCATCATCACGCCGCCGGCGTCGGGAACACTCTCGGCCAGAGATTGCACCTCGTTGCTGGCCGAGATGGCGCGCAGGCCGTCGCGCAGCCACTGCACCACCGCGCCACCGACGAAGACGCTGCCCTCCATGGCGAACTGTGGCGCTGCAGTGGTCTGCACGGCGCCGGACCGCCCCAAGCCGGCCACGGCCCCTTCGGGGGGCTGCGCAGTGCGCGAAGCGACAAGCGGGGAGGCAATTTGCGCTGCGCTGGTGGTGAGCAGACCATTTTCCGAACGCCGGAACGCGCTGCCGGTATGCATCAGCAGGAAGCAGCCGGTACCGTAGGTGTTCTTGGCCATGCCGGGCGCAAAGCAGGCTTGGCCGAACAGGGCGCTTTGCTGGTCGCCCGCCACGCCGCCAATGGCCACCCGGTGGCCCAGCAAACTGGCTGCGGCGTCGCCGAAGTGGCTGCTGGACGGCTGAACCTTGGGCAGGAGCGATGCGGGAATGCGCAGCAGCGCGAGCAGTTCTTCATCCCAGGCGTTGGTGTGGACGTTCAACAGCATGGTGCGCGACGCATTGGTGACGTCGGTGACGTGGACCGTGCCTTCGGTGAGTTGCCAGATCAGCCAACTGTCGACTGTGCCAAAGGCCAGTTCGCCGCGCTCGGCCTGGGCGCGCGCGCCGGGCACGTTGTCAAGCAGCCATTGCAGTTTGGTGCCCGAAAAATAGGCGTCGATCAACAGGCCCGTCTTGTCTGCGATGGTGTCGGCATGTCCGCCCTCGCGCAGCGCGGCGCATGCGGGTTCGGCGCGGCGGTCCTGCCAGACGATGGCATTGTGTACCGGTGCGCCCGTTTTGCGGTTCCACAGCACGGTGGTCTCGCGCTGGTTCGTGATGCCCAGGGCGCGCACCTGCGACGCATCGATGCCGGCCGTGGCCAGCGCTTCGCGGGCGGTGCCCAGCTGGGTGTGCCAGATTTCCCGCGGATCGTGCTCTACCCAGCCGGGGCGGGGGTAGATTTGCGTCAGCTCGCGCTGGGCCAGCGCGACGATGTGGCCATGTTCATCAAAAACAATGCTGCGGGAGCTGGACGTGCCTTGGTCGAGTGCGAGAAGGTAGGTCATGGCAGGGTGAAGCGGTTGGATGGAAAGCGGCGTCAGAGCGGCGCAATGTCGCAGACGACCCCGGCGTCCTGCAGCAGCGCAGGAAACGGCTCGGGGGGTACGGCATCGGTGATCAGCCGGTCGATTTGCGCCAGCGTGGCGAGTTGCACCATCGCCGGCCGATTGAACTTGCTGTGGTCGGCCGCCAGCCAGACCTGGCGCGATTGTGCGATCACGGTCTGCGCCACCTTGACTTCGCGGTAGTCGAAGTCGCGCAACGAGCCGTCGGCCTCGATGCCGGAGATACCGATGACGGCAATGTCCACTTTGAACTGGCGCATGAAATCGACTGCGGTTTCGCCAACGATGCCGCGGTCGCGCGAGCGCACCACGCCGCCGGCCACGATGACCTCGCATTGGGGGTTGCTGCTCAAGATCGCCGCCACGTTGAGGTTGTTGGTGATGATGCGCAAGCCCTTGTGGTGAAGCAGCGCGCGCGCAACGGCCTCGGTGGTGGTGCCGATGTTAAGGATGAGCGAGCAGTTGTCTGGAATCTGACGCGCGACGTGGCGCGCGATCCGGGTCTTCTCCGCTGCGTTGAGGGTCTCGCGCTGGGTATGCGCGATGTTCTCCACCGTCGAACCGGGAACGCGCACGCCACCATGAAAGCGAGTCAGCAGACCCTCGTCGGCCAGGCGCTGCACATCGCGGCGCACGGTCTGCAAGGTCACTCCCAGGGTGTCGGCCAATTGCTCCACGGTGGCGGATTGACGCGCATGCACTTCCTTGAGCAAGAGGAGTTGTCGGGGGTTGGTGTTCACAAGAATACTTTAAATCGAACCAAAAGGAATTTTTTAGGGGTAAACACGGGTCCATTTCGAACAAAAACGAATCAAAATGAACCCATGCGAAAAATCAAGACGGCAGCTTGCACGCGAACGGGCCGCGCCCTGCGGGGGCTGGAGCGGTCATGGAATTGACTCTTCGAGCGGTTGGCAAAAAGGTCGGCGCGCAAACCTGGCTGTATCCGATGGACCTGTCGCTGCGCAGTGGCGCCGTGACAGTGCTCCTGGGCGCGACGCAGGCCGGCAAGACCAGCCTGATGCGCATCATGGCCGGCCTGGATGAGCCCACCACCGGGAGCGTCTTTGTTGACGGGCGCGACGTGACAGGTGTGCCGGTGCGCGAGCGCAACGTCGCCATGGTCTACCAGCAGTTCATCAACTACCCCTCGATGAGCGTCGCGAAGAACATCGCGTCGCCGCTGAAACTTCGCGGCGACAAAAATGTGGGACAGCGCGTGCGCGAATTGGCGGAGCGCTTGCACATCGAGATGTTTCTCGATCGTCTGCCAGCCGAGCTGTCCGGGGGGCAGCAGCAGCGCGTCGCGCTGGCGCGCGCCCTGGCCAAGGGCGCACCCCTGATGTTGCTGGACGAGCCGCTGGTGAACCTGGATTACAAGTTGCGTGAGGAACTGCGCGACGAACTGACGCAGCTCTTTGCCTCCGGCGATTCCACTGTGGTGTATGCGACCACCGAGCCTACCGAAGCGCTGCTGCTGGGCGGCTATACGGCGGTGCTCGATGAAGGGCGGCTGCTGCAGTACGGCCCCACTTCCGAAGTTTTTCATTCCCCGGCCAACCTGGCCGTAGCGCGCGCGTTCAGCGACCCGCCAATGAACCAGATTGCCGCGCAGCGCAGTGCGTCCGGGCTGCTGCTGGAAGGCGGGACCGAACTGGCGCTGGAGGCACCCAAGAGCCTGGGCGCCGGCCAGCGGTTTGTGGTGGGTATCCGCGCCAGTTCCCTGCGACTGAAGCCCCAGCCGGGCGACCTCGTCGTGCACGGGACCGTCGAGTTGGCCGAAATCTCCGGGTCCGACACCTACGTGCATGCGGCTTCGCCCATGGGCAGCCTGGTGGCTCAGGTCACGGGTGTGCATTACTTTGACCTCGGCGCGCCGGTGGCCTTGCATGTGCATCCGGGGCAGGTCTACGTGTTTGGCGATGACGAAGCCTTGCTGCTGGCGCCGCGCCGCGCGGGAGGAGTCTGAGATGGCACGCATCACCCTTGACCTGGCCCACGCGTACAAGGCCAACCCGCAAAGCGACAGCGACTACGCACTGTTGCCGCTCAAGATGGAGTTTGCCGATGGCGGTGCCTATGCGCTGCTGGGCCCATCTGGCTGCGGCAAGACCACCATGCTCAACATCGTTTCCGGACTGTTGGTGCCCTCGCGCGGCAGCGTGCAGTTCGATGGCCGCGACGTGACCCGTGCCAGCCCCCAGGAGCGCAACATCGCGCAGGTGTTTCAGTTCCCGGTGATCTACGACACCATGACGGTGGCGGAGAACTTGGCGTTTCCGCTGCGCAATCGGAAGATGCCCGAAGCGCAGATTCGCGAGCGTGTGGGAACCATCGCCGAGATGCTGGAACTCAGCGGCCAGCTCGACCAACGCGCTGCTGGTCTGGCGGCCGACGCCAAGCAGAAGATTTCGCTCGGACGTGGTCTGGTGCGCCCCGATGTGGCCGCGGTGTTGTTCGATGAGCCGCTGACCGTGATCGACCCGCACCTGAAATGGAAGCTGCGCCGCAAGCTCAAGCAGATTCACCACGAACTCAAGCTCACCTTGATCTACGTGACGCATGACCAAGTGGAAGCGCTGACCTTTGCCGACGAAGTGGTGGTCATGACGCGCGGGCGCGCCGTGCAGGTGGGCGCAGCGGACGCCTTGTTCGAGCGCCCCCAGCATGTGTTCGTGGGGCATTTCATTGGCTCGCCGGGCATGAATTTTCTCTCTGCCCAGCACCAGGACGGCCGTCTGCAGCTCGCCGGGTATTCGCTGGCTATCTCGCAGCCGAACCTTCCGAGCGGTCCGCTGCAAGTCGGCGTGCGCCCTGAGTACCTCGCGCTGAGCGCGCCAGACGCGCCAGGGGCGCTGCCCTGTACCGTGCTCCGGGTGCAGGACATTGGCACCTATTGGATGCTGACCGCCGAAGTCGGCGGTCAGATGCTGCGAGCGCGCTTGGGGTCGGAAACTGCCGCACCAGCCGTGGGGGGAACCGTGTGGCTCAAGGTGCTGGGCGAGCACACCTGCTTTTATCAAAACGAGGAGTTGCTGGCATGAGCGCGCGCCGGGCCGCTCCCCAGCAAGCTCGAACCGCAGTGCCCAGCACGGAGGTTTACAAATGAGCACAACCACCAAGCCGGTGAACCAGAAAGCCTGGTTTCTCATCCTTCCGGTACTGATCTGCGTTGCCTTTTCGGCCGTGATTCCGCTCATGACGGTGGTGAACTACTCGGTGCAGGACATCATTTCGCCCGAGCGTCGCGTCTTCGTGGGCACCGAATGGTTTGCCGCGGTGATGCGCGACAGCGAGCTGCATGAGGCGCTGATTCGCCAACTTACGTTCTCGCTCGCGGTACTGCTGGTGGAAATCCCGCTGGGCATCGCCCTGGCGCTGTCCATGCCGGCCAAAGGATGGAAGTCTTCCGCCGTACTGGTCACCGTTGCCTTGTCGTTGCTGATTCCGTGGAACGTGGTGGGGACCATCTGGCAGATCTACGGGCGCACCGACATTGGCTTGCTGGGCGCCGGGCTGGAGGCCCTGGGGTTCGATTACAGCTACACCGGCAACGACACGCAGGCCTGGCTCACTGTGCTGGTGATGGACGTCTGGCACTGGACACCGCTGGTAGCGCTGCTGTGTTTCGCCGGACTGCGTTCCATTCCAGACGCGTACTACCAGGCGGCGCGGATCGATGGTGCAAGCAAGTTCGCGGTGTTTCGCTACATCCAGCTGCCCAAGATGCGTGGTGTATTGATGATCGCGGTGCTGCTGCGCTTCATGGACAGCTTCATGATCTACACGGAGCCGTTTGTGCTCACTGGGGGCGGGCCCGGCAATGCCACCACCTTCCTCTCGCAATACCTGACGCAAAAGGCCGTGGGCCAGTTCGACCTGGGACCCGCTGCAGCCTTCTCGTTGATCTACTTTTTCATCATCCTGCTGCTGTGCTTCATCCTCTACAACTGGATGCAGCGCGTGGGAACGGCGAGCAACGAAGGAGCCGGCCATGAATGAAAAGCGCTTCCGCAAACGCAGCATCTTCCTGGCGCTGTATCTGGTGTTTGCCGTGCTTCCCATCTACTGGATGGTCAACATGAGCTTCAAGACGAACGAGGAAATCCTCTCGAACTTTTCGTTCTTCCCGCAGCACTTCACCTGGGCCAACTATCAAACCATCTTCACCGATCCGTCCTGGTATTCGGGGTACATCAACAGCCTGATCTACGTCGGTATCAATATGGTGATCTCGCTCACGGTGGCCCTGCCTGCCGCCTACGCGTTTTCCCGCTACCAGTTCCTGGGTGACAAGCATGTGTTCTTCTGGTTGCTGACCAACCGGATGACGCCGCCCGCCGTTTTCTTGCTACCGTTTTTTCAGCTCTACACCACGGTGGGCTTGATGGACACGCACATCGCAGTCGCGTTAGCGCACCTGCTGTTCAACGTGCCGCTGGCGGTGTGGATTCTCGAAGGGTTCATGAGCGGGATTCCGCGCGAGATCGACGAGACGGCCTACATCGATGGCTACAGCTTTCCGCGGTTCTTCCTGACCATCTTTTTGCCGCTGATCAAAGCAGGGGTTGGTGTGGCTGCTTTTTTCTGTTTCATGTTCAGCTGGGTGGAGCTGCTGCTGGCGCGCACGCTGACAAGCGTCAACGCCAAGCCCATTGTGGCGACGATGACGCGCACCGTCTCGGCTTCAGGCATGGATTGGGCCACGCTGGCCGCAGCGGGCGTGTTGACCATCGTTCCGGGTGCGATCGTGATCTGGTTCGTACGGCACTACATCGCCAAAGGCTTTGCGATGGGCCGGGTCTGAATGATTCGCGGATGGGCCTTTTGGATCTGTCCCCAACCGACTAGGAGAGTCTGATGTTCGAGTGGATGGCCTGGACCACGCCAGTGGCCGTGTTTTTTGTCTGCATTGCCTTGATGCTCACAGGCATGACCGTGTGGGAGATCAAGTCGCCGACGGTGCTGCGAAAAGGCTTTCTGCCCATTGCCACCACACGCGGGGACCGCCTTTTCATCGGGTTGTTGGGCGCTGCCTACTTCAATCTGATCTGGGTGGGGCTTGGCGAAAAGATGATGCAGTGGTTTTCCCTGCAGGCCGAGCCCTCGGTCTGGATCAGCCTGGTGCTCTCCATGGGGCTTTTGACGCTGATTTTGCGCAAAGGGTGAAGTTCGTTGAATTCCGGCCGGATCCCCCAGGGCCGGAGTTCTTTCAAGGGGGGAAGAATGAGGAGACATGCAATGAAGGTGCAATTCAAGGCAGTGGCGTTTGCCGCTGCGGCGCTGGCGTTGGGCCAGGCGGCCTGGGCCGGCGAGGCAGAAGCCAAGAAATGGATTGACAGCGAGTTCCAACCCTCCACGCTCAGCAAGGATCAGCAGACTGCCGAGATGAAGTGGTTCATTGACGCTGCCAAGAAGCTTCAGGGCAAGGGCGTCAAGGAGATTTCGGTGGTGTCGGAAACCATCACTACGCACGAGTACGAATCGAAGACGCTGGCCAAGGCTTTCGAAGAAATCACCGGCATCAAGGTCAAGCACGACCTGATCCAGGAAGGCGACGTGGTCGAAAAACTGCAAACCTCGATGCAGTCCGGCAAATCGATCTATGACGGCTGGATCAGCGATTCGGACTTGATCGGCACCCACTACCGTTACGGCAAGATCATGAGCTTGACCGACTACATGGCCGGAAAGGGCAAGGACTATACGAACCCGGGCCTGGATCTGAAAGACTTTATCGGCACCAGTTTTACCACGGCGCCCGACGGCAAAATGTACCAGTTGCCCGACCAGCAGTTCGCCAATCTGTACTGGTTCCGCGCCGATCTCTTTGCTCGCAAGGATCTGCAGGACAAATTCAAGGCCAAATATGGCTACGAGCTGGGCGTGCCGCAAAACTGGAGCGCCTACGAGGACATCGCCGAGTTCTTCACCGACGACGTCAAGCAGATTGACGGCAAGCCCATCTACGGTCACATGGACTACGGCAAGAAGGATCCTTCGCTCGGCTGGCGCTTTACCGACGCCTGGCTTTCGATGGCGGGGACGGCCGACATCGGCAACCCCAACGGACTGCCTATCGATGAGTGGGGCATCCGTGTGGCCGACGACAAGTGCACGCCGGTGGGGGCCTCAGTGTCCCGTGGCGGCGCCACGAACTCGCCAGCAGCGGTCTACGCGCTGACCAAGTACGTCGACTGGATGAAAAAGTACGCGCCCAAGGAAGCCACCGGCATGACCTTTGGCGAAGCCGGGCCGGTGCCTGCGCAAGGACAGATTGCTCAGCAGATCTTCTGGTACACCGCGTTCACCGCTGACATGATCAAGCCCGGTCTTCCGGTAGTCAACGCGGACGGAACGCCCAAGTGGCGCATGGCGCCCGGACCCAACGGCCCTTACTGGAAGCAAGGCATGCAAAACGGCTACCAGGACGTCGGTTCATGGACATTCTTCAAGGACCACGACGCGAATAAGGTCGCTGCGGCCTGGCTGTATGCACAGTTTGTGACGTCCAAATCGGTGTCGTTGAAGAAAACCATCGTCGGACTGACGCCCATCCGCGAAAGCGATATCCGCTCGCAGGCCATGACTGAAATGGCTCCCAAGCTGGGCGGTCTGGTGGAGTTTTACCGCAGTCCCGCCCGTGTGGCATGGTCGCCCACTGGAACCAACGTGCCTGACTATCCCAAGTTGGCGCAGCTGTGGTGGAAGAACGTGGCTCAGGCCGTGACCGGCGAAAAGACGCCTCAGGCCGCCATGGACAACCTGGCTGAGGAAATGGACCAGGTGATGGCGCGCCTTCAACGTGCAGGCATGGAGCACTGCCCGCCCAAGCTCAATCCCAAGAGCGATCCGGCGAAATGGCTGAGCGACAAGCACGCGCCGTGGAAGAAGCTTGACAATGAAAAACCCAAGGGTCAGACCATTGCCTACGACAAGCTGCTTCAGGCATGGAAGGACGGCAAGGTTCGTTGAGAACCGGGCATGCGAGTCGGGACCGGGCTGGATTCCTCTCGCATCCGTTGGGCGCGCATCGCAAGGGCAGTGCGCGCCCCGCGCGGCGCGGCCAAGGCACGCGCCTTTGTGCCGTGCGCCAGCGCATCCCTTCAAATCCCAGGACAATGCTTCAAGGGTAAACCCTTTCATTGCGTGAGCACCTGCACTCCATGACCCTGTCGTCCATTCCGTCGCCGACACTGCGGCCCGAACTCCTGGAGTGTCTGGCCAATGACTCCTCCTATGACCTCGTCGTTGTCGGCGGTGGCGCAACAGGGCTGGGGGTGGCACTGGATGCCGCAACGCGCGGCTTTCGGGTGGCGCTGGTCGAAGCCTTCGACTTTGCCAAAGGTACCTCGTCGCGCGCTACCAAACTGGTCCATGGAGGCGTGCGTTATCTGGCGCAGGGCAACGTTGCGTTGGTTCGAGAAGCGCTGCACGAGCGCACCACGCTGCTGCACAATGCGCCGCACCTGGCGCAGCCCCTGCCCTTCGTGATGCCTTCCTACCACTGCTGGGAGACGCCTTTCTACGGCATCGGTCTGAAAATGTACGACGCTCTGGCCGGCAAGGCCGGCCTGGGCGCCACCGAATTTCTGGGACGGGCACGGACGCTCGAATGCTTGCCGACCGTGCGCCCACAGGGCCTCAAGGGAAGCGTCAAGTACTGGGACGGCCAGTTTGACGACGCCCGGCTTGCTTTGGCGCTTGCGCGCACTGCCGCGCGCGCAGGCGCGGTCGTTCTCAATTACGTGGAGGCGACCGGGCTGATTCACGAAAACGGGAGCATTGCCGGCATCGTCTGCCGTGACACCGAATCCGGGCGGACCCTGCGTTTGCGTTCGCGCTGCGTCGTGAACGCCACGGGGGTCTGGGTCGACGCCTTGCGCGAGCACGATGCGCAGGCGACGGGCAGGACGGTTTCAGCCCTGGTCGCTCCCAGCCAAGGGGTTCATCTGGTGGTGGATCGGGAGTTTCTTGGTTCCGAGCATGCCCTGATGGTGCCCAAGACCGCCGACGGTCGGGTTCTGTTTGCCGTCCCCTGGCTGGGCAAAGTGATCCTCGGAACAACGGATACCCCGCGCCACGACCTGGCCCGCGAGCCCGCGCCTTTTGCCGACGAGGTCGCGTTCATTCTCAACGAGTCGGCTCGATATCTGCGTCGCGCGCCCCTGGCTGCGGATGTGCGCAGCGTGTGGGTCGGCCTGCGCCCCTTGGTCAAGCCGCAGGACGAAAACGGGGACAATACGAAGAGCCTCAGTCGCGAGCACACGGTGACTGCGAGTCGAAGTGGGTTGGTTACAGTGACTGGCGGAAAATGGACGACTTACCGGGCGATGGCCGAAGACGTGTTGCAAAAATGCGTCAAAACGGGACTATTGGAGCAACGCGTGGGCGGCGCGACCAACCATCTGCCGCTCGTCGGCGCGCCCTCAACGCCGGTAGTGCATCGCATGTGTGATGCCCCCGGCTGGCACAGCTATGGAAGCGAAGAAGCCTTTGTGCGCCAGCTTCCCGGCGCTGACGCCGAACTGGATATGGGTCTGACCGAGGCGATGGTGCGTTTCGCCGTGCGCAACGAGTATGCGCGAACCGTGGAGGACGTGCTTGCCCGCCGATGGCGAGCGCTTTTTCTTGATGCGCGCCGTGCTCGTGCCATGGCGGCCCGCGTCGCAGAAATCGTTGAGGAAGAAGGCCAATGCGATGCTCAGCGAAACGCGTTCGAGCAACTGGCTCAGCAGTACGCCAGTCTGCCTGCGTAAAATTTTCCTTGTCATGCTTGACCGACCCACGAAAGTCTGTGACAATAGCGGGCTTCGCTGAGAAATTAGCGAATCTTCTGCCCAGCGGAAGCACTGCGAATGGTTTGCGGTGTGGACGGCGGGCCCAAGACTGACCGGCTGGCATGAGCCTCGAATTGATCTCGGGGTTCGACTCCTTTTCGGTGCAAGTTGGGACTATAGAAAATGATCCAGACAGAAACTCGGTTAGACGTTGCCGACAATACCGGTGCGAAGTCCGTCCTGTGCATCAAGGTGCTCGGAGGATCCAAGCGCCGCTATGCCAGCGTGGGTGACATCATCAAGGTGAGCGTCAAGGAGGCTGCGCCTCGCGGACGCGTCAAGAAGGGTGAAATCTACAGCGCCGTGGTCGTGCGTACGGCCAAGGGCATTCGCCGCAGCGATGGCTCGCTGGTGAAATTCGATGGCAACGCCGCGGTGTTGCTCAATGCAAAGCTGGAGCCTATTGGTACCCGCATCTTTGGCCCGGTGACGCGCGAACTGCGCTCCGAGCGGTTCATGAAGATCGTGTCTCTGGCTCCTGAAGTTCTCTGAAGGACGGTGCGATGAACAAGATTCGCAAGGGCGACGAAATCGTCGTGCTCTCGGGGCGCGACAAGGGCAAACGCGGCACAGTCACGTTGCGCAAGGACGATTCCTATCTGGTGGTTGACGGCATCAATCTCGTCAAGAAGCACGTCAAACCCAATCCCATGAAGGGGACGACGGGCGGCATCGTCGAGAAGGCGATGCCGATTCACCAATCCAATGTTGCCATTTTCAATGCGGCGACTGGCAAGGGTGACCGCGTTGGCATCAAGGCGCAGGCAGACGGTTCCCGCATTCGCGTGTTCAAGTCGAACGGTGCCGAAATCAAGACGGCCTGAGGAACAAGAAATGGCACGACTCCAAGAACTCTATCGCGACAAAGTGGCGCCGGAACTGATGAAGCAGTTTGGCTACACCTCGCCCATGCAGGTTCCGCGCCTGAGCAAGATTACGCTCAACATGGGTGTGAGCGAAGCAGTGGCGGACAAAAAGGTTATGGACAACGCCGTGGCGGATCTGACCAAGATTGCCGGGCAAAAGCCTGTAGTGACCAAGGCGAAGAAGGCCATTGCCGGTTTCAAGATTCGCGAAGGCCAGGCAATTGGGTGCATGGTGACGCTGCGCGGCGTGCGCATGTACGAATTTCTCGATCGTTTCGTGACTGTGGCCTTGCCGCGTGTGCGCGACTTCCGCGGCATCTCTGGTCGTGCCTTCGACGGTCGTGGCAATTACAACGTCGGCGTCAAAGAGCAGATCATTTTCCCTGAGATCGAGTACGACAAGGTGGATGCCTTGCGTGGACTCAACATCAGCATCACTACCACGGCGCAGACGGACGAGGAGTGCAAGGCCCTTCTCGCCGGTTTCCGTTTTCCTTTCAAGAACTGAGGCAGCGTATGGCAAAAGTAGCTTTGATCCAGCGCGAACTCAAGCGCGAAAAACTGGTGGCGAAATACGCCGCCAAACATGCGGAGCTGAAGGCCGCCGCATCGAATGTGAAGCTGAGCGAGGAAGAGCGCGAGGCGGCCCGCATGGGTTTGCAGAAGCTTCCACGCAATGCCAATCCAACGCGCCAGCGCAATCGCTGCGAAATCACCGGCCGCCCTCGCGGGACGTTCCGCCAATTCGGATTGGCCCGCGCCAAGATTCGTGAACTGGCTTTCGCTGGTGACATCCCCGGTGTCACCAAGGCCAGCTGGTAAGCCGGCAGGAGAGATACAACATGAGCATGAGTGATCCCATTGCTGACTTGCTGACTCGCATTCGCAATGCGCAGATGGTCTCCAAGGCCAGCGTCTCCGTCCCATCTTCGAAAGTGAAGGTGGCCATCGCCCAGGTGTTGAAGGACGAAGGCTATATAGACGGGTTCGAGGTCAAGACCGAGGGCGGTAAGTCGAACATTGAAATCGCCCTGAAGTACTACGCAGGTCGCCCAGTGATTGAGCGCATTGAGCGCGTCAGTCGTCCCGGCTTGCGCGTATACAAGGGCCGTGATGCCATTCCTCAGGTGATGAATGGCCTCGGCGTTGCTATCGTCACCACGCCCAAGGGGGTGATGACGGATCGCAAGGCGCGCGCCACCGGTGTCGGTGGTGAAGTGCTTTGCTATGTGGCTTAAGCCGAGACATTGAGGAGAAACTGAATGTCCCGTATAGGAAAAATGCCGGTCAACGTCCCATCCGGAGTGGATGTGTCGATTGCCAACGGTCAGATCAGCGTCAAAGGATCCGGAGGATCGCTTTCGCTGGCGCAGAGCCCACTGGTGAACATCGCAAGCAAGGATGGGAAGCTCCGCTTTGAGCCCGCCAATGACAGCCGCGAAGCCAACGCGATGAGCGGCACGTTGCGCCAACTCGTCAACAACATGGTCGTCGGCGTCAGCGCCGGCTTCGAGAAGAAGCTCAGTCTGGTAGGCGTGGGCTACAAAGCGCAAGCCACAGGCTCGAAACTCAACCTGTCTGTCGGCTATTCGCACCCAGTCAACAAGGAGATGCCCGAGGGCATCACCGTCGCCACCCCGACCCCCACGGAAGTGGTGATCAAGGGCGCAGACCGCCAGCGAGTGGGCCAGATCGCCGCCGAGATCCGAGCCATTCGCCCGCCTGAACCCTACAAGGGAAAAGGCATTCGCTACGTAGGCGAGCGAATCGTGATCAAAGAGACCAAGAAGAAATAAGGAGCTGCACCATGTTGAGCAAAAAAGAGCAGCGCCTTCGTCGGGCTCGGCAAACGCGGATTCGTATCGCCCAGCAAGGCGTTGCGCGTTTGACGGTGAATCGCACCAACCTGCACATCTATGCGGCAGTGATCTCGGAAGACGGGGGCAAAGTGCTTGCTACCGCGTCGACCGCAGAAGCCGAAATGCGCAAGACCTTGGGTGCTTCGGGCAAGGGTGGCAATGCGGCTGCGGCCCAGATCATCGGCAAGCGCATTGCTGAGCGCGCCAAGGCAGCCGGTGTCGAAAAGGTGGCATTTGATCGCGCAGGCTTTGCGTACCACGGTCGCGTCAAGGCGCTCGCCGAAGCAGCTCGCGAAGCGGGTCTGCAGTTCTAAGCGGAACGGATAAAAAAATGGCTAAATTTCAACCCCGAGTGCAAGACGAAGGTCGCGACGACGGCATGCGCGAGAAGATGATCGCCGTGAACCGCGTCACCAAGGTCGTGAAAGGCGGACGAATTCTCGGTTTCGCCGCCCTGACCGTGGTCGGCGACGGCGATGGACGCGTCGGCATGGGCAAGGGCAAGTCCAAGGAAGTGCCTGCTGCCGTGCAGAAGGCGATGGAAGAAGCACGCCGCAACATGGTCAAGGTTTCGCTCAAGAACGGCACCATCCATCACCAGGTGACTGGGCAGCACGGCGCAGCTTTCGTGATGATGGCGCCTGCTCCCAAGGGAACCGGCATCATTGCCGGCGGTCCGATGCGTGCTGTTTTCGAAGTCATGGGCATGACCGATATCGTGGCCAAGAGCCACGGTTCATCCAATCCTTACAACATGGTTCGCGCAACCTTTGATGCGCTGACCAATTCCACCACGCCTTCGGAAGTGGCTTCCAAGCGCGGCAAGTCGGTCGAAGACCTCTTCGCCTGACAGGAGCAGCAAGCATGTCTACCCAACAAACCGTGAAGATCCAGCTGGTGCGCAGCCCGATCGGAACCCAGCAGTCCCACCGCGCCACTGTGCGTGGTCTGGGCCTGCGCAAGCTCAACAGTGTCAGCGAACTCAAGGACAGTCCGGAAGTGCGCGGCATGATCAACAAGATCAGTTACCTGGTCAAAGTCCTCTGAGAGGTAGGTGATGGAACTCAATAGCATCAAGCCAGCGGCCGGGGCCAAGCACGCCAAGCGTCGCGTGGGGCGCGGTATCGGCTCCGGTCTGGGAAAGACGGCGGGCCGCGGTCACAAGGGCCAAAAATCGCGCGCTGGTGGCTACCACAAGGTGGGCTTCGAGGGCGGGCAAATGCCTTTGCAGCGCCGCTTGCCCAAGCGCGGCTTCAAGTCCCAGACTCTCAAGTTCAACGCCGAGGTGACGCTGACGGCCCTGACGCAGCTCGGTTTGACTGACGTCGACGTGCTGGCACTCAAGCAGGCCGGCCTGGTTGGCCAGATGGTCAAGACCGTCAAGGTCGTCAAGAGTGGCGAACTGTCCATTCCCGTCAAATTGACCGGTGTGGGCGCGACTGCGGGAGCCCGCGTTGCGATTGAAGCCGCTGGCGGCAGTCTGGCTTGAACCTACGGTGACGAAAGATTTTCGTGGCAACTAACGCAGCTTCCATTGCGAAAACCGGCAAGTATGGCGATTTGCGTCGCAGGCTGGTGTTTCTGCTGCTCGCGTTGGTCGTTTACCGCGTGGGCGCCCACATTCCTGTGCCGGGGATTGACCCGGCGCAGCTCAAGCAGTTGTTCAACGGACAGCAGGGCGGCATCCTGAACTTGTTCAACATGTTCTCGGGTGGAGCTTTGTCGCGCTTTACGGTGTTTGCTTTGGGGATCATGCCGTACATCTCGGCATCGATCATCATGCAGCTCATGTCTTACGCGGTGCCCACCTTCGAGCAAATGAAAAAGGAGGGGGCCGCCGGTCAGCGCAAGATCACACAGTACACGCGCTATGGAACACTGGGACTGGCCCTGTTTCAATCTCTGGGCATCGCGGTGGCGCTCGAGAGTTCCGCGGGCCTCGTCATTTCCCCGGGTTTCGGATTTCGCATGACGGCGGTGGTCAGCCTGACTGCCGGCACGATGTTCCTGATGTGGTTGGGTGAGCAAATCACTGAACGCGGTCTGGGCAATGGAATTTCGATTCTCATTTTCGCTGGCATTGCCGCGGGACTTCCTAGCGCGGTTGGCGGTTTGCTCGAACTAGTTCGAACCGGATCAATGAGCATTCTTGCGGCCCTGTTCATCGTGCTGCTCGTCTGCCTGGTCACTTACTTCGTCGTCTTTGTCGAACGTGGACAGCGCAAGATTTTGGTGAATTACGCCCGGCGCCAGGTTGGCAACAAGGTCTACGGAGGCCAGGCTTCTCACCTGCCGCTCAAACTCAACATGTCGGGTGTGATTCCGCCGATTTTTGCTTCCTCGATCATCTTGCTGCCGGCGACGGTGGTGAACTGGTTCAGTGCCGGCGACTCGCTGCGCTGGCTGAAGGACATTTCTGGAGCTCTGACTCCGGGTCAGCCGATATACGTCCTGCTGTACGCGACAGCGATCGTATTTTTCTGCTTTTTCTACACCGCGCTCGTGTTCAATAGCCGCGAAACCGCGGACAACCTCAAGAAGAGCGGCGCCTTCATTCCTGGCATTCGTCCTGGCGATCAGACGGCACGCTACATTGACAAAATCTTGGTGCGCCTGACCCTCGCGGGGGCCATCTACATCACGCTGGTGTGTTTGCTGCCGGAATTCATGATTCTCAAATACAACGTTCCCTTCTATTTTGGAGGAACCTCCCTGTTGATTATTGTGGTGGTCACCATGGATTTCATGGCCCAGGTGCAGAACTATCTGATGTCGCAGCAGTACGACTCCCTGTTGAAAAAGGCCAACTTCAAGGGCAACGCAGGAAGCTGACGCGGAGCGAGGACGCCGCCTTCGGGCCGTCCGAGATTTAAGGAAGAGGTCTTCGGATTTCGCAAGCAATAGCGGTGCGCCCGGGCGCATCCCAACAAGGTGTTCAAGGCGCAAGCCGCACCACGAATGGTTTTAGGAGAATGAAATGAGAGTTTCGGCTTCGGTCAAGAAAATCTGCCGCAACTGCAAGATCATCCGCCGCAAGGGTGTGGTGCGCGTGATCTGCACGGACCTGCGTCACAAGCAGCGTCAGGGTTGAACAGAAAAGCATTAGAGGACGCACATGGCACGTATCGCTGGCATCAATATTCCACCGCATCAACACGCTGAGATTGGCCTGACGGCTATCTACGGTATTGGTCGCACTCGCGCTCGCAAAATCTGTGAAGCTTGCGACATCGCGTATTCCAAGAAGATCAAGGACCTGACAGACGGCGATCTTGAGAAGATTCGCGACCAGATCGCTCAGTTCACCATCGAGGGTGACTTGCGTCGCGAAACCACGATGAACATCAAGCGCTTGATGGACATTGGCTGCTACCGCGGTTTTCGCCACCGGCGCGGTTTGCCGATGCGCGGCCAGCGCACGCGCACCAACGCACGGACCCGCAAGGGGCCGCGCAAGGGTGCAGCAGCCCTGAAGAAATAAAGAGAGTGAAAGAACCCTATGGCCAAGTCTCCTGCCAATAACGCCGCACAGCGCGTCCGCAAGAAAGTTCGCAAGAACGTGTCTGACGGCATCGCACACGTGCACGCTTCGTTCAACAATACCATCATCACGATCACCGATCGGCAGGGCAACGCCTTGTCGTGGGCGTCCTCGGGTGGTCAGGGATTCAAGGGCTCGCGCAAGTCGACACCGTTCGCAGCGCAGGTCGCTTCCGAAATGGCTGGCCGCGCGGCCATTGAGCAGGGCATCAAGAATCTCGACGTCGAAATCAAGGGCCCTGGCCCTGGGCGCGAATCTTCGGTGCGTGCCCTGGGTGCGCTCGGCATCCGAATCACCTCGATTTCCGATGTGACCCCTGTCCCCCACAACGGTTGCCGCCCGCAAAAACGCCGCCGTATTTAATCAACTCCAAGCCCACCGCCGCCTGCGCCCGTACCCACGCCGCAGGCGGCTCCCGCAATGGTTTGCGGCAGATGACATCAGAAGGATATTCCAGTGGCACGTTACCTCGGCCCCAAGGCCAAACTCTCTCGCCGCGAAGGCACGGACCTGTTCCTCAAGAGCGCTCGCCGCTCGATTGCTGACAAGTCCAAGTTCGATTCCAAGCCAGGCCAGCACGGTCGCACTTCAGGCCAGCGTACGTCCGACTATGGCCTGCAACTGCGCGAAAAGCAGAAGGTCAAGCGCATGTACGGCATTCTGGAGAAGCAGTTTCGCCGCTACTTCGAAGCCGCAGAGCGCAAGAAGGGCAATACCGGCGCCAACCTGCTGTCGCTGCTGGAATGCCGACTCGACAATGTCGTGTACCGCATGGGTTTCGGGTCGACGCGCGCGGAAGCCCGCCAGATGGTCTCGCACAAGGCGATCACGGTCAATGGCCAGTCGGTGAACATACCTTCCTACCTGGTCAAGGTGGGCGACGTAGTGGCCGTGCGCGAGAAGTCCAAGAAGCAGACCCGGGTGGTGGAAGCGCTGCAACTTGCTGCCCAAGTAGGCATGCCCGCCTGGGTTGAAGTCAATGGCGACAAGGCCGAAGGTGTGTTCAAGAAGGTGCCGGATCGGGATGAGTTCGGCGCCGACATCAACGAATCGCTGATTGTCGAGTTGTACTCGCGCTAAACGCAGCAAATCTTTTCCTGAATTTATTGTTCCTGCCCCGCGAGGCATCGCTTGGCAGGTGCTTCACCAGCCTTACCGGTGTAACGAGCTGGGGGTATTGAGAGGAAGTCTGCATGCAAACGAATTTGCTGAAGCCCAAGACCATCAACGTGGAGCAGCTCGGCCACAACCGAGCCAAAGTGACGCTCGAGCCGTTCGAGCGGGGTTATGGCCATACCCTTGGCAACGCCATTCGGCGCGTCCTGCTGTCGTCCATGGTGGGCTATGCCGTGACGGAAGTCACCATCGCGGGCGTTCTGCACGAGTACTCGTCGGTCGATGGCGTACAGGAAGATGTTGTCAACATCTTGCTGAACCTCAAAGGCGTGGTGTTCAAGCTGCACAACCGCGACGAGGTGACCTTGAGCTTGCGCAAGGACACGGAAGGCGTGGTAAGCGCTCGCGACATCCAGACGCCGCACGACGTGGAAATCGTCAATCCCGACCATGTCATAGCGCACCTGTCGCAAGGCGGCAAGCTGGACATGCAGGTCAAGGTGGAGAAGGGCCGTGGCTATGTGCCAGGAAACCAGCGTCGCTATGGTGACGAAGCGACCAAGTCCATTGGCCGCATCGTGCTCGACGCCTCGTTCTCGCCCATCAAGCGCGTCAGCTACACGGTGGAAAGCGCACGTGTGGAGCAGCGCACCGACCTGGACAAGCTGGTCGTTGAAATCGAGACCAACGGTGCGGTCACGGCCGAGGACGCGGTTCGTGCTTCGGCGCGCATTCTGGTGGAGCAACTGGCGGTGTTTGCGCAACTCGACGGCGGGGAGATCGGAGAGATCACCTCGCCATCGGGCACGCGCGGCAATGCCAGCTTCGACCCGATTCTTCTGCGACCGGTCGACGAACTCGAACTCACGGTGCGTTCGGCCAACTGCCTCAAGGCGGAAAACATCTACTACATCGGTGACCTGATTCAGCGTACCGAAAACGAGCTGCTCAAGACCCCCAATCTGGGTCGCAAGTCGCTCAACGAAATCAAGGAAGTGCTTGCTTCGCGCGGGCTGACCTTGGGTATGAAGCTGGAAAACTGGCCGCCAGCCGGCCTGGACAAGCGCTAAACGTATAATCTCGCGCCCCTCTCGAAAGGGGACGTGCCCGGGCAGTACCTGATACGGCTGCCCGTTTTAACTACAGAAAAGGATAAGCACCATGCGTCACGGACTCGGCCTTCGCAAACTCAACCGCACCAGCTCGCACCGCCTCGCGATGCTGCGCAACATGATGAATTCGCTCATTGAGCACGAAGCCATCAAGACCACGCTACCCAAGTCGAAAGAACTGCGCCGCGTCGTCGAACCCATGATCACCTTGGCCAAGGTGGACACGCTGGCCAACCGCCGCTTGGCATTTGACCGCCTGCGTGATCGCAACAGCGTGACCAAGTTGTTCACCGTGCTCGGTCCGCGTTTTAACGCACGCCCCGGTGGTTACACCCGTATTTTGAAGATGGGTTACCGCGTGGGTGACAACGCGCCCATGGCGTTTGTGGAACTGGTGGATCGCGGTGAAGAAACTGCGGCAGCGCCCGCAAACGATAAGAAGTAAGTTATACTTGCAGCTTGCCGCGCGATGGAGCAGTCTGGTAGCTCGTTGGG
>JAMLIT010000001.1 GCA_023954035.1 Burkholderiaceae bacterium | reverse complement strand
GCGCGCTCGGCCAGCTGGGCCAGGATTTCCAGGGTGGCCGGGGTGCGGGCGTGCTGCTGCAGGTAGTCCAGTGCGGGCTGGGGTTCGCCCAGCCGCTCGTAGGTTTCCACCAATGCCTGGATGAGCGGCAGATCGTCGGGCTGACTGCGCAGCTGGTAGCGCAGCGCCTGCACCAGTGCCGCGTCGTCGAACTGACCCGGGGCCAGGCGCAGCACGGCCTGCCAGGCGGACTCTTTCTGGGTCTGGCGGGCCACGGCCAGCCAGTTTTCCAGTGCGACATCCAGGCGCAGCGTCCACTCCGACACCTGTGCCAGCCGTTCGCGCCAGACCATATCGCCGGGGTTTTGCTGCACGGCGGCCTGGGCGACGGCCCAGGCGTCTTCCAGGTTGCGGTTTTCCAGGAACACCTCGTAGCCCAGGGTATAAATCTTGTCGTCAAACGGCAGGCCTGGAGAGAGGGGTGCGCTGCGCTGCGCTGCTTGTGCCACGTGCACCAGGGTGGGGGCCGCGTTGGGGCGGTCGCCTACCATGGAGGCGGTCGGGCCCAGCCACTGTGCGCCGTCGTCGTAGGCCGTCGTGGGCTGGGGCTGGTGGGGCTGCATCCAGCGCCAGGATGCAGGCCGCAATGCGGCGAAGGATTCTGGATCTGTGGCCTTGGGACTGAAGGCCAGCGCGGTATGGCTTTGCCACTGGCGCAGCAGGGCCAGACGCAGGAGCCGGCGGATATAGCGGTCGGCCACATCGGGTCTGCCTGCGGATCGGGCCAGTTCGGTCAGGAAAAAGAGAATCTCCGGGTCATCGATCAGTGCACCCACTTCACGTTCCGCCAGTTCCAGTGCGGCCAGGGGCTGGTTGCCCGACTGCAGTGCGCGCACGGCGGCAAGGAACAGCCGTTTGGCTTGCTGTGGGTCTGTGGTGGCCTTGCGCGCCAGCAGGTAGAACTCGGCGCAACTGGCGTAGTCCGATACGGCCAGTGCCTGGCGTGCTGCCCGCTCGTAGAACTGCGCGGCTTCGCGCGGGGTTGTCTGCTCGGCCGCGAGCGAACTGTTGAGCGCGATGCCCAGGGCAGGCTCGTTGAACTGGGCGGCCAGGGTGACCAGGCGCCGCTGGCGCTCCACAGGCCACTTCTCCCGTGCCAGCACGTGGAGCTGTTCGCGCAGCGTTTGCCGCAGGGCGTCGCGCCGGGCGCTGTCCTTCTCGGGCGTGCGCTGGTACTCGGTGTACGTCAGCTCCCAGAGCACCCACAGTGCGTCACGGTGGATTTCAGGCTGGCTGGAATCCAGGGCGGGCTGCAGTGTTGCGCGTGCGTCGGCGGCGTTGCCATTGGCCATCTGGCGCTGTGCCAGCAGCAGGCGCAGGCGGGGATTATCGGGGTCGCTGCGCAGCAGGTTGTTCAGGTAGCTCAGCGACAGCGCCGATTCGGTGGTATCCGACAGGCGCCGCTCCAGATCCTGGCGTGGATACAGCAGCCACAGCGCGACGCAGACCATCGCCGCCATCAACGCGATCAGCCAGCCGGGCGCCAGGACCGGGCGCTCAGCGTGCAGGGCAGTGGAGCTGGACTTGAGCACGGGCATCCTGGAGCCTGAAATACTGTACGCCCGCTGGGGCGGAGGGACCTGCGGGGGCAGGCGAGAGGGTGCGCTGGTTGGCGCGCACCTGACACTGGCTGGCAGCTGCCAGCGCAAACTCCAGCGGCACGTGGCCCTGGAGTTCAAAATCAAGACGTTGTCCCTGGTCTGAACGGGCCCAGCGGCCCAGGCGCCCATTGGCTTCAAACAGGGAGGGCCATGGCGCAGCCGCAGATGGGGGGGGGCTTTGCAGCTGCAGTGTTGCACGGGCGCCGGAGAGGGACACGTACAGCCCTTCTGCCCCGGGGCGGTAACCGGCCACCCCGGTGCTGGTCCGCAGGTCTGGCGTACCCAGTGTGGGCGGCAGGCGCAGCGTGCGCAGGTGGCCGTCGCCACGCACGCGCCAGCCCAGCCCTTCGCGGGCGATGGCAACGCGGTCAAAGTCTTGCACCTTCGCAATGAACTCCGACGTAAACACCGGGTGCAGCGGACGCGCCAGCGCCCAGCCGTACACCTTGTGCAGCGCCTTCAAGCCAGCTTGTTTGCTGGCTGAGTACACGTGGTAGTAAATACCTACAGGCTTGATGCGCCGGGGCTTGTCGGTCATCTCGAAGGTTTCGATGGCGCGCTCAAAGCCGTAGAACGGACCGCGCCAGAGGTTGGTGTAGATGTTCTCGTTGGTGATAGGTGCGTACACCTGCAGATAACCGTTTTTGCGGATGCCCAAGGCGCCCACGGCCGTAAGCGAAGGATTGGCGCGCGTGATGGAGGTGTCGCCGCCATTGATGTTGAGCAGCCCGGCGCGCTCCGTGATCTCCAGTGCCTCGGCGTTGGGCTCGGTATCGCCCGTCCATTGCAAAATTTTGACCGGCTTGCCCGCAGGTGCCAGGCGCTCGCGGATGTAGGCGGTGGAACCCACGATCTCACGCGTCAAGTCCATGGTGTAGCCGGGAATATTGAGGTTGTAGGCAGCTTCTTCGTCGTTCTTAAAGATGCCGTGCAGCGTGCTCTGGTCCCACAGAAATGGGTGCGAGTAGGTGTGGTTGCCGATTTCAATGTGTGGCAGCTTGAACATTTGCCGCGCAATGCCTTCTAGGCGGGGGCTCAGGTCGGGGTGCAGGCCGTGCGGCGCGATCTCGGCTTCGATCACCGACATCGTTTGGGGGAAACGGTATCTCTCAAACACATCCTTGAGCAGTACCTGTGCTGCCGGTGGGCTGCCAGCCAGCTCGGCCAGCGAGGCGAAGCCATCGCCATCCACGTGGGCCAGCAGCAGGCGGCGGCCGTTTTCCGTGGTGGTGTCGGGCACGGGAATCGAAGGCAGGCGCAGGGCCTCGGTCAAGAAGGCAAACGGATCAATGACCCAGCGAGAATATTCGGTGCCAGGAAGCTCGACCCATGCATAGGGATCCAGAATGAACCCTCCCCACGGGGTCAGGGCCCCACCAACAAAGGACTTGTTGCGTCCGTCCTTGAATTCAATCAGCGCTGTCGCTTGTGCAGCCATGGCACTTGTGAGTTGCAACGGGGTGTATTCCCGTGTAAGCAAGGGCGCCGCCGACTCGAATCCCATCATCGGATGCTGCGAAATCATGCGCAAGGAACCGTGCGGCTCGCTGGCCAGCTGTATTCCCAGCTTGCGGGCCCATTGGGCGTCTGGCGACTGCCCGAGATCCCCTACGATGGCCAGCGGCATGCCCTCGTCCATGCGTTCCTGGAACCATTGGCTTACGGCACCGCGCCGTGTTTCGGGCAAGAAACCGGAAAACCAGGAGACGACGCCCGCATAGCGATCGCGCAGGATGCCTTCCGGTAGCGGTTGCCGCGCGTCTGCGTACTCGGCTATGTAGCCCATGTGGTTGGCAGGCATTTGCAGATAGCGGTGGATGTAGGCCGAGTTCAGCGAATCGGATTCGATGCCGTTGTATACGAAGAGAATGCGCCGCGGCACCGTTTCGATGCTGCCGATGCCCATGGTCTCCAGCGCGCTGTCGGTCACCCACGGAATAAACCCGTCGGCCTGGATACGTGCAGCCGTGGCGCGGGTCAGGGCGCGGTCATGTGGAGGCACATAGTCGATGACAAGCACGGGCAGGCGCTCCTGATCCCGGATGCTGCGCAACTGCGCCAGCAGCCAGGCCCGATTGGCTTCGCTCACTTCTTCATAGCGCTGCGTGCTGGCGTTCCAGCCTTGGTACAGCGACTCGGCCGCTACCATCTGAATTTTGTCGCGCACTTGCGGGACGATCTCAAAACCCCGGTTGAGCACCAGCTGGATGCCGGGAAAGCGCTGGTGCAGGGTTTCGATGACGCGCACCAGTCCTTGCTGCTGCGCCTTTTCGTCAAAGCTGTTGGCCAGGCGGTAGGAGTCGAGTGTGTCGAGAAAAAAACCCCGGTATCCCCGCTCCCAAAGGGGGGCAATGACGCGGCGGGAAAAAAAATCAGCCCACTCGGGCGGCGTCTGGTCAATCACGTCCGATTTCCAGTGGCCGTTGCGCGCCAGCTTCCAGTGCGCAGGAATGTCGGCGTAATACGGGCGCGAAGCCTGCACCTCGGCGACAGCCACGTAGGCGTACATCTGCGTGCCCGGCAAGGAAGGAATGCTCAGGCTATTGCCGTGGTCGGGTTCGACCACCACCATGTCAAAAGCTCTGAATTCCGTCAGCGGCGTACTGTGGCCGTAGTACAAAGCCACCGCAGGCGTTGCCTGGGCTGCCAGTGGGAGCAAGCATGCAGCCAAGCCCCGCGTGCACCAGCGCGCCATCTGCGACGCGATAGATTTCCTTCGCGCAGATGCGGAAAAAAAAATGGGGGAAAAAATCGAACGCAGGGAGATCATTGGGCGCACCCTCGGCGGCGCGCGGAGCCTTGGCTGCGCTTGCCGGGTCGTTTTGGCGCATCTGCCTTGCCCATAGCCCAGCCAGTGGCGCCTGAGCCAGGACAAAATGCTTTCGAAATCCATCCTGCACTGCTCCATGCCCCAAGACGCCATATCGGTGAAAAACGGCGTGACTGGGGCGGGGCTATCGGATGGAAATGCAAAATGGATGCTCGAGTGACAGGCGCACAATCGACACAAGACACACGTATCTAAATGTCGGTCTGAATTGTAGAGGAATAGATGGCTAAAACTATACTTTGACGTAAATTAGTATCCATAAAATGATGAAAGACTGCGTTTCTGCCCTGTCTGTGCTTGAGCCTCGTGGCTCGGAGGGATGGACATGATCCTTGTCACCGGCGGTGCCGGTTATATCGGATCACACACCTGCGTCGCCCTGGCGGCTGCCGGGCTGCCGTATCTGGTGCTCGACAACTTCAGCAACAGCAACCCGGGCGTTCTGGAGCGTGTTGGGCGCATTACCGGCGCGATACCCCCACATGTGGAAGGCGATGTCCGCGACGCTGCCCTGCTGGAGAGCGTTTTTGCGCGGTATCCCGTGACGGCCGTGGTGCACTTCGCGGCGCTCAAGGCCGTGGGCGAGTCGGTGCGCGAACCGCTGCGTTACTACGACAACAATGTCGCGGGCACCGTGACGCTACTGCGTGCCATGCAGGCAGCCGGCGTGCGCACGCTCGTCTTTTCCTCGTCCGCCACCGTTTATGGCGAGCCCGCGACCTTGCCCATCCGCGAAGACTTCCCGCTTTCGGCGACCAATCCCTACGGCTGGACCAAGCTCATGATGGAGCAGGTGCTCGCTGACGTCGACGCCGCCGAACCGGATGCCTGGCGCATTGCACGGCTGCGCTACTTCAACCCCGTGGGTGCCCATGAGAGCGGGTTGATCGGCGAGGATCCGCAGGACATCCCCAATAATCTTCTCCCATATGTAGCGCAGGTGGCCGCAGGCCAGAG
Source organism: Burkholderiaceae bacterium (assembly GCA_023954035.1). GTDB lineage: Bacteria > Pseudomonadota > Gammaproteobacteria > Burkholderiales > Burkholderiaceae_C > Simplicispira. The sequence continues at coordinate 155,041 of JAMLIT010000001.1, read as the reverse complement.
AGATTGTCTGAGCGTCTACGGTGACGACTACGCCACTGCCGATGGAACCGGTGTGCGCGACTACATCCACGTTTGTGATCTGGCCGATGGACATGTTGCGGCCCTGCGCTACTTGCAGGCGCATCCGGGCGTGCTGACAGTGAATCTGGGAACGGGTCGCCCTGTGTCGGTACTGGAGATGGTCAGCGCGTTTGAGCGTGCAAGCGGGCGGCCTGTTCCCTACCGCATCGTCCCCCGCCGCCCCGGCGATGTCGCCCAATGTTGGGCTGACCCTGCGCTTGCAGAGCGCCTTCTTGGGTGGAAAGCGCGGCATGGTGTGGATCGCATGTGTCAGGATGCCTGGCGCTGGCAGGACGGCGTTGCACGTAGCTTAGGCTGATCTGGGCACTTGGTTTCTTACGCAACAACCCTGAATTCTTACGCGAAATTTCGCGCAAATCCTTTGCTTTCAATCAGCAACACTTGTTATTATTGGTGCATCGAGGGTCAGACGGCGCAGATCGTTCCCGCCCCAGTAGATGCGTAGGAAGACGCATTTACCGTTTCTTGATTGCGTTTTTCCGGGTTGGGTTCCTTGTGTAGGAGCGGCACTGGTTGGGCGCACCAACTGACTCCTCGAATGCGCATTGTTTCGATTTTTGGTACCCGGCCCGAGGCCATCAAGATGGCTCCTTTGGTGGCGGCATTGCGCGCTGAGCCGCAGATCAACAGCAGTCTGTGCATCACGGGCCAGCATCGCGAAATGCTCGCTCAGGTCATGGCTTTGTTTGACCTGCAGGCTGAGCATCAGCTCGATGTCATGCAGCCCAACCAAAGCCTCAACGGATTGTTCGCGCGACTGATCACGGCGGTTGATGCGGTGCTGGAGCGTGTGCAGCCCGATGGCGTACTGGTGCATGGCGATACCACGACCGCTGCGGCAGCCGCGCTGGCTGCCTTCCATCGGGGCATCCGAGTGGGCCATGTCGAAGCGGGTTTGCGCAGTGGGGATATTCAATCGCCTTATCCGGAAGAAATGAACCGCCGGCTCGTCGACTCTGTGAGTACCTGGCTGTTTGCACCAACGCTTGGCGCGCGCGACGCTGCGTTGGCTGAGAAGGTGTCGGGGCGCATTTGGGTCACTGGCAACACGGTCATTGATGCGCTTGTGGCAACGCTCGCCAAACTCGACCACGACGCCGCGCTGGAGCGGACCCTTGCAGAGCGCTATGCATGGCTCGATGGACGTCGCAAGCTGTTGCTGGTCACAGGGCACCGCCGCGAAAACTTCGGCGAAGGTTTTCGCAATATCTGCGCTGCGCTGCAAGATCTGGCGCAGCGGGGCGATGTGCAGATCGTCTACCCGGTCCACCTCAATCCCAACGTTCGCGATGTCGTGCGGAGCGTCTTGGGAGAGCAGGCCAATGTCCACCTGATCGCGCCTGTGGATTACATCGATTTTGTCTGGCTCATGCGCCGTGCGTACCTGATCCTGACCGACTCTGGCGGTGTCCAGGAAGAAGCGCCCTCGCTGGGCAAGCCGGTTTTGGTTCTTCGCGACGTTACTGAACGGCCCGAGGCCGTGGCGGCGGGCACGGTGCGTCTGGTGGGTACTTCGCGCGAACGCATAGTGACCGAAGCCTCGCGCTTGCTGGATGACCCAGCTACGTATGCCGGGTTTTGTCGGAGTGCCAACCCTTATGGCGACGGGCGCGCTTGCAGTCGCATTGTGGATGCTCTGTGCGAACGGCCTTTCGCCCAATTTCATGCCTGAACCGCGTCGTGATTCAGTTCTCTAGCCCCCGCATCTTTTTCCGGAGTGTCTCCATGCCATCTTGCCCGCCCCGATCGCCACGTCTCACCCGCTTGGTAGCGCTCATCAGTTTGGCCGTCCCGATCATGGCGCTGGCCAGTCCTGCGGGCGACGCCTTGCAGCGCTTGCAGGGAGACACCTGGGTCAACCGCAGTTTCTCGCTTTCGGACCTGGGGTTCGGCGATGACGTGTTGTTGAGCGGCTTTGACAGCCGCCAGGAGTTCTATCTACCAGTGCCTCAGCAGCTGAAGTTGGCCGACGCCACCGTCGACTTTCGCGCGCGCTATTACAAGGCCGAAGAGGGGCGCACCACCATGGTGTTGTTCATCAATGGCAGGCCCGTGCATTCGCGTCGCATTGAGGTTTCAGAAGGCGACGCCAGCCAGTTGCTGAAGGTAGATACCAACCAGCGCACCAACGGCTTCCTGCGTTTTCGTGTGAACTGGCAGAACAATGTCGGCCAACGCATTTGCGAGGTGGAGCGATCCACCGGCAATGTGCTGTCGGTCTCTGCAGATACCCGATTCAATTACCGTTTCAGCAGCTCCGCTCTGACCAGTCTCTCGGACGCCTGGCTCACTTTGCCGGCGCATCCGACGCTGATGGTGGCGTCGCGCAAAGTCAGCAAGGCCACCTACGACACTGCCTGGCGTCTTGGCGTCGCCTTGGAGCAGGCCAATCGCCGCGTCGTCGTGAAGTCCTTTCCCGCTCCTGGCGACGTCATTGACACAACCGGATGGCAGGTGCCTGCTGGGCTGGCGAGCCTGCCGGCCTTTTCTGGCCTTGCGCAAGGCAATGCCAAACACGCACTGAAGGATGCCGCCGAGGTAGGGGCTCTGGTAGTCCTGGGGTCTTCGCTTGCCACCGGAGACATCGCGGTCGTGGACACTGCCTTGCAACAGGAAATATCGGCAGCTCTGGACGCGTTGGGCGCTCAGCTGGGCGGCGACGCCGACGCGGCGCGTTCCTTCGCGAGCTGGCGCAGCCTGCAAACGGCGGTGGCCACGGGAGCCCTGCCGTCGCATTCGATTCGTCTGGCAACGCTGGGCGCCCGTCCGGTCATCGTGGTGTCGGAGGATGCGGGTGCCAAGGCTGCAGGCGTTTTCGCCGACGTCTGGCGCAGCGCCATGACCACCCGGGAAGTGACGGTAGCGGAAGCCAATACACCCGACGTACTCGACCGCTCGGCCATCCGCCTCACCAACCTCGGCGGCAGCGATGCGAGTTTCGACGTCCTGGCACGCGGCGACTGGACGGCCACCATCCCGCTCGGCGCCGTGGCCGTCAATGGCCGAATGCCGTCTGATCTGGTAGTGGATGTGGCCGCAGCGCCCGGTGCCTCGTCCACCCGTCCGGTAGCTTCCGTGTTCTGGAACAACGTCTTGCTGTCGGCCAAGCGCCTCCAAGCGGATGGGCGTCCTGAGCGTCTTGATGCCCGTATTCCTGGCTATGCGCTTGGACTTCGAAATGTGGTACGGGTGTCTTTCCAGCGCCAGCCCTACTCCAACGACTGCAATGAAACGCCGCAGGCGTTCCCGGTGAATGTGCTGCCCACCAGCTATGTACGTGGTGGTGATTCAGAGCCCGATGGCACCTTTGTCGGCTTGCTGCCCCTGATGTCCGGCACGCCGCAGCTTATTGTTCCAGAAGCGTATCTGGCGGACGCACCCGCCAGTTTGATGCGCGTGGTTCGCATGGCCGTTGCGGCGGGTGTTACGCCCATACGCGCCGAATTCGTGGTGGCCGAGCAAGGTCAGGCATTCACACCGAGTCGTCCCTTCCTCGCCCTGCAGGTGCCGGTAGATGGCGCCACGTCCAAAGTTGTCATCAAGGATGCGCAGCTGCGCATCAACGGGAAAAAGGCTCCCTGGATTGATGTCGATGGCCTGGCGCACCTGAGCGCAGTCGAAGTTACCAGCGCGCACGCTCAGCCGGGCCTGCTGTGGCAGCCCCTGGGCGCGCAAACCGCGGCGCAAGACAAGCCCTTCGTGCTCAACCGTGGAGACATCGCCTTGATCGGTGCCGAAGGCCCGGTTAGCTGGGTAGACAGCACCAATCCTTCAGCCAGCCAGCCGCCACGTGCCGGCGAAAGTGCCTTCTACGAATGGAGGCGTTATTTCTCCTGGGGCGTGCCTCTGGTGAGCGCGGCGCTCCTCATGTTGCTGCTGCTGGTTGTCTGGGCTTATCGCATCCGGCGCAATCGCAGAAAGCCTTCGTGAACCCGCGCATCTTCCATTGATCGTTCAGCATGTTCACGCTGTACTGGCCTTACCTATTTGCCGACTATTACCGCGGTCTTGAGATATTGACTGCGATGGTCGGCGTGATCATCCTGCTGTCGAGCATCGACGATCTGTTTATCGATGCTTGGTACTGGGTTCGCGAGAGCTACCGCTCGTTGGTAGTGCGACGCCAATACAAGCGCCTGACAGCCGCGCAGCTGCGCGAGCATCCCGAGCAGCCCATGGCCATCATGGTTCCGGCGTGGCTGGAATTCGACGTGATTGCTCCCATGCTCAGCAACATGGTGTCCACGTTGGAGTATCGGAATTACACGATTTTCGTCGGTACCTATCGCAACGATCACCGGACGATCGAGGAGGTTGAGCGGATGCGCAGGCGCTACCGACAGCTTGTGCGCGTGGAAGTACCGCACGATGGGCCCACTTGCAAGGCTGATTGTCTCAACTGGATCGTACAAGCCGCATTTCAGCAGGAACGCAAGCAGTCTCAAAACTTTGCTGGATTCGTGCTCCACGACAGTGAAGACGTGCTCCACCCACTGGAGCTGAAGTACTACAACTACCTGCTGCCGCGGATGGATTTCATCCAGTTGCCGGTGACTTCACTTGAGCGCAGCTGGTTTGAACTGGTGGCGGGCACCTACATGGATGAGTTCGCGGAATGGCACAGCAAGGATTTGGTCGTGCGCGAGAGCCTTTCCAACATGGTTCCATCGGCGGGGGTTGGCACCTGCTTCTCTCACAGTGCGATGCAGATACTCGCAGCGACGACCAACAATGAGCCTTTCAATGTAGAGAGTCTGACCGAGGACTACGACATTGGTACGCGGCTTAGTCGGTTGGGAATGAAGCAGATTTTTGGCAAATTCGACGTGGACTACCTCACCCGTCGCACGGCCTGGTTTGGCCTTGGACGCGAGAAAATTGGTTCGATTCAGATGCCTTTGGGAGTGCGTGAATTTTTTCCAGATACATTTCGCGCCGCCTACCGCCAGAAAGCACGCTGGACCATTGGCATTGGCCTGCAGGGCTGGCAGCAAGTGGGTTGGGCGGGGTCGCTGGCCACAAAATACTTGTTGTTTCGGGATCGCAAAGGCTTGATCACTGCGTTCGTGGCGATCCTCGGCTACGTTCTGATGCTCAATTTTTTGCTGTTCTACGCCGCCGACCAGCTCGGCTGGTGGACGGTGTATTACCCCTCCTTGTTTCATACCAACGGCTGGTTCATGACTGTCATGGGGCTCAACGCTGTGGCCTTGCTGTTGCGTGTGGTGCAGCGGGCCTATTTCGTGGGCAAGATGTATGGCTGGGAGCATGGCTTGCTCTCGATCCCGCGAATGGTCATCGGGAATTTCATCAATGCCATGGCTGCGGCACGCGCTTGGCGGCTTTTTCTATCTCACAAGATTTTCGGCACGCGGCTGCTATGGGACAAAACCGCACATGATTTCCCATCTGCCGATCAGTTGGAGTCGCATCGTCAGCGACTGGGCGAGGTACTGCTCTCCTGGCGTGCTATTGATGCCGGGCACCTTGAGCAGGCGCTCGTTATGCAAAGGGATTCGCGCCGCCCGCTGGGCCGTATTTTGTTGGAACAAGGCTGGTTGGACCAGCACACCCTGGAGGAAGCGATTTCCTTCCAGCAGGCAGATGCGGCGCCCGCACCTACACCGCCGCCCGCCATGCAGGACGTAGTTGCCGTATGAAACCTTTGCGAAATCGAACCTTGTTGGCGGTGGCTCTGGCTATGGCATGGCCTGCTGCTCCCCTTCTTGCCGCAGGAGTGGGCGCCGCTACGCCGACTCGCCATAGCCAGTGGCAAGGCGAGGAGAGCCCGCTGCGACTCATGATGTCCTTGCGGCTGACGCCTCCGGGCTCTGTCACCCTTGTCGCCTCGCAGGCATCGTCGGACAGCGAACTCGTCTCGGCGCAGCGGCCGGGCGGATCGAGCGATCTATTGGTTGCGCGCTTGCGCCTGTCTTCCGAGCTGGCATGGCGACCCTCGGGGCCGCTGGAGCCCAACACGCTGGCCGAGGCGCCAGGGTCACCCGCCCCCGTCCCATCGCGACCGCCATCCGCCTGGCAGACGGCCTTGCAGGCGATTGAACGCAGAGACCCTGCGCCGTGGGGCAGGGGACCCGCAGACACCGTGGTGGATAACGAGTTTCAGCGTGCATTGCGTCGCTACGTGCGTTTGCAAATGCCCGCTTTGCCCATGTGGCAGGCGCCCAGGCCGCACAGTCCGGCCCAACTGGTGGTGCCGGCACCGCGCCCTCCGCAAGCGGACAGCATCCGGTCCGTTGCTCCACCGGCGGTTGAAGAGACACCATCCAAGCCGGCAGCTCGCTCGCGGCTGGGAGGACGCCTGCGCGGACTGGCCTGGCGTTTGTCTGATCAAGGCTATAAAGCCTACGCCCGCGGCGACTACGAGACGGCACTGCGTCGCGCCGATGCCGCATTGAAACTCCGCCCCGACGTGGTTCGCCTGTACCAACTGCGTGTGTACGCATTGCAGAAGCTCAATCGGCTGGAAGAGGCCGAGCGCGCAGCAGAGGAGGCCATTGCAAGCGGTCACAGCAGCCCCGAACTGCAAGCAGCCTTGCTGAACTTGCGACCAGTGCCCCCAGGGGTGGCAGGCGTGCCCACCACCGCCGAGTACCGCAAGGCCTTCCCTATTGCCACACTCGCCTATGAGCAACTCGCCGATGGGAAGTTTGCGGACGCCGCGTCGAACGCGGAGATCGCCGTACGTACAGATCCCAGCCAGGGGCCCTGGTCTTTGCTTTGGCTCAACGCTTTGGAAGATCTCCAGCGCTACGAGGAAATGATTGAGGCGGGCCGCCAGGCGATTGCACTGGGCGCGCCAAACGCTGACGCCATCGGCGCGTTGATGCGGCTGGCAAGCCAGGCCATCGCCGTGCAGCACGCGGAGAAGGCCTACGTGGCTATGGCGAAGAACCGGCCGCAGGAGGCGCTTCCCGAAGCGCGTGAGGCCGTCCGTCGGGCGCCGGATGTGGTCAGCCACCGTTTGCTGCTGATTAGCGCTTTGCAAGCCACCCAGGACATCGTGGGTGCGGAGCGCGCCGCAGGAGAAGCTCTGCAATCCGATGAAGAAAACACCACGATCCGCATTCAGCGGGCCTATTTGCGGCAGTTGTTGGGGCATGGCGAAGCTGCGCAGCAGGACATTGAGGCGGTGCTGGCCCAAGACTGGATCGATGAATCGCTGCGACGCAACGTGCGTTTGATTGGCGCTGACCTTGCACTGGCCGACCGGCAGCCTGCGCGTGTCAAAAAGCTGCTTGAGCCGCTTGCGCTCGATGACGAACAGGCTGCTTCCCGTCGCAAGGCCGCAAGCGCGCTGGGCAATTTCTGGACTACCCAGGACGTCTTGCCTGCCACTGCATACGCGCCCTTGCAGTTGTGTCACGACACGCCCTATGGCACGGTTTGCGAAATGCAGCCGTGGGATGCCCCAGGCACGGACAACCCGGCAGCGCGCGCTTACGCGGCCTATGGTCAGAAGCGCTATGAACAAGCCATTGCGCTCGCCCGCAGGGCAATCGCAGAAGATCCGAAAACCGAATCGAACCAGATATTGCTCACCACTGCACTGGCCGCAGGCACACCGCAAGAGCAGAAGGAAGCCCTGGTGCGACTGGACCAAGCGCTGCTTACTCAGCCAGAAGATGCCAATTTGCTGCGCCAACGCGGTTACTTGCGCCTGGCGAACGGCGAACCCGAGCTGGCTTTGCAAGATTTCGTGGCCGCTCGAAGCACGGGCAATGCCCCACCCACCAACGTTTTGGACGAGGCGTATGCGATGGCTGCCAGCGGCCATCGCATCGCGGCGGCTGCCATGTTGCGCCAGGCCATTGACGATGCCGATGAGGGAAAGTTCGCGCTGGATGCGCAGCAGCGGTTCGATACCCGAAGCGCTATTGCCAACTTTTCGCGCGAGTGGGGCGTGACGGCGTCGGTGGCCTACCGCGGCGCTCGCGCACCGACCAATGCCTTGGTGGCACAGCCTGTGTCGCTGCCCGGCAATGCGGTTTTCAGCACTGTTGAAGCGTACTGGCGTCCGTCGGCGTTTCTCAACTCCAGCAGCAGCACCTTCGACATCTATGGCCGACTGTCCAACACGTTGTACAGCGGTGTCGATGTCACGGGCGCACAAACCGTTCCTGACCCTTGCGGGGGGACTATCAACGTCGCCGAAACCCGTACGCAGGCCGTCTCTGGTTTCCCCACGACGACTGGCGCGTTTGGCGTGCGCTACACCCCGTGGACCGAAAAGAACCTTACGTTTGGCCTGGAGCGGCAGTTTTTTCTGGGCAATGCCGCGCGAAGAGGCTCTTTGAATGCAGATTCGAGTGCCGTACGCTGCCTCTTGAACCAGCAAGCGGCTGCGGTTGATTACCGTACCGACGCCTCTGCCGGAGCCTGGCAGGCCTATGTGCTCTATGGCTTTTACGAAGGTACAGGGCTCAGGCTCGATACCACCAGCTGGTTCACGATGGAAGGCTACGTGCAGGCCGGCTACACCTTGATGGACGCTCCGACAGCCTACACACTGCGCGACAGCACAGGCCAAGTGCTGGGGCGGTCCTCAGGCAAGCTCAAGCGCGGCCAGGCCTTTGCTGCCAGTGAAGTGCGGGTGGGCCGCAGCTATCTCACAGACTACAGCGATCGATTGGTGATCTTCCCTCATGTGTCGCTTGCCGCAGACTGGTACTCGGACCGCAATCGGGCCACCGGCACGCCGGTTGCGGGTTACTCCAATTTCGATCTGGTCGGCAACAAAGGCGATTGGTCTGTGGGAGCAGGGGTGGGGGTCAATGTGCGCTATTGGCTCGATGGAGGCAAATACCGTGCGCAAAGCTCTTACGTGGATGGAAGTCTGCAATACCGCACGCGCCTGGGAGGTGTCGAAGACCGTGCCAAGGGCGTTTTCCTGAGCTTGACATTCGCCTACTGAGCCGCGCTTGCAAGCTCGCTCAAACATTCGTTCCATCGATGAAAAACCATCTTTCCCCTTCTGCGCTCTCTCGACGAAGCCTGCTTGGCTTGTCACTCGGATTCACTCTTGGTTTGTCGCTACCGCAGGTGGCCATCGCGCAGCCTGATATTTTGGCCATCATCGGCAAAGACAACTACCTCTTCCCTGCATGGGGGACCACGGACGAGCCCGATTGGCGCGCCATTGACGCCACGGTGGCGCGCATTGCAGAGGTGCACAAACGGCTTGCTGCGCGTGGTATTGCACTGGTGGCGCCGGTGCTTCCCAGCAAGAAGCTGTTTTACGCAGACAAGCTCCCGGCTGAAGATGCCCTGACCCCCGAAATGCTTGGCCGCTATGCAGGCATTCGGGATCGATTGGCTGCGGTCGGTGTGCCGGGCTTCGATGTAGAGCAGATCTACCGCGCGCTACAGGCCAAAGGCGAACAGGTGTACTACCGCACCGATCAACACTGGACCCAGGCAGCGGCTGACGCCACGGCCCGAGCCACGGCGGATCTCATTCACCAGTTGGTTCCCACGTTGGCCGGCGCCGCCGGGACCGGGCTCGCGCTCGGTGCGATTTCCAAGGAACGGCGCTATGGCGACCTGGCAGAGCGCTTTCTCTCGCCAGAGCAGCGGCGTGCTGCTGGGCGTGAGATTTTTACCGTGCGCCGCCAAACGCAGACAGCCGGCTTGCTCGATGCGGCCATCGCCCCCGTTCACGTCACGGGCAACAGCATGGTGCAGCCGTATTTCGGTTTTCCGCAAAAATTGTCGAATCTCATTGACCGGCCGGTATCGGTGAACTGGAAGCCGGGCGATGTGGGTTTCTGGAGCGTGCTGATTGAATACCTGGAATCGGCTGCGTTTCGCCAGCGGCCACCCCAAGTGCTGGTCTGGCAATTGTTTGAGCCCAATTTCCATCTCGGCCCCGATGCGGAAGGGCTGTGGGATGCTGCTTCCGTGATCTCCGCGCAGGATTGGAGCCGGAGGCTTGCCGCAGCTCTTCCGGCGTGAAGGCGATGCCAGCGCCGCTGTCGCCGCCAGGCGAATCAGATCCGTCCGGGCACCGACGTATCGCCATCGTCGTGGCATTGGCCTTGGCGGCAGGTTGTGCCTGGGGCGTACTGCGCCTGAGTCAACTGGGCTTTGCACCCAGCGAATGGAAACCCTCTACCTGGGTAGATGGCCAGGCGGGGAAAGAGGTCAACCAGGCGCTGGGCACACTGCCTGGCCGGACCTGGACAGCTCGGGCATCTTCGGCGCTGCGCTACCGTTTACTGGGCGACTTGGGTGAGCAGGTGCGAGAGGGGTGTCCTGGCTGGCTCTTCTATCGCGACGGTTTGCGCCCCGCGCCGGGCTTCAGCGGAGCATTTGAAGAGCGCTTAAAGCTGATGCGCCATTGGGCTCGACAATGGCAAAAGGCTGGTATTCGCCTGTTGGTTGTCACCGTACCCGACAAGTCCCGTGTCGAGGCCGCACAGCTTTGTGGTTTGCGCGTCGCTGCACCGCTCCCTGGACGATTGGACGCATGGCAGGGCGTGCTAGCCGGGGCAGGTCTGTCTTTTGTCGACCTTCGGCCTGCGCTGGATGCTGTACCACAGGCGTTCTATCGAACCGACGTACACATGACGCAAGAGGGCGCTGAAGCGGCGGCAGGTAGCGCCGCAAGGGAAGCTCTTGCCATCCTGGGCGGCAAGGGGCCGCAGCAGTTCACATCGTCCCGGGCGCCGAACGCCGAGCCGCGCATGGGCGACTTGATCGTGCTCGCTGGCCTCGAGCATGTGCCCAGAGGCTGGCGTCCAGAAATTGAGCAGTTTGTGCCCGAACACATCGAGCCAGTGCGCAGCGGGGGCTTGCTGGACGAAGGCCCCAGCGCCCAGGTGCTGTTGCTTGGCGACTCCAATGGCTTGCGCAGCGAGTTTGCCGAGCGCCTGGGCCGACGCCTTGGCCGCGAAGTCTGGAATCTAAGTCAGGACGGCGGATCTTTTTCAGCTGCCATGCTGGCCGCACTCGGCCGACTGGACGCAATGCCGCCCAGCCTCAAGCTGGTGGTATGGCAATTTTCCGAGTTGTCTTTGTCGCTGCCGCTGACACGGGCCGAGCAGCTCGCGCTCGACGCCATCCGCTGAGATTGCTTTGCTCTTCAACTCCTACCTCTTCTTGTTTTTGTTTCTGCCCGTGGCGCTGGGCGGCTATTACTTGCTTGGACGCGTTCGCCTGCACTGGGCCGCCCTGTGGTTGTGCGTGGCCTCGTTCGTTTTTTATGGATGGTGGAATCCGCGCTTTGTGGTGCTGCTGGCAGCGTCCATCCTGTTCAACCATGCCGTTAGCCGGTATGTTCTTCAGCAATCGGATATGCCTCGCCGCCAGGGCTGGACGGTGGCGTTCGGCGTGGCATGCAACCTGGCACTGCTTTTCTACTACAAGTATTTCGTCACTTTGCTGGGCGCGCTTCAGGCTTGGGGTCTGTCTTCCGATCGGCCCGACAGCATCCTCTTGCCACTGGGAATTTCATTTTTTACGTTTACCCAGATCGGCTATCTGCTCGATTGTCGCGCCGGCCTGGTGCAATCGCCCAGCCTGCTCAAGCACACGCTGTTCGTCACGTTTTTCCCGCACTTGATTGCTGGCCCAGTGCTGCACCACAAAGAGATGATGCCGCAGTTTGCCGAGCCAGAAACCTACCGGTTTCGGGCCGACAACCTGTCCATCGGTGGCACGCTGTTTGTGATTGGCCTGGCCAAGAAGGTGCTTCTTGCCGACGGCATCGCCCCGTATGCCGATGCCGGGTTCGTAGCGCCCGCCGAGCTGCAGTTCTGGGGCGCCTGGTCCACCAGTCTGGCCTATGCCATGCAACTGTACTTTGACTTTTCGGGCTATTCCGACATGGCGCTCGGCCTGGCCAAGATGTTCGGAATCCGCTTTCCGCTGAACTTCAACTCGCCGTACAAGGCCAGCTGCATTATTGATTTCTGGGCGCGTTGGCATATGACACTCACGCGCTATCTCACGGCCTATCTTTACTATCCACTCGCCATGCAGGTTTCGCGCTGGCGCAATCGCCGTGGATTGCCCGTGGGCTCAGCGGGCAGCCGCACGCCGAGTGGTTTTGCGCTGATGATTGCCCTGCCTACTCTCTACACCATGGGGCTGGCGGGCGTGTGGCACGGAGCCGGGCTGCAGTTCGCCATTTATGGCTTGTTGCACGGTGTTTACCTGTGCGTGAACCATGGTTGGCGGGTGGCGTTTGCCAAACGCATTGCGCCACGCCACGCCTGGTTGCAATGGTGTTGGAGCCGTGCTTGTGTGTTGCTCACTTTCGTCGCCGTGATGGCCGCTTTCGCCTTCTTTCGCGCGTCGAATGTTCACGAAGCGATGGCGCTACTGCGTGCCATGGCGGGATTGCAGGGCGTGGAAACCATGCAGTGGCCGCAACAAGAGCTTCTCGAATTGGGGGGACTGCAAGATTGGCGTCTGCTAGTGGGTCGCCACCTGCTTGCCATTCAGCTGGCATTCTTGCTGGCGGTTGTCTGGCTGGCGCCCAATTCGCACCAGATTCTTGGGTATTTTTCGCCGGCGTTGGCCCGCGTTCAGGAGGCGAACGCGCGCTGGCTGCGTTGGCGTCCCAACTGGGCATGGCTTATTGCATTTCTGGCCGTGCTGTGGATCTGCCTGATGCATCTTCACCGGGAATCCCGGTTTCTCTATTTCCAGTTCTGATGTTCCTTTCACTCTTTCCCTCCTCACTCTCCTGCATCCTGCAAGGCGCAGTGGCTGTGCTTTCGTTGGTGGTGGTTTCGTGCGCTTCGGCGCAAGAAGGCGCACTTTCGCAGTTGTACGCACCCCGACCCCCCGCAGGCGCTTCCTACGTGCGGGTGGTCAACCCGTTGCCCACAGTGCTTGCCGTCCGCGTGGCCAAAGGCCCGGTGCAGCGACTCGGTGGCAAGGCGCCGTCTGGCAGCTACGCCATCGTTCCCGGCGGGCAGCGTTTCGCTGTGCTGATTGACGGCAAGGAGGTCGCTCGTATGGAGGTACGCCCGGACAGCTTCAGCACCTTGGCGCTGCGCCGCGATGCTTCAGCCTATGCATTCACAGTCATCGACGATACGGCCGATACCGAAGATGCACTCAAGGCCGAGCTTCGGTTCTACAACCTCGCAGCGGGCTGCGGCGCAGCGAACCTGTTGCTGTCGCCGGCTGGCACTCCGGTATTTTCGGCGGTCGCCTCCAGCGCCTCGGCGGCGCGCTCGGTGAACCCGGTTCGCGCCGCGTTGGTGGGGCAATGCGGCGATGCCAAAACCGCGCCCCAGCCGCTCCCGCAGTTGGAGCCCGGCGATCATCTAAGCCTGTTTTTGACCGGATCGGCCACTGCGCCGCAGTTGGTGATACAGCCCAGCCGGACCGATCCCTTCACGCGTTGAGCGACTGGTAGATTTCGGCCAGTTTGGCGCGGTCTATTTTGAAGTTTACCGACACCGGCATGCGCTCGCAGGCCAGCAGCTCAGTGGGCAGCATGTAGTGCGGTAGCTTGCTGGCAAGCAGCGATTTCCAGTCGGACAGTTCGTCCGGCAGAGCGGCCTCAGTACGGCCGGTTTCTACAAAAGCCACCAAGCGTGCCACAGCGCCATTGGCGCGGCGCAGCGCCACGGTGGCGGCCGCACGGGCGCCCGGCAGCGTGGCCAGAGCGGCATCGACTTCCAGCAGCTCCAGACGGTAGCCATTGAGCTTGATCTGATCGTCGATGCGTCCGTGGCAGTAAAGCATGCCGTCGGCGGTCTCCGTGCCCAGGTCGCCGGTGCGAAAACCCCGCTGGCCATCGCGTTCAAACATGCGGCTGGCATTCAGGTCCGGCCGGTTGATGTAGCCGCGCATCACGTGCGGCCCCGCAATGCACAACTCACCTGCATCGCAATACACCACGCTGTCCCGCTTGGCGCGTCCTATCGGCATGACGGCATCGTCCGCCAGATGGGCATCTTCGACACGCAGCAAGGTCGTCGCTACGGTCGCCTCGGTCGGACCGTAGGTGTTCAGAATGGGCAGATCGGGGAAGCGCTTTCGCAGCGTGCGCGCCAGGGGTACGGGCAAGGGTTCGCCACAAAACAAAAAAGTTCGCAGCGATGGCAAACCTGCTTGTGAGAAGCTGGGATTGAGCAATTGCTGCTGCGCAAACGACGGTGTCGATACCCAGGTGGTGACCGCGTGGCGCTCAATAAGGGTGGCCACTTGCAGCGGCGCGGCGGCCGTCTCGCGGTCCAGCATCACGATGCTGCCGCCAAGGGACAGCGTGCCAAACACGTCGTAGAGCGAGACATCGAAGCTGAATACCGTATGGTTCAGAAAAACCGGATGCGGCCCCAAATCAAAGTCCTGCCGCATCCAGTCGATCAGGCCCTGCGCACTTTCGCGTCCAATTTGGACACCTTTTGGCTGGCCTGTCGTTCCGGAGGTGAACATGATGTAGCACAGGCCAGCCTCCGCCAGCACCGGTGGTGGGCCTTCTCTGAGCACCTTGAAAGTGCCCGTGGCAGTTTCGTAAAGCAGATTGGCATCGAGGGTGTCGATGATGCTTTGCAGTCGGCTTTGTGGGTACACAGCATCGACGGGAACAAAGGGCGCACGCAGCATCAGGGCTCCCGTGAGCGCCACCATGAAGGCCGCCTCCTTGTGGCCCCGGATGACGACAGGGGTATCGGCGCGCAGTCCGAGGGCCCGGGCTTGCTCGCACCAGGCGCGGGCCTGCGTCTCCAACTGCTGCCAGCTGAGGCTGGCGTCGTGAGCGATCACCGCCCAGGCCTCTTGGCCGTTTTCACGGTTCGCGAAACGGCCGGCGTCGAAGTCGAAATGCATGGCCGTGCTCGTCCGGTCAGCAGTTTGCCGCGACGTAGGTGGACAGCGTGCGCAAGGAATACAAATGCTCTTCGACTTCCGTCAACGGGACAGTGCAACCGAAGCGGCTCTCGATGGCCAGCATCAAGTCAACCGCTGCTACGGAATCGAGCAGCCCCGACTCTAGAAGCAAGGTGTCGGGGCTGACTTTCTTGAGAATGACGGCCTGGATCATGTCGGCCAACTGGTCTTCAACTTCGGATAAGGTCATGGGGTAGAAAGAGAGAGAAATTACACGTCGCGTGTGATCGGCATGCCGAGTACCACGCTGGAGAGGCTGCCGAGAATGCGGTCGTCGTTGACCATGACCATGGCAGAGTGGGCGTCGCGGATATGGCGACTCAAGTAGAACTCGCCTTCCTCCATGTAGCCCTGAATGCCACAAATGCGCAAGGCGATCTCGGTGATGCGAACCACCAGCGCCGAGGCGCTGACCTTGAGCGTGTTGTAGCTCACCATGCGGTCGGTGGCGGACGTCTGGGAGTCGTCCGCTTCATACAGCGACAGGTTGGCCGCAATCAGCGCGCGCATCTGGTGCACCATGGCCTCGCCTTCGGCCAGCCGCAGGTTGGCAATCGGGTTGAGCGGGGCGCCCGCGCGGTTGCGCTTGCGTAGGAAGGCCTGTGCCCGCCCTAGTGCTGCGGCCGCAATGCCCAGCCACACAGAGCCCAGCAGAATGTGTGAACTGGGCAGCATGGTGAGGGACATCACATCGGCAAAGCGGCCGGGAAAGATCTGCTGCGCCGAGCACTTCGCCATGAGGTTGAAGCGATCCGTACAGGCCCCGCGCATGCCCAGGGGATTCCAGCGGCCACAGGGCTCCAGGGTGAGCTGCTCGCGCAGCACGGCCACCAACTGCTGGTCCGAGGCCGCTGCATCTTCGGAGCAGCGCGCCGACACCAGAAAAATGTCCGCCGCGTGCGCGTAGGAAATTACCGAGCCGCTCTTGTTCAAGTGCAGAGCGTCGCTCTGCAGATCGATAAAGCAGGCGCTGGTGCGGATGGAGCCGCCGGTAGCACCTTCCGTGGTGGCAGAGGCGATCAGGCTTTGCTCGCGAGCCATACGCAGCAGCAGCTGCTGGTGCCATTCGCTCTCGCCTGCATGATCGATGGCAACCGCAGCCTGCGATTGGTGCATCGCAAAAATCAACCCCGTCGAGGCACAGCCCTCGGCCAGGCGCCGACAGATGTTGGTCACCGTACGCAGCGAGAATCCGGGCCCGCCGAAGCGATGAGGAACCAAGAGGCCGAGCAGACGCTCGGCGCGCAAGGCTTCGAGAGCGTGGACCGGCAGCAGGCCGGCCTGGTCCACTGCGTCGGCGTGTTCGGCGGCGACTGCGGCGACGCAGGCGGCTGCAGATTCTCCGACTTGGGCTTCAGACAGGGCGCTGACAGACTTCATGCAAAAAATCTTGATTGAAAACAAGCATTCTCGCTGCCGCTTCCGGGTTCGACAAGGTTTCGCTGCTGCTGCGGCTCCAAGTGTTTCTGGGAATACCTAGACTTGGGTGCCCCAGGAATACGGAAAGGTCATTTCGTTGTCTGTGCTGCTGAGCAACCAGGGATCGATCGCAAACGCCACGATGCGGTCTGCCCCGTAGCTGCGCGCAACATCCATTTGCGCACTGATGCGCTCGCCCGAGGCCGGCTTGGCGCGGAAGGCATCGTTGCTATTGGGCAGGGACGGCAGCTGCTCAAACAGCTCGACGATAAGGTCAAAAGGAACCTTGCGTTCGCGCAGCAGCCCCCGCAAAGGTTCCAGGCCGGCGTAGTTGCCAAGGCCAGCCACGCCCACGCCATCCTGCAGCATGGGGCGCAGCTGTGCGGCATCGAGAATGTCGCTCCACAGACCCGCCAATGTGCCAGTCGTCGCAAGGCGACTGTAGAAGGTGGAGAGGGCCAAGGGCTGCGCGGTGCGCCTGGCAGAGGCATCGGCCAGCGCGCTTAACCAGGGAATCAACAAATCCCTTCGCTCGGTGGTGGCCCAGTTGTATTGGTCCAGCTCGTAGGGGAGATACCAGCCGCGAAAGCCCGCCTGGTCCGGCCAGCGGCTGTTGTTCAGGGTTTCCAGGCAAACGGCCTGCGCACTGCCCAGAAACTCCGACAGGCGCCGCGTTCCCTTGCCACTCAGCGCCTTCCACCAGCCTTCGTCGTAGGGAAGGCCCACCCGAATGCCAATGCCGAGGCTGCGACCCTCTTCGAACAGAAGTTGAATCAGGCCTTCCGGCATGGTCCAGGGGTAGCTGCCGCCATACAGGGCACTCCATTGCAGGATGATTTCGTTGCAGCCCAGATCGCGCGTGAGCTTGAGCCGCCGCCGCCACTCCGCGACGGGGAGCGTTTCATAGCTCTGCCAGGGTTGCAGGAATGTGGCCTGGAACCTTTCTGTGGTGCCGCTGCCGCTGCCGCAGCCCGCAACCAAGGAAGCGACAGAGGCTGCCGCCAGGCTCAGCCACGCGCGTCGGCTGAACTGCGAATCGCTCATGGCTGGGGGTGGGGATGGGGAGAAGGGCGACATATCGATAGCTCAAACAGTGCGATGCGTTGAAATATGAGCATAGCTAGATACTGCAGTTTGTGCAGCGGAGCTGGTGCAGCGTCTGCAGGCGCCAACTCTGCTGCGCCTCGTGCTATCTTGCGCCCCTTCATTTCAAACTGCACTATGTCGTTGCCATGCTAGCCAAACGCATCATTCCCTGCCTCGACGTGACCGGCGGCCGCGTGGTCAAAGGGATCAATTTTGTTGAACTGCGTGACGCGGGCGATCCGGTGGAAATTGCCCAGCGCTACAACGAGCAAGGGGCGGATGAGCTGACCTTTCTCGACATCACTGCCACCAGCGATGAGCGGGACATGATCCTGCACATCATCGAAGCCGTGGCCAGCCAGGTGTTTATTCCGCTGACCGTGGGCGGCGGCGTGCGCACCGTGGAAGACGTGCGGCGCCTGCTCAACGCCGGCGCTGACAAGACCAGCTTCAACTCCGCCGCCATTGCCAACCCCGACGTGATCAGCGCCGCATCGCAGCGCTACGGCGCGCAGTGCATTGTCGTGGCCATTGACGCCAAGCGCCGCAGCGCGGAAGAGGAAGCGCAGCGAGATGCCGACGGCGCCCTGCGCGGTCCAGGCTGGGATGTCTACAGCCACGGCGGGCGCAGGAACACCGGGATGGACGCCGTGACCTGGGCGCGCGAGATGGCGCGGCGCGGCGCCGGGGAAATCTTGCTCACCAGCATGGACCGCGACGGTACCAAGTCGGGCTTTGACCTGCAGCTCACGCGCGCGGTGAGCGATGCCGTCGCCGTGCCGGTGATTGCCTCAGGCGGTGTCGGCACGCTGGCGCACTTGTGCGACGGCATCCAGATCGGCGGCGCTGACGCTGTGCTGGCGGCAAGCATCTTTCACTATGGCGAGTTCACCGTGGAGCAGGCCAAACGCGCCATGGCCGAGCGCGGCATTCCGGTGCGCTTGGCTTGAGTTTACGCCAAAAATACCGGTTAAAATAGGCTCTAGCGCTTTATGGGTAAGCGTTAGTAGCTACTAATTTCATAGTAAAAGACACGCTTCAGCCGTGTGCTATTTCTTCTCGCACCGCAGCCACCTGGCGGCGCGAGACCATGACCGGCTCGGCCAGCCCCGCCAGCCGAACCGCCCAGCAATCGCCTTCTTCGGCGTCAAAGTGCTTCTCCAGCGCGCGCATTGCGTGGCGTGCCACCAGCGCATTGCGGTGCACGCGCAGCAACTGCGTGCCGTGGCGCGCTTCGAGTTCGGCCAGGGTGCTGTCGAGAACGTAGCTGCGCGATGCGGTGCGCAAGGTCACATATTTCAGTTCGGCCTTGCATAGCAGCACTTCGGCCAAGGGCACGCGTTCGGTGCGCCCTCGGTCCTGAATCACGAGCACTTCGCCAGACGTGGTCTGCGCGGAAACCGGTGGTGTGTGGGGTGCCATTTCGCGCAGGCGCTGCACCTTGGCCAGCGCCTGCTGCAGGCGCTCCAGACGCACCGGTTTGGTCAAATAGTCGGCCGCATCCAGCTCGAACGCGCTGACCGCGTGCTCGGTGTGTGCGGTGACGAAAACAATGGCAGGAACCCAGGCCAGCGCGCGCACCCGGTGCGCGAACGACAGGCCGTCGAGCCCCGGCATGTGGATGTCCAGCAGCAGCAGATCAAAGCCGCGTCCGTCCACCGGTGCCAGCACGGCCAGGGCGTCGGCGCTGCTGGCGGCTTCGCTGACGCGGTGCGGCGGGTTGGCTGGGCATTCGGCAAGCAAGCTCGCCAGGCGGCGGCGCGCCAGCGCCTCGTCGTCAACGATCAGGATATTCATGTCTTGCGGGTGGCTGGGCTGCGATGGCCCGTTTCGGCGGAGTTGGTGGCGCGCTTTGGCGGCAGCGTCAGGCGCACTTCGTACAGGCTGCCACGTACCCCCGCACTGAATTCGGCTTGCACATCGTGCAGCAGCGCCAGGCGGGCGCGTACGTTGGCCAGCGCAATGCCGTGTCCAGGCCTCGGTGCGCCAATGCGGGCGCTTTCGGCTGGCAGGGTATTGGTGATGCGAACCACTACACGGCTGCCGCGCAGCTCCGTACTGACGCGCAGGCGCCCGCCCCAACTGCTGGGCTCGACCCCGTGCTTGACGGCGTTTTCGACCAGCGGCTGCAACAGCAGCGGCGGCAGCAAGGCGGTGCCCGCGCGCGGATCGATCTGCCACTGCACCTGCAGGCGGTCGCCAAAGCGCACCTGCTCGATGCCCAGGTAACGCTGCGCCAGCACCAGTTCCTCGGCCAGCGTGACCGCCTCGCCCTGCTCGACCAGCGCATGGCGAAACAAATCGCTCAGGTCTTCCAGCAGCGATTCGGCCTTGGCCGGTTCGGCCCGCACCAAGGCAATGGCGCTGTTGAGCGTGTTGAACAAAAAATGGGGCCGGATGCGCGATTGCAACTC
Organism: Burkholderiaceae bacterium; assembly: GCA_023954035.1. Classification (GTDB taxonomy): domain Bacteria; phylum Pseudomonadota; class Gammaproteobacteria; order Burkholderiales; family Burkholderiaceae_C; genus Simplicispira. The sequence goes on along the minus strand of JAMLIT010000001.1, from coordinate 135,173 downwards.
CGTGAGCCGCGCAGTGGTGGCGGCCGGAGTGCGCCCGCGCGCGCGCAGCGCCAGCGCCACCACCAGCAGGGCGGCCAGCAGCGCACCCGTAGCGGCGCTGGCCCACCAGGGAGGGGATGCGGCCGCACCGACAAAGGCCAGCATGGCGCAGGCCCACAGACCGGCGAGCGCGCCCAGCAGCACGCCGGCGGCGTACTGGCCACGCGTGGGCAGCCGCTGGATGAGGCGCTTGGCGCTGCAGGCGGCAATCAACCAGGCCAGCGTGGCCGGCAGTGCGCTGCCGGTGAGCAAGGCCAGGCGCGCCACCCATTCGACGGGGTTTTGCGTGCCAAACATGGCCCCGACGGCCAGCACGATTTCGACGAACAACACGGCGCGCAGCACGACCCCCAGGTCGCAGGCGTCGAACACCAGCGCACGCGCGCGTCCCTGCGACTTGGGCGCTGGTTCGGGCACTCCGGGAAGGGTCGATAAAATTTGCGTCTCGTGCATTGCGGCATCCGGAATGGTCCGGCTGTCATTGGTGCGCGATTATTGCCCTCCCATGCCCACCAGCCAAGACCAGAACGCGCCCACCGGCGCCGCGCCCAACGCCTCCGCCAACCAGCTCGACACCAAGGCTCAGGCCTGGTCGGCGCTGTTTTCCGAACCCATGAGCGATCTGGTCAAGCGCTACACCGCCAGCGTGTTCTTCGACCAGCGGCTGTGGCGCGCCGACATCGAGGGCAGCCTGGCGCACGCGGAAATGCTCGCTGCGCAAAGCATCCTCTCGGACTCTGACCACCAGGAGATCGTGCGCGGCCTTCAGCAGATCCACAGCGAGATTGAAACCGGCCGTTTTGACTGGAAGCTCGATCTGGAAGACGTGCACCTCAACATCGAGGCGCGGCTGACGCAGCTCGTCGGCGACGCCGGCAAGCGATTGCACACCGGCCGCAGCCGCAATGACCAGGTCGCCACCGACGTGCGGCTGTGGCTGCGCGGCGAGATCGATCTGATTGCCGTGCTGCTGCAAGACCTGCAACGCGCCCTGGTCGAAGTCGCTGGCCGCAACGTGGAAGTCATCCTGCCCGGCTTCACGCACCTGCAGGTGGCCCAACCCGTGAGCTTCGCCCATCACTTGCTGGCCTACGTGGAAATGTTTGCGCGCGACTTTGACCGCATGGCGGACGTGCGCCGTCGCGTCAACGTGCTGCCGCTGGGCAGCGCAGCGCTGGCCGGCACCACCTACCCGCTGGACCGCGAGCGCGTGGCGCGCACGCTGGGCATGGTCGACGAAGACGGCGCCGCCCGCGTCTGCCAGAACAGCCTGGACGCGGTGAGCGATCGCGACTTCGCGATCGAGTTCTCCGCTGCCGCCAGCCTGGTGATGGTGCACATCAGCCGCCTGTCGGAAGAACTGGTGCTGTGGATGAGCCAGAACTTTGCCTTCATCCGCATTGCCGACCGCTTCACCACCGGCTCGTCCATCATGCCGCAGAAGAAAAACCCCGACGTGCCGGAACTGGCGCGCGGCAAGACCGGGCGCGTGGTCGGGCACCTGATGTCGCTGATCACGCTGATGAAAGGCCAGCCCCTGGCCTACAACAAGGACAACCAGGAAGACAAGGAGCCCTTGTTCGACACCGTGGACACGCTCAAGGACACGCTGCGCATCTTTGCCGAGATGATCGGCGGGCAGGTCGATGCGGCCACGGGCGAGAAGAGTGGCGGCATCACCGTCAACCCTCAGCCCATGGAGGATGCGGCGCGCAAGGGCTACGCCACGGCGACCGATCTGGCCGACTATCTGGTGAAAAAGGGTCTGCCATTTCGCGACGCGCACGAAACCGTGGCGCATGCCGTGAAGGCGGCGCAATCCCATGGCTGCGATTTGTCCGAGCTGCCGCTCTCCGTGCTGCAGGGTTTTCACCCGCAAATCGAAAAGGACGTGTACGACGTGCTGAGCCTGCGCGGCTCGCTGGACGCGCGCAATACCCTGGGCGGAACTGCGCCCGCGCAGGTCAGAATGCAGCTTGCGCGCCACCAGGCGCGCCTGGCCTCAAAAAATTGAATGAAATCGTGCTCTAGCGCTTACTGAATAAGCGCTGGAAGCTATACAAATGATAGTTTTCAGCATGCGTCTTCGCATGCTGCTGTGCAGATTTCTACCCGCCAAAGGAGTTCGCCGATGTCCCCGTCCCGCCGCAGCCTGATCTCGCGCGTTTTGCGCACCACCGCCGCTCTGGGTGCCAGCCTGGCCCTGTGCAGCGCGTTCGCGCAGAGCGCCAAGCCGATACGCATCATGGTGGGCTTTCCGGCCGGTGGCGGCTCGGACGCCATTGCCCGCCTGCTGGCCGCCAAGCTGCGCACGCCGCTCGGCACCGAGGTGCTGGTGGAAAACCGCCCCGGCGCGGGGGGCCAGATTGCAGCGCAGGCGCTCAAGGCGGCGCCCGCAGATGGCAGTGTGTTGTTTCTCTCGCACGATCACACGATTTCGATTCTTCCTTTGGTCGTCAAAAACCCCGGCTACGCGAGCGAAACCGATTTCGTTCCCGTGGCGGGTATCGCCACCTTCGTGAACGCCTTTGCAGTCTCGGGCGGCACCCCGGCCAACAGCTTTGCTGCGTATGTAGATTGGGTCAAGGCGAAGAACGGCGGCAAGGACGCGGTGGGTATTCCGGCACCTGCCTCCACGCCGGAGTTTCTGGTGAAGGTGATTGCCGACAAATACAAGCTTGATCTGGTGTCCGCCCCGTACCGCGGCAGCGCGCCCATGGTGACCGACATGCTGGGCAACCAGATTCACGCGGGCGTGGGCTCGGTGCAAGACTTCATTGAAAACCACCGCGCAGGAAAAATTCGGGTGGTTGCCGTGCTGGGCACCCAGCGTCAGGCGGCACTGCCCGATGTCCCGACGTTCGACGAGCTGGGCCTCAAGGGGTTTGAAGACTTGCCGTACTACGGCATCTACGCGCCCAAGGGCACCCCAGCGGCCGAACTCAAGCGCCTGTCTGACGGCGTGGCGCAGGTGCTGGCGCTGTCTGATGTGAACGCCCAGCTGACGGCACTGGGGCTCACGGTCGAGTACATGACCGGCGAGCAGCTGGCCAAACGCCAGAGCGCCTACACCAAGGCCTGGACGCAGATCATCCAGACGAGCGGCTTCACGCCCCAGTAAGGCGCGGCCAAGGCAGGCCGATCCACCCGGTTCGCATGGGATGCCCTCGTGCATCCCGCAAGCATCCCGCAATCATCCAGGAGGCGACATGGCCGAAGCGCCTGCCTGGAGTGCGAAGCATTGCAGTGGTTTGCAGTTGCCATTCGTGGCGGCGGACACCCGCCGCCACATCGTCTCGCCGACGCTTACATATTTGGTACGCATTGTCCGACGCGCTGCCTGACGGGGGAAAGCGACATTTGTCACGCCAGCGATCGGTGCTGACGCAACTTGTCCAATCCCCGCAAACGAAAGCGAGCCCTGCGATGCCGACCTCCAAGAAAACGCCTGCAAAGAAATCCGCCGCGAAAAAGGCCTCCGCTTCGGCCACGCGCGGCGGCAACCGAAAATCTGCTTCACAAGACGCGATCGCCTTGCTCAAGGCCGATCACAAACACGTCTCCGATTTATTTGATCAATTCGAGAAGGCACGCTCGGACGCGCGTAAAAAAGCCTTGGCTGCGCAGATCTGCAACGAGTTGACCGTGCACGCGCAGATCGAAGAAGAGATTTTTTACCCGGCGTTCAAAGCAGCTCTGAAAGACAAGGAAATGGTGCCCGAGGCTTTGGTAGAGCACGGTTCGGTGAAAGACCTCATTTCCGCCGTGCAGGAGCAGGAGCCCTCCGGTGAAATGTTCGAGGCTCGCGTCACGGTCATGGGTGAGTTTGTAAAGCACCACGTGAAAGAAGAAGAAAAGCAGATGTTTGCCAAGGCGCGCAAATCCAACATGGATTTGGCGGCGCTGGGCGAGGCACTGGCCACGCGCAAGCAGGAACTCATGGCCTCGGATGCGGCCTTGCGTTCGGCCCGGGCAATGCCTTAGGGCGACAGCGCTGGCTGACTGCCATTGCCCCGGCGCACAGCGCCGCGGTGAATTCTCTTGAAAACAATCGTTCGGTGAGCGCGTACCTGCTCCAGGTTGCGTTCGGACGCCCTGCCATTTCCCTTGCTTCAAAGGAAAAATCATCATGCCCGCTTCTGCGAAGAAAAACCCCGCCGGCGCCAAATCGACAGCGCGCAAATCGGATAGCGCGCCCGCAAAAATGCCGGGGGGCGCCTCGGACGACATTCCTGTGCAAAAAGCCATGGAAACCAACGCGGTTGCCCAGGCGATGCTTACCGCGGAACACAAGTTGTCGGAAAACGGTGGAGACTATGCGTATGCACCCGCCGAGGGCGCCCATGTCCAAGCACCCTCCCCGCTGCCAGGCGCGAGTACCCTGGCCGAAGGCAACCAGAGTGCCAAGGTAGGCACGTCGGCAACGCCTGGCGCCAACGCTACCATCGCACCGCTCGACCGCGTCCGCGCCGACGGCACGGGGCAAGTGCTGACCACCAACCAGGGCGTGCGCGTCGCCGACAACCAGCATTCGCTCAAAGCCGGCCTGCGAGGGCCCGCCCTGCTGGAGGATTTCATACTCCGGGAAAAGATCACGCACTTCGACCACGAGCGCATCCCGGAGCGCGTGGTGCATGCACGTGGCTCGGCGGCGCACGGGTTTTTCGAATGCTACGAAGCCATTGCCGAACTCACTGCGGCGGCACCGTTTCAGGAGGCAGGAAAAATCACGCCCGTATTCACCCGGTTCTCGACCGTGGCAGGCGAGCGCGGCTCCAAGGACACGGCGCGCGACGTTCGCGGCTTTGCAGTGAAGTTTTATACCGACCAGGGCAACTGGGATCTGGTCGGCAACAACATGCCGGTGTTTTTCATCCAGGACGCGATGAAGTTTCCGGACCTCGTGCATGCGGTCAAGCCTGAACCGCATCACCAGATGCCTCAGGCAGCAAGCGCCCACGACACGTTCTGGGATTTCGTGTCGCTCAGCCCGGAATCGACCCACATGCTCATGTGGCAGATGAGCGACCGCGCCATTCCGCGCAGCTACCGAATGATGGAAGGTTTTGGCGTTCATACCTATCGCCTGGTCAATGCGGCCGGGCAAGCCAAACTCGTCAAATTTCATTGGAAGCCAAAGCTCGGCACCCATTCCCTCGTCTGGGACGAGGCCGTCAAGATTTCGGGCGCAGACCCCGATTTTCACCGCCGCGATTTGTGGGAAGCCATCGAAGCCGGCGAGTACCCCGAATGGGAATTGGGGCTGCAGGTATTCACTGAGGAACAAGCGGAGCAATGGAGCTTCGATTTCCTTGATCCCACCAAAATCGTTCCCGAGGAGCTCGTTCCGGTACAGATGGTGGGGCGCATGGTGCTCAATCGCAATCCGGACAATTTCTTCGCGGAAACGGAGCAGGTGGCATTCTGCGTGGCCCACGTTGTCCCCGGCATCGACTTCACCAACGATCCGCTGCTGGCCGGGCGGATCCATTCCTACGTGGACACGCAGATCAGCCGGCTGGGCGGGCCGAACTTCCACGAAATCCCGATCAATGCCTCCGTCGCGCCCGTGGCCAACCACCAGCGTGATGGCGCGCATCGCCAAACTATCCATCGGGGCAAGGTGGCTTATGAGCCCAACTCGCTTGCTGGCGGATGCCCGTTCCAGGCGGGCGCAGCGACCGGTTACCTTTCTTTTCCGCAGCCGGTGCAAGAGGCCAAGGTCCGGGGCAATCCGGAAAAGTTTGCTGACCACTACACGCAGGCCACGCTGTTTTATGAGAGCCAGACTGCGTGGGAACAGGCGCATATCGTCGACGGGTTCCGCTTCGAGCTCTCCAAGCTCACTGTGCCCGCCATCCGCGAACGCATGGTGGCCGGGCTGCGCAATGTGTCGGAAGACCTCGCCGCCCGTGTAGCGCAGGGCCTTGGTATCGACCCGTTGCCTGAACCCTTGCCCAAGGCGTTGCAGCGGCGGGTCGCTCCGGAAGTGAGCTGCTCTCCCGCCTTGTCGCTGACCGCCCGGCCGGGCGATGGTTCGATTCGCACGCGCAACGTGGCGATCCTGGTGGCCAACGGCGTTGACGGGCAAGCCATTCTGGCGATGCAGAAGACGCTCGTCGACCAGGGCGCCGTGTGCCGGCTCGTGGGTCCGCGCATCGGCGCCCACCAGACCCAAAGCGCAGAGGAAGTCGAGGCCAGCGCTTCGATGGAAAACGAGCCCGCGTACCTTTTTGACGGGCTGGTCTTGCCTGCTGGGCAAAGCGCGGTCGATGTGTTGGCCCGGCATCCCTTCACCATGCCTTTCATCCGCGACCACTATCTGCACGGCAAGGCAATCGCATTTTTGGGTGAGTCGGAGCAGCTGTTCTCCGCGGCTGATATCCCCGCGAACCTGCCCGGTGGCGAAGCGGACCCCGGCATCGTCGTGGCTGCAAGCGCGAAAAAGGCCGCCGAAGCCTTTGTTCGCGCGCTGTCCAGGCGCTACCCGGAACGCATCGAGCCGCCTGTTCTCAAATAAGGTACGGCGGGAGCCGTCCTGCGTGGCAGCCTGCTGCGCGCCAGACCGCCGGTGCCCCAGGGTTTGCACGGGGCGCAATCCGCGTCGCCCCCCATCGGCGGTGCCTCATCGCACAGAGGAAAACGCTTCGAATGCGTCAATGGGCAGGGGGCGGCTGAACAAATACCCCTGATAGGCACGGCAACCGTGGTGCGCGAGAAAGTCCCGTTGCTCGGCGCTTTCCACGCCTTCCGCAATGACCTCCAAACCCAGGCTTTCCGACAGGGCCACCACCATTCTTGCGATGGCGGCGTCGTTCGGGTCGGTGAGAATATGGTTCACAAAGCCCTGGTCAATTTTCAGTTGATCCAGCGGCAGCCGCTTGAGGTAGGACAGCGACGAGTATCCGGTACCGAAATCGTCAAGAGAAAACCCGACGCCGTGCGCCTTGAGGGCGTCCATTTTCGAAATCACGTCTTCGATATTGGCAATCAGGAGGCTCTCGGTGAGTTCCAGTTTCAAGCGCTGCGGGTTGGCCTGGGTGTGCTCCAGCACGCCCAGCACCTGCTCTACGAAATGCGGGCTGTGGAACTGGCGCGCGCTCACATTGACGGCCATGGTCAGGTGCGCCCGCTGCGGCCGGGTCGACCAGGCTGCCAACTGCCGGCATGCGGTTTGCAGTACCCAGTGCCCCAAACCCAGGATCAGGCCGGTTTCCTCCGCCAGTGGAATAAATTCCAGCGGGGACACCATGCCGCGCTGCGGGTGCTCCCAGCGCACCAGCGCCTCCACGCCGGTGATCTGGTTGGCATCGTCGACCTGTGGCTGGTAGTAAAGCAAAAACTGGTTCTGCTGGAGCGCCTGGCGCAGTTCTGCTTCCAGGGCGACGCGGGTGGCCACCACGGACTGCATCTCGGGGTCGAAGAAGCGCAGGGCATTGCGTCCGGACGCCTTGGCGCGGTACATCGCCAGGTCGGCTTGTTTGAGCAAGTCTTCCACCGAGCCGGGGGTTTCCCCAAACAATGCTACGCCGATGCTGGGCGTGTTGTGATGCGCGCTGCCCTGAAGCACATAGGCTTCGTTGAGGGCGAGCAGGATGCTGCTGCCCACTGCTTCGGCCTGCTTTACGGCCTGCATGGCGTCCTGGCTCAGACCTTCGAGCATGACGACGAACTCATCGCCGCCCAGGCGGGCCACGGTGTCGCCTTCGCGAACGCACGCAACCAGGCGCTGAGCCACCTGCTGCAGCAACAAATCCCCGACATAGTGGCCGCGCGTGTCGTTGAGGCCCTTGAAGTCGTCCAGGTCGATGAAAAACAGCGCGCCCAGGCGCTCGTTGCGGGTGCTCACGAGGAGCGCGTGCGCCAGGCGGTCGAGCAGCAGTCGGCGGTTGGGCAGGCCCGTCAACGGGTCCGAGAAAGCCAGTGCCTCGATGCGCGCCTCGTTCTGCTTCTGGTGCGTGATGTCCGAGAATGTGGCGACGTAGTGGGTTGTCTGCTTCTGCGGCGCGTGCACCGCCGTGATGGACAGCCACTCTGGGTAGATTTCACCGTTTTTGCGCCGATTCCAGATCTCGCCCTGCCAGCGGCCATTGCGCGCAAGGGCTTCCCACATGTGAATGTAAAACTGGCGATCGTGGCGTCCCGACTGAAGCATGCGGGAGTTTTGCCCAATCACTTCTGCCCGGTCGTAACCGGTGATGGTGCAGAACGCACGGTTGACGGCGATGATGGTTCCGTCGTGCTCGGCAATGGTCACGCCCTCGGCGATGTTGTCAAACACCGTGGCGGCATGGCGCAGGTCGTTTTCCATGCGTGTGCGCTCGGTGATGTCGAGCATGACACCGACCAAGCCGCCCACGCTGCCGTCGGGGAGGGTGAAAGTGGCCTTGTGGAACACGACTTGGCGCAGCTGCCCATCGGCAAGGCGCACCGCGCCCTCGTAGATTTGCTTTCCGCGCTGCGCCAGAAGCTCGTGGTCTGCGCTAAGGTACTGGTCGGCCAGCGCGTTGGGGCCTGCGCCAGAGGGGGAAATTCCGATGAGCTGGTTGGCGGGTCGGCCGATGAAAGTTTCGAAGGCGCTGTTGCAGCCCAGATAGCGCAATTGGGCGTCTTTGTAGTACAGCGGGCTGGGGATGGCTTCGATCAGTTGGTGCATGAAGCTCAGCTGCCGCGACAGCTCCTCGGTGCGCGCCTGCACGCGCTCTTCCATCACCAGGTTGGCCTGTTGCAGTGCAGCGCTGCGGTCCTCCAGCAACTGTTGGTCGCGTCGCCGGTCGGTAACGTCCTGCACGGTTTCGATCGCGCCGGTCAGCAGGCCCTGCGCGTTGCGCAGGGGCGCCGCGGTGACGTACAACCAGCGGCCGCTTTCTCCCAGCTTGGGTAGAAATACCTCGGCTTCCAGGGCGCCTTCGATCAGTCTGGACTGGCGCGATGCGGGATAACGCCCGGAAAGTGCCAGTCCCTGAGCCTGGTCAACCAGCAGACTCGCCAGCGTGGGCTGCGGGCTTTCGTACCAGCCGCGCCAGGCTTCCTCGGTTCCAAGCACCTCTGCCGCCTCCTTGCCTGTGAGCGCGGCGCAGGCGCGGTTCCAGTGCGTGACTCGATTGCGTGCGTCGACGACAAACGTGGCCAATGGACTGCCGTCGACGATTTGTGCGAGCTGGCGTTCCCTCTCCCGAATGGCCCGTTGCGCCTGGCGCAGGTCCGTCATGTTGCTGCCACTGCCGTGGTAGCCGACGAAGCGCTGCTGCTCGTCGAACCTGGGAGCGCCGCTGACAGAAAAATACTGCGTTCGGCCTTGCGCATCCTGTATCTCGTACTCGAAATGGCGAAAGGCTTCGTGCCGCTCGTGGCAGGCGATGTGCTCGGCCATCTGTGCCTGGCTGACCCCCTCCAGGGGGAGGTCCCACCTGCGCTTGCCGATGAAATAAGCAGGGTCGCGGCCCAGCATTTGCATCGCGCTGCCAAAGAATCGGGTGAACCGAAACTGCGCGTCTTGTTCCCAAAACCAGTCGGAAGAAAGGTTGGAGAGTTCCGTCAGCGCGCGGGTGCGCATGTCGACCAGTCGCTCGGCGTGGTCGAAGGCGTTTCGCAGAGCCGTGTCGGCGCGGTACCTCTCGGTGATGTCGGTGTAGGTCGATACCAGACTGCCATCGGGCAATGGCCGATCGACGATGGACAGAACGGTCCCTTGTGGGCTGACGTGCTCGTAGCTGTTGGGCTGACCCGCGCGCCAGCGGGCGAGCTGACGGGTCAGAAGGGAGTCCAGCTCTGCGGGCGAACTGCCAGTGACGGCAGCGTAATGCGCAAGCAGTGCCTCCAGCCGTTGGCCTGGCCACACCGCAGTCTCGGGAAGGCCGGCCAGTTCCAGAAACCGTCGGTTCCAGACCACGAGCTGCAGGTTGCTGTCGAAAAGCGTGATTCCCTGGTCCAGGTGATTGACGGCGTCGTGCAGGCGGTTCAGGCTAAAGCCCACTGCCTGGCTGGCATGGCCAAGCAACTCGGTCAGATTGGTCGGCGCCAGCGTTTTCGCCGAGGGCGCTGCAAAGGCCACAGAGGCCCATGCTGCCGCCGTGTCCGGACGAACCTGCAGCAACGACACCACGCAAAAGCGCACAAAGCGCGCCAGCGGAGTCACTGCTTCGAGTTTCCCGGCAATGGCAAAGCAGGCGACGCGCCGGCCGTCGAGGTCGATGCCCATGTTGATGCCCTCGCGCATGGTGCTCGAACCGGCGGCTTCCTCGGGGCTGACGCTGTATTCTCCCAGCGTCCCCTCCATGATGCGCTGCGCGATGGGGTGGGCCTGTCCGATGCGGGCCCGTTCGCTGGACGCGACGATGCGCCCGCCTTCGGCCATAAAGCTGCAGACCAGGCCCAGTTCCGTGTGAAGAACATCACACAGTTGCTGGCCAAACGGGATGTCGAATTGCTGGGGCATGGCGTAACCTGCTGGCAGGATGGCACGATCGCAGTGGGTCTGCAAGGACTCGCGGACGGCGCTGCAATAGTTCCGCGGCGGTTTTCCGCGGGCTGCGCCGGGGGCTTTTGATGTATGGGTAGGAGTCCAGAGTGAAGACAAACATCGCGGCGTGGGCACTTGTCCTGGCGGCTGGAAATGCTCAGGCACTGCAAGCGACGCGCTTTTCCCCGCAGGGTGAAGTGGCGCAGGTGCGTCAGGTGTCGGTGCGCTTTGACGCGCCAGCGGTGCAGTTCGGCGACCCCAAGGCACCGGCGCCTTTCAGCATCAGCTGCAGCGATGCGGCTGCCAGCCAGGGCACCGGCCGCTGGACCAGCGAGCGCGAATGGGTGTTCGACTTTGCACAGCGTCTGCCGCCGGGCGTGCGCTGCACCGCGCAGCCAAATTTGTCGCTTAAATCGCCCTCTGGCGCAGACTGGAAGGGCGCTACTAGCTATGAATTCAATAGTGGTGGGCCGTTTGTCGAACAGGTGCGTCCGGGCACCTGGCAGGCGCTGGACGAAGAACAGGTTTTTGTGCTGCGCCTGAGCGGCCCGGCGACGCTGGACAGCATCCGGGCCAGCGCCTGGTGCAGCATGGAAGGCCTGGGCGAGCGCATTGGCGTGCGCCTGCTTGAGGGCGCGCAGCGCGACGAACTGCTCAAGGCCCTGCGCATGGACCAGCAGGCCGCCAGGGCACCCCTGACCATCGCCACTCTGGCCTGCAACCGCCGCCTGACGCCTGGCAGCAAGCTGCAGCTCGTGGTGGGCAAGGGCCTGGCCACGCCCAGCGGCGTGGTGACCAAAGTGGACAAGCGCTTCAACTTCACGGTGCGCGACGCCTTCACCGCCGAACTGCGCTGCGAGCGCGAAAACGCGCAGGCCGCCTGCCTTCCCATCCGGCCGATGACCGTCGCCTTCAGTGCCCCCGTGCCGTACAAGTTCGCCTCCGCGCTGCGTCTGCGCGGGCCGCTTGAAGTGGCCAAGCCGGTCTTTGACAGCGAGGAACCAGCAGCATCTGTCCAAGGCGACACCTTGGTTGAGAGCGTGCGCTTCGCGCCGCCGTTCGCGGAATCCACGGCGTACACGCTGGAGCTGCCCAAGGACTTTGCCGACGCAGCGGGCCGCCCCCTGGCCAATGCCGGCATGTTTCCCCTGCCGGTGCGCACCGGCGCCATGCCACCGCTGGCCAAGTTCGCCGCCGCACCGTTTGGCATTGTCGAGCGCTTTGCCGAGGGGCCCAATGGCCCGGCGCTGCTGCCCATCACCCTGCGCAAGGTCGAACCGGCGCTGAGGGTGCAAGCCCTGGGCCCGGCGCCCGGCGCCGCAGGCGCGCAGATGGCTACGCTCACGCCTCAGACGGATGCCGACATCATTGCCTGGTACCGCCGCGTACAGACCTACGACCGCAGCGAGGTCACGCGCAAGCAGGCCCGGCGCGATGCGCGGGGTGCGCTGCCCCCGGTGCTCAAGGATGGCGACAAGAACTACCTGCAAACGCGCATGGTGTCCTTGCTGGCCGGCTTGCCCGGCGCCCGCAGCATCAGCTTGCCGCAGGCCGACGCTGCCGACCCGCGCCCGTTCGAAGTGGTGGGGGTGCCGCTCTCGCCAGGGTTTCATGTGCTGGAGGTCGCTTCACCGGTGCTGGGCGCCTCGCTGCTGGCGCCGGAATACGGTGCCAAGCGCACCATGTACGTGCGCACCAGCGCGCTGGTGACGAATCTGGCGGTGCACTTCAAACTGGGCCGCGAGAACGCGCTGGCCTGGGTGACTTCGCTCGACAAGGGCAAGGTCGTCGAAGGCGCCAAGGTGCAAGTCTCGGGATGTGACGGCCGCCTGCTGGCGGAGGGCATCACCGACGCCCAGGGCCGCGCGCCCATCACCGGTCTGCCCACCAGCGCTCCGATCTGTGATGATCGCCAGGACGACTACAGCACCGCCGAAGGGTACTTCGTCAGCGTGCGCCACACCGCTGGCGACGGCGTCGCCGATATGGCGTTTACCTGGAGCGAATGGCAGCGCGGCATCGAGCCCTGGCGTTTCAATGTGCCCACCAGCAGCGACGCCGAGCGCGACCAGCGGGCCCACACCGTGTTTGACCGCACCTTGCTGCGCGCCGGAGAAACGGTGTCAATGAAGCATTTCCTGCGCGCCGAGACGGCAGCGGGATTTGCGCTCTCTGAATCCGAACCCACCGAGCTGTTGGTCACGCATGTGGGCAGTGGTCAGCAGTTCATCCAGCCGCTGGCCTGGCGCAGCACAGCAACCGGCGGCCGCAGCGCGCAGAGTGAATTTGCTGTGCCGCCAGCCGCCAAGCTGGGCGTGTACAGCGTGGAATTGCGTGGCAAAGGCGGGCAGGGACAAAGCCTGGCGTCGGGCGAGTTCCGTGTTGAAGCCTTTCGCCTGCCGGTGCTGGAGGGTCGCGTCGGTCCACAGCAGAAGGGCGCGCTGGTCAATCTGCGCAAGCTGCCCGTGGATGTGCAGGTGAACTATGTCTCTGGAGGCCCCGCTGCGCGCTTGCCAGTGCGTGTCTCGGCGCTGGTGCGCGGCAAAAGTCTGTCGTTTGCCGACTATGACGAATTTACCTTCAGCCCGCCACGCCAGCGCGATGCGCAGAATGCGCAACAAGGCATGGCCGAGGACGAAGACGAATCCGGCGCTCCCTCTACCTCCGCCAGCGACAGCCGCATCATTGCGGACAAGCTCCCGTTGACGCTGGACGCCAAGGGCGGTGGGCATTTGACGCTCGATCCGGTGCCGCGCGCCGCAAGTGCACAAGAATTGGTCATCGAGGCCACCTACGCAGACCCGAGCGGCGAGGTGCAGACGCTGCGCAGCAGCAGAACGCTCTGGCCAGCCGGCGTCGTGGCCGGCATCAAGACCGAGGGCTGGGTGTCGTCCGGGAGCAAGGCGCGCTTCCAGGTGTTGGCGCTCTCGCCCGATGGCAAACCGCTGGCAGCGGTGCCGCTGCAGGTGCAAGCTGTGGCCCGCACCACCACCAGCAGCCGCAAGCGCATCGTCGGCGGCTTCTACAGCTACGACAACCACACCGAAACGCACGACCTGGGCACACTGTGCACCGGCAAGAGCGATGCGCGCGGCCTGCTTCTGTGCGAGGCGCGGCTCGACGAGGTTGGGGAAATCGAGCTGGTCGCCACGGCGCGCGACAAGGACGGCAACACCTTTGACGCGGCCTCGTCCGTCTGGGTCAGCCGGGCCGGCGAACAATGGTTTGGCGGCCAGAACCACGACCGCATCGACGTGCTGCCCGAGCGACGCAGCTACCAGCCGGGCGAGACCGCACGCCTGCAGGTGCGCATGCCGTTCCGTGAAGCCACGGCCCTGGTGGCGGTGGAACGCGAGGGCATCATCGAGACGCAAGTGATGAAGCTCTCGGGCAAGGACCCCAGCGTTTCGCTCAAGGTGCAGCCCCACTGGGGGCCGAATGTGTACATCAGCGTGCTGGCGCTGCGCGGGCGCCTGCACGAGGTGCCCTGGTACAGCTTCTTCACCTGGGGCTACAAGGCGCCGCGCGAGTGGTGGGGCGCCTTCTGGTACGACGGCAAGCAGTACCAGCTGCCGACCGCCCTGGTGGACCTGAGCAAGCCGGCGTTCCGCTTTGGCATGGCGGAGATCAAGGTGGGTGCAGGGGCGCACCGCATTGATGTGAAGGTGGCGGCCGACCAGGCCAGCTACCCGGTGCGCGGCAAGGCGCAAGTCACCATTACGGCCCTGCTCCCCGATGGCAAACCTGCGGCGAACGCCGAAGTGGCGCTGGCCGCAGTGGATGAAGCGCTGCTCGAACTCATGCCCAACACCAGCTGGAATCTGCTTGGCGCCATGCTGCAGCGCCGCGCCTGGGGCGTGCAGACGGCCACAGCCCAAATGGAAATCATTGGCCGGCGCCACTACGGCAAGAAAGCCGCCGCGCCTGGCGGTGGTGGCGGCCGTGCGCCGACCCGCGAGCTGCTCGACACCTTGCTGCTCTGGCAACCCGTGGTCAAGCTGGACGACAAGGGCCAGGCCCAGGTCACGGTGCCGCTGAACGACGCGCTGACGAGCTTTCGCATCGTCGCGGTGGCCGATGCGGCGGTAGGCCTGTTTGGCACGGGCTCGACGACCATCCGCAGCACGCAGGACCTGCAAATCATCAGCGGCCTGCCGCCACTGGTGCGGGAGGGGGATGAGTTCCGCGCGCAAATCACGCTGCGCAACACCACGGCCAAGGCCATGAAGGTGGAAGTTGCTCCGCGCGCCACTTTGCTGGAAATCAAATCGCAAACGGTGGATATACCGGCTGGCGAGGCGCGCGAGCTGGCCTGGAGCGTGACAGCGCCCGAGCAGCTGGGCCAGACCCGCGCCCAATCCCTGCTGTGGGAAATCGAGGCGCACGACACCCTGGGCGGCGCGCGCGACGCGCTCAAGGCGCAGCAGCGCATCGTGCCCACGGTGCCAGTCTCGGTGCAGCAGGGCACGTTGGTGCAGCTGGACGGCAGCTACGAGCTGCCCGTCGCGCCGCCGCCCACCGCGTTGCCGGGGCGCGGCGGCATCAGTCTGGCGGTGCAGCCCAAGCTGGCCGAGGGGCTGCCCGGCGTGCGCGACTGGTGGGCGCGCTACCCCTACAGCTGCCTGGAGCAACTGGCCAGCAAGGCCATTGGCATGGACGATGCGGCGGCCTGGCGCGCGCTGATGGCGCGCGTGCCGACCTACCTCGATGAAGATGGCCTGGCGAACTACTTCCCGCCGCGCGCCGGCGAAACGCGCCGGGGCAGCGACACACTCACTGCCTTCCTGATCTCCGCCGCCGACGAAGCCGCCAAGCTCGACCCCAGCATGGGCCTGCCGGACGCCGTGCGCGCACCCATGGAGCATGCGCTGGTGGCCTTTGTCGAAGGGAAAATCGCGCGCAAGTTCTGGAGCCCGCGCGAGGATTTGCCGATGCGCAAGCTCGCCGCCATTGAGGCGCTGTCGCGCAGTGGCAAGGCGCAGGCGCGCATGCTCTCAAGCATCACGATCGCCCCCAACCAGTGGCCCACGCACGCCGTCATCGACTGGCTGCGCATTTTGCGCCGCGTGCCGGGCATCGCCAACCAGGCCGCGCGCCTGCAGGAAGCCGAGCAGATTCTGCACAGCCGCCTGAATTACCAGGGCACGCGCGTGGCGTTCAGCACCGAGCAGCAAGACAGCTGGTGGTGGCTGATGCAGGGCAGCGACGTGAACGCCGCCCGTTTGCTGTTGACGGTTATGGATGATCCAGCCTGGCAGAGTGAGCTGCCGCGCCTCGTCACCGGCTTCATCGCGCGCCAGCAAGGCGGTGCCTGGCACACCACGACGGCCAATTTGTGGGGCGCGCTGGCGCTGCGCAGTTTTTCTGCCAAGTTCGAGCGCACGCCCGTTGCTGGCAGCACGCAGGCCAGTCTGGGCAGCGAGACTGCCAAGGTGGACTGGACCAAGGTCACGCGGCGCAAGCCCGCCGACGCCGCAGGAGCGCCGCACGAAGCCAGCGCCTTTGGCGCGCCATCGGCGCCCGGCATGCTCAGCGGCAACACGATGTTCCTGCCTTGGCCGAAAGCTGGAGGCCAAACCCTGGCCGTCACGCACCAGGGGACGGGCAAGCCCTGGCTGACGGTGCAGTCGCTCGCCGCTGTGCCGCGCACCGCACCGTTGGACGCGGGCTACCGCGTGCGCCGCACGGTGGAGGCAGTGGAGCAGGCCGACAAGAGCTTGCCTGCTGGCCAGTATTCGCGCGGCGACGTGCTGCGCGTCACGCTGGAAGTGGACGCCAGCGCCAACATGACCTGGGTGGCGATCACCGACCCGATTCCCGGCGGCGCCACCATTCTGGGCAGCGGCCTGGGGCGCGATTCCGAAATTGCGACCCAGGGCGAAAAGCGCTCAGGCAATGGCTGGATGGCGTTTGAGGAGCGCAGCTTTGAGGCCTTCCGCAGCTACTACGAATACCTGCCCGAGGGCAAGGTGAAGCTGCAGTACACGATTCGTTTGAACAATGCGGGCAGCTTCGCGTTGCCACCAACGCGCGTCGAGGCGCTGTACGCGCCGGAGATGTTTGGCGAATCGCCCAATGCGCCGGTGAAGGTGCAGGGGCAATCCAATCAGAATGCTACTGAAAAATGAGCTTGATGCGCTTAGCTGGTAAGCGCTAGAGCCAAATTTTTGTCATTTTTTGGAGGTGCACCGCCGGCGGTGCATGGGAAAACAGCGCGCACACTGCCCTCCCATCCCCTGTGCCGCCTGGCTGCCGTGGCTCGGCGCCGCCTTGGCGCCAACTTTTCAGGAGGCCGCATGTCCGCTCCCCACACCGACGAATCGCTTCCCGACGATAGTGGCATGGCCTTGCCCCCTGCTGCGGCCACCGGCCCTCTGTCGGCGGCCGAGCCGACCCCGCGCATGACGCTGGCCGCGCCGGTGGTACTGCCGGCGCTCGCCGTACTTGGCGCGCTGCTGGTGTTTTGCACCTTGCAACCTGAGCGTGCCGTCGGCCTTTTCTCGGGCGCCCAGAGCTGGGTGGTGGGGCATTTCGACTGGTTCTACACCGTGGCGGTCACTGTGTTCCTGGTGTTTCTGGTGCTGATCGCTTCCAGCCGCTACGGCGATATCAAGCTCGGGCCCGACAATTCCGCGCCCGAGTTCAATTTCATCTCGTGGACTGCCATGCTGTTCGCGGCCGGCATGGGCATCGGCCTGATGTATTTCGGCGTGGCCGAGCCGCTGCAGCACTTCCTCAAGCCCCCGACCACCATCGCCGGCACGCCAGCCGCCGCGCGCGAGGCGCTGGAGGTGACGTTCTTCCACTGGGGTTTTCATGCCTGGGCGATCTACGGCACCATGGGCTTGGTGCTGGCGTATTTCGGCTTTCGCTACAACCTGCCGCTGACGCTGCGCTCGGGCCTGTACCCGCTGCTCAAGGAGCGCATCAACGGGCCCATAGGCCACGCGGTCGATGCGTTTGCGCTGGTGGGCACCATTGCCGGCATCGCCACCACACTGGGCTACGGTGCGCTCCAGCTTTCCGCAGGTTTGGGGCGGGTGGGCGGCTGGGACACCAGCACCGATGTGTTTCGCGTCGGCATCATCGTCGTGGTGGTCGCTCTGGCCGGCATTTCCGCCGTCAGTGGTCTGGACAAGGGCGTGCGGCGCCTGAGCGAGCTCAATCTCTCGCTCTCGTTCCTGCTGCTGGGCTTTGTCATCATCGCCGGGCCGACGGTGTTCCTGTTCCAGGCGCTGAGCGAGAACATCGGCCACTACGTGTCGCAGCTGGTGTCGCTCTCGCTGCGCACCTTTGCCTACGAAGGCACGCAGGAGGCCGGCTGGTTCGGTGGCTGGACGATCCTGTACTGGGCCTGGTGGATTTCCTGGTCACCCTTCGTCGGCATGTTCATTGCACGCATTTCGCGCGGGCGCAGCATTCGCCAGTTCATCGTCGGCGTCTTGCTGGTGCCCACGGCCTTCAACCTGCTGTGGATGACCACCTTTGGCAACAGCGCCATCTGGCTCGACACCCACGCCGCGCAAGGTGTGCTCGGCGCCACGGTGGGCAATGTCGATGCGCTGCTGTTCAACTTCCTCGAGCTGCTGCCCTGGTCCACGGCCGTGTCCTGGCTGGCGATTGTGCTGATTGCGGTGTTCTTCGTGACCTCGGCCGACTCGGGCGCGTTTGTGGTGGACACCATCGCCTCGCGCGGCCATCCGCGTTCGCCGGTCTGGCAGCGTCTGTTTTGGGCGGCAGTGCTCGGTGTGACGGCGGCCATCTTGATGCTCGCCGGCGGCCTCAAGGCGCTGCAGGCGATGACGCTGGTGGCGGCCTTGCCGGTGGCGCTCATCATGCTGGTGCTCTGCTGGGGCCTGTGGCGGGGCCTGCAGGCCGACCAGGCGCACGCCACGCGCGGCCTGGCGCCCGCCACCAGCTTCTGGAGTGGGGCGCACTGGCGCCACCGGTTGGAGCAGATGGTGCGCGATTCCACCGAGGCCGAGGTACGTGCCTACCTGGCGGAGACCGTGGTGCCGGCCATGCGCGACGTGGCCGCCGAGTTGGGCCAACGCGGCGTCGTGGCTGAGCTGCAGGGTGACCCGCAGCAGGACGAAACGCTGCGCTTTGCCATCCCCGATGCGCGGTTGCGCGATTTCGTCTATGGGGTGCGCGTGACGCGCCGGGCCGCCGCCACCTTTGCGGTGCGCGACGCCGCGCCCGAGGGCTCGCTGCCCTATGTGTTCGAACCCATCACCTTCTTTGCCGATGGCCGCGAAGGCTACGACATCCAGTACCTGCGGCGTGAGGAAGTCATCGTGGACATCCTGCGCCAGTACGAGCGCTACCGCATCACCAGCGCCGACCAGCGCAGCGGACTGCTGCACCGATCGCCCAGCCACAAGGGGCCGTATTGAACCTGGCGTGCGTCACACAGTTGGCACTGGCTGCGGTGCATCCGTCAGCCCGTACTGCCGCACCAGTGCCGCACGCTTGCGCGGATCGAGATTGATCCGGCTCGCGTCGCGCCCCACGGCGGCGAGCAGACGCGGGTCCATCACGCGGCGCCACAGCGGCGGAAAGTAGGCGAGGGTGAACATCCCAAAGTAACCGGTGGGCAGTTGCGGTGCTTCATCGAAATGGCGCAGCGACTGGTAGCGTCGAAACGGGTGGGCATGGTGGTCCGAGTGGCGCTGCAGATGAAACAGTGCCCAGTTGGAAAACACGTGGTTGCTGTTCCACGAGTGGCGCGGCAGGCAGGGTTCGTAGCGTCCGGAAGGGCGGCGCTGGCGCAGCAGGCCGTAGTGCTCGACATAGTTGGCTGAGGTGAGCTGGAAGTTGGCCCAGAACGACGCTGCCAGCACAAACACCAGGATGCCCGGCCCCAGCCAGAGCGCCAGGCCACCCCAGAGCGCCAGCGTGACCATCCCCGTTTGCAAGATTTCGTTGTGCACGGACCAGGCGGCGCGCCGACTGACCGCCAGTCTGGCACTTTCGATCTGCCAGGCGCGGCGCAGGGCGCCTGGCATTTCGCGCAGCAAGAAGGCGTAGATCGACTCGCCCATGCGCGAGGATGCCGGGTCGGCCGGCGTCGCCACGTGTCGGTGGTGGCCCTGGTTGTGCTCGATGGAAAAATGCCCGTAACCTGTGGGCGCCAGGACCAGGCGCGCGAGCAGGCGCTCCAGCGTGGGCATCTTGTGGCCCAGTTCGTGCCCCAGGTTGATGCAAAAGCCGCCCACCGAGCCCGCCGTCAGCACCATGGCCAGCACGCCCCACCACGGCAGGTCGTGGCGCGCGACGAACCAGGCACTGAAGATGAATGCTGCCCACAGCACCGGCACCAGCAGGTAGGACACGACGCGGTAGTAGCGGTCGGCCTCCAGCTGCGGGACCGCGGACTCGGGCGGATTGCTGCGGTCTTCGCCCAGCAGCCAGTCCAGGAGCGGCGCGACCAGATAGAAAAACACCACCGGAACCCACAGCAGGCGCGGGTCGTTGCTTCTGAGCATGAGCAGCGGGCCGACCAGCACCACCATGGGAACGGCAATCGACAGCAACCAGGCCCAGCGCTTTCGGTCGCGGTAAGCTTGGGCCGGGGCGTCAGAGCGGCTGCCAGGGTTAAGCGATTCGGACATAGGGGCGCTCCTGGTTGAGAACTCGATTGTCCGTCAACCCCCGCTGGACCGTGTGCGACACCGCGTTTTCGGCGACCTCGCGGAGGGTGGTCGGGCCATGCCGGCTGGTTCGCGCCGACAGTCTGGCATGCTGGAGGATCTTCCCAGCTGAGCGCGCTATTTGCGCCCCATTTTCCATGCCTTCGAGTGTTTTCCCCGAATTGCGTTTCTGGCTGTTGATCGCGGTTTCGCTGGTCCTGCCCATTGCAATCTATCTCGCACTGCTGTTTCGCCGCGCAGTGTCTTCTCTCACGGTGCTGGCACTTGGCATGCTGCTGATCGTGTTGGCCGGGGTGGATGTGTATTTGCTGCAGTCGCTCAGCCATTTGGCAGAGAAAACGGTATCGGTGCTGGACGACGCGGTGTTTCTCTCGGAAGTGGGCCTGGCCTTGTACGTGCTGCCCGTGCTCTTTGGCGGCATTGGTGTCAACCTCGTCTCGCATGTGCTGCTGCGCCATCTGACGCAGGCTGAGCGCCGATTTGACGCCGAGCACCGCGATGATTGAGCGTGGTGCCCTGCGCGCCTGCGTCTGTACGGCGCTGCTGGTGTTCGCAGCGGCCCCGGCTATGGCACTGCCCTCGTACGCGGCCGTGCGCGCCCGATGGCATTCCTCGGAAACCCTGCTGCTGTCGCGCGAAGGCGAGGTGCTCCAGCGCGTGCGCACCGACCCCCGCGTGCGGCGCGGCGAGTGGGTGGCGCTGGCCGACGTGTCGCCCGCGCTGCGCAGCGCCATGCTGCTGTCGGAAGACAAGCGTTTTTACGAGCACAGCGGGGTCGATTGGCAGGCCGCCACGGCCGCCGCCTGGGCCAATCTGTGGAACGAGCGCACGCGTGGCGCCAGCACCATCACCATGCAGCTGGCCGGCCTGATCGACGAGCCCGGCGGCGCCGATTTGCGGCAGCGGCCAGGTGGGCGCAGCGTGGTGCAGAAAATTGGCCAGGTGGCGGCGGCCGAGGTGCTGGACCGGCGCTGGCGCAAGGCGCAGATTCTGGAGGCCTATCTGAATCTGGTGCCGTTTCGGGGCGAGCTGGTGGGCATCGACGCGCTCAGCCGCACGCTCTTCGACAAAGCACCGCAAGGCCTGGACGAGCGCGAAGCGGCGATTGCCGCAGCGCTGGTGCGCGCGCCCAATGCCAGCAGCGCGCAGGTGGCGCGCCGGGCCTGCGGGGTGCTGCGCGAGATGCAGGCGGCAGGCCACAGTGGCGCTGCGCCAGCGGGCACCGACTGCGATGCGCTGGCACTGCTCGCCAGCGGCGCCCTGGCACGCCGCGCCTTTGCCGCCAGCGAGGGCATCGCCCCGCACTTCGCGCGCCGTGCGCTGGCGGCGCTGCCGGCTGGTGCGCTGCCGCCTGCACGCCTGACCACCACGCTGCGCGCGCCGCTACAGCGTTTTGCCGTGCAGACCCTGTCGCAGCAGTTGCGCGAGCTGGCCGGCCGCAACGTGCAGGATGGCGCGATCATCGTGCTCGACAACGTCAGTGGTGAGGTGCTGGCCTGGGTCGGCTCGTCGGGCGAACTCAGCCAGGCAGGTGAGGTCGACGCCGTGCTGGCGCGCCGCCAGCCCGGTTCCACGCTCAAGCCGTTTTTGTACGCCCAGGCATTGCAAGAGCGGCGCCTGACCGCCGCGTCGCTCATTGACGACTCGCCCGCGCACATCGCCACGGCGGGCGGCTTGTACATCCCGCAGAACTACGATCTGCGCTTCAAGGGCTGGGTGTCGGCGCGCACGGCTCTGGCGTCCTCGCTCAACCTGCCCGCAGTGCGCACGCTGGCCATGGTCTCGCCCGATGCGTTTTTTCAGGAGCTGCAGGCCCTCGGCCTGGAACTGCGCGAGAGCGGCGGCTTCTACGGCCTGAGCCTGGCGCTGGGCAGCAGCGAAGTCACCCTGCTGCAACTGGCCAATGCCTACCGCGCGCTGGCCAACGCTGGGCGCTTGAGCGCGGTGGCGTCGCCGCTGGCTCGGGCGAAGCCGCAGCCAGTGAAGTGGACACGCGCCATCGACCCTGGCGCCGCCTTCATTGTCGGCGACATCCTGTCCGACCCGAATGCCCGCGCCCGCACCTTCGGGCTCGACAGTGTGCTGGCCACGCGCTTCTGGAGCGCTGTCAAGACCGGCACCAGCAAGGACATGCGCGACAACTGGGCGCTGGGCTGGTCCGAGCGCTACACCGTCGGCGTCTGGGTGGGCAACGCAGCGGGCGGCGCCATGCACGATGTCAGCGGCAGCAGCGGCGCGGCGCCCATGTGGGCGGCGGTGATGGGCTATCTGCACGCGCACGAGGCCAGCCGCGCGCCGAGCCCGCCCAAGGGCGTGGTCCAGGCGGCGGTGCGCTTTGGCCCCGATGCAGTGGCTGGCAACCCCTTGGAAGCGGCGCGCAGCGAATGGTTTTTGAAGGGCACAGAGCAGCCGGTTTTTGCTATTGATAGTGAAGCTGCCAGCGCTTATGCATCAAGCGCTAGAGGCCAAAAAGAATCAAAAAATTCGTCTTCTGCCTTGGTCTCGACACTGCGTATTGCCGAGCCCGCCTCGGGTGCCGTGGTGGCGCTGGACCCCGATATTCCGCCGGCCTACCAGCGCCTGCGCTTTGTCGCCGCAGGCGCGGCGCCTGGCGCCCCGCTGCGCTGGCGGCTCGACGGCAAGCTGGTCGGCCGCCGGCCAGTGCACGCCTGGCTGCCCTGGCCGGGGCGTCACCAACTGCAACTGGAGGACGCGGGCGGACGGGTGCTCGACGAAGTGCGCTTTGAGGTGCGCGGGGCCGGCGTGGGGCGTTGAACAGGGGGCCGCGGCGCCGCAATGTAAATTTGTTCCGGCGCTGCATAAATAATTTTGATGGCGCCGCCCGGGCGCTGCCCCTACGATGACCCGACCCTAGATTCCCTGCCAGGAGACCCGTGTGAGCGACCTATCCACCATGACCTGCATCGAAGACCTGCGCCGCGTCTACAAGCGCCGCGTGCCCCGCATGTTCTACGATTACTGCGACTCCGGCTCGTGGACTGAAGGCACTTACCGCGCCAACGTCGACGATTTCCAGTCCATCCTGCTGCGCCAGCGCGTCGCGGTGAACATGACAGGCCGCAGCACGCGCAGCACCATGATTGGCCAGGACGTCGCCATGCCGGTCGCCATCGCCCCCACCGGCCTGACCGGCATGCAGCACGCAGATGGCGAAATCTTGGCCGCGCGCGCCGCCAAGGCCTTTGGTGTGCCTTTCACGCTCTCGACCATGAGCATCTGCTCGATCGAAGACGTGGCCGAGCACGCCGGACCGGGCTTCTGGTTCCAGCTGTATGTGATGCGCGACCGCGATTACATCGAGCGCCTGATCGACCGCGCCAAGGCCGCCGGCTGCAGCGCGTTGCAGCTCACGCTGGACTTGCAAATCCTCGGCCAGCGGCACAAGGACATCAAGAATGGCCTGTCGTCACCGCCCAAGCCGACGTTGGCCAACATGATCAACCTGGCCACCAAGCCGCGCTGGTGCCTGGGCATGCTGGGTACGAAGCGGCGCAGCTTTGGCAATATAGTCGGGCACGCCAAGGGCGTGGGCGACATGTCGTCGCTGGCGTCCTGGACGGCCGAGCAATTCGACCCCGAACTCAACTGGGGCGACGTCGAGTGGATCAAGAAGCGCTGGGGCGGCAAGCTGATCCTGAAGGGCATCATGGACGTGGAAGATGCCCGCCTGGCGGTGGGCAGCGGCGCCGACGCGCTCATCGTCAGCAACCATGGCGGCCGCCAGCTTGACGGTGCCCCATCGTCGATTGCCGCGCTGCCGGCCATTGCGCAGGCCGTGGGCAAAGACATCGAAGTGTGGATGGATGGCGGCATCCGCAGCGGCCAGGACGTGCTCAAGGCCCGAGCCCTGGGCGCCCGCGGCACCATGATTGGGCGCGCCTTTCTTTACGGACTGGGCGCCTACGGGGAATTGGGTGTAACCCGGGCGCTGGAGATCATCCGCCGCGAACTGGACCTGACCATGGCCTTCTGCGGCCGCACCGACATCGATGCGGTCCATGAGGACATTCTGTTGCCCGGCACCTTCCCGACCGCCTAGACTTGGGCGTGTCGCCGCACGTGGCGCCCATGTGCATGGCTCGCGATCGCGAGGGTGGCGATGGCTGTCCTGGGCGCCGCCTGACCGCATGGCGACGTGACGACTCGAGACCATTCCAAACGGGAGACACGGTGAACTGGAAAATGCTCAGCCTGCTGGTGGGCCTCGTCTGCGCACCCGCCCTGGCGCAGGCCGAAACCGGAAAACTGCTGCTGACGGGCGGCGTCAGCAGCATCACCGGCGCGGCGGGCGGCGGCCTCACGCCGTGGGCCGTCATTGGCAGCAACGCGACCGAGGGCGAATGGGGCGCCAGCGCCTTCGCTACCCGCGCTGTCACGCAGGATTACGCACTGACCAGCCACGGTGCCGCGCTGGGCTGGAACGAGCGTGTCGAGCTCTCCGTGGCGCGGCAGGATTTCGATGCTGGCGCCGCGGTAGCGCTCAATGGCATTGCGCCCTTTGGCGTGCAGCCGGGGCAGCACATTCGCATGGACGTGCTCGGTCTCAAAGTGCGCGTGGCGGGCGACGCCGTCCTGGATGCCGACACCTGGATGCCGCAAATTGCCATCGGCCTGGAGCACAAGCGCGTGCGCCCCGGCTCGCTGCGGTCGGTGTTGGATTTTCTGGGCGCCGACACGCAATCGACCGATGTGTACGTCAGCGCGACCAAGCTGTTGCTGGACAAAGGCCTGCTGCTCAGTGCCACTGTGCGCTCCACCCGGGCCAATCAGAACGGCCTGCTCGGTTTTGGCTCGGCCGCCCCCGGTCGCAACAGCCGCAGCCTGCAGCCCGAGTTTTCGGTGGCCTGGCTGCTGCGCCGCGACCTGGCCATCGGCGCGGAATGGCGCCGCAAGCCGGACAACCTGCACGCCACCGGCCGAGCGGCAGGCCTGGGCGCTGCGCTGCGTGAAGACGCATGGAAAGACGTTTTCGCCGCGTGGGCACCGAGCAAACACCTCTCGTTCACATTGGCCTGGGCGGACCTGGGGCGTGTCGTGCCGGGCATCGCCCAGGGTCGGCGCCAAAGCGGCGCCTACCTGTCGGTTCAGGTGGCCTATTAAGCGGGGAAATCCCATGCAAGCATTCGCCCTGTGCATTGCCCTGGCGCTCGCGGGCGCGCAACTGGTTCACGCCCAGACCGCCGTGGCCCCCTCCGCCGCGCCGCCTGGCCTGTACGCCGCGCTGGGCGAAAAAGCCGGCATTGATCGCCTGGCCGACGTTTTCGTCGAACGCCTGCTGCGCCACCCGCGCATCGGACCCCAGTTCCAAGACGTCAAACCCGCCGCGCTCAAGCAAAGCCTGGCCGAGCAGTTCTGCGTACTCACCGGCGGCCCCTGCACCTACGAGGGCGGCAGCATGCGCGAGGTGCACGCCGACATGGACATCAACAAGGGCGACTTCAACGCGCTGGTCGAGGTGCTGCAGCGCGCCATGGACGCGCAAGGCATTCCCTTCTCTCAACAGAATCGCTTGCTGGCGCTGCTTGCGCCCATGCACCGCGAGATCATCACGGTGCACTGAGGCGCAGCAGAGCGGGGTGGGTTGCCGCGCAGGCTCAGCCTGGCGCGTCGGCGTCGATGCAGACGCCGCCGCGGCCCTTGCCTTTGGCGCGGTACATGGCTGCGTCCGCGCGCTGGATGCAGACATCGGCGCTGGCCAGGGGATCACGCAAAATCACCACCCCCAGACTCACACTGCAGGCGTAGCGCAGCGGGGCGGTCTCGCCGCCGAGATCGAAGTCCTTGGTCAGCGCCTGCATCACCTTGTCTGCCGCTGTGCGCGCATGGCGCATGGCGCGCGCGCCATCGGCATCCAGAGCCTGCATGAGGATGGTGAACTCGTCGCCTCCCAGGCGCGCGACCGTGTCGACGCTGCGCACACACCCGGCCAGGCGCTGCCCGACCTGCTGGAGCAGCGAGTCGCCCGCTGCATGCCCGTGCCGGTCATTCAGCGACTTGAAGCTGTCCAGATCCAGAAACATCAACACGGCGCAGCTGCCGGTACGGGCCATGCCGTTCAGCGCTTGCTGCAGGCGGTCCATGAAGAGACGGCGATTGGCCAGACCGGTGAGCACATCATGGAACGCCATGTGCCGGATCAGCGCTTCGGACTCGCGGCGGCGGGTGACGTCCCGGCCGATGCCGCGGTAGCCGACAAAGACGCCCGCACTGTCAAAGATCGGCGCGCCACTGATGGCATGCCAGAGCAGGCGACTGTTGTCGCCGTGGATCGCCATTTCAAAATCATAAAACGTCTCGCGCCGGTCCAGCATGCCTTGGTAGGTGGCCCACTGGGACGCGCTGAGATCGATTTGTGTCAATTGCTGGCGTGTCTTGCCCAGCACTTCTTCCGAAGCGCCGGGGTTGATGCCCCGACTCCCAATGTCCAGGCGCACGAAGTGGCCCATGGCATCGAGTTCCCAATACCAGTCGGAGGACAGTTCCGTCATTGCCCGAAAGCGCCGTTCGCTGGCGTGCAGATCGCGTTGGTGCTGGTGTTCTTCGGTGATGTCCTGCACCGTACCTTCGAAGTAACAAATCCGTCCCCGTGCGTCGCACACCTGGTGCGCATGCTCGCGCACCCAGATCCGCTCGCGCGTCTTGTGGCGGTAGACCTCGGAGACAAAATCCACCACCTGGCCATGCTCTCGGAGCAAACGGGCAAATTGCCCTCGGCGCTGTGGATCGCAATACCACTCGGTGCCGATGTCCCTGATGTTGGCGAGCATCTCGGCCTCCGTCTGGTAGCCGTTGAGCCGGACCAATGCGGCGTTGGCGCGCAACTGCTGCCCTTCCCAGCTGGATCGGTAAGCACCGATGGGAAGCCGTTCGAACAGCGTGTGGAAAGAGTCTTTGTCCAAGATAGCCGCTTTTCGTCTCTCTGCCTGTACCTGTTCCCTTTCGCGCGAGGCCCGCGCCCGGCGCAAACCAAAGGCAAGGCGGGGCGCGCCAAGCCCATGCATCCGGGCGATCATATTGGTCGGGGCGCCTGCCGCCTGCAAGCGGGTTTACCCAGTCGCGGCGGCGCGAATCGCTTTCGCCCGGATCGCAGGCGGGGCCGGCTTTCCAATTGCGGCGGTGCGCCGCGCACAATACCGGGCGTGACCGTTTCCGAGACAAACTTTGACGCAGACGACCTGCCCAGGCCGCCCGCACCCGGCGGCAAGCTGCGTCGCATCGCCCATCTCGACATGGATGCGTTTTTCGCCTCGGTCGAGCTGCTGCGCTACCCCCAGCTCAAAGGCCTGCCGGTGGTGATCGGCGGCGCGCGGCGGGCCGTGGACGACCGGTTGTTGCAGCGCCCGGACGGCGGGGGTGAGCGTGAGCGCAGCGCCATTGCGGTGGCGCAATTTCCGCTGCTCAGGGATTACAGGGGCCGCGGCGTCATCACCACCGCGACCTACCCGGCGCGCCAGTTTGGCGTGGGCTCGGCCATGGGCATGATGAAGGCCGCCAGGCTGTGCCCGCAGGCCATCGTGCTGCCGGTGGACTTTGACGAGGTGCGCCGCTACTCGCGCCTGTTCAAAAGCACCATTGCCGAGATCGCGCCGGTCGTGGAGGACCGCGGCGTCGACGAGGTCTACATCGACTTCACCGATGTCCCCGGCGGCCAGCGCGAAGGCGGGAGGGTGCTCGCGCGCTTGATCCAGAAATCAATTTTTCAGGCCACGGGCCTGACCTGCTCGCTGGGCGTGGCGCCCAACAAGCTGCTGGCCAAGATGGCCAGCGAATTCGACAAGCCCAACGGCGTCGCGGTGCTGTACGCGCACGAGTTGCAGCAGCGCATCTGGCCGCTGGCCTGCCGCAAGATCAACGGCATCGGTCCCAAGGCCGGCGCCAAGCTCGCCCGGCATGGAATTGAAACCATCGGCGAGCTGGCGGCGCGGCCCAAGGACTGGCTGGTGCAGCACTTTGGCCGGGCCACCGGCGCCTGGCTGCATGAAGCGGCCTGGGGCCGCGACGAGCGGCCCGTGCAGACGCACAGCGAACCCGTGAGCATGAGCCGGGAGACGACGTTTGAGCGCGACCTCCACGCCGCAGTCGACCGGCAGGCCCTGGGCGCCATTTTCACCCGGCTCTGCGAGCGGGTGGCGGCCGACCTGCAGCGCAAGGGCTACGTGGGCCGCAGCGTGGGCATCAAGCTGCGCTACGCCGATTTTTCCACCGTCACGCGCGACCACACCCTGGCCTGGCCGACCCATGACGCTGCCGCCATTCGCCGCGCTGCAGGCCTGTGCCTCAAGCGCGCGCCACTGGAGCAGCGCCTGCGGCTGCTGGGCGTGCGGGTGGGTGGTTTGAGTCGGGTGGACGCGGCGGTGCAGGCGCAGCCAGAAGCGCACGATCCGCCCTGGGCGTCGCGCCAGCCGGCGCTCTTCTGAGTCCATCTGCTGTTGTTCGGGCACCACTGCGCTGCGGTTCGCCGGGGCGGGCAGTCGCGGCAGTGCACCGCCGCCGGCGAAGCATTTTTATACTTGGTTGCATCTGGCACTCAGGGACTCGCATGCGCATCAACTTACCCGTTTCCAACAACGAGTTCGACTATCCCGGCCACGAGCTGCTGATGTCGACCACCGACAACAAGGGGGTGATGACGCATTGCAACGCCGCTTTTGCCCGGGTCAGTGGCTATTCCATGGACGAACTCATGGGCCAGCCGCACAACCTGATCCGCCACCCGGACATGCCGCCCGAGGCCTATAAGGACCTGTGGGCCACCATCGGCCGGGGCCGCAACTGGACGGGCATGGTGAAGAACCGGCGCAAAAACGGCGACTTCTACTGGGTACGCGCCAACGTCACCCCGATGATGGTGGACGGCAAGCCGCGCGGCTACATGTCGGTGCGCTGCAAGCCCACGCGCGAGGAAGTGCGGGCGGCCGAGGCCTTGTACAAGAAGATCGCCGAAGAGCGCGAGCGCGGCGCCAGCAGTTTCTATCTGCACGCCGGGCGCGTGCGCCGGCCAGGTTGGCGCAACTGGCTGGGCAAGCTCAACCGTTTGAGTCTCACCCACCGCTTGTCGGCCTTTGTGCTGGCGATTCTGGTGGTCGCGTTGCTGCCAGGCTTGCTCGGCTGGAGCGGCGGGGATGTGTGGATGGCGCAGGCTGCGCTGCTGCTGCTCTTGTCGGGGGCGAGCCTGTGGTGGTGCCAGCGCCGCATCACTGCGCCGCTGGCCACCACGGCGCGCCTGATGACCGAGATTGCGGGTTGCGACCTGGCCCATCCGCAGCACGAATCGACAGGCGACGGGCCGGTGGAGCAGTTGCTCGAACGCGTGCAGCGCATCCACCTGAACTTGCGCGCCGTCGTGGGCGATGCGCGCAACGAGATCAGCGGGTTTGGGCACATTTCCTCAGAGATCGCACAGAGCGCGCAAGACCTGTCCGAGCGCACCGAGTCGCAGGCCAGCAGCCTGGAGCAGACCGCAGCGGCCATGGAGCAACTCTCCAGCACCGTGCGCCAGTCGGCAGAAACCACCCAGCAGGTACAGAAGGAAAGCGAGCGCAGCGCCGAGCTGGCCCGCAGCGGCGGCGAGGCCGTCGCCCAGGTGGGCGCGGTGGTGCAGTCGATCGCGCAGTCCTCGGGGAAGATGGGCCAGATCATCGCCACCATCGAGGGCATCGCTTTTCAGACCAACATCCTGGCGCTCAACGCCGCCGTCGAGGCAGCCCGCGCCGGCGAGCAGGGCCGGGGCTTCGCCGTGGTCGCCAGCGAGGTGCGGGCGCTGGCGCAGCGCAGCGCCACGGCGGCCGGCGAAATCCGCGGGCTGATCGGCGAATCGGGCGCGCACATCGAGCGTGGCGCCGGTCAGATGCAGTCGGCGGGAAAAACCATTGCCGACGTCGTGCAGTCGGTCGCCCACGTCAACACCTTGATGGGGCAGATCAGCGTGGCCACGCGGGAACAGGCGCAGGGCATTTCCCAGGTGAACGAGGCCGTGACCGACCTTGACCGGGTCACCCAGCAGAACGCAGCGCTGGTCGAGGAATCGGCCGCGTCCTCACGCGCCATGAGCGACAACGCCGGCATCCTCGGGCGCACGCTGGAGGTTTTTCGCCTGCACTGAGGCGGCGGCTCGGCGGGCCTACTGGCGCGCGGTGCGCTGGTTGCGCGGCAGGGCCATCGGGTGGCTGGTGCGCCAGGGGTTGATGTCCAGCCCGCCGCGGCGCGTGTAGCGTGCGTACACCTGCAGCTTTACCGGCTGGCAGCGCGTCCATAGGTCCATGAAGATGCGTTCCACGCACTGCTCGTGGAATTCGTTGTGGTTGCGAAAACTCACCAGGTACTGCAGCAGCGATTCCTGGTCGATCTGCGGCCCGCTGTAGGCAATGCGGATGCTGCCCCAGTCGGGTTGGCCGGTGACCAGGCAGTTGCTCTTGAGCAGGTTGCTGGTGAGCACCTCGCTGACCGGCGCCTCGTCGAATGCCGCGCTGAGCAGGTCGGGCGCCGGGGTGTAGCGGCTGCATTCGATGTCCAGCCGGTCCAGGCTCAGGCCGTCCAGTTCCTGCACCGCCTCGCGCTCGAACTGCTCGGGCAGCAAAAGGCGCACGCCCACACTGCCGCTTGGCTCCGAGCCCTGCCACGCTGCTGCGGACAGATCCGCACGCAAGCGCGCAGCGACTTCCTGGGCGCTGGCCACGGGCGTGTTGGCAAAGCTGCCCAGGTAGAGTTTGAGCGACTTGCTCTCGATGATGTTGGGCGACTCGCAGGGCACGGTAAGGTGCGCCAGCGCCACCTGCGGCTTGCCGCGCGGATTCAGCCAGGAGAGTTCGAATGCGGTCCACAGGTCGGCGCCGAAGAAGCGTGGCTGGGCACCGACGCCGATCTCGGCGCGTTTGGCGCCGCGGGGGATCGGGAACAGCAGCGCTGGGTCGTAGTGCTCGGGTGTGGCGCTGTCCTTGCCCAACGGGGATTGTTCAGGGGTGTTCATGAAAACTACAAAAACAATAGCTACAGACGCTTATTTAATGAGCGCTAGAGGCCATTTTCACTCAAATTTTTGCTCGCGCAGCCACTTCGTGGCAATCCACTTTTCGCCCGCGAGCACGGGCGCGCCGCCGTGCAGCGTGCGCGTGTCGGGACGGGGCCGGTCGTAGCTGAAGAACACCGCGTTGCCGCGCTGGGGCGAGACGGTGAGGCCCAGGCTGGGAAATACCGTGGCCCCGCCTGCCTGCGGGGTGTTGAGGTACATCACCAGCGTGGCGACGCGCTGGCCGCCGCGGCGCAGCATGCTGGCCGTGCCGGCTTCCTGCGGGTCAAAATAATCGTAGTGCGGCTTGTACTGCGCGCCCGGTCCGTAGCGCAGCACCTGCAGACCTTCGCCGTGGTCCACCGGCCAGTGCAGCAGGGCGGCGATGCGCTCTTCCAGGCGCTGCACCACGGCGTTCTCGCCGCGCTGAAAAAACATGCCTTCGCTGGTGCGGTCGGCGTTGATCTCTTCGCCGCCGGTCTGCGTTTGTACGGTGAGCGAGCGCGCCAGGCGTGGCCGGGCCGCGCCGATCAGCGCGGCGCATTCGTCTGCGCTGAGCAATTGCGAAAACACCACGAGCGGCGGGCGATCGATGGCGATCTGCACCCCGACCGCGTGTCCGGCGGCCTGCAGCACCGGCAGCGCCCCGGACAGGTCGGGTCCTGGCACGCGGGTCGGCGCGGGCGGGGGTTCGTGGGCGCCGTCCAGCACATGGCCAAGCAGTGCCGTGGCCGCAGCGGCCTCCCAGCCGGCAGCGGTCAAGGCCGCGTGCATGGCCGCGCGCTGCACCCCCGCAGCCCGCTGCTCGTCCACCCAGCGTCGCACCGCGTCGGAGGGGTGGGCGTCCGAACGGGCGCCGTCGGTGGAGAAAGAAGGGCTCTCGTCCATGGCGCCTTTTTACCGCATTCGCCGGTTCGCACTCATGCGCCGCGGCGGCGAAACACCAGCCGTTGGGCATGCGAGGCGGCAGGAGCGAAAGCGTAGCCGTCCGCGTCGAAGCCCTGGAGGTCCTCGAGCCGCTCGGCCCGCTGCACGATGGCAAAGCGCGCCATCCGCCCGCGTGCGCGTTTGGCGTGAAAACCCATGACCTTCCACGCGCCGGCGTGCCAGTCTTCAAACACGCATTCGGCAACGCGCGCGCGCAGTGCCTGGCGGTCCACGGCCTTGAAATACTCTTGCGATGCCAGGTTCACGACCAGGGGTTCGCCGCCCTGCTTGCGAAGCCGCTGGTCCAGGTGGCGGGCGATCTGCGCGCCCCAGAAGGCGTACAGGTTGGCGCCATGGGGCGTTGCCAGGCGGGTGCTCATCTCCAGGCGGTAGGGCTGGATGCGGTCCAGCGGCCGCAGCACGCCGTAGAGGCCGCTCAGGATGGCGAGGTGCTCTTGCGCCCAGTCGAGGTCCGTGGCGCCCAGGCTGCGAGCTTCCAGTCCGTCGTAGACGTCACCGTTGAAGGCCAGCAGCGCCTGGCGCGCGTGGGCTGGCCCCGGTCGGGCGCGAAAGTGGGCGTAGCGGGCCACGTTCAGCGCCGCCAGCGCGTCGCTGATGTGCATCAGCGAGGCCAGCTCCTGCGGCGCCAAGCCGCGCAGAATGCCCACCAGCTCGCGGGCCTGTGCGGGAAAAGCCGGCAGCGTGTGCCCCAGGCCGGGCGGCAGCGGCGTGTCGAAATCGAGTGACTTGGCGGGCGACAGCAGGATCAACATGGACTCTCCAAATGAAAAAACGCCGCCTCGCGCTGGGGCGAGAGCGGCGTACGGTGGCGGGCGGTGCCCGCAGCAGGCTCAGCCGCGCGGCTCGTCGAAGGGGAGCTTGAGTTCACTCAGGTCGCGGCGGGTTTCCACAAGCACGAGCGGGGCCTCGTCCGGCGCGGGCACTGGCGGACGCTCGCGCGGCACGCGCACCGGCTGCGGCTGGGCTGCTGCAGCGGCCTGGGCTGCAGCCACTTTGGCGGCATCGGAGCCCACCCACTGCAGGCCCGATTGGGCGGCCAGTTGCTGCATCTCGTCAACCGGCAAGCTGTAGGGCGAGATCGGCGGCATGGCGCGGGGGGTCGATGGCGCCGGGGCCGGGGCGGCTTCTGGTGCGGGCAACGGGCCGGGTGCAGGCGCCGGGGTGATCGCTGCCCCGGTCGGCTCGGCCATGCGCTTTGCGGGCTCGGGCGCAGCCTCGGGGGTCGGGGGGATGCCAACAGGCGGCGTGGCCCGGGCCTCGCTGGTGGCCGGCGCAGGCTCGGCAGCCGGGGCAGCGGCGGCAAAGTAGCTGCGCCGTGGTGCCTCTTCGTCGGCTTGCGGGGCGGGGGGCACCGGGGCGTCAAAAGACATCATGTCGCCTTGGGCCGCGGGAGCCGCGTCCTGGCGGTTGCCACGCTGGCGGTCGCGCCCGTAGCGGTCGCGCGAGCGGCGCTCGCGGCGCTCTTGTGGCTCGGCAGCGGTCTGGGTCCCTTCAGTGGCCGAGAGGTCGATGTCCGGCAGCGATTCGATGGGTGCGGTATCGGCAAAGTCGGGGGTCTGCGTGGCTGCCGCCTCGCTGCTGCGCGCCGTGCGCTCGCGCGCCTCGCCGCGTGGGGTGCGCTCGCGCCGGCCGTTGCCTTCCCCGCGTTCGCGTCGCGCTTCGGTGCTGCGCGCCGGGCGCTCGCCGCGGGTTTCGTCTCCCCCGGCGGATCCCGGCGCTTGCACGCCCTGGGCCACGACCGGGTCGGCAACCGCTGCGCCGCCCGCGGCGCCAGAGGCGCTGCGGCCGTCGTTGTCGCCGCGGCCGTTGCGGCTGCGTGCGCGCGGCTCGGCGCGGCCGTCCGTGCGCTCGCCGTCGCGTGCGGTGCGCACTTCGCCGTTGGCGCGTTCGCCGCGCGAGCGGCTGCGGCCCTCGCCACGGCCTTCGCTCTGGGCGTCCCGGCTGCCATCGCGTGGCGCGTCGCGGCCGGCGCCGCGCCGGCTGCGCTCGCCCGTGCGTCCCTCGCGGCGGGGTTCGCGTGCAGGCGCGGCGGGCGCCGGCGCAGGCGGGGGCGGTGCGACCGTGGGAGCGGGCTCGCCCATCCCAAAGAGGTTCTTGAGCCAGCTGAGGAAACCCGGCTCGGGCGCGCGCAGAACCGGTGGACTTGCGGGCGGCGCCGTCGGCGCGGGGGCAGGGGCCGCAGCGGGCCGTGCGCTGCCGCGTGCGGCGCGCACTTCGCCTTCGGCGCGCGGCGCCGCTTGCGGTGCGGGCGCGTCGGGCAGCACGCCCTTGATCACCGGGGTCTGCTTGTTGGTGGGCTCCTGTGAGCGCCGGGTGACGGCCGTGGGGTCTTCTTCCTGGTCGGCCAGCAAATAGCTCGCTTCCACATGGTCCAGACGCGGATCGTCGTGCTTGAGGCGCTCGAGCTTGTAGTTGGGGGTTTCCAGTGCCTTGCTGGGCACCATCAACACGTTGATGCGCTGCTTGAGTTCGATCTTGGCGATCTCGGTGCGCTTTTCGTTCAGCAGGAAGCTGGCCACCTCCACAGGCACCTGGCAGTGCACGGCGGCGGTGTTGTCCTTCATGGACTCTTCCTGAATGATGCGCAGGATCTGCAGCGCCGAAGACTCGGTGTCGCGGATGTGGCCGGAGCCGCCGCAGCGCGGGCAGGGGATGGACGAGCCTTCGCTGAGCGCAGGCTTCAAGCGCTGGCGGCTCATTTCCATCAGGCCGAACTTGGAAATCGTGCCGAACTGCACGCGGGCGCGGTCCTGGCGCAGCGCGTCGCGCAAGCGGTTTTCGACTTCGCGGCGGTTCTTCGACTCTTCCATGTCGATGAAGTCGATGACGATCAGGCCGCCCAGGTCGCGCAGCCGCATCTGGCGCGCCACTTCGTCGGCGGCTTCGAGGTTGGTGCGGGTGGCGGTTTCCTCGATGTCGCCGCCCTTGATGGCGCGGGCCGAGTTCACGTCCACGCTGACCAGCGCCTCGGTGTGGTCGATCACGATGGCGCCGCCCGAGGGCAGTTGCACGGTGCGGGCGTAGGCCGACTCGATCTGGTGCTCGATCTGGAAGCGGGAAAACAGCGCGGCGTCGTCGCGGTAGCGCTTCACGCGGGCGGCATGCTCGGGCATGACGTGCGCCATGAATTGCTGCGCCTGCTCGTAGATGTCGTCGGTATCGATGAGGATGTCGCCGATGTCGTTGTTGAAGTAATCGCGGATGGCGCGAATCACCAGGCTCGATTCTTGGTAAATCAGGAAGGCGCCTTTGCCGCCCTGGGCCGCGCCGTCGATGGCGTTCCAGAGTTTCAGCAGGTAGTTCAGGTCCCACTGCAGCTCGGGCGCGCTGCGGCCGATGCCGGCGGTGCGGGCGATGATGGACATGCCGTTGGGGTATTCCAGCTGGTCCATGTTCTCCTTGAGCTCGGCGCGGTCCTCGCCCTCGATGCGGCGCGAAACGCCGCCGCCGCGCGGGTTGTTGGGCATCAGCACCACGTAGCGGCCGGCCAGCGAGATGAAGGTCGTCAGGGCTGCACCCTTGTTGCCGCGCTCTTCCTTCTCGACCTGAATCAGCAGCTCCTGGCCTTCTTTGATGACCTCGTTGATGCGCGCCTGGCTGGGCGAGACACCGGGGGCGAAATACTGTTTGGAGATTTCCTTGAACGGCAGGAAGCCGTGGCGGTCTTCGCCGTAGTCGACGAAGCAGGCTTCCAGACTGGGCTCGACGCGCGTGACGACGGCCTTGTAGATGTTGCCCTTGCGCTGTTCGCGCCCTTCGATCTCGATTTCGTAGTCGAGGAGTTTTTGTCCGTCGACGATGGCCAGGCGGCGCTCTTCAGGCTGCGTGGCATTGATCAGCATCCGTTTCATGATGCGTTTCCTTCTCAGAGTGGCGGGGCCGGCAGCGCGGCAACCGGGGTTGCATGCGGCCTGAGCCCAAAAATCCAAACAACAGCTTGCGCGCGCCTAAAGCGCTGCGCAAAGCCAACGGTGCCTGGACGGACGCCTTGAAACGAAGGGAATTGCCGAAGTCGCCAATGACGCTGTGCTTAGCAGAGCGGCAGGGGCGGGGGCGCGTGGAAGGGGGCGAGCCTGGGGGAGGGCATGAATACTACTGAAAGAGTAGCTGCCTGCGCAGGTGTGACAAGCGCTGGAGCACGATTGGACGCCCATGACAAAGGCAGACGCCATTGCCAGAGAGAGATCCATCGCATTACCAGAGCCAGCATGTTTCGCTTCGATCCGTTGGCAGGCCCTGCCTCGTGGGAGCGCCTGCAAACTCAGTATTCCGTATCGGTGTTTCAATGTGTCCGCCCTCCGAGCGAGGCACCGGCCATGGCAGGCAATTGGCCTGTCATCTGCAAGTGCGACGCGCGCTGGCATCGACCTGCCTGCGCAAGGGAAATAGTTGTGTCGACTAAAATTCAGACAAATCAACCACTTACAAAATAGTGCGCAGGTGAAACAGATTATAGGGGCCAAACCCTCCGCGCACTCGGCGCCGCCGACCGCGCACCCGGTAGCGCCGGTCGTACGTTTTCAAGCCGTAGACGCCAATTCGGCCGGTCAGCGGCTGGACAACTTTCTGCTGCGCGAACTCAAGGGCGTGCCCAAGACGCATGTCTACCGCATCATCCGCAGTGGCGAGGTGCGCGTGAACAAGGGGCGGGCGGGCGCCGATACGCGCTTGCAAGAAGGCGACCTGGTGCGCGTGCCGCCGGTGCGTGTGTCCGACCGAATCGAGGAAAAGGCCGCGCACCCGGCGCCAGCGCGCGAATTTCCCATCCTGCTTGATGACGACGCAATGCTTGCCATCGACAAGCCGGCCGGCGTGGCCGTGCATGGCGGTAGTGGAGTGAGCTTTGGCGTGATTGAGCAGTTGCGCCAGGCGTGGCCACAAGCGCGCTTTTTAGAACTGGTGCACCGCTTGGACCGGGAAACCTCCGGAATCTTGCTGATCGCCAAAAAACGCAGCGCACTGACCCACCTGCAAGAACAGTTTCGTGAGCGCGAGACCGGAAAAACCTATTTGGCGCTGGTCGTGGGCGCCTGGCAGGCGAATAAAAAGGTCATCGACACGCCGTTGCACAAATACTTGCAGGCGGATGGCGAGCGCCGCGTGCGCACCACCACGGCGGATGATCCGGACGGAATGCGCTCGATCACACTGGTCAAGCTGCGCCAGCGCCTGCCGGCGCGCCCCGAAGCCGGTCTGCCGGAATTCTCTCAGCTCGAAGTAACGATCAAGACCGGCCGCACGCACCAGATTCGTGTTCACTTGGCCAGCCAGGGCTGCCCCATTGCCGGGGACGAAAAATATGGCGACTTTGAGCTCAACCGCCGCTTGCAGCGGCACGGCCTCAAGCGCATGTACCTGCACGCCTGGCGATTGCAGTTCACCCATCCCGTGACGGGGCAGCGCAGCGAGCTGATGGCACCGCTGCCGCCTGATCTGTCCACTTTTTGTCCGCTTTCATGACCGATTCCCTGCCACCACGGCGCTTTGACCTCATTGCTTTCGACTGGGATGGCACCTTGTTCGACTCGACCGCCATCATCGTGCGCTGCATTCAGGAGGCGGTGTGCGACGTGGGCGGTGAGCGCCCGAGTGACCTGGCCGCAAGCTATGTCATCGGCATGGCGCTGGCCCAGGCGCTCGCCCATGCGGCCCCTGACGTGCCTCCGGAAAAATACCCCGAGCTGGGCCTGCGCTACCGCTATCACTACGCGCGCCAACAGGACGATCTGGTGCTCTTCGAGGGCGTGCTCCCACTGCTTGAGCGTTTGCGCGCCCGCGGCCACCTGCTGGCGGTGGCCACCGGCAAGAGCCGGCGCGGGCTGGACGAGGCGCTGCACAGCGCGCAGCTTCGCGGCATGTTCGACGGCTCGCGCACGGCAGACGAGACCGCTGGCAAACCGCATCCGCTGATGCTGCAGGAGCTGATGGCGGAGTTTGGCGTGCCGGCCGAGCGCGTGCTGATGATTGGCGACACCACGCACGACCTGCAGATGGCGCAAAGCGCAGGCTGTGCCAGCGTCGGGGTGAGCTACGGCGCCCACGAGAGCCAGGCCTTTGCCGCGCTGGCGCCGCGCTACGTGGCGCATTCCGTGGCCGATCTGGCCGCCTGGCTGGAGCACAACGCATGAGCGAGGATGGAGCGCAGGACCTGTGCGCCAGCGACGCCCTGGCCGACAGCGGCGCGGCCGTGGCCTTTGACGTGGTCTATCTGGGCCAGGCCTGCCGCGCCTTCGCGGTGCGCTACCAAGGCCAGGTACAGGCCTACCTGAACCGCTGTGGCCACGTGCCCATGGAAATGGATTACGTCGAGGGCCAGTTCTTTGATTCCACCGGCCATTGGCTGATGTGTGCCACCCACGGTGCCATGTACGCCCCAGCCAGCGGCCACTGCGTGGCCGGTCCCTGCCGGCGCGGCCTGGTGAAAATCACCGTGTCCGAACAGGCTGGACGGGTGCGCTGGCATACTTCCCCCCAACTCCAGCCTCCCGGGTGGTGACATGACAGACGCCAAGGACCCGAACACAAGTTCCAATGAAAAATACCCGCCAGCGCCCGACCTGTGGGAAAAGGATGCTATGAATTCAGAAGTCAAACAAGCCGCCGCCTCCAGCGGCTGGGAGCGCGGCGTGCTGGAAGAACTGGTGCTGGCCACCGTGCGCGAGCAGCGCGCCGCCCGCCGTTGGCGCACCTTCACACGCCTGCTTTGGCTGGCGTTGGTCGGAGCCATCGCCTGGGCCGTCTTTTCGCGCGACATGGGCACTGCCAGCAAAAGCAGCCCGCACACGGCGGTGGTGGAAATCAAGGGCGAAATCGCCTCGGACACCGATGCCAGCGCCGAGTACGTGATGGCCGCCATGCGCAGCGCCTTCGAGGACGAAGGCTCGCAGGCCGTGGTGTTGCTGGTCAATTCGCCCGGCGGCAGCCCGGTGCAGGCGGGCATGATCAACGACGAAATCGTGCGCCTCAAGGCCAAGCACAACAAACCGGTCTACGCCGTGGTCGAGGAAACCTGTGCGTCTGCGGCGTACTACATCGCCGCCGCCGCCGACGACATTTTCGTCAACAAGGCCAGCATTGTCGGCAGCATTGGCGTGCTGATGGACGGTTTTGGCTTTACCGGTACCATGGACAAGCTCGGCGTCGAGCGCCGCTTGCTCACTGCGGGCGAAAACAAGGGCTTCCTCGACCCCTTCAGCCCGCAGACGGAAAAGCAGCGCGACTTTGCGCAAAAGATGCTCGACCAGATCCACCAACAGTTCATCGCTGCAGTCAAGGCCGGGCGGGGCGATCGCCTGAAGGAAACCCCGGAAACCTTCAGCGGCCTGTTCTGGACGGGCCAGCAAGCCATCGACATGGGCCTGGCCGATCAGATCGGCAGCCTGGACCAGGTGGCGCGCGACGTGGTCAAGGCGGAGGAAGTGATCGACTACACCCGGCGCGAAAATGTCGCCGAGCGCCTGGCCAGGCGCTTTGGCGCGGCGCTGGGCGCAGGCGCCATGCGCGCCCTGCAGTCGGCGGCGCTGCCATTGCGCTGAGATGCCCATGGACTGGCTCGACCAAGTGCAATGGGACGCCCAAGGGCTGGTGCCGGTGATTGCGCAAGAGCGCGGTACCGGCGACGTATTGATGTTCGCCTGGATGAACCGCGAAGCCCTGCAGAAAACCGCCGCGCTGGGTCGTGCGGTCTACTTCAGCCGCTCGCGCGGCAAGCTCTGGTTCAAGGGCGAGGAATCGGGCCATGTGCAGGACGTGCACGCCATCCGCATCGACTGCGACCAGGACGTGGTGTTGCTCAGCGTCACCCAGCGCGGGCACGAACCCGGCATTGCCTGCCATACCGGCCGGCACAGCTGTTTCTACCGCGTTCTCAAGGACGGGCAGTGGCAGGCCACCGAGCCGGTCTTGAAAGACCCGGCTTGCATCTACAAGTAATCTGCATGACCCGAACCACCGATCTTTCTGCCGACGAGGGCGCACTGGCCCGCCTGGCTGCGACCATCGAGAGCCGCAAACCGGCGCAGGGCGGCGACCCCGACACGAGCTATGTGGCGCGTTTGCTGCATCGGGGCCCCGATGCATTCCTGAAGAAGATCGGCGAGGAAGCGACCGAAGTGGTCATGGCTGCCAAAGACCTGGACCGAGGCGGCGATCGATCCAGGTTGGTCAATGAGGTGGCCGACCTCTGGTTTCACTGTATGGTGGCGCTTGCGCATTACGGCGCGTCGCCGCAGGATGTGATCAGCGAGCTGGAGCGCCGCGCCGGCACCAGCGGCATCGAGGAAAAGGCCTTGCGCAAGGCAGAGGCGCGGGCCACGCGGGAGGAGCGACCATGAGTGACATCATCGACATTGCAGACCAGGACCAGCGGGCCGAGGGACTGATGGCCTGGGGCTGGCTGAGCTATGCGCTGCACCTCATCGTCGCGCTCGGCGCGGTCATTCCGGGCGCGCAGCCCGGGGCCTTGCTGCTGGTGATTGCGCTCATCATCGACCTGGTCAAGCGCTCCGACGCCGCAGGCACCTGGCAGGCCAGCCATTTTTCCTGGCGCATCCGCACCGTGATTTGGGCGGGTGTGCTGTACATCGTCACCGCGCCGCTGTGGCTGCTGTTCTTCCTCCCCGGCTGGATCGCCTGGTGCCTGATTTCGCTGTGGTTCCTGTACCGCATCGTGCGCGGCATGGTGGCGATGAGCAATCGTCGCGCATTGAATGCCTGATTCGGCGGATGGCCGGCACACGCTCAGCCTGGCGCTGCAAGGCGGCGGTTCGCACGGCGCGCTGACCTGGGGCGTGCTCGACGCCCTGCTGGAAGACGGGCGCATCGACATCGACGGTATCAGCGGCACCAGCGCGGGCGCCATGAACGCCGTCGCACTGGCGCACGGCTTTGCGCAGGCTGCGGCGCATCCCGGGGACGCGGCAGAGGTCCGCGCCGAAGGCGCGCGTCTCGCTCGCGCCGCCTTGGCGCGGCTCTGGGACGGGATTGGGGCGCTGGCCGGGCCCGGCTGGGGCGGCCCCATGGTGCTGCCCGCCGTGGCGTGGATGACGCCCTGGCTGGCGCCCGCGCAGATCAACCCGCTTGACATCAACCCGCTGCGCAGCTTGCTCGAGCGCGAGTTCGATTTCGAGCGCCTTGCAGCCGCACCTGCGGGCGTGCCGCGCGTGTTCGTCTGCGCGACCAACGTGCGCACCGGCCGCGGCGAAATTTTTTCCGGCGCGCAGTTGAGCGCAGCCGCCGTCATGGCCTCGGCCTGTCTGCCCATGGTCTTTCGGCCGGTGGACATTGGCGGCCAGGCCTATTGGGACGGCGGCTATTCCGGCAACCCTGCCTTGTACCCGCTCATCTACGAAGCCGATTGCCGGGATATCCTGCTGGTGCAAATCAACCCGATTGCGCACGATGACGTGCCCGATACGGTGCCAGAAATCATGGACCGCATGAACGAAATCAACTTCAACGCCTGCCTGCTGGCGGAGTTGCGCGCCATCGAATTCGTGCGGCGGCTGTTGCACGAAGGCAAGCTCGACCCCAAGGTCTACAAGGACATCCGCATG
Organism: Burkholderiaceae bacterium; assembly: GCA_023954035.1. Lineage (GTDB taxonomy): Bacteria > Pseudomonadota > Gammaproteobacteria > Burkholderiales > Burkholderiaceae_C > Simplicispira. The sequence goes on along the minus strand of JAMLIT010000001.1, from coordinate 93,491 downwards.
CACCGCATCGACGGCGGCGCGGCCCTGTCCGAGTTTGGCGCTGCAAGCAAGGCGCAGGCCGATGGGGGCTTTTTGCACAAGCTGTTCGAACGCGGCCGCGCGGCGGGAGTCGCGTGGCTGGCGGCGCATCGCCAGGACCTGGGGGTGCGCGCCACGCTGCACCTGACACAAAACCTCTGACTTTTTGCATAAACGCTCTGATGCACGATCCCAACTGTCTTTTCTGCAAGATTGCCGCTGGCGAGATTGCCTCCCGCAAGGTCTACGAGGACGAGGAACTCTTTGCCTTCCACGACATCCACCCGCACGCACCCGTGCATTTCCTCATCGTCCCGCGCCTGCATCTGCCTTCCATGGCCCAGGTGGAGCCGCGCCATGCGGCGCTGCTCGGTCGCATGATGGCCCTGGCGCCGCGCCTGGCGCTGGAGCAGGGCTGCAGGCCGTATCCGCAGGGAGGCTTTCGCATCGTGGTCAACACCGGACGGGAAGGCGGCCAGGAGGTGGACCACCTGCACATGCACGTCATGGGGGGTCCCCGTCCCTGGTTGAAGGGGTGAGCGCGTCCCGCGCCAAAGGGTTGTTGCAAGCTGTCTGCAAGTGAGCTGGTCGACGCCGTCTAAAATGGTCTGCATTCCTTAGGAGATTCTCATGGGCTCTTTTTCCATCTGGCACTGGCTGATCGTGCTGCTGATCGTGGTGATGGTGTTTGGCACCAAGAAGCTCAAGAACATGGGTTCGGACCTGGGCGGCGCGGTCAAGGGCTTCAAGGACGGCATGCGCGATGGTTCCGCCGACGATGCCGCCGTGCCCCCTGCGCCCTCGCAGGTCACCAATGCGTCGGCGGCGCAAGACCCGTCCACCGTGGATGTGCAAGCCAAGCAAAAAAGCTGATCTGCTGCAGGCGGACCCAGGCGCATGATTGACATCGGGCTTTCCAAAATGGCCTTGATCGGCGTGGTGGCGCTGATCGTCGTCGGGCCCGAGAAACTGCCGCGCGTCGCCCGCACCGTGGGCACCTTGCTGGGCAAGGCGCAGCGCTACGTGGCCGACGTCAAGTCCGAGGTCAACCGCTCGATGGAACTCGACGAACTGCGCAAGATGAAGGACACGGTGGAGAACGCCGCCCGCGACGTCGAGCAGACCATCCATACCAGCGCCAGCGAGTTCGAGCGCGACATCGCTGCCGCGGCGCAGGCGGCCGATACGGCCAACGCCGGCTACCTCGGCGCCGCGCAGAGCAGCGTCGTGCCCACCTACCGCAATCCGGGCAAGAACTGGCGCCTCAAGCGCGGCGCCATGCCACAGTGGTACAAGTCGCGCGCAGGGGTTCGCACCAAGGCGCAATCGGGCGCGGCGCGCGTGGCGCGCTACCGTCCCCAGAAATTTCACTGACCGCTGCGCCGCCAGCCGCGCGGCTTTGGGCGCAAGCAGCCCGGCACCTCCTGACCATGGCCCAGACCCCTTCCCCAGACGACGAGCTTGCCGGTACCGAGCAGCCTTTTGTGCAGCACCTGATGGAGCTGCGCGACCGGCTGGTCAAGGCCATCGTCTCGGTGGGCGTCGTGGCGGCTGTGCTGTTCTTCTTTCCCGGGCCCGGCGCGCTCTACGATCTGCTGGCTGCTCCTCTGGTGGCGCACCTGCCCAAGGGAGCCACGTTGATCGCCACGTCGGTGATTTCCCCGTTCATGGTGCCGCTCAAGATTCTGCTGATGTCGGCCTTCATGATTGCCCTGCCGGTGGTGCTGTGGCAGATCTGGGGATTCATTGCCCCCGGCCTGTACATGCACGAGAAGAAGCTGGTGCTTCCCCTGGTGGTCTCCAGCACCTTGCTTTTTCTGTTCGGCGTGGCGTTCTGCTACTTTCTGGTGTTTGGCAAGGTCTTTGCCTTTATCCAGAGCTTTGCGCCCAAGAGCATTACCGCCGCGCCTGACATCGAGGCTTATCTGAGCTTCGTACTCACCATGTTCATTGCTTTCGGGCTGGCGTTCGAAGTGCCCATCGTGGTCATCGTGTTGGCGCGGCTGGGCATGGTCAGCGTGGCACAGCTCAAAAACTTCCGTGGCTATTTCATCGTGCTCGCGTTCATCATCGCGGCCATTGTGACGCCGCCCGACGTGGTGTCGCAGCTGGCGCTGGCCATTCCCATGGTGCTGCTCTATGAGGTGGGCATTTGGGCCGCGCAGCTTTTCATTCGCCATACCAAGGCGCCCGAAGAGGGCGAAGAGGCAGCGTCTGGCCCCTAATGCGGCTCAAGTGCCGCGTTTTTTGGGACAAATAGGCGGCTAGCGCAAGGCTGGAAAGCCTCGGCAGCTATCATTTTTATCTTCTTAGCGGCGCACGCCGCTGCCTGGGGCGCACGCCGGGCACCACTTCCAGGGTGAGATCCTGGTCACCGCGCTGCACGCGCAGACGGGCCGCTTCACCCGGCACCAGGGCTGCCACCGTGCTGAGCAGCCCGGCAACACTGACCACCGGCTTGCCCGCGACCTCGGTGATGACGTCACCCGGCCGCAGGCCCGCGTGCGCGCCGGGCGCGTTCTGCAGGACACCGGTGATCAGCACGCCCGATGTGGCCTTGACGCCAAAGGTCTCTGCCATCTCAGGCGAGAGCTCGCTCGGCTCCACCCCGATCCAGCCGCGCGTGACCTGACCTGTGGTGGTGATGCTGCTGAGCACCATTTTTGCCGTGGAGACGGGAATGGCGAACCCGATGCCCAGGCTGCCTCCCGAACGGGAATAGATGGCCGTGTTGATGCCCAGCAGGTTGCCGTTGACGTCCACCAGCGCGCCACCCGAGTTGCCAGGATTGATGGCGGCGTCGGTCTGGATGAAATTTTCGAAGGTGTTGATGCCCAGCTGGCTGCGCCCCAGGGCGCTGACGATGCCGCTGGTCACGGTTTGGCCCACGCCGAAGGGGTTGCCAATGGCGAGCACGCGGTCACCGACCTGGGCCGTGTCGGAGTCGCCCAGGACGATCACGGGCAGTTTGTCCAGTTCGATTTTCAGAATGGCCAGGTCAGTCTCCGGATCGGTGCCGATGACCGTGGCCCGCGCCTTGCGGCTGTCGGAGAGCGTTACGTCGATTTCGTCGGCGCCGTCGACGACGTGGTTGTTGGTGAGGATGTAGCCCTCGGGACTGACGATGACGCCGCTGCCCAGGCCGACCTGCGGCCGGTTGGCCTGGTCGCCAAAGAAGAATTGGAACCACGGGTCGTCGCTGCGCGGGTCGCGCACAGGCGCCTTGCTTGCCGTGATGCTGACCACCGCGGGCGCCGCCTTGCGCGCCGCGCCGCTGAAGCTCCCCGGCATGGGTTCGCCGGGCTGGGTGGGCGGAGCTTGCAGCAGTGACACCGAGGTGCGTCCCGGCAGGTTCACGCCGCGCAGCCAGCCTGGCTGCAAGGTGGCCACCACGAACCAGGCAGCGACGAGAACCGTCAGGGTTTGCGAAAAAAGCAGCCAGAGGCGTTTCATGGGGAGGCAGTAGAAAAAAAGAAAAGCGCAGGCCGGCCGGTTGCGCGCGGGGCCTATTGTCGCGCAGCGCAGGCCACAATAGCGCCATGAACACATCGCGCGCTCGCGTGCTGCACAGCCTGGACACGCTGCTGCAGCCCGAAAAGTTCAAGGACTACGGGCCCAACGGCCTTCAGGTGGAAGGCAAGGACACGGTGCGTCTGCTGGTCAGCGGCGTCACCGCCAGTCTGGCGCTGATCGACGCCGCCATCGAAGCCCAGGCGGACGCCATTCTGGTGCACCACGGCCTGTTCTGGCGTGGCCAGGACGGCCGGGTGACCGGCTGGATGAAGCAGCGCCTGCAGCGCCTTCTGGCGCACGACATCAACCTGTTTGCCTACCACTTGCCGCTCGATGCGCACCCTGCGCTGGGCAACAACGCCCGCCTGGGGGCGGAACTGGGCTGGACGGCGGACGCGCACTTTGGCGACCAAGACCTCGGCTTCCTGGCCCAGGTGCAGTACGCCAGCAACGCCGAGCTGTGCGCGCAGGTAGCCAGGGTGCTGCGCCGCGAACCGGTTTGCGTCGCTGGCCATGCGGGGCCGATTGCCCGGGTCGCCTGGTGCACCGGCGGCGCGCAGGGGTATTTCGAGTCCGCCGCCGCTGCGGGTGCGCAGGCATTTCTTACCGGGGAGATTTCCGAGCCGCAGGCCCATCTGGCCAGGGAAATGGGAGTGAGCTTCATCGCCGCAGGCCACCACGCCACGGAACGCTTCGGGGCGCCGGCTGTCGCCGCCCACGTAGCCGAGCAGTTGGGCATTGCCCACCGCTTCATTGACGTGGACAACCCGGCATAGCTGCCCACGCAGATTATAAAAATGATAGCTATATTTTCAATATGGATAAGCGCTAGAGGCCGATTTGACTGATGTTTTCGCCCCTGGCAGCACCCCATGCAGCGCCCCGGACGCCCGGCCGCTCCTGGCGATCACCCAGGGCGACCCGGCGGGCATCGGACCGGAAATCATTGCCAAGGCATTCCGCGATGCGCCAGACCAGATGCAGGGCGCCTTCGTCGTCGGCGAGCTGGCCACGCTGCGACGCGCGGCCGCATGCGTGCGCCAGCCGGGGATCGCCGATTTGCCGGTAGCGGTGATTGCCTCCCCGACGCAGGCGCGCGAGATGCCGCCGCGCTGTCTGCCCGTGCTGCCGCTTGCCGGCTTGCCGGGCCCCTTGCCCTATGGCGTCGTGGCAGCGCAGGCCGGGCGCGCCGCTGCGGACTGCGTGGTGTGGGCGGCGCAGGCCGCGCTGCGCGGCGACATCGCCGCAGTGGTGACCGCGCCGCTGCACAAGGAAGCGCTGCACGCCGCCGGAGTGGACTTTCCGGGGCACACCGAACTGCTGCAGGCACAAGCGGCGGCGCACGCCGGCGTCCAGCGGGGCCAGATGCCCGTACGCATGATGCTGGCCAGCGAGGAACTGTGCACGGTGCTGGTGAGCATCCACATGGCATTGCGCGATGCGCTGGATGCCGTCACGCGCGACAACGTCCTGCAGACCTTGCGCATCACCCACGCAGCGCTGTTCAAGAGCCTGGGCCGCAGGCCGCGCATCGGCGTGGCCGGGCTCAACCCGCATGCCGGCGAGGCCGGCCTTTTCGGGCGGGAAGAAATCGACGTGATCGCACCGGCCATCGCCGCCGCGCGCAGCGAAGGGCTGGACGCCAGCGGCCCCTGGGCGCCCGACACCGTCTTCATGCGGGCCCGCAACACGCCGGCGCACCCCGGCGAATTCGACGTGGTCGTGGCCATGTACCACGACCAGGGGCTGATTCCAGTGAAATACCTGGGCGTGGACAAGGGCGTCAACGTCACCCTGGGCCTGCCGCTGGTGCGCACCAGCCCGGACCACGGGACGGCGTTCGACATCGCTGGCACGGGCCGGGCGGACGCATCCAGCCTGATCGAGGCCGTGCGCTGGGCGCGCCGACTTTCTGCGCAGTGATTTCAGGCGTTGGACGTGGAGTTCTTGAGGCTGTCACGAATTTCGCGCAGCAGCACGATGTCTTCCGGTGCTGCTGCTGGCGGCGGCGGCGGCGCCTCGCGCTTGAGGCGGTTGATCTCCTTGACCATCAAAAAGATGATTCCGGCCAGGATGATGAAATTGACCAGAACGGTCAGGAAATGCCCGTAGGCAAACACGGGCACACCCGCCTTCGTCAGGGCGTCCAGCGTGCGCGGCGTGCCTTCCGGCACCCGGGCCAGAACGATGAACAGGTTGGAAAAATCGAGCTTCCCAAAGACCAGCCCTACGACCGGCATGATGAGATCCTTCACGACGGAGTCGACGATCTTGCTGAATGCGCCACCGATGATCACGCCCACGGCCAGGTCGATGACGTTGCCCTTGATGGCGAATTCGCGAAATTCCTTGAGCATGCCCATCCGTTTCTCCTTTGGTTGTCGGTGCCCGGCAGTATCCCCGAAGGCGCGCCCCGTCGCACAAGCTTGCCTGGGGTCAAACACCGCGCTGTCTGTGGCGCCAGATGCGGGACCGGTCGTTTTCACTCCGCTACAATTTCAGGTTGTCTCCCCAACCTCAGCGATGACCATCAAGGACCCCCATGAGTGACACTCCAATCGACTCCAGCAAGCGGACGTGGCTGATCGCGACCGGCTGCGCTGGCGCGGTGGGCGGCGTGGCAACCGCCGTACCCTTCGTGAGTTCTTTCCAGCCATCTGAGAAGGCCAAGGCCGCGGGCGCTGCAGTCGAAGTGGATATCTCCGCGCTCAAGCCGGGTGAAAAAATGACCGTGGAATGGCGCGGCAAACCCGTCTGGATCTTGCGCCGCACGCCTGAGCAGGTGGCAGAGTTGCCCAAGAACGACAGCGAACTGGCCGACCCCAAGTCTCTGCGCAAGCCCGACGAATTCACGCCGCCCTACGCGCGCAACGAGCAGCGTTCGATCAAACCCGAGTATTTTGTCGCGGTCGGCATCTGCCCGCACCTGGGCTGCTCGCCTTCGGACCGCTTTGCGCCCGGCGCACAGCCCTCCCTGCCCGACGACTGGCCGGGCGGTTTCCTGTGCCCTTGCCATGGCTCCACCTTTGACCTGGCCGGTCGCGTGTACAAGAACAAGCCCTCGCCAGACAACCTGGAAGTGCCTCCGCACATGTACCTCTCCGACACCCGCCTGCTCGTTGGCGAAGACAAGAAAGCCTGAGGGACCGCACCATGGCTGTGTTCAAGGAAATTTCTCCCAACGCCTCGGCCGGCGCCAAGCTGACCAACTGGTTTGAAAACCGGTTTCCAACCGCGTTCGACGCCTACCGCGTTCACATGTCGGAGTACTACGCTCCGAAAAACTTCAACTTCTGGTACATCTTTGGCTCGCTGGCGCTGCTGGTGCTGGTCATCCAGATCGTGACCGGCATTTTCCTGGTGATGCACTACAAGCCAGACGCCGCACTGGCCTTTGGCTCGGTGGAATACATCATGCGCGACGTGCCCTGGGGCTGGTTGATTCGCTACATGCATTCCACGGGTGCCTCGGCGTTCTTCATCGTCGTCTACCTGCACATGTTCCGCGGGCTCCTCTACGGCAGCTACCGCAAACCGCGCGAACTGGTATGGATCTTCGGCTGCGCGATTTTCCTTGCGCTCATGGCCGAGGCCTTCATGGGCTATCTGCTGCCCTGGGGCCAGATGTCGTACTGGGGCGCCCAGGTCATCGTGAACCTGTTCTCCGCCATCCCGTTTGTCGGCCCTGACCTGGCTTTGCTGATTCGCGGCGACTACGTGGTGGGCGACGCGACGCTCAACCGCTTTTTCAGCTTCCACGTCATCGCCGTGCCACTGGTGCTGCTTGGACTCGTGGTGGCCCACCTGCTCGCGCTGCACGACGTGGGTTCCAACAATCCCGACGGCATCGAGATCAAGGGCCCGAACGCGCCGCGCGACGACAAGGGGCATCCCCTCGACGGGATTCCCTTCCATCCCTACTACACGGTGCACGACATTCTGGGGGTTTGTCTGTTTCTGATCGCTTTCACCGCGGTCATCTTCTTCGCGCCCGAAGCAGGCGGCTATTTCCTGGAGTACAACAACTTCATTCCGGCCGACCCGCTCAAGACGCCCGCCCACATTGCGCCAGTGTGGTATTTCACGCCGTACTACTCCATGCTGCGCGCCATCACCACGGAAATGGTGTACGTGCTGATCGCCTGTGTGGTCCTGGGCGCCGGCTTTGGCGTGATCAAGGGCCGCATGCCGGTCATCGTCAAGGCGATCATTGCCGCCGCCGCCGCGGTGGGCGTCCTGATGATGCTTAGCATCGATGCCAAGTTCTGGGGCGTGGTGATCATGGGCGGCTCCGTGGTGATCATGTTCTTCCTGCCCTGGCTGGACTGCAGCCCGGTCAAGTCGATCCGCTACCGTCCGAGCTGGCACAAGTACGTCTACGCCGTGTTCGTCGTCAACTTCTTCGTCCTGGCCTATCTGGGCGTTCAGCCGCCGTCGCCCGGAGGCGAGCGTATCTCGCAGGTGGGAACCTTGTTCTATTTCGGCTTCTTCCTGCTCATGCCGTGGTGGAGCCGCTTGGGCGAACCCAAGCCGGTGCCTGACCGCGTCATCTTCGCAGCACACTGAGGCCGGAGACGCATACCATGAAAAAACTGATTGTTTCGTTCGCTGCGGCGCTGGCTCTTCTGGCTGGCGCTGCCCACGCTGCCGGCGCGGGGGTGCCTTTGGACAAGGCGCCCAATCGCATCAATGACCTTCCAGCGCTGCAGAACGGCGCCAAGCTGTTCGTCAATTACTGCCTGGGCTGCCACTCGGCCGCGTTCATGCGCTACAACCGCTTGACCGACATTGGCCTGACGCCTCAGCAAATCAAGGACAACCTTTTGTTCACGACCGAAAAGATCGGCGAGACCATGAAGGCCACCATCGATCCGCGTGACGCCAAAGAATGGTTTGGCGCCAACCCGCCCGACCTGACGGTGATTGCACGCTCGCGCGCCGGCCTGGGCGGTACCGGGGCTGATTACCTCTACACCTTCTTGCGCACTTTTTATCGGGACGACACCAAGGCTACGGGTTGGAACAACATCGTGTTCCCCAGCGTTGGCATGCCCAACCCGCTGTGGCAATTGCAGGGCGACCACCGGCCGATGTTCGAGCAGCATGAGAGCCATGGTCAGCAAGTCCACGTGCTCAAGGGATGGGAGCAAAAGGCTGCCGGCAGCATGACGCCCGCCCAGTACGACGAAGCCATCGCGGACCTGGTCGGCTATCTGCAGTGGATGGGCGAGCCCGCACAAAAGGACCGCGTCCGGATCGGCGTCTGGGTACTGATCTTCCTGGCCTTCACGACGGTGCTTGCCTGGAAGCTCAATGCTGCGTTCTGGAAAGACGTCAAGTAGTCCAGGGGTTTTCCCCTGCCGCATCGCGGATGCGGCGAGGTTCTGAGAGTGGGCGCCGGCGGCGTTCCACTCTTTTGGTTTTTAGGAGATTCGCTTCATGATGGTGCTTTATTCGGGTACGACCTGTCCTTTTTCCCACCGATGCCGCTTCGTTCTTTTCGAAAAGGGGATGGATTTCGAGATTCGGGATGTCGACCTCTACAACAAGCCCGAAGACATCGCGGTGATGAATCCCTATGGCCAGGTGCCGATCCTGGTCGAGCGTGACCTGATTCTCTATGAATCGAACATCATCAACGAATACATCGACGAACGCTTTCCGCATCCGCAACTGATGCCGGGAGACCCGGTGGATCGGGCCCGCGTGCGGCTTTTTTTGCTGAACTTCGAAAAAGAGTTGTTTGTGCACGTCAACAGCCTGGAGTCGCGCGCCACCAAGGGCAACGAGAAGGCGCTGGAAAAGGCCCGTGCGCACATTCGCGACCGCTTGACGCAGCTCGCTCCTGTGTTCCTGAAGAACAAATACATGCTGGGCGAAAATTTTTCCATGCTCGACGTGGCCATTGCCCCACTGCTATGGCGCCTGGACTACTATGGAATCGACCTGAGCAAGAACGCTGCGCCCCTGCTCAAGTACGCCGAGCGCATCTTTTCTCGACCGGCCTATATCGAGGCACTCACGCCGTCCGAAAAGGTCATGCGCAAGTAAGAAGGGCGCAGGCTCATGAACGCTCAGGAATCCACCTCGACCCGGCCCTACTTGATTCGGGCGCTGCACGAATGGTGCAGCGACAATGGTTTGACGCCGCATATCGCCGTGAAGGTCGACGAGTCGGTGCGTGTTCCGCTGGAGTACGTCAACAACGGAGAAATCATCCTCAATGTCGCGATGGATGCGACGAGCGGTCTGCAACTGGGCAATGATTTCATCGAGTTCAAGGCGCGCTTTGGAGGGCAGCCTCGCGACATCCTGGTGCCGGTGGGACGCGTGATTGCGATTTATGCGCGCGAAAATGGACAGGGCATGGCATTTCCGCCGCCGACCGATTATTTGTCCGGCGGCTTGGAAGACGCCAGCGCATTGCCGTCCGGGATGGACGGCGAAGCCGGAGAGTCCAGGCCGGTAGTGAAGCTGGTACCTGAGCCGGGCCGCCCAGAGCAGGCAGTGCCTCCCCAGGAGCCGCGCCCGCCTGAAGGGGGTAACGGTGCGCAGCGCCGACCGGCACTCAAGCGCGTGAAGTGAGCCCGGCGTCGGGGTGGGAAATCACCGTTTAGAATGGTGGCTTCGCCGATTTAGCTCAGTGGTAGAGCAACCGCCTTGTAAGCGGTAGGTCGTCAGTTCAATCCCGACAATCGGCACCAGATGCCTGCCTAAGCCATTGAGACAAAAAGAGCGTTGCTCCTTTTGTCAGTGGCTTCAGGATGCAGAAAAGCAGTCTATAATTGTGGACTTAGCGGCTGTAGCTCAGCTGGATAGAGTACTTGGCTACGAACCAAGGGGTCGTGGGTTCGATTCCTGCCAGCCGCACCATATGAATCAAGGACTTAGAGTTGAAAGACTCTAAGTCCTTTCTTCTTTGTGGCTTCTGATGCCACTCTGGTTGCCGTTCGGTTGCCGTTTCTCGAAATCTACCGTTGCTGGAGACTTGGGTCACTGAGTAGGGGCTACATTCGTCGAACCCATAGCGCCGTCCGTTGAGCGGCATTTTGCGAAGCAGATTTAGCTGCTCAGCACCTTCTGCAAAAAACCAAGCTTGACGGCAATGCCTCGCAAGCTGACTTGCACCAGCTCATCGTGGCGGCCTTCGAACCTCTCGTCGGTTGCCCAGCGCATACCTTTGAGTTTCCAGCCGTTTTCGCCAAAAACGGGTTTTTCGTAGTCCCATACAGCCCCTAATAAGCCCCGCAAACCTAGTGTTTGCGGGGCTTTTTGTCTATTAGCTGTTGGCGCCGACCCGGACGTTTTCCTTGCTCAGGTGCGCGATGGCATGGGCGCAGCGCGCAAGTTGTTGGCCACCGGCACGGACCCCATGGCTCAGCGAGCCACCGACAAGATCACCAAGCAGGCATGCCGCCAAGCAATTCGTGCCTGATCAAGGGCACGAGTTGCTCTATGACGTGCATGGCGTTCGGTTGTCCGAGGCGGTATGCAAAGCACTGCTAGAGCAAGGATTTCCGGCATGGGGCTGACCGACCTATTTTCGCGTCAACGTCTCGGTAGTCTGCTGCGGTTCCTTTGAACTGGGCAGTCAGCAGGTACACCTTGCCCCTGGAGCGGGGCGGTTTGGTCGGGGGTCGTCCCCGATGAGCCGCCAAACTTCAGGGGTCATTTTCGTGTCTGCGGACATCTTTGATGAACTGAGACAGTTGGCGTGAATGATGCCAGTCCGAGTAGTGCGTAGGGGTCGGCGGATCCACAGCCCGAAACTAAGACAGTTGTATTTATACATTTATGGTGTTTTAATTGATCCATGCAATCAGACACCTCATCGCCAACACCCGGCTACTCACTGGCCGACCTGTGCGTGCTGGCGGATTTGCCACCCCGGACGATCCGCTACTACGTCCAGATGGGTTTGGTCGAGCGCCCGGAGGGCGCGACCCGCGCAGCGCGCTATAGCGCAGCCCACCTTGAGCAACTGCTGCTGATCAAGAAATGGACAGCCGCAGGCGTGTCGCTGGAGCGCATTCGTGAACTGCTCTACGGTGAGCAGGCACCGGTTCCCCCACGGGCGCGGGCTATTGGCTCGGTCGAGGTGCGCAGCCATCTGATGGTGGCGGACGGCGTGGACCTGGTGATCGAGCCCGGACGCGCGGGCCTGTCACCCGAGCAGGTGCGTCGATTCATCAAGGGTGTGATGGCGGTCTTTGCCCATGTCAGTGGCGAAGAAAGCGCGCCAACGTCTGAGACACAGAACAAACCAACGAAAGGGCAAGATCATGGACCAGCGTGAATGTGCGCGTCTGGAGACGCAGAACGGGCAGCCGGTCAACCTGCTGGGCGTCAAGCTCTCGGGCGACCTGCGCGGCTTGATGTTCGAAGCCAGCGTTGAGCAGCGCTTTTGCAACCCGGGCGACAAGAACGTGGAGGTGGTGTACAGCTTCCCCTTGCCCTGGGGCGCCGTTTTGCTGGGCGTTGATGTTGTGCTGGGCGACAAGCACCTCACCGGCGCGGTCGTCGAGAAGAAGCAGGCCGAGGCGCGCTATGAGGAGGCCATATCCGAAGGCAACGCCGCGATCATGCTGGAGAAGAACCATGATCACAGCTTCAGCCTGAACCTGGGCAACCTCGCTGCCGGTGAACATTGCACCATCACGCTGCGCTACGCCCAGACCCTGCAGTTTGAGCAACGCGGACTGCGGCTGCTGATCCCTACAGTGATAGCGCCGCGCTACGGCGATGCCCAGCAAGATGGCGGGCTGTCGCCACACCAGACGCCCAGCCACAGCCTGCTGGCCGAACACCCCTTTGCACTGGAACTGCGGCTGCATGGCGATCTGGCGCAGGCCCGCGTGGCCTCGCCCAGCCATCCGGTTGGTGTTGCCCACGGAAATGCGGATGCAGGCGCGGTGCTGACCGTGTCCCTGGCACGCCAAGCCTCTTTGGACCGGGACTTTGTCCTGGTGGTCGATCAGCTCGCCCACGACTCGATGGCCGTTGCAGCACGAGACAGCGTCAAACCCGACGGTGTAGTCGTCCTGGCCAGCTTTTGCCCGCGCATTGCTGTGCAGGGCAACGCCTCAACCGCCGTCAAGATCCTGGTCGATTGCTCCGGCTCCATGGCGGGTGACAGCATTGATGCGGCAAAGCGGGCTTTGCAAGCCATCGTTGGGCAATTGGGTGCAGGTGACCGTTATTCTTTGTCCCGATTCGGTAGCACCGTGGAGCACCGCTCGCGCGGTCTGTGGAAGGCGACAGAGACGACAAGGCTCGCCGCCCAGCGCTGGGTGGGCGCGCTGGAGGCCGATCTGGGGGGCACCGAAATGGAATCTGCCCTGTCGTCAACCTTCGCCCTGGCCCAAACGGTCAGCAGTGACATGCTGTTGGTGACCGATGGAGAAATCAGCGCCATCGACAGCACCATCGCGTCGGCCAAAGACTCTGGACATCGTTTGTTTATCGTGGGCATCGGCAGCAGCCCTGCCGAGACGCACCTGCGTCGCCTGGCCGAGGCCACGGGCGGGGCCTGTGACTTCGTGGCGCCGGGTGAGGCGGTCGAGCCCGCCGTCCTGCGGATGTTTGCGCGCCTGCGCTCGCCGCGCCTGGCGGACTTGAACATCGAATGGCCAGCGGGCGTGGTGCCCGAGTGGGTGTCGCCGCTGCTGCCCTCGGTGTTTGATGGTGACACGGTCAACGTCTTTGCCTTGCTGGGGCAAGTTCCTTCAGGCCAGGTACGGCTGCTGGGTAAGCGTGCCGAGGACGAGGCACCGCAGGAGATTGGCTGCGCGGCCTTCGCGGGCAAACTGGAGGCGGCCGACACGCTGCCGCGCATGGCTGCAGCCGTGCGCCTGCGTTCCACTGACGCAGATGCCTTGGCTGCCGCTACACCCGATGCCGTTGCGCTGGCCGTGGCCTACCAGTTGGTGACCGACCAAACCAACTTCCTCCTGGTGTATGAACGGGCCGATGGCGAGAAAGCCATCGATATGCCAGAGCTGCAAAAAGTCCAACAGATGGTTCCGGCGGGCTGGGGTGGCACCGGGTTGGTGAGATTCTCGCGAAGCAGCGCGGTTTTTGCAGGCCGTGTGGGCGGTAATGCACCCGATATGCAAGTGATGTCAGTGCCAGCGGTCTGGCGGACGGTAAAAAACCAAGCATCGTCTTTGCAGTCTGGCTCCATGGACGATCTGGAGATCCCCGCCTTCCTGCGCAGCCAAGCCGATGACGTTGCACTTCCTGCCTTTCTGCGCAAACGCGACCAGATCATTGACCACCAGAACTCGCGCTATTGGGCGAGATCGGAGCATTACGAAGGTCTGACTCCGCTGGGTGTGAGCGAGTGGCTGCGCATCACGCCCGCATCCCAATGGCCATCTACCTATGTGGGTCTGCGGCAGATCGGCTTGGGCGTTGGGCTGGTCGACTGGCTTGAATTGGCGATGGCCACGCACGCAGGCACTGTGCATGCCGAGTCCAAAGTGGTCGAGGCGTTCCTGTACCTGATGTCCCGACGAGACACCTATGAGTCGCTGGCCAAGTCCGAGGGCCTGATAGGCGCCCTCCAGTCCACGGTTCTGCGGGTGCGCGAACTGCTCTCCGGCAGCGCGGAAGAAAAGCCCCCCAGCGTTGACCTGGGGCTGGTTGAAGCGCTGGTGGCAGGGCTGGATGGCATGACGACCAGCGCCTGGCCCGACTTGGTGTTTGAACTGGGCGGCGCGGTGGACGGGGTGCGTGACGCCAACGAGGTCGTCAATGTCGGTTGATGCGACCTGGCGATCACTTCAAACTGCTCCGTCTGTGTACAGGGAGGTGAATCATAAAGTTGGTTTGGAGCGTGATCGAGGAGCAGCAGCAATTGTGTCGTGCGCCACGTTGGCTGCTGCGTTGAAAGCGGATTTGATCTATCTCTTCACGACGGAGTTTGATCCGCTGCATTGAGATTTGCGGGGTGATCCTGAACCCGACGATGATCACGTCCAGGCCAAGGACACCGGACTGAACAACCGTTGGCTCGCATCCACGCAATGATGGAAACTGAAACCTAACCAGTGCGCAATGGCACTGCTGCCTGCAAAGGAGAGATGACTTGAAACAGACCGTCAAACCAGAGCTCAGGGATGCCATCCTTAGCCTTGCTGCCCGTCCCGACATCCATTCGATTTCTTGCCCACTGGTGGATTTCCGGCTTTGGCAGGGGTTATTCAAAGAGCAAGTTGCGCGTTCCGATAGGCTTGGCCTGCCGCTGCAGGAGGGCTTGTGTTTGATGGGGCCGGATTCAGGAATTCCCGGAGTCACGGCTGTTTTCACCGGATTGGAAGATGATGACTGCTTACCTCCGGTTCTTCCTGACCAAGAAGGGAATTTGGCACCTGATCGTTGGGGTGGCGAAGTGCATATTCCATACGAAGGGGTCTGCGGTGGCGATTTATTTATTCCTCCGAAATGGTTGAGCTTGGATTCGCAGGCCCTCTCAAAGCCGGATGCGAAGTTCCACTGGGTATCGAACAAGAGGTGCAATTTCCTGTTGCTTGATCGTGACCTCGGAGAGTTACCCCATTCCGTTCGGTCGGAACTGGTAGAGGGATGGTGGCTTTACAAGAGCACTTCGCCTTTCCTAGATTGCAATCCGTTCCATGACAGCGCGAATGATTGATCCGGCCATGAATCATGCCGAGAGCACGACCTTCGTCCCGGTCCTCACAGTGATGGTGGACTATGGCAATGCGCCGTTCTTGTGGCACGTCGATGCTCCGGAGCAAGCTGGCGTCGGCGGGAATATATGCGATGGCACTGGATGGGATGAAGGCTGCCCGATGCCGGAAGGGCTCTGGCGGAAGTTTGCGGACTGGGCCATCGAGTTTGATCGAACGTCGTTCTACTTGGAAGACTTCGACGCCAGTGACTGGGATTGGACGGCATTTCACGCGCGAGGCCTGCACCTGACCCGTTGGCTCAAGGATGAGGTGGGCGATGTGTATCGCGTCATTTACTACAAGCCCTGCGAAGACCCGAATCACCGCGTCGACGCACGCACGGAAGTCCTTGCCGACGGGACGCTGTTACCGCTGCCGCCATTTCGCTAATCACTTCGCTTCTGTGGGTAAATTGGCTCAGGCGGGCAGATCGGCGTCGGTTTTCACAATCGAGGATGGGGCACACAGAATGGCTGATAGTGATTCACGACCCCGAGGTGCAGGACGTTTTTGCGAAACAAATTCACCCATCCTGCAATCTCTGAAGAAAACCGAACTGGCGTGCCATGTCCTGCAAACTGATCTGGACCAATGCATCGTGGTCGCTTTTTAGCCGCAGGAAAGTCTCCCAGTGCATGCCTTTGGGGCGTCCGCCATTGCCGTTCAAGATGCCCGCCTCCCAGCCCAAGCGCTTGCGCAGTTTCTCGGCCCGGCTCGCCGCCCGGTCGCCAGCGCCTTCTTTTTGTGTGGCGTAACCCAGCCCGTAGCAGTTGCGGCAGGCAAAGTATTTGCCCGGCGCGTAGAGCACTGCCACCCGCTTGCTGCACCGGGGGCACGTAAACCAGCGGCGCTCCCCGCCAAGGTGGCAGGGTGAAGTTTGTGTGTGCACCCGCTGCTCAACCAACTCGCCGGTGCTCTTCACGCGGTAGGCCAGCACCATGCTGTGGTGGTGCCAGTCCACCCGAATGCTGATGCCCGCCACCTGGCGGTCGTTCACCAGCCACTGCCAGCCAAAACTGCGGCCAGGCACCAACACGCCTGCGCGTGCGAGCTTGCGGATGTCCAGCGGCATGGAGTCGTTCGTCTCCGGTTTGCCGCAGTAACTGCTGCGCCTTCCGCTTCCTCGTCCACCCATTTTTATTCTCCAGTTTTTGCCGAAATCATTTGGCAAGTTGGACAGGTGTAGTGACCTAAAAAAACCATCAAATGGCCTGCAACCCGCATGGATGCTTGCTCTGCCATGTTTTGCGTGCTGGGTAAAAACGCACATGTTTTTCACGGCGCCCGGCTGCTTCTGAGGTCTTTCAGCTTGATCAGCATGGCCAAAGTGCGCTCGAACTTGCGGTCCAGGTGGGTTTCGTAGCGTGAGAGCTTCTCCAGCCTGTAGGCTTGCAGGCCTTCGCCAAGGGTTTGGTTCACGATGGCGTCGTGGTGGCGGTACTCTTTTTCTTGCTGGTAGACAAAGGGGGTGACGTGCTCGTCGATGAAAGCAGCCAATGCCGTGGCATCGGCTGCGCATTCCCCCTCATCCACATGCTCTTGCCACCACTCTCGGGTGTCGGGCAGCAAGGCGCGCAGGGCTTTGTCATACGCGCGGTCACAACCGTTGCGCAAGATGGCGCTGGCCTTGTTGGTCGCATCGCGGTCATGGCGGGCAACGCGTTGGCTTTCGACTACTTCTTCCGGTCTCAAGTCCATCAGATTGCGAATGTCGGTGCCATCGCCAGACAAGCCCATTTCAAACGGTGCCGCTGCCGGGATGATTGTCTTGGCGTTGCGTGAGGACTCCTTCAGCCCCTTGTTGATGGTGGCGCCTTCGGCTTGCAGCACTCGACGCTTGCGCCAGATAACGCTGGCCAATTCTTCAATGAGGTGCTGCTCGGTGGCACCCGCAGGCAAGTGCTCGTCCATCAAAGAGTTGACCAGGCTTTCGTAGTCGGCATGGCTTTCGTGGCTGAGCACGGTGTAGCGGCTCAGGATGCCGTGCTTGAGAGCGTTGAAGCGGACGACTTCGTAAGGTTTCGGGTTGGGTTCTTCCGTGGGCATCACGGTGTTGGTGCTGCCAGTGTTGGTGCTGGTGGTGGAGTTCATGGTGAGCTTTCAAAAATAGGATTCAGGTCACTCGCAATACGCCCGCCATAGCGCCATGCCTGCGCCGCAGCGTTGCCCATATCGCCTGCCGCGTCCGGCAGCGATGCAGGTGGCGCAGTTGAAGTGGTGTGCGTAATAGGCTGCTGCCAGTTCTTTCCAGTCCACCGCGTTATCGGGTGGCTCCGGCGTGTGGCTGGCAGCGTCGTTGGCCGCCGTCAACCAGTCGATAAGCAGCGTCTTGCTGCTGCGGATGAGGTCGCGCAACTCCGCCGTCAAATGGCTGGCTGGTGCCACTGCCAACCCACTGGCGGGGGCCAGCGCAAGGCTCAGTCCGGCTTGGGAGAGTTGGGCCACGACAATTTCTACGGCCTGCGTGGTCATCTGAAAATCTCCACGTCATCAAGCTGAATCACGGGCACGGAGCTGTGGCTGTCCTGAATCTCGCAACTTTGCGCAACTCTCGCAACTATGGGGGCAGATTTTTCCTTTGCAGCGCGCTCCATCGTGCGCACCACGGTCCAGCGTTTCAAGCCGTTGGTCTTGTTGGCAAGAACGAGGCGAAGGCCCGTGCAAAGCTGCCCGGCGTGGCGCTCCAGCCAGCGGCCCAAAATCCGCACGTTGAGCTTGCTGTTCTGACCCGCGATTTCGTCGAGCGCATCGAACAAGACGGAATGAGCACCGTTCAGCTCGTTGGCCTTGGCAATGGCCTGCGCAGGTGAAGTAGGCGTGGTCCCGAAAGTGGTGACCCAGGCGTTGAGCAGTGCCGCCAGCTTGGAAGTTTCGGGGTTCTCTGACGCAGCACGGTCAATGGATTCAGCAGGGTCAACAAAGACGGGCAACTCAGCCATGTCGCGGCCTGACTCCGCCATGCGTTCGCGCAGCCAGCACAGGGGTTGCCGCACCAAGTCGTCCCACAGTTCAAACGAAGCGATGCGCCCTTTGGCCGCCTTGGGTCTGCCAGCGGCGATGTAGGCCCGCACAATGGTCAGCGCGGCTACCACCAGGGCTTGGCGGTTGTTGCAGACCTCGGCGAGCGGGTCGAACTCGAACTCCCGTTTGAAGGGCGTTTCAATCTGCGCGTCCAACCGCGCCAGCAATATCCGGCGATGCGTGTCGCCCGTCAAAACGAGATTGTTGCCTGACACCAAAAACAGAGCGCGATTGGGCAGTTCCACGTTCTCCGATACGCCCAACACGCGGTCGGCAAACAAGGACGATGTCAAAAACGAGTCGATCACCGAGTTGCCCAACGGCTCACGCACGTTGTCCCACAGCAGCACCTTGGAGCCGCCGCGCAGGGCAGCAAACAAGCGCTTGCGGCACTCGTCTTCTTCATTGGTGGGTGGCAGCACGGCCACATCGCCACCCGTTGCCAGTGCGCCAATGCACTTGGCCAGCAAGGTCTTGCCGGTGCCCGCCGCTGGCGCATCGAACCCGGTGGCGGGGCAGGTGGGCAACGCTGGGCGCAAGCAGGCAGCCAACATGGCGGCCAGGGTGACGCCAACGGCAACTTTGTCGGCAAAGGGGAACAAGCGGATGGGGTGCCACAGCTTGGCCAATGCGTCCAGCGCTTGCTCAACCGTGGGAGCCGAAGGCACGGTCAGCGGATAGGCTTCACTGGTGACGTACATCAACCCGGTCGCTGGGTCATGGCCGGGTTCATCCAGTACGCTGCCATCAGGCCGCAAAGTGGGCGCCGTGGTAACGGCCGTCAGCTTGCGGAAATTGCGGCTGCCATGTTTGGCAATGATGGCGTTGGCAATGTAGGTGGGTGCGTCTTCCGGGATTTCTCGGGTGGAGGTGACGTTACCTTCCTCATCGCGCTCGGTCTTGACGCTGTAGAACTCGGCCACCCGGCCCGCATGGTCCACCAGCCAATCGCGGCTGACTGGCGTCGCTTTGCCATCGGCGACAAACGCAATGGCATTGGTGCCGAAGTCCAACAACTCGCTGCGCTCGCGGAAGATGTCCAGCACCGCGTCAGTAGAGTCCACCCGCATACCCCGTCCCAACTGAACCCGTGCCGACTGGCGGCGCAGTTCGTAGCGCATGCCGCCATGCCGATGAGAATACAAATCTGGGCGGGTGCCGTTGAGCAGGCGGGCCACGGCAACGCGCTTGTCTGCGTCTGGGTCCAGTGGGTCGGCAAACCGGGTGTTGTGCCAGCGCTGCGGGTTGTCTAGGAGCTGGGCCACATTCACCACCTGGCCGTCGGCACAAGTGAGTTCAAAGTCCCCCATCAGCACCTGATGCACCGCAGCACGTTCCAGCACATTCGTGGCCTGCGCCAGCTTGATGCCACGGCTCTGTGCCAAAGCAGGCGCCTTGTCCGCCACCCAATTGCGGCGGGCCGTGTCGCACTTCTCAGCTACGGCTGCGCGTGCCGCCTTGAGCCCGGCGTGGGCTTGCTTCTTGATGGACGGCGTGGCGCTGTCGATCAGCAGGCGCAGGTTGAACTGGGCCATGGCATCGCCATAGATCACCCCTTCCACCCCAGCGCGTGTCACCCCATCCACCAGCACCGATGGCCCGGCAAAGTCCAGCCGCTCGGGCTGCCATACCGACACATCCACCAAGCAGCGTGGCAAGCGTTGGCCTGCAACGCCGATGTCACACCAGCCCGCGCCGGGCGTGGCCCATAGAAGCGCCTCCAGCGCCTTGCCCGCCTCCGGGATGAGCGCCGCATCTGCCACCGGGATGTACAGGCGGTGCCGGGTCAAGCCAGACAGAATGCTGCCGTCCGGGCTCACACAGCCGGCCGACGCGCTGGGGCGCCAGAGCATGGGGGCATCGGCCAACACCGGTGCCGCTGCAATCAAACGGTCCCGAAACTGCAGGGGTGAGAGTTCGCCATCGGGCACACCATCGTGGTCCAGCATCATCACGCCCGGTGCGGCCCTGAACTTGAAGTTCTCGCGGGTGCGGGCAATGGCGCCTGCTTCCTGCGCTTGCGCGTCCCCCTGCGTGCACACCGCCACCGTGTCGTCTTTGGTCACGCCCCAGGTGACGGCCTGCGCGCTGGTCAGAGCTTCAAGCTGGTGCTTGAGGCCGTGCAGGTCAGCCACGACCACGCTCTGCGCTTGGCCCCGGCTGAGCATGGCCGAGGTTTCCTTGCGCATGCCGCCATGGGCGTTCATGCCGATGATTTTGGTCAACCGGACGGGTTGGCTGCTGGTGATGACCGTGAAGGCCAAAGGCAGCTTGGTCGGCTCTGCGCAGTTGCGAGAGTTGTCTGAAGTTGCGAGATTCTTGGCAAGGTCGTTCATACACAGCCTTCCAACGCGACACCCAGAAAGAGTGCCGTTGCAAACACTACGAATGGGACATAGCGGGCGCGCGGCCCGGGTGGAATCAATCGAACATCGAAATCCAGCACTGCGCTGCTCATTGCCCTAGCCCCCAAGCAGCCATCAGCTCTTTGCGCTTGGTGTGAAGTAGCTCGACAAGCTCACGGATTTGGGCATCGGTCTTGCCCGAGATACGCGCTGCGTTCAGCGCCTCGATTTCGTTGGACGGCCAACCGACGGCGCGTGGGCCCAAACTCACCGGCTTAGTCCACAAGCCTTGCGCAATGCGCAGGTAAATGGTGGAGCGGGAGTAGCCCGATTGGGTTTTGGCGGCTGGGATGCGCAGGATGGTGGTCGTCATGTTGGCCCTCTTTGACAGCTATGGAACAAACTCAGACGCAAGTTTGTTTGGGCGTTTTGGGCGACGGCAGACCCACGCGGCTGCCTGCCGCAAGCGGTGTCTCAGAGGGAAATGTGGGTTTTCTACCTGGAACAAAACCGTGCCCGCCGATGCGCTCTCAGGCGAGAAAGTTGGGCGAAAACTTTCCGCCCAACTATTTCAAGATTTCATGTGTTCTCTGATGGTGTCGGCGTTGCGATCCATGCCGGCGGGGGTCTTGGCAATCTGCTGCGAGTACCAAACGTCCGAGTGCCCTGGACTTTTCTTGCGCAACGCCCGGTAGGCCTTTCGCCAAGTGACGTATATGGCCTGCGTGTCCATCTTGCGTGCTTCGCGCTTGACCGTGCTGGGTGTATGGCGCGGGTCTGCCGTGGTCGCTGCGTCCACCAGCTGGCGAACGACTACTTGGTCCACCATGAAGCAGCCATCCACAAAACCAATCACATCCGCCAGCGGCATTGCGCCTGTGCCCACCACCAGCGCCAACGGGCTTTGCACACGCAGGCACAGCATCTGGGTGCGCTTGTGGCCGCGCGCTATACCAATGGGCAGCAAACCGATTTCAGTGGGTTGCACGGTGGTTCGCTGCAGCCCGAGGCTGGCAACCACAAATACGCACACCGCCTCGACATCGCAGCGCCATTGGGCCAGCCGCGCGGCGGGGATGGCAACGCGGTTGGTGTCGCTGCGCTTGTCACACACCACGAAGGACGTGGCGGGCAGGTTGGCGTGCGGCACGGTGTGCACAGGCATGCTGCATTCCTGTTCGCAGTCGTGGCAGACCACGCTGATGGCGGGGCGGGCCTTGCGCAGCAGCTTTTGCGATTTCAATGCTGCCACGGCGGCTGCCGGCCACTCGTTGAGCTCTTCCGTGTTGACCGTCACCGCTGCGCCGCCGAGCGTGCCGACACGACTCAGCAACTCGACCAAGGCGGCTTCGGGTGTCATTCCACAGGTTCAGGTGCCACAGCGGCAGGCGCCTCAGCATCAGGTGCTTCAGGCGTCGGCAACTCAGCGAGTTCGCGCGGCTCAATGCCCGAGTCGCTGAGCATGTCGCGCAGCTTCAGGTCCAGCGCGTCGTATTTCAGAGAACAAGAGTTGGGGTGCGAGATGCTGATCTTCACCGTCTTGGGTGGTCGTCCAGCCTCAACCACCACGCGCACTGATAGCTCCACTTGGGCTATGTCGTACTGCGCCATGGGCATGGCCGTTTGAATGCGATCCAGCAGCTTGTACACGGCTTGCGGGTCTTGGCTGGTGTCGGCTTCCAGCGAAATACGTTCGCCTTTGGTGGCGCGAGACGACAGGCGCAGCTTCTTGACCACAACGCTCTCAATGCCACTGCCCGGCTCGTAGGTAAATTCAAAATTGCGCTCCCGCAGCGGCCCGAGGTCATACACGCGCGAGTCTTTGGGATCGGGCGGCAACTCGGACAATTTCAGAATGGCCGTGGCAAACATGGCTTGCAGCGGCTCGATGGCTTTTTTGGCGCCGCGATAGTTCAGGTCCAGCGAGCCTTCGGCCTGCGAGTAAACAAAAACCACCTCAAACGCTGGCGTATGCGGGCGCTGCGCAAAATCGCCATCGACCCACTCAATGCTTTGCTGCGAGAAGTCTTCGGGGTAGGCAAAAAAATAGTCGTGCTCGCCACGGCGAAAAGGCTCCACCACGCAGTTTTTGCCGCGCCCCTCGGTGTGGTGAAAGTAAGTGCGCATGGCAGTGACCAGTTGGTCGACGCTAGCCGTATCCACCGCCGCTGCCTGATGCCCTAGTTTCTTGCGTTTGCGCCAGTAGCTCAGGGTGTCTGCGTGATAAAACCGCGTGGCGCCTTTCCAGAATTCCGGGTGGTCGAGAAACGTGACCATCGCGCGTTCATAGTGGCTGGCCATCTCCGCCAGCCTGTCCACAAAAGCCGTGCCTCCAACGGGGTCGGCAGCTTGCTCGAAGTGGAACTGCGCTTCGTCCAGGATGGCGCGAAAGCCCTTCTCGCAACCCATCTCGAAAATGTCAGCGAACTCAGCGTCCATCGCGCTGCGCTGCCCGTCTGACAGGTACAGCCAGGAGCCAAACAGCGCATCGGGTTTGGTCTCCGGCATGGCGACAAAGTCCAGTTCGCTAAACACGCCGCGCCCTGCAAAGTAGCGGGCCAACAGCGCGTTTGGCATTTGCCGAAAAAAATCTCGGGTCGAGTAGTGACGGGCCATGTGGTCTCCCTGCTGGACGATGAATTCAGCGTGGACCCCACGCCATCGGACGCCTCTAAGCCTTGTTGTACATTGAAGTATATATACGGCGCCATAGCCATCTGGAGCGCCAGACCAGCCTTGCGCTTGCAAAAGATTGTGCTGATCTGAAGCAATCCTGCCGCTTCCAATGTCCAGTAAGAAAAAGAGAAAAAATGGCAACAAAAACAGGCAATGACCTCTTCATCGTAGACAACAGCGATGAAGAGTGGCGGGTTCTGAACTACCTGGCGGAATGGTCGGAAATCTCCCATAAATTTGATATTGCGACCGGGTATTTTGAAATCGGTGCCTTGCTGGCATTGCATGGCAAGTGGCAAAAACTCGATCAAATCCGCATCCTCATGGGTGACGATGTCACCAAGCGCACGCACCGCGCTTTGATTGAAGGGCTTGCCCGCATTGGTCACCTTCTGGACGACAGCATTGAGCGTGAAAAGCAAAAGAACGATTTTCTGACCGGTGTAGATGAAATCGTCCAGGCAATTACCGGCGGAAAAATCAAGTGCCGGGTGTACGCCAAGAAGAAATTCCACGCCAAGGCCTACATCACCCACAGCAAGCTGGCCGTGGTCGGTTCTTCCGCTCTGGTGGGTTCCAGCAATTTCACGTTTCCCGGTCTCACAGGCAACGTTGAACTCAACGTGCAGCTGCGCCGCGAGGTGGAAGAGCTTCAGCAATGGTTCGACCTGCATTGGGATGAGGCCGAAGACGCCTCTGCCGAAGTGCTCAAGGTGATGGAGCGCCAAACGCACAACTACCTTCCGTTTGAGGTGTACGCCAAATCGCTGCAAGCCTATTTCAACAACTACGAAGAAACGGCAGGCGATTGGGAGCGGCACCAGTCGCGCATGTACCCCGTTCTTGACCAGTATCAGCGCGATGGTTACGGCGCACTGCTCAAAATTGGCGGCAAGTATGGCGGTGCTTTTTTGTGTGACGGCGTGGGTTTAGGCAAAACATTTGTCGGGCTCATGCTGATAGAGCGGCTGGTGAAGTTCGAGCGCAAAAAAGTGCTCCTGATCGTGCCCAAGTCGGGGCGTGAGCCGGTGTGGGAATCGAGCTTGCGGCGCTATTTGCCCGAGTTGTTTGGGGATTTTTCCAACCTGGTGCTGATCAACCATACCGACCTGCAGCGCGGTGGTGAATGGGTGGAAAAAATCCAGCGCCTGAAAGAACAGGCCGACGTAATCGTGATTGACGAGGCCCACCACTTCCGCAATCCCAGCACTAAGAAAGACACATCGCGCTACTGGCAAATGCAGGCACTGGCCAAAGACAAGCAAGTGTTCATGCTGACCGCTACGCCTATCAACAACCGCTTGATTGACCTGCAGCACCTGATTGAACACTTCACCCAGCGTGAACCGGGCCACTTCAAAGACACCCTGGGCATTCACTCATTGCCAGGGCACTTCCGCAAGCTTGAAAAAGAGCTCGGCAAGCGCATGGGCAGTGACCTGCTTCAGGGCGAGCTGGCGGGCGTGGAAACGGGTGACATCCTCTCGCAAGACAGCTTGTTCCGCGAATTGGTAGTGCAGCGCAGCCGTGCCTATGTGCGGAAAAGCCAGATTACTGCTGGGGCCCAAGAGGCACTGTTCCCCAAGCGTGAAGCGCCCAAAGTGGCGGACTACTCCGTCAAAAAAACCTATGGCAAGTTGCTGACCATGGTGGAAAAGGCTTTCAACAAGACACAGCCGCTATTCACCTTGCCCATGTATTACCCCCTGGCCTATTCCAAAGGACCGGTGGCCGACGGCTTTGAAGACAACCGCCAAAAACAAGTGGTGGGCCTGATCCGTATCTTGTTTTTGAAACGCTTTGAAAGCTCAGCCAGCGCTTTTGAGTCCTCGTGCCAGCAACTGATGCGCAAAGTGATGGCCTTTGTGCAAGTCAACAGCACCACCAAGCACGAGCAAGCTGCGTTTGAGCGCTGGCGCATCCACCAGGAAGAGCTACTGGGCGACGTACAGAAACGCCAGCACCAGCTTTTTGACAATGGCAGCGAAGACGAATCCGAGCAGGACGAAGACGTTATTCCTGAAGAAATGTTGGCGGCGGTCGAACTGCTCGATCGCGACCAGTTCGACGTGCCGCAAATGCTGTCGGAGTCATTGCAAGACCTTAACCAGTTGGCCGAATTTCTGAACGAGCTGCGTCAGTTCAAACCCAGCCACGACGACAAGCTGCGCGCCCTCATTCAATTGCTCAAGACCGACCCGGTGCTGAAAAAACACAAGGTCATGATCTTCAGCGAGTTCTCTGCCACCGCCCGCTACCTGGCCAAGGAGTTAGAGAGCGCTGGCATCAAAGGCATCGACCAAATCGACTCTGCCACCAAAGGCAGCCGTGGCGACGTGATTCGCCGATTCGCCCCGTACTACAACAACATGACCAGCCAGGCATTGGCAGACAAGGGCCACACTGAGACCCGTGTACTGATTGCCACGGACGTACTCAGTGAAGGCCTCAACCTGCAAGATGCCACACGCCTTATCAATTACGACCTGCACTGGAACCCGGTGCGCCTCATGCAGCGCATTGGGCGGGTAGACCGGCGCATGAACCCCGACATTGAAAAGCTGCTGGTGAAAGATCACCCCGAGGTCAAAGCCATCCGTGGCACCGTGGAGTACTGGAACTTTCTGCCGCCAGGCGAGCTGGATGAGTTGCTCAACCTGTTCAAAAAAGTTTCCAACAAAACCCTGCTTATTTCCAAAACCCTAGGCATCGAGGGCAAAAAACTCCTGCGCCCGGAAGACGACTTTGCCGCATTGATCGACTTTGACCATCAGTTTGAAGGCGAGCCCACTGCGCTGGAAACCATGCACCTGGAATACCAACGCCTGCTGGCTGCCCACCCCGACTTGCCGGAACGCCTGCAAGCCCTGCCGGGCCGCGTGTTCAGCGGCAAAGTGCACTTGCAGCCCGGCACGCAAGCCGTGTTCTTTTGCTTTGCATTGCCCGGCAAAGACAACACCGTGACCGACCCGCTGCTGGAGTCCGATGCGTGGACGCAGGCCGCAGGCCGCACCGAATGGCTGCTGCTGGACCTGCAAAGCGGCAAAGTGCTGGACGATGCGGCCGCCATTGATGCCGCGATTCACTGCGAGCCCGAAACGCCAAGGCATTGCCTCATCGCGCAAAGCACCTTGTCAGAAGCGCGCGCCAAGGTGGAAAAGCACCTGAAGAACGGCTACCTGCGGCAAGTGCAGGCCCCCTTGGGCGTGGTGCCGCAGCTCATCGCCTGGATGGAGCTCAATTAGGCGGTCCTTTTTGGAGTCTTTTTAGATACAAATGGGTATAATTTGCATGCCTTCAGCCCACGACCACCCCAAACCCTTGCTGTGGGTCGGGTCTGCCAAAAAAGATTTGCAAGCCATGCCCGCCGAAGTGCAAGACAGCTTTGGCTATGCCTTGCATCTGGCCCAAACCGGCGGCAAACATATGCAGGCCAAGCCATTGAAGGGGTTCGGGTCGGCAGGTGTGCTGGAGGTGGTGGAAAGCGAGGCGGGCAGCACCTACCGCGCTGTGTACACCGTCAAGATTGCCGCCGCTGTGTATGTGCTGCATTGCTTTCAGAAAAAGTCCACATCGGGCGTCGCCACGCCCAAGCCGGATATGGATCTGATCCGCAACCGGCTCCAAGCCGCATTGGCCCACGCTGGCAAACCAGCCGCCTGAACTTGCAAAGGAACCACCCGTGAACACCGCCATTGCCAACACCCCCATAGCCATCGAACCCGGCAGCGGCAACGTCTATGCCGACCTCGGGCTGGCCGATGCCCAGGAAATGCTGGTCAAGGCCAAGCTGGCCAGCAAGATTGCAGAAATCATTCAGCACCAGAAACTCACGCAGCAGCAAGCGGCCGAACTGCTGGCCATGCCGCAGCCCAAGGTATCCCTGATGCTGCGCGGCCAGTTCAGGGGCATCAGCGAATCCAAAATGCTCGACTGCCTGGCCCGCTTGGGCCGCGACATTGACATCGTGGTCAAGCCCGCCCGGCGCAAAGCCAAACCCGATGCACCGGGTGGTACAGGCCGCGTCAACGTGGTGTTTGCTTAAGCACCACAGCAAAGCGCCGCCTTCAAGCGCGACCGTCAAGCGCCACTACAGGGCGCGGCAAGGCGCAGCAGGCCAGCGCAGCGACAAAAAGAAAAGCACACAGAGAGGCACCCCATGGCAACCCAACCCAACCCCGCGCTGGACCCCCTGGCCGACAAACTGCGCCAGGTTCACACCATTCCTGCCCTGGTGCAGTACCTGCACGACGAGCTGGGCTGGCCCGTGAATGTGGACGACTGGGAAGACAACCTGTTTGACTGGCAGCCGGGTGAGCTCAACCTCAAGGCAGAGCACGAAGTCAAGGTCCAATCCATCAAGCAGCTGCGCCCCTTGGTCAGCGGCCAGCCCTGGGGCATTTTCTTTGTGGAATTCAACCAAGGCCGCCTGCCCATTACCGCGCTGCGCCGCGTGCTCAACGGACTGGTGCCCAAGGGCCGCGCCACGGGCGGCGGCCACCAGACCTGGGCGGCGCACGACCTGCTGTTTGTCTCCAGCTTTGGCGAGGGCAACGCCCGCGAAATCGCCCTGGCCCATTTCACCGACGAATCCAGCAAAGGCGACCTGCCTACCCTGCGCGTACTGGGCTGGGACGACGACGACACCCCCATGCAACTGGGCTATGTGGCCCAAACCCTGCGCGACAAACTGCGCTGGCCCACCAGCACCCGCACTCCTGAAGAGCTGCAAGCCTGGCGCGCGCAATGGTCCAGCGCCTTCTCGCTGCGCTATGGCCAGGTCATCAACGACGCCAAAACCCTGGCCCTGGCCATGGCCGAGCTGGCCAAGCGCATCCGCAGGCGCGTCAACACCGTGCTGGCGCTGGAAAGCGACAACGGCCACCTGCGCCAAATGCACAAGGCCTTCAAAGACAACCTGATTGCCGATTTGTCTGGCGACGCTTTTGCCGACATGTTCGCGCAGACCATTACCTACGGCCTCTTCACCGCCCGCGCCAGCCGCGAGAGCGGCGCCCTGGTGGCCGACAACCTGGCCGATATGGTGCCCAGCACCAACCCGTTTTTGAAAGAACTGCTGGGCAGTTTTTTAAGTGCTGCTGGCCGCGCCCGCAGCAGCGCCAAGCGGGTGGACTTTGACGAACTGGGCATCAACGAAGTGGTCACCGTGCTGCGCGAGGTGCCCATGGACGCGGTGCTGCGCAGCTTCAATGCCAGCAAGCCGGGCGACGACCCTGTCATTCACTTCTACGAAGACTTCCTCAAAGCCTACGACAAAGCCATGCGCGCCAAGCGCGGCGTGTTCTACACCCCCAGCCCCGTGGTGCAGTTCATTGTGCGCAGCGTGGACGAAATTCTGAAAACCGAGTTCGGCATTGAAGACGGCCTGGCCAGCACCATCACCTGGGGCGCAATGCTGGAGCGCAAGCCCGGGCTGAAGTTGCCCAAGTTCTGCACCGCCACCACGCCTTTCGTCCAGGTGCTGGACCCTGCTACCGGCACGGGCACCTTCATCGTCGAAGTCATCACCCAAATCCACGCCCACATGCTGGCCAAGTGGCGCACGCAAGGCAAGGTGAGCAAAGCGCAATGGCAGCCGCTGTGGGTGGACTACGTCCAACAGCACCTGCTGCCGCGCCTGTACGCCTTCGAGCTGATGATGGCCCCGTATGCCATTGCGCACATGAAGATCGGCCTGAAGCTGGCTGAGACGGGCTACACCTTTCCCGAGGGCGGCCCGCGTGTGAATGTGTTTTTGACCAATGCGCTGGAGCCGGCGCATGAAATCAATCCGGGGCTGGCTTTTGAGGCCCCCATGCTGGCGCATGAGGCCTCGGCAGCTAACCGGATTAAGGAAGAAATGATGCCGACTGTCGTAGTTGGCAATCCGCCCTATTCAGTATCGTCTTGGAACAAGCATCCTTGGAGCGAGTCCTTAATTGAAAATTTCAAGACAGGATTGACCGCCTCGGAAAGCCAAATACAAGCACTGTCAAATGACTATATAAAGTTTCTCGGATTAGCAAGATGCAAAATCGCAAGATCTGGAGTGAATACGAAGGGACTTCCCACTTCCCACAAAC
This sequence comes from Burkholderiaceae bacterium, assembly GCA_023954035.1. GTDB lineage: Bacteria > Pseudomonadota > Gammaproteobacteria > Burkholderiales > Burkholderiaceae_C > Simplicispira. The sequence continues at coordinate 64,139 of JAMLIT010000001.1, read as the reverse complement.
GGTGTCGAAGCACCAAGATTGAGATCTGACCATCAATCTGCCAACTGGAAAGGGGAAGTCCATGACTGAGATTACACGAGGTGAGATCGTTCGGGTAGGGGTTGACCTTGCCAAACACGTCATACAGGTGCATGCCGTCGATCAAGCAGGCCGCACCGTTGCTGTCAAACCGCTGGCGCGCGAGAAGTTCCTCGCTTGGTGCACGCTGCAACTGCCCCCAGGCTGCCTGATCGCTATGGAAACCTGCGGCGGCGCCCACCACTGGGCCCGGCGACTGCAGGAGATGGGCTTTGATGCGCGGCTACCATTGCCGGCCACTGCGGGCCGTACCGCATACAAGAGCGGCAGAAGACGCCAACGACGCAGCCGCCATCTGCGAAGCAGCTCGCGCCCCAGCATGCGCTTGCGCCCATCAAGACTGCACAACAACAAGCGCTGCTGTGCGTACACCGCCTGCGGGACGGCTACAAGGAAGAGCGCACCGCCTGCATCAACCGCATCCGAGGTCTGCTGACCGAATACGGCCTGGTGTTTGCCCAAAGCCCAGAGGCCCTACGCCTGGCGCTACCGGGACACTGAAGACGCCAGCAACGAGCTGCCCGCACTGGCCCGCATGGCCTTGCAGCGGGCCCACCTGCACTGGACCGAGATTGAATGCCACATTGCCTGGTGCGACTGAGCGCATAGCCGCGCATGTGCGCACCGACGCAAGCCAAGTAAGCGGCCGCCCAACTGTGCGGCATTGGCCCCGTCACCGCCTCGGCCCTGGTCGCTAAGCGTGGGCGACTTCACCCAGTTCAAGACGGGTGCTCAGTTCGGCGCCTGGCTGGGTTTGGTGCCCAGCCAGAACTCCAGTGGGGCAGGCCAGCCTGGGGCGCATTACCAAACGCGGCGACGACTATTTGCGAACCCTGCTGATCCAGGGCGCCAAGTCGGCCGTGATGAGCGCGCACAAACGCAGTGACCGCATCTCAGCGTGGCTGGTACAATCAAAGAGCGGGTCGGCTGGCACAAAGGTTGTGGTGGCGCTGGCCAACAAGAACGCCAGGATCGTCTGGCGGTGCTGGCCAGGCCGAATATCAGACCCAATCACGTGTCCATCGCGCTCGGTGAGATCGTTGGTGCGGTAGTTGGCGCAGTTGCTGCGACGGCATGGGCCCCTTGAAACCTAGAACGATTAGCTCCTAAAACGATTGATTTCTTTCTTGAAGACGTGCGTTTGAAGATGCAATACACAGGTCAGACCGGTGGCAGGTGAACTCGACTAACCCTGTGTCGCGCCCAGCGTGGCGACGACGGTGAATGAATGGAGTCCTGCCAAGCGGTTCGTATCTGGGCCCGCACTGAAACCGGGCGCAACAAGGCCGTCTGTGGATGCAGTCTGTTCCATGTGGCGTTGCATCGCACCAAACGAATACCGTTTTTTAGGAAGAAGAAAGGCGGCCAGCTATCGAGAAAAAATCAACGAAACCTGTTGACTGGGTGGGAAGTCCCTGTAGAAGACGCCAGCAACGAGCTGCCCGCACTGGCCCGCATGGCCTTGCAGCGGGCCCACCTGCACTGGACCGAGATTGAATGCCACATTGCCTGGTGCGACGAGCGCATAGCCGCGCATGCACCGACGCCCGGAAGTTAAAGCGGCCGCCCAACTGTGCGGCATTGGCCCCGTCACCGCCTCGGCCCTGGTCGCTAGCGTGGGCGACTTCACCCAGTTCAAGACGGGTGCTCAGTTCGGCGCCTGGCTGGGTTTGGTGCCCAGCCAGAACTCCAGTGGGGGCAGGGCCAGCCTGGGGCGCATTACCAAACGCGGCGACGACTATTTGCGAACCCTGCTGATCCAGGGCGCCAAGTCGGCCGTGATGAGCGCGCACAAACGCAGTGACCGCATCTCAGCGTGGCTGGTACAACTCAAAGAGCGGGTCGGCTGGCAAAAGGCCGTGGTGGCGCTGGCCAACAAGAACGCCAGGATCGTCTGGGCGGTGCTGGCCAAAGGCCGAATATTCGACCCCAATCACGTGTCCATCAAGCCTGGTGAGATCGTTGGTGCGGTAGTTGGCGCAGTTGCTGCGACGGCATGGGCCCCTTGAAACCCTAGAACGATTAGCTCCTAAAACGATTGATTTCTTTCTTGAAGACGTGCGTTTGAAGATGCAATACACAGGTCAGACCGGTGGCAGGTGAACTCGACTAACCCTGTGTCGCGCCCAGCGTGGCGACGACGGTGAATGAATGGAGTCCTGCCAAGCGGTTCGTATCTGGGCCCGCACTGAAAACCAAGTGCAACAAGGCCGTCTGTAGATGTGCAGTCTGTTCCATGTGGCGTTGCATCGCACCAAACGAATACCGTTTTTTAGGAAGAAGAAAGGCGGCCAGCTATCGAGAAAAAATCAACGAAACCTGTTGACTGGGTGGGAAGTCCCTGTAGAAGACGCTGCGCAACGAGCTGCCCGCTGGCCCGCATGGCCCTTGCAGCGGGCCCAATCTGCACTGGACCGAGATTGAATGCCACATTGCCTGGTGCGACGAGCGCTGCCGCGCATGTGCGCACCGACGCCTAAGCCAAAGCGGCCGCCCAACTGTGCGGCATTGGCCCCGTCACCGCCTCGGCCCTGGTCGCTAGCGTGGGCGACTTCACCCAGTTCAAGACGGGTGCTCAGTTCGGCGCCTGGCTGGGTTTGGTGCCCAGCCAGAACTCCAGTGGGGCAGGGCCAGCCTGGGGCGCATTACCAAACGCGGCGACGACTATTTGCGAACCCTGCTGATCCAGGGCGCCAAGTCGGCCGTGACAGCGCACAAACGCAGCGACCGCATCTCAGCGTGGCTGGTACAACTCAAAGAGCGGGTCGGCTGGCAAAAGGCCGTGGTGGCGCTGGCCAACAAGAACGCCAGGATCGTCTGGGCGGTGCTGGCCAAAGGCCGTTATTCGACCCCAATGCGTGTCCATCAAGCCTGGTGAGATCGTTGGTGCGGTAGTTGGCGCAGTTGCTGCGACGGCATGGGCCCCTTGAAACCCTAGAACGATTAGCTCCTAAAACGATTGATTTCTTTCTTGAAGACGTGCGTTTGAAGATGCAATACACAGGTCAGACCGGTGGCAGGTGAACTCGACTAACTCTGTGTCGCGCCCAGCGTGGCGACGACGGTGAATGAATGGAGTCCTGTCAAGCGGTTCGTATCTGGGCCCGCACCAAAGAGGTGCAACAAGGCCGTCTGTAGATGTGCAGTCTGTTCCATGTGGCGTTGCATCGCACCAAACGAATACCGTTTTTAGGAAGAAGAAAGGCGGCCAGCTATCGAGAAAAAATCAACGAAACCTGTTGACTGGGTGGGAAGTCCCTGTAGAGTGTTAGGATTTATCACTGGCCACGGATTTCTGCACGGTACACAGCCGCGTGTGCTTCGTAAAACACTATCAGAAACCTTCGATCACATTTCCCTGATTGACCTTAATGGCAGTCAGAAGAGAGATAACGCAGGGGCAGTGGCAGACGAGTCAGTATTCGAAATTCAAACTGGCGTAGCAATAGCACTGGGAAGAAGGGCCGAAGTATCTGGCATCACGATGTCCTTGCAGGCTGACATTTTCGGAACATTTGATATGAAGGCCAAATGGCTCGCTGAAAATTCACTAGCATCGATAAAGGTCGACGTGCACATCCCTGTAGCGCCCAACTTTTTCTTCAGACCGATGGTAGAGGGCGTAACCATAGAAGCTGAATACAACGCCCAGCCTTCAGTGGCCAACTTTTTCGGAAGTGGACACCCGGAAGTGGACAAAGAAGTTGCTTGGGCCACCGGGTTTGCAACGCAGCAAGACGACCTTGCTATATCGTTTTCGAGAGAAGATGTTCAAACCAAAATGGTTGCATTGCGCGAAGCAAACACACGTCAAAGCCTGTCTGAGAAATATCGGGTTTGCTCTACAAACCAGTGGAACTTTGCCCAAGCAAACGAATGGGCAGCGACGGACTCTTGGAAGGGTGACCTGTGCAAGGTCGACTACCGGCCATTTGATCAACGTTTGTCGGTGTTTAACAAACACGTAATGACGATACGACGCCGTGAGGTGATGCAGCATTTAGGGCGTGCAGATAGCATGGCGCTGGTGTGTTCACGCGCTGTCAATGATCATGACTTTCGGCACGTATTCGTTTGTCGTGAAAAAGTGGACAAAATATTTCTTTCGGGCAAGAGTTCGACCAACGCTTACGTTTTTCCGCTATGGAGCTTTTCGACTTCTGGTGTACCGAAGGCAAACATTAGCAAATCTATTGTTCGGCGATTGCAAGCGGCCATAGACACTGAAAGCGAAAGTCCTTCATCTGCACCATTGACTGAGCAAAGTGTCTTTTTCTATCTTTATTCGGTATTACATAGCCCAGCATATCGTTCTCGCTACGCGAGTTTCTTAAGAATTGACTTCCCGCGCATCCCCATCCCCGGCAGCCGCAAGCTGTTCGACGCACTGGCCCGACTGGGTGCGGAGCTGGTGGCCTGGCACTTGCTGGAGCATCCAGATGCTGCAAATATCGTAGCTGGTAGCGCACGTCCTATAAGCGCTACAGCCTGGTTTGGCACTGATTTTGCTTTGAACAAGGTGGCGGAAAAGTCGCGCGCGTTGGCAAACGTCTCAGGCACCGTTGATAAGGTGGGTAACGTATTCATCAACGCCACCAGCGGTTTTGCCAACGTGCACCAGTCCATCTGGCAGCACACCATTGGCGGCTACCAGGTGCTACACAAGTGGCTGGACGACCGGCGCAAGGCAGGCCGCAGTTTGAGCCAGGACGACATCACCCATTGGCTGCGCGTCTACGCCGCGCTGCAGGCTACGCAAAAGCTGATGGCGCAGGTGGATGAGGCCATTGAAGCCAACGGCGGCTGGCCCGGCGAGGGCAAGGACAACGCGCTGTGCGCGTTCAGCCAAAACCACCCGCCACCCGATGCCGCCACCCTGGCTGCCGAGCAGATGGCACAAAAAGAGCAGCTCAAGGCGCAGAAGAAGGCTGCATCTGCTATTAAAAATAAAGCTGTCAGCGCAAGCCCAACAGGCGCTACCAGCCTTTTTGACTTTGATGATGACTTGGATGCGCTGGCCGCGGCAGCAGGTAACGCTCCATGACCAAGCCGGAGACCCCCCCCGAGGCGCGTGTCGCGCTGTTTCAAAGCCGCGAAATCCGTCGCACCCTGCACAACGATGCATGGTGGTTCGTCATCACCGACATCGTTGCCGCGTTGACGGATGCCGCCGACCCGTCGGACTACTGGAAGAAGATGCGCAGGCGCGACCCCGATTTGAGCCTGGACAGCCAAGGGGGGGGACAAATTGACCCCCCCCTTGCGCTGGCATTTGACACGGCAGGTGGGCGGCAAAAGCTCCAGTGCTGGAACACCCAGGGCATTTTCAGGTTGATCCAGTCCATTCCCAGCCCGAAGGCCGAGCCCTTCAAACGCTGGCTGGCCAAGGTGGGCAAAGAACGTCTCGACGAGATTGAAAACCCCGAGCTGGCCATGGGCCGCATGCAGGAACTGTACGAGAAGAAGGGCTACCCCAAGGAGTGGATCGACAAGCGCCTGCGCGGCATTGCGGTGCGCCAGGATCTGACCGACGAGTGGAAACAGCGCGGCGTGGCGAGCAGCCAGGAATTCGCCATCCTGACCAACGAAATCATGCACGGCACCTTTGCCTTGAAGGTGGACGAGTACAAGCAGGTGAAGGCGCTGGCGCGTGAGAACCTGCGCGACCACATGACCGACATCGAGCTGATCTTGACCATGCTGGCCGAAGCGACCACCACCAAGCTGCGCCGCGACCGCAATTCCATTGGCATGGCACCGCTCAAGAAGGATGCCAAAGACGGCGGCGCGGTGGCAGGGCGCACGCGCAAGGATATTGAGAAGCAGACCGGTCAACCTGTGATCTCCAAAGAGAACTTCAAGCAGTTGGAAGTGAAGAAGAAAAGATTAAGAAGGCCGCCAAGCGATGACGGATGACCCTGGCACGGCCACCTGGGTTATGAACGAGGCCGCTGCCCGTTGAAAGACCTGCGGGCGGCATTATCCGAGCAATGGGTGACGGCGCCTTTGTAGCCTGTTCCCATATGTCGCCGCATGTCTTCAGGGATATTCAAAACACATTCAATCCTGCAAGCAGGTGGATCATGACAATTTCAAACCCCATTCAGACCGATGCCTACGGCATCGACCTTGGCACCACCAACTCGACGCTCTGCCGAGCAAGCTTGCCCGCAGGCGCAGCCTCTGCGGCCGAGCCTGAGCTTGTCTCGCTGCGCCAGCCCACACCCGCCGGTGAATTTACCGGCACGTTGCTGCCCTCGATCGTGGCGATGTATCAGGGGCGTGAATATGTGGGGCAGGGCGCCAAGGATTTGCGCGCCATGATGGCCGATACCTCCAAGGGTATCGTGCGCAATGTGAGTGTGTTTCACGATTGCAAGAACGAGATCGGCACCTCCCGGTCGTACCCGAATGCGCCGCCCGGCTATCGCAGTCCAACCGACATCGCGGCGCGCATTCTGGGTTATCTGCGCCGCGAGGGTATCGGCGAGGCTGCTGCAGACAACGTGGTCGTCACGGTGCCGGCGTCTTTTCAGACTGCCCAGCGGGCGGAAACGGCGCGCGCTTGTGCCAGCGCCGGTTTGGACGTGAGCGGTGGCCGCTTGCTGGATGAACCGGTGGCGGCCTTTATCGATTTTGCCTATCGGTACGACCCCGGTTTGGTGCAGTCCGTCACCGGACGCAAGAACCTGCTGGTATTCGATTTTGGGGGTGGCACCTGCGACATTGCACTTTTTGAACTGGCCCACACCACCAAGGAGGCGCCGGTGCAGGTGGCCAGCCGGTCGGTGTCCCGCTTTCACCGGCTGGGTGGTGGCGACATTGACCTGGCTGTTTTGCACAAGGTGCTGGTGCCGCAGCTGTGCCAGGAAAATGGGCTTTCCGAGTTCGATTTGTCGTTCCAGGAAAAAACCAAGGTCATCACGCCGGCGCTGATCGCCGTGGCAGAGGCACTGAAGATTCAAATGTGCAACGAAATCTTGCGTCTGCAGCAGTTCGGCAAGCTCGATACCACGCCGCGCGAGGACATTGTGGTTCGCTATCCAGCCCAGGTGTCCATGCGCCAGGGCGAGCGCGCCCTGAAGCTGTCCACCGCGACCATGTCTGCCGCACAGTTTGACGAGGTGCTGGCGCCGTTTCTCAATACCGAGCACCTGTTCGCACGCAGTACCGAGTACCGGCTGGAGAATTCGATTTTTGCGCCCGTTGCCGATGCGCTGGAGCGTGCCGGGCTGGAGCCGACCGAGATCGATTTTGTATTGGCCGTGGGCGGCAGCGCGCTGATCCCGCAGGTGATAGACGCTCTGCGTGGCTACTTTGCGCGTGCGCGCATGCTGCAGTACGAGGACCGCAAGGATGCGCAGTTGGCGGTGGCGCGCGGTGCCAGTCTGCAGGCGTTGGCATTGGCAACCACCGGGCGTGGTGTGGTAGCTCCGTTGGTGCAAGACGACATCTATTTGGTCACCCAAAGCGGGGATTTGCAGCTGGTAGCGCAGGGTGCGGCGCTTCCGTTTCCGGCGCTGGGTGTGTCGGTCAACGAGAGCTTGTCGGTACCCGAAGATGTGTTTGAAAAACCGTTGCGGCTGTCGGTCGAACTGGTGGCGGGTGCAGAGCGCCGCCCGCTGTTTCGTGACCATTGGGACATGGCGATGGTGCGCAAGGGCAGCCCGCTCAGGCTGGAGTACGCCTACGATGCGAATCAGGTTTTTCACCTGAAACTCAAGCTGGCCCAGTTTCCCGAATCTCTACCGTTCCAGACGCGCATCGAAAATCCACTCTCGCATGTGGTCAACCCCAACAGGCAGCAGGAAGAAATAGACCGTCTGGAGGAAGAGTACCGCCAAGACCCGCGCAAGGCCGAAGATTTGGTGCCGCGCATTGCGGAGTTGTGCGCCGATCTGGGGCAGCACGACAAGGCCATTGGCTTGGTGCGCGCACTGTTGCGACAGGCCAATCGCCCCGTGGCTTGGCTGCTCAATCGCCAGGCGATGTACGAAGAGGCACGCGGCAACGCGGCTGCCGCCCTACGCGGCTATGAAGAGGCTGCAAAGGCCAGTACGAAATGGGGTGGTCCCCTCTTTAACCTGGCGCTTCTGCATGAGCGGCAACGCGATTACGGCGCTGCCCTGAGCGCCATAGACCGTGCAATCCTGATAGATGATGAGCCTGCGTATCAGACACTGAAGCTGCGAATCCGCCAGCACCTGAAAACCGACCTGGACGTGACGACCCAAGCACAGCGTGTTCTCGCATCCTTTGGCGAACCCGCAGCCCTTGATAACTGGGAATTGGGTTGGTACATCTGCGCAGCAGACCTTGCGGACGACCGCGAGGCCAGGCAGTTGGCTACCCAGCTGCGCAGAGCGCTCAATCAGACAGGCGCCGTAGATGCAGGCGGTGTCCGGCCCGATATGTGCCGCGCGCCGGAGTAAGCCATGGCCTGGTTGATACCTTTCTCAAGCCTCACGCCTGCCCAGCAGGACGCTGTTCAGATGGATACCCGCACCCACAAGGCCATTGTGGGTGGCCCTGGTGCGGGTAAGACGCTGGTGTTGCTGCACCGGTTGAATCTGCTGTTCCATCGATCCGGGAAAAACCCCGATGCCGTGCGGCTGTTTGTCTATACGAACACGCTCAAGCAATTCATTCAGGCGGGCAACGACATGCTGGACGTGCCGGACGAATGCGTCTCGACCTTCGACAAATGGTGCGCTGACACCTACCGGGCCCAGGTGAATCCGCGCTTGCCCACCAAGGACAAAAAACCCGACTTTGATGCGATCCGCGCCGGTGTTTTCGGTGTGATTGATAGTGGAAAGCTGCCAACGCCAGTGTTTGACAGCGTACTGGTCGATGAAGCGCAGGACATGGATGCAGGCGCCATAGAAATATTGAAGCGCTTGGCACGGCACATCACGATTTGCATGGACGGCAAACAACAGCTCTATGACGGTCGCGTGTCGGAGCCTGAGGCGCTCAAGCGGCTCGGGCTTTCAAGCCACAACACGGCATTGCTGGCGGCGTTCCGCTGCAATCCGATGGTGACTGAGTTGGCGTCGCAATTCATCCCCGATGAAGCAAGGCGGCAGGAATTCATGCGGCAGGCCACCAACCGTGACATGGATCGCTCACGCCCTGTGTTCTTTGTGGCCGACAACTTTGCAGAGGAAGCAGCGCACCTGATCGAGATGGTGAAGCTGCGCTTGAGCTACGGGGATTCCATTGCCGTCCTGTTCCCCAAGCAGAGCCAGGTCCACGGTTTTGCCAAAGGGTTCAAGGAAGCAGTCATTGACGTGGAAGTGCAAGAGCGGGATGCGCCCATCGACTTTGCTACTGCAAATCCCAAGTTGATGACCTACCACCAGGCCAAGGGTTTGAGCTTCGACAGCGTATTTCTGCCACGCCTCAATCAATCGTCATTTCCCGGAGAAATGAGCAAGCGTATCGGACACCTTTGTTTTGTCGGTGTGAGCCGTGCTGTGAAGTGGGTCTACTTGAGTGGGAACAAGCAGGCGCTGATCGTTCCCATGCAGGAACTTGGCCAAATCACTGAACGGAGCTTTCTGGAAACCAGAATCAGCGGTGAAGCGGTTGGGTTGCTTGACCCCGGCCTTGGTGTTGTGAATCCCGAGCCGACTGCCGATGCTTTTGGACTGGATTGAAGGGCGATTGCGGTGATTTGCGCAATCATGCCACCCTTAATGTGGCCAGCCTTTGGCCCAAGGCATCGAACGCCTTGACCTGTTCAGCCTCACGCCGGTCTTGAATGTAAACGCCGCTCATGCCCTGCTTGATGTGGTTTTCGCATTCGTTGATCACGTCATCCGAAATGCCCAGTTGACACATCAGAGTGGACGCGGTGCGGCGCAGGTCGTGCGCGGTCCAGCGGCCACCTTCCAGTACCAGCGCATCAACAGACTTGGTTCTGTTTTGCAGGCGCGCGCTTTCGCTGCTCTGGCGGTCTGCCAGTTGCTTGCCAAAAGACTTGATACACACCGGTCCGGTGCCACGGCTGTCGGGAAAGACCCAGGCCATGGGTTTGCCGGTGATGCGATCCGCTTCGCGCAGCGTGGCCAATTCAGTGAACTGTTGCACGGCGAAGTCGCTCAGGTGGATCAGGTGATCGCGTTGGTTTTTGGTGGTGGGTAAGTACCAGGTGCGGGCTTGCAGATCAACAAAGCCGAGCTGCACTGCACCCGACTTTTGCGCCACGTTGTGCGCGTCCACCGTAGCCTGCAATGCTTGCTGTTGGGGTTTGGCATCGGCCCAAACTGCGCCCATCAGCTCACCGATGCGGCAGCCGGTTGCCAGAATCAACCACAGCCCGAGGACGGTGCGCCTGCTGAGATTGGCGGTTGGCAGTTGCTTGACCAGTGCGGCCAACTCGTCATTTGACAGTACTCGGTCGCGCTTTATGTCTTTGCCGCCAACCTTGCGCTTACTGATCAACTCAATCGGGCTGTGCTCGATGATTTCGCGCTCGGCGGCGAAGCGAAACATTTGCTTGAGGTCGGCAAGCAGCACGTTGGCGGTGCGCAGCTTGCCCTCGGCCTTCACTGCATCCAGGATGGCAAGGATGTCGGCCTTGCGCACGTCCATCACGGCAATATCGCCCAATGTGGCAAACACCCGCCGCTCGAACTGTTCGCGCACATACTGCCCGCCATCTTTGCGCCCGATGCGTTTGCCGTCACCACCGATATGCGGGGCGAGCTCGGTGGCAGCCCAGCGGTCAAATACTTGCTTGACGGTCAGCCGACGCTGCCGCTCCAGTTCGGCTTGTTCTTCAGCCGTTGCCGCAGCGCGCTTGGCTTTTTCCGCTTGCTGGCGCGCGTCTTCGCTGGCTTGCAGCCGGTCAGCTTCTAGTTTGGCAAAGTGCTGGCGCAGGTCACGGGCACCTTCTTTGTATTGTTTTGACCAGCCCGCCGCCTTTTCGCGTGCTGCCGCCAGGGTCAGATAGCCTTCGCGGCCCTTGGGGTCGTAGGCTCCGACCGCAAGGGTGTCGCGCTGGCCCGTGCTGGTGGTGTAACGGAAATAGAATGATCGCTCGCCACCCGGTGTGATCCTGCCCATGAACCGGCCAGCGCCGCGCGGTGCAGGGTCTGTGAACCATTGGTCAGCGCCGTTAGGCCTCGACCCCATTTCTTTGTCTGTAATCATGCCCATGACCTGCCTCCCAGTTGCCGTTCGGTTGCCGTTTCTCCGGGCTGGTTGCCGTTCGGTTGCCGTTTCTCGCTGGCAGTCATTGTACGTCTTGGGTTGATTTTGGACGCTAAACTTTTATAAGTGATTGATTTTGAATGAATTAAACCTGCGTGCTGGATGTGATGAATTCTTCTGGAACTCATTTTGTATTGACTACGAACCAAGGGGTAGTGGGTTCGATTCCTGCCAGCCGCACCAAAAAGGAAAGCCCTGATACTTCACGGTATCAGGGCTTTTTCCATTGGCCCGCCCGGTCGTGGCCAGTTACAGAAGGGGAGCGGCATGAGCAAGGCATTCACGCGCGAATCGGACGGCGACGAGTGTCAGGACGCGTTGCCTCCTGCCGCGCCTCTGGGCGCCACCCGCAACTACATGACGCCAGCTGGCTACGCACGACTGCGCAGCGAGCTGCTGAAGTTGATGGATGAGGAGCGCCCGCAGGTCGTGGAGACCGTGCACTGGGCAGCGCGCAATGGCGACCGGTCGGAAAACGGCGACTATCTCTACGGCAAGAAGCGGCTACGGGAAATCGATCGCCGGATTCGTTTTTTGACCGTCCGTCTGGAAGCGGCTGAGGTCGTCGATCCCAGCGTGCACGCGGGCAGTGACCGGGTATTTTTTGGCGCGACGGTGCGCTGTGTCGACGAGCAGGGCGAGGAGACGACGGTCACGATCAAGGGGATCGATGAGGCGGACAGCGCAGGTGGCGAGATCAGCTGGATCTCTCCCATGGCTCGCGCGTTGCTCAAAGCGCGGACCGGAGACGAAGTTCGGCTGCAGACACCTTCGGGTCCTCGCTTGCTGGAAATCCTGTCGGTCAGCTATCCCGAGGCACAGCCGTAGCCAGCTGGGCGTGGGCCTGCGCGCTACTGCGTCGGTAGCGTACGCTGGACCCGAAGCACGGCTGGTATTCGGCGCAAACTGCGCAATGCCGTCTCCAGGTGCGCGGTGTCGCGTACGCCAATCACCAGGCGCAGATTCAGCGTATCGAGCGCGACTTCATCGTCCATGTCGATGTGGGTGATGTCCGTCTCGACGCTGGCCAGTTCTGCCGCAATGCGAGCGAGCAGGCCCTTGCCATTGTTCACCGTGACCGTGAGCCCGGTCTCAAACATCCGCGTGGGCTCGTCGCTCCAGTCGACGGAAATGAAACGCTCGCTGTCCTTGGCCTGCAGGCGCTGGGCAACTGCACATCCCGCAAGGTGAACGACGAGACCTTCGCCGCGTCCGAGATAGCCGACGATCGGGTCACCCGGTACGGGCCGGCAACAATGGGCGTACTTCACGGACGCGTTTTCGCTTCCGTCCAGCGAAACGCCGCCCTGGGAAATTGTCTCGTGCGAAGTGAAGCGTTCGCGCGTCAGCAGCAGCGCATCCGGCCGATGGCCGTATTCGGTCATCAGTACGAACAGCCGCTTGGCAACGATGGTGGCGATGCGTTTGCCCAGGCCGATGTCGACCATGAGCTCGCTGCGGTCGCGGCTGCCAGTGAAACGCAGCAACTTGTCCCACAGGGGCTGCATTTCTTCGGACACCTGCGGAAGCTGTTCCAGACCCTCGGCGCGCAATGCCTGGGTCAGGAGCTTTTCGCCAAGGGCCTCGGAGTCGGCCAGGTTGAGCAATTTGAGGTGGCTGCGAATCCGGGACCGCGCCCTGCCGGTCCGGACAAAGCCCAGCCAGGCCGGATTGGGCGTGGTAGCGGGATTGGTGATGATTTCAACGACGTCGCCGTTGTGGATTTCAGTTCGCAGAGGCACCTGTTCGTCGTTCACCTTGGCCGCCGCCGTGTGGTCACCGACGTCGCTGTGAATGGCGTAGGCGAAGTCGATGACCGTGGCACCGCGCGGGAGCGCAAGAATTTGCCCCTTGGGTGTGAAGACGTAAACGGCATCGGGGAAGAGATCCACTTTGACATGGTCCCAGAACTCGGCGGCGTCGCGGGTTTCATTCTGGATGTCCAGCAAAGATTGCAGCCATTTGGTTCCCAGGCGCTCGGCAGCGCTGCCGTCGGCGTCCCGCTGTTTGTAGAGCCAGTGTGCAGCTACCCCGGCTTCGGCCACCAGATGCATTTCCTCGGTACGCATCTGGAACTCGATGTTCACGTTCGATGGACCGACCAGCGTCGTGTGCAGCGACTGGTACCCATTGACCTTGGCAATGGCGATATGGTCCTTGAACTTGCCCGGAACGGGCTTGTACATCTGGTGCAGGATCCCCAAGGCGGTGTAGCAGGCTGTGACGCTGCCAACAATCACCCGAAAGCCATAGATGTCGGTGACCTGGGCAAAGCTCAGGTGTTTCTGCTCCATTTTCTGGTAAATGGCGTACAGCGTTTTCTCGCGGCCAGCCAAGCGTGCAGGCAAGCCAACGCGTGCAAAGGCGGCGTCCACGTCTGCCTGCACCTTCTGTACCAGGTCGCGCCGGCGATTGCGCGCCTTGCCCACGGCTTTGGCCAGCGTGCTGTAGCGCCAGGGATGGAGGTAACGGAACGACAAGTCCTGCAGCTCGCGATAGGTCTGGTTGAGCCCCAGGCGGTGTGCGATCGGCGCGTAGATCTCCAGTGTCTCAGAGGCAATGCGGGCCCATTTGGCGCGTGGCATGTCACCCATGGTGCGCATGTTGTGTGTGCGGTCTGCCAGCTTGATGAGGATGACGCGCACGTCGCGCGCCATGGCCAGCAGCATTTTGCGAAACGATTCGGCCTGGTTCTCCTCGCGGGTGTCGAACTGCAGCTTGTCGAGCTTCGTCAGGCCATCGACCAGCTCGGCCACGCTGGCGCCAAAGCGTTCGATCAGGTCGGCCTTGGTGACGCCACAGTCTTCCATGGCGTCATGCAGGAGCGCTGCCATCAGTGCTTGCGCATCGAGCTTCCACTCCGCGCACTGCGCCGCCACTGCGATGGGATGCGTGATGTAGGGCTCTCCGCTGTTGCGCAGTTGCCCGAGGTGGGCTTCGTCGGCGTAACGGTAGGCTTGCCTCACCATTTCCACCTGTGCGGGTTCCAGGTAATCCAGGCTGTCGGTCAGGGCGGCAAAACTCGCCGCTGCGGCGTTGGCCGCGGCCACGGCACTGCTCGCCGGCAGCAAACGGTCCGGCAACTGGCCCTCAGCCACGGGGGCTGTATTCGACTCCGCGTTCATGCCTCAAATGTAGCGCGCGAGCCTGCCAAACCAGCAGAGCATGAAAAAAGCACCGGCTCGCGGTGCTTGTTTTCCGAACGGGCCCGCGCGTCAGCCGGGAACTTTCTTGAGCATCTCGATGCCCACCTTGCCCGCCGCGATCTCGCGCAAGGCGGTGACGCCGGGTTTGTTGCGGCTTTCGATGCGGGGCGTGTGTCCCTGGCTCAGCATGCGAGCGCGGTACGTAGCCGCAAGAACGAGCTGGAAGCGGTTGGGAAGCTGCTCCAGGCAGTCTTCGACGGTGATGCGGGCCATGGATTCTCCGAAAGAGTCAGGGGATGTTCAGCAAATGGAACGTCTCGGCGCGTGCGCGGCGTTGCGCCGCGTATTTGAGTCGCTGTGCGTGTGCGATCGCCTTGAGGTCGAAAAGCGCGCGCTCAAATAACTCGTTGATTATAACGAAGTCAAATTGATGGACCTGGGCCATTTCTGCTTCGGCGTTGCTCAGCCGCGTTTGAATGACCTCTGGCGAGTCCTCGCCCCGGCGCTCCAGGCGCGAACGCAATTCGTCCCAGCTGGGCGGGAGGATGAAGACCAGAACGGCGTTGGCAAAGGCCTGCTTGATTTGCAGCGCGCCTTGAAAGTCGATCTCCAAAATGACATCGTTGCCTTGCGCGATCCGTTCTTCGATCGATTTTTTCGATGTTCCGTATCGGTTGCCATGGACCATCGCCCATTCCACGAAGGCCTCGCTGGCCACCATGGCGTCGAATTCCGATTCGGAGACGAAAAAGTACTCGCGCCCGTGCTTCTCCTGGCCGCGGGGCGCGCGCGTGGTGTGGGATATGGAAGGGTGGACGTGCGAGTCGAGTTCCAGCAGGGCTTTGACCAGGCTGGACTTGCCAGCTCCGCTGGGCGCGGCCACGACGAAAAGATTTCCGGGGTATTCCGTGGTGCTTGTCATGATCGATGGCGTCCTGCGCCTCATTCCAGGTTTTGCACCTGCTCGCGCATCTGCTCGATCAGGACCTTCATGTCGACGCTGATGCGCGTGAGTTCCAGCGCCGACGATTTGGAGCCCAGCGTGTTGGCCTCGCGATGCAATTCCTGGATCAGAAAGTCCAGACGCTTGCCCACTTCTCCACCTTGGTCCAGTAGCCGTTCGATTTCCGTGATGTGAGAGTCCAGGCGCGTCACCTCTTCCGCGACGTCAATACGGATCGCGAAGGCTGTCGCTTCCGACAACGCGCGGTCCTGCGCGGCTTCGGGCGTGGCGCTGGTTTCGGCCAGCCCCATTGCCTCCCGCCAGCGATCCATGAAGCGCTGGCGCTGCTGCTCGACCAACCGGGGTACGAGCGGGATGGCCTGGTGCGTGAGCGCGCGCAGCTGTGCGAGATGGCCCTGAAGCATGGCGCCCAGGCGCTCTCCTTCCTGGGCTCGGGCCTGCAAGAGACCGGAAAGTACGCTGTGTGCCAACTGCTTCACCTGGAGGGCGTCGGCATCGAACGCAGGGGTCGACTGGCCGCACAGACGCAGCACGTCGGCGACGGAAAGCGGCGCGGCTTCCGGCAACCAGGACCGAACTCCGTCCTGTAGGGACGACAGGCGCTGCAGAACACGCGACGGTGGATCGGGCAGAGCCTGGCCATCCAGGCCCTCAAGCGCGGCGCGCAGCTCGATCTTGCCGCGCTTGACCTTGGCGGTGACCAGCGCGCGCAGCATGGGCTCGAAGCTGCGCAGCTCGTCGGGCAGCCGAAATGACAGGTCGAGAAAGCGGCTGTTGACCGAGCGAATTTCCATGCCCAGGCGGCGCACTGGCTGCGCGCGCGGCGTGCCTTGCGCGCCCGCCGCGCAGGCGCCTGTCTGGGCGCTGGCATAGCCAGTCATGCTGTAAACTGCCATGGGACTTTTCTTGTTTGCTAGCGAACCGGCGATTATCCGGCTTCTCGTCCGCCCTCGAAACACACGCGCAGAATATGTCCAAAATCAAGCCGGCGCCGCTTCCCCCCGATACCGTGATTGGTGGCTACCGCGTGGTGCGGCGGGTGTCCTCAGGGGGCTTCGGCGTAGTGTATTTGTGTGTGGACCCGGACGGCCAGCAGGTCGCCGTCAAAGAGTACCTTCCTTCATCGCTCGCCACGCGCACGCCGGGCGAACTGCTGCCCAAGGTGCCGCCGGAGAAGCTTTCCCTGTACCGCCTGGGGCTGAAGAGTTTTTTTGAAGAAGGTCGCGCTCTGGCGCAGATCTCGCACGCCTCGGTGGTCAGCGTGCTCAATTTCTTCCGTGAGAACGAAACCGTCTACATGGTGATGAACTACCTGGAGGGAGCCACCCTGCAGGACTTCATCATCACCGCGCGCGACCTCAAGCAGCAAAAAGTGTTCCGCGAGTCCACCATCCGTTCGCTGTTTGACGAGGTGCTTCGCGGCATGCGTATCGTGCACCAGCACAAGATGCTGCACCTGGACATCAAGCCGGCCAACATCTTCATTACCGATGACAACAAGGCCGTGATGATCGATTTTGGCGCCGCACGCGAGGTTCTCTCCAAGGAGGGCAACTTCATCCGCCCTATGTATACGCCCGGTTTTGCCGCGCCGGAGATGTATCGGCGCGATTCGGCCATGGGGCCTTGGACCGACATCTACGCCATTGGTGCCTGCATTTACGCCTGCATGCAGGGCTTTCCACCGAACGAGGCGCCCCAGCGCCAGGACAAGGACCGGCTTTCGCTCGCGCTTGCCAAACTGCGCGGCGTGTATTCCGACAACCTGATCGAGGTGGTCGAATGGTGCATGGCGCTGGACCCGCTCTCGCGCCCGCAATCGGTCTTTGCGCTGCAAAAGGAACTCTCCCGCGAGGGCGAGCGCCGCTACACCAAACTCACGGTCACCGAGAAAATGCGCCTGCAACTCGACACTTTGGTCGCCGAAACGCGCAAAAGCGTGACCCGGCCTGGCGATGCCCCCGCGGCCGGAGCCAAGGCCAAATGAAATTCTCCATTTTTCAGATCAGCCGACGGGGCGGGCGTGAGGTCAACGAAGACCGCATGGGGTATTGCTACACGCGCGAATCAGGCTTGTTCGTTCTTGCCGACGGCATGGGCGGCCATCCGGAAGGCGAGGTGGCAGCGCAAATCGCACTGCAGACCGTGGCCGCCATGTACCAACGTCAGGCCAAGCCACAGTTGACCGACGTTCCGGAATTCCTGTCCAACGCCCTGCTTGCAGCACACCACCAGATCCTGCGCTACGCCAGCGACAAAGGCATGATCGATTCGCCGCGCACCACGCTGGTGATCGCGGTCATCCAGAACGGCTGCGCAAGCTGGGTCCATTGCGGCGATTCGCGGCTGTACATGGTGCGCGGCGGGGCTTTGCTGACGCGCACGCGCGACCATTCGTACCTGGAACTGCACAACATGCCCCCGGGGCTCGAGCACATCAACCGCAACGTGTTGTTCACCTGTCTGGGCTCGCCGACCAAGCCGATCTACGACACCACTGGACCGGTTCCGCTGGAGCAGGGCGACCGGATACTGCTTTGCTCGGACGGGCTGTGGGGCACGCTCAGCGACGAAGAGATTGCCGCCGAGCTGGGCCGCAACGTGGTTTCGCAGTCGGTTCCCGAGCTTGTCGAGGCCGCGCTGCGCAAGGCCGGCGACAGCAGCGACAACGTCACCGTCGTGGCGCTGGAATGGGAGACGCCCGACAGTTTCGAGTCCACCCAGGGCGTGTCCACCGACAGCATCAGCGACGACGTGTTTGCCTCCACCATCCAGGCCGGACCGCTCGATGGACTGGTGGACGACCTGGACGACGCCGCCATCGAGCGCTCGATTGCCGAGATCAACGAGGCCATTCGGCGCTCGGCCGAGCGCAGACGCTGACCATACGTCGCGCAGAGCACTGCGCAGATTGGCTCGCGCCCCACAGGCCGGCGCTTTCATTTTTTCAGAAGAATCTTGCCCATCATGAACCCAGTTTCCCGCTCCGGCGGCCGCGCCAGCCATGCGCTTCGCCCGGTGCGCATCACGCGCCAGTTCACCATGCATGCCGAAGGCGCTGTGCTGATCGAGTTTGGCAATACGCGTGTGCTGTGCACCGCATCGGTCGAAGAAAAAGTGCCCCCGCACCAGCGCGGCAGCGGGAAAGGTTGGGTCACGGCGGAATATGGCATGCTGCCGCGCGCCACGCACAAGCGCAGCGACCGCGAAGCTGCCAAGGGCAAGCAAAGTGGGCGCACCCAAGAGATCCAGCGCCTCATTGGCCGGTCGCTGCGCGCGGTGTTTGATCTGGAGGCCCTGGGAGAGCGCAGCATCGTGCTCGACTGTGATGTGCTGCAGGCCGACGGCGGCACCCGCACGGCCGCCATCACCGGCGCGTGGGTGGCCGCGCAGGACGCTGTCGCTTCGCTCGTAGCGCGCGGCCTGCTGGCGCGCTCCCCCATTCGGGACGCCGTGGCGGCCGTCTCGGTGGGCGTGGTGGACGGAGTGCCCCTGCTTGACCTGGACTACCCCGAGGACGCCGCCTGCGACACCGACATGAACGTGGTCATGACCGGTGCTGGACACTTCGTGGAAGTGCAGGGCACGGCAGAAGGCGCGGCATTCAGTCGCGCAGAAATGAATGCGCTGCTTGACCTGGCGCAGCAAGGCATTGCCGAGTTGGTACTGCTGCAGCGTGAATCGCTCCTAAAAAAGTAGCTGCTGGCGCTTTCTGGATAAGCGCTGGAGGCATATTTGACTATGAAAATCGTTCTTGCATCGAACAACCTGGGCAAGCTTGCAGAACTGCAGGCCTTGTTCGCCCCGCTGGGCGTCTCGCTGGTGCGCCAGGCCGAGCTGGGCGTGGGCGAAGCCGAAGAACCGCATCGCACATTTGTCGAGAACGCGCTGGCCAAAGCACGCTTTGCCGCACAGCACACGGGCCTGCCGGCACTGGCTGACGATGCGGGCTTGTGCGTGGATGCATTCGGCGGGCTGCCGGGCGTCGACACGGCGCACTACGCCGTGCAGTTCGGCTACCCCAAGGGCGACGACAACAACGTGCGCGCCCTGCTCGAACAAATGCGGGGCCAGGACAATCGCCGCGCCGCGCTGGTCAGCACCCTGGTGGCGCTGCGCAGCCCGCAAGACCCAGAGCCCTTGATTGCCGTGGGCCGGGTCGTGGGCGAGATCGCGCTTGCGCCACGGGGTGGGCACGGTTTTGGCTTTGATCCGGTGATGGTCATTCCTGAACTCAACAAGACCTTTGCAGAGCTTGATCCGGAAGTCAAAAACAGCCTGAGCCACCGGGGCCGCGCGGCTCGCAGCATGCTGGCCTTGATGCGCGCCAACTGGATGGGATGACCACCAGTTTGAGCCACTGCGTACCGCCACCCCATGACCATTCCCATCCTTCCCGCCGACGAAGCGGCGCCAGCGCCGCAGCGCGACATCCAGCACTACATGCGTCCCGGCCTGCTGCAACTGCGGGCGCTGCCGCCGCTTTCTCTCTATGTGCACCTGCCCTGGTGCCTGAAGAAATGCCCATACTGCGACTTCAACTCGCATGCCGTCGGGGGTGCGAGTGCCTTGCCCGAGGCGCGATACCTGGACGCCTTGCGCGCCGACCTGGAAGCCGCCTTGCCGCTGGTCTGGGGCCGGCCAGTGCAGACGGTCTTCATTGGCGGAGGCACGCCCAGCCTGTTTTCGCCGGCCTCCATCGACCAGTTGCTGGGAGACATCCGCGCGCTGCTGCCGCTGACGGCGGGCGCTGAGATCACGCTTGAAGCCAACCCCGGTACCTTTGAAAAAGACCGCTTTCGCGCCTACCGCGCCGCCGGTGTCACACGCCTGTCCGTCGGCGTGCAAAGCTTCAACGACACCCATCTGGCGGCGCTGGGCCGGGTGCACGACGGTGCGCAGGCCCGTGCCGCCGTAGAAGAGGCGGCGCAGGCTTTCGACACCTTCAACCTTGACCTGATGTACGCCCTGCCGGGGCAAGAGATGGCGGCGCTGGACGCCGATCTCGAGATTGCGCTGGCACTTGCGCCCCCGCACCTGTCGATCTACCACCTCACCATCGAGCCCAACACCGTTTTTGCCAAATACCCTCCGGTGGTTCCCGAGGACGATCTGGCCTACGCCATGCTGGACCGCATCACCGAACGCACTGCGGCGGGGGGTCTGCAGCGCTATGAGGTGTCCGCCTATGCGCGAGCCGGCCACGAATGCGCGCACAACCTCAACTACTGGCAGTTTGGCGACTACCTGGGCATCGGCGCCGGTGCGCACAGCAAACTCAGTTTTGCCCACCGCGTGGTGCGCCAGACGCGGTTTCGGGAGCCCGTGCTGTATATGGAGCGCGCGCTCTCGGGCAACGCCGTTGCACAAGATGCCGATGTGCGCCGCGCCGACCTGGCATTCGAGTTCATGCTCAACGCCTTGCGGCTGCGGGGTGGCTTTGGGCTACAGGATTTCGTTGAACGCACTGGCCAGAGTGTCGCCTCCATCGCCCCGGCGCTGGACAAAGCCCAAGCCCAGGGCTTGATTGCGCGCGACATGGTGCATGTGCGCCCCACGGAGCGGGGCTTTGACTTCTTGAGCAATCTGCAGGAATTGTTCCTGCCTGGCTGACCTGGCCGACGCCTTACCCGCAGCGCGCCGCGACAATGCGCCCGCTGGCGTCCACGTCCAGATTCAGCCGCTCGGCGTCGTATTCCTTGGTCACCATTTGCCCTGGGCGAATGGTGCGTGCCATGCGGGCGCCTGCGGCGACGCGGGCCGCCTCCACGTTGCGTGCGGTGCTGTTCTGGCCAATGGCCGATTGCGCCGGGCCAGCGTCGCAGCGCCCCCCAGGCGGAGGAATGTTGGGGCGAACATCGATAGGGCCCGGCGGCCCGCTGGCGCAGGCGGCCAGCAAGAAAGCGCCTGTGAGGGCGGGGAGCAAGCGTGCTTGCATGCGAATTCTCCTTCGTTGCGCGTGAGCGTTCCCGCCACCATACCGCAAGGTGCTTTTTGCCACCGTCGCGTCCGAAAGCGGCTCACGGTCCGTGCCAGTCATGCTATTGATTTGGTAGCTTTCGAGGGTTTGCAGAAAAGCGTGGGAGTGCCAAAAGACATAAAAACGCTCATGCGCGGGCGCAGACGGCGGATCTTGGTCTTCTGCATGCTGGGAAGGGCGCCTGTCAGCGTTCGGACTGGCGCACGTCGGCCAGCGTGTCGCGCTGCCCGTCGCGCTCTGGGGCCGAACGGCGAATCACGTTGAAGCTGCCGTCGGTCTCCAGCACCAGTGCAGCGATGGAATGGAGCTCCATCAAGCCGGCTTCGCGGGCACAGGCGCGCACCTCCGACTCGGTGACGCGGGCGCGCCGCATGGCCTGGGTCAGCAAGCGTCCGTCGCGCACCAGCAGCACGGGCTCGCCGGTCACCGCGCCATGCAGCCACGGCCAGCGAACGCTGGTCCAGGTGACCGCGAATTGCAGGCCGATGAGGAGGGCAAAGGCGACGCCCCCTTGAAGCAGTGACACCTCCTTGGAGAGCAGCAGTGACGCCAGAGTCGAGCCCAGGGCCACGGTCACGAGGAAGTCGAACGCGTTCATCTTGGAGAGCGTTCTGTTTCCTGAAATCCGCAAAAAAAGTATTAGAAGGGCATAGCCGAAGACTCCGATCACCAAGGTACGCACTGGGCCGGCCCATCCATTGAAAAAGATCGCTTCCATGCAAACTGTCCTGGTGCATTCGCGACGGGGTCCGCAGAGATTGCCGGCCGGACCCGTTTACAGCAGAGTCGCCCAGCCCGAAGCCCTGCCGGGCGCGCATCCGTGGTTACTTGGCCCCGCCGTGCCCGGAGGCCGCGCTGCCTGCCTGGGCACAGTGCTCAATGCCGATCAGGTCCCTGCCGCTCGGCAAGTCTGGAATCCATCTCGCGGGTGACTTCACGGTCGTGGTGCACGTTCTCCTTGGCCAAGTCTTGCTCCAAGGGATCGACGGTGTCGAGCAGCGCGGGGTCTACGTCCTGACCGTTCTTCGATTTGGCGGGCGGTCGGGCGTCCTGGGGTGCTGGTATTTCCATCGCAGTGTCCTCTTTCCATTGTCGTAGGCAGGCTCCGGCGTGTTTCCCGCTCTTGTGAGCACAACCCGAGGCTAGCCAAGCCCTTGCCGAAAGGAAGCGCACAATGGCCCGTCGCGCTGTAGGAATTGCGGCCGCCCTCCGCCGTCGCGCGGACAACGCGGCCTGCTCGGCCTGCCCGACAGGCCCGTTCCCGACGCGCTTGACCACGCATCGTCCATCCACGCCTTCTCCATGTGCAACCGCTATACGCCGCCTCGCCTGCGCGACATCGAACGCGAATGGGCACTGGGACGTCAGAATCCCGTGCGCTGGTGGGACGAGGTGTTGTTCCCGCGCGGCACCGGTCCTTTCATTCGTCGCGCTGGCGGCCCGCTCGCGTGCGAGCGTGAACTGGCCGTGGGCCAATGGGGACTGATTCCTTGGTTTGCCACGGCGCCCAAGCTCAACTATGCGACCAACAACGCACGCAGCGAGGAACTTGCGCAAAAGGCTAGTTTCAAGCATCCATGGGCGCGTGGTCAGCGCTGCATCATCCCAGCGGCTGATTTCGATGAGCCCAATTGGGAGTCCGGCAGGAACGAGTGGTGGCGTTTCCGGCGAATCGACGCAGCGCCATGGGGCCTCGCAGGGCTTTGGAACACGTGGACCGATCCAACGACCGGTGAGCGCCATGAAAGTTACACCATGCTCACCATTCATGCAGACGCCCACCCCCTGATGCGGCGCATGCACAAGCCCGATCCTCGCTTGCCAGCAAACGCCCAGGACAAGCGCAGCGTGGTGCCGATTGACGCGGCCGACGTGGATGTCTGGCTGGCTGGGACCATTGGAGACGCAAGCCGGCTACTGCGCCTGCCTCCCGTCGAGATATTCAAGGCCGGTCCAGCCGATCTTCCTGCAAACCATCGCACACCGCCGTCGCCCGCCCGGCCCGGCGATTGACAACGACCGCGTCCTTCGGATTTCGGCCGATCTACGGAACGTCCCCGTAGCTGCTTGCAAAGGGCGCCCGACAAGACGAAACGGCGGAGACTGTGAGATTCGAACTCACGGACGGTTGCCCGTCGGCAGTTTTCAAGACTGCTGGTTTAAACCACTCACCCAAGTCTCCGGACCCCGACATTTTAGCGGCCGGGTTCCCCTACATCCCCAGCGAACGCAGAAGTTCGTCGGTATCGCTGTCAGGCGGCGGTGGGGGTGCGACATCGCTGGGGGCGTTGGCCTGGGCCATGACTTCGTCGGGGTTGGCGCGCTCTTGTGGCTCGAAGTCATAGAGTTTGAGGAACTCGGTGCGATCGATCGCCAGCTCCAGGTAGAAGATGTTGTTGTTGCCTGTGTAGAAGGTCACGCGCCGGGCCTCGGGCTGGTCGAGGTTGGCGTCCACGCTCAACATCACCTGTTTGTTGAGCACCAGCATCTTGGGCTGATTCTGGGTGATGTGGGTTTGCAGTTCCCGCCGCACTTTGCCCGTGAAGTCGCCGGCCACCTGGTTCATCAACTCGCCCATCACGTTGCTCACTTCGTCGGAGGTATACGAGCGCGCCAGTTCGTCCTTGGACATGCCCATGCTCAGAAGGTAGCTCGAATACAACTCCATCGCCGCCTGGGCCGAGAAGTTGATCACCATCAGGCCTGAGAAGCCGCCGTCGAACAGCACGAAGCAGCCAATGTCGGGCCGCAGGCAGGTCTTGGTGATGCGCTGCACCATGGCCGAGTATTGAATCTGGCTCTGGGTTGCAACAGTCAGCACACGGGTTACCGAATTGCACAAACTGGTCAGCACATGTTCGGTGCTGTAGACGACGCGGTCGGTGGAAGGGTTCATGGTGGGTTCTCGAGAAGGGTGTGCTTGCGCGTAGCCACATGGTAGGGCATGGCAAGAGGCGTGCGGAGCATCTTTTATCCGATGGTTCACGCTCGGCGCTGCCGCCGCGATGCGCCCAGCGTGGCCGCGCCGAATGCCAGGATGGCCAGCCATTTCAGCAATGCGGCCAGCCCTGCCGCCGCATACAGCTGCGGTGCGGCGTCCGGCCTGCCATCGGTCAGAAGCAGGTGCAGGACGTTTTCGCCCGCATCGGCCAGCGCGGCGACGGGAAGCGACCACGTCAAGAGCCACGCCAGCCCGCGGGACATCGCCCGCGCCGCCACGCACTGTCGGCCCCAGGCAAAGCCAAAGGCGCCATACAGCACCAGGAGCACAAAGTCGGCCGAAAAATGGGCACGGTAGAGCGCGATGCCCTGCGCCTGCCACTGCTCCAATACGCCTTGAAACGATGACGCTGTGAAAGAAAACTGCAGCCGCAAGATGCCCGGCTCCAGCGGTGCGAGATACACGGCGATGCCGATGAACACGGCCAGTGCTGCGAGGCCAAGGTAAAGAGGGCGAAGCATGGTGTCGAGGGCAGACGGTGTTGCGGGCTGTTTTTCAGGCAGGCAGATGGGGCACCACCTCGTGCCATTGTCCCGGTGCAAGGCCGTCCAGGCACCAGGGCCCGATCTGCACCCGCACCAGGCGCAGCGTGGGCAGGCCCACCGCAGCGGTCATGCGGCGCACCTGGCGATTGCGGCCCTCGCGCAGGGTGAGGGCAATCCAGTGTGTGGGAATCTGGGTACGTACGCGGATGGGCGGGTCGCGCGGCCACAGCGCGGGATCTGGCAGCAGAGCCGCCTCGGCCGGGCGCGTGATGCCGTCGCTCAGCCGCACGCCGGTACGCAATTTTTCCAACGCTGCGTCGTCGGGTGCACCTTCCACCTGCGCCCAATAGGTCTTGGGCAGCTTGTGGCGCGGGTCGGCAATGTGCGCTTGGAGTGCCCCGTCGTTGGTCAGCAGGAGCAGGCCTTCGCTGTCGCGGTCCAGCCGGCCTGCGGGATAGACGTTGGGGACGTCGACAAAGTCGCTCAGGGTCTGGTGGGTGCCGTCGCCGCTGAACTGGCTGAGCACGTCAAAAGGCTTGTTGAGCAGGAGCAGACGTGGCTCCGATGGCGCAGGCCGGGCTCTGCGCCGTACCTGGGGCTGCGCGGGGCGGGGGTGTGAGGGCGGCGCAGTCGCCATACCTGTGGGCCGCCGTTTTAGCTTCCCGTCAGCGCCCGGTAGGCGCTGCGTGTTTCGGGGGACACCGCGGCCACCAGTTGGGCGTGGGGCGTGTGGTGCCGCGCCAGCATGCGCGCCGACGCCACTGCGCGCGACTTGCAGAACCAGTGGCAACTGTGTTGCATGAGGAAGAGTTCGGCTGAAATCAGAAAGGCCCGGTCGCGCGGTGAACGCGCTGCATCGGTGCGCAGGGCGCGCGCGATGCCATTGGCATGCACGGCCAGCAGCTTGCGCATATCAAAGCTGGCATGCGGCAGCAGGGTGCTGGCCCAGGGCAGCGAGAACGCCAGCGTGCTGGCACGCGCCTGGGCAGCGGGCACGGCGGCGAAATCGCGCGCCAACTGGGCAAACTGGGTGGCAAGCTGCGCTTCGCTGCCCTCCAGTACGGCAAATATCTGCGCCTGGCGCGCGGGATCGCTCTCGCCCAGGGCGCGCAGATAGCCTTGCGTCACGGTCTCCATCAGCTTTTCAATTTGCAGTGGGCCCAGGTGGTGGGCGAGCAGGGCAATGCGCTGGCGCTGCTGGTGGCCGTTGGCCATCAGCAGGCCGCTGCCACCCAAGAGCAGAAGAAGAAAAACGGGGTCCATGAATGTGCGTCGGGTTGAAGGCGATGCTGAATAAGTCACCGCGATGACGCGCGCCGTGCTTCGGGATGGGATGCAAGGGGGCGGCCCTCCGCGCGCGAACCGCAGTCATAGCGGCAGCTATGGCGAGGATTTGCAACGCCGCAGACCGCCCGAGGTGCGGATGCGCGGCGCGTGAGGGACTTGTTCAGCATTGCCTTAGATTTCAAGGTTGTCGATGAGGCGCGTCGGGCCCAGCCGGGCGGCGCCCAGCACCACCAGCGCATCGCCCGGCTTGGGTGCCAGCAGGTCACTGCGGCGGCGCACGCTCAGGTAATCCGTTTGCCAGCCGCGTGCATCGAGCTGCGCACGCGCCGCTTGCTCCAGCGCCTCGCGCTGCGCGGGCAGGGCATCGCCGGCAGCTTTTGCGGCTTCGCCCAGAGTGCGCAGCGCCCTGGACAGCGCAACGGCCTCGGCGCGCTCGGATGCGCTCAGGTAGCCGTTGCGCGAACTCAGCGCCAGGCCGTCCGGGGCGCGCTCGGTGGGGTTGGCGACGATGTCGATGGGAAGGGCAAATTGCTGCACCATGCGCCGCACCACCATCAGTTGCTGGTAGTCTTTCTGGCCAAACACGGCGATGCCACTCGCCTTGCCGGCAAACACGGCGGAAAACAGCTTCATCACCACCGTGCACACGCCGGTGAAGAAGCCGGGACGAAATTCGCCTTCCAGCAGGTCGGCAAGCTGCGAATCGGGCAGTATTTTGAAGGTTTGTGGCTCGGGGTACAAATCGCGCTCGCGCGGGGCAAACAGCACCTGGCAGCCGGCAGCGGCCAGACGCTCGCAGTCGGCGTCCCAGGTGCGCGGGTAGCTATCGAAATCTTCGTGCGGCAGGAACTGCAGTCGGTTCACAAAGATGCTCGCCACCGGCACTTCGCCCAGTTGCACGGCGCGGCGCATCAGGGCGACGTGGCCATCGTGCAGGTTGCCCATGGTGGGCACAAAGGCGGGACGGCCGAGGGGGCCGAGTACGGCGCGCAGGTCGGAGATGCTGTGGACGATGTGCATGAAAAAGAAGGAATGGTCGAAAAACTACCAGGCGTGCAATGCGTCGTCGGGGAAGGTCTGGGCCTTGACGGCGGCCACGTAGGCCTCCATGGCGCCGCGCACGCTGCCGGCGTCCTGCATGAAGTTGTGCACGAAACGCGCCATTTTCCCCAGGTTCATTCCCAGCATGTCGTGCAGTACCAGCACCTGGCCGGCCGTGCCCTTGCCGGCGCCGATGCCGATGGTGGCGCACTGGCTCAGTTCGCTGGTCAGCTCGGCCGATAGCTGCGCCGGCACCATCTCCAGCACCAGCATGGCGGCGCCGGCATCCTGCAGTTCGCGCGCCTGGCGGCGCAGCGCCTGCGCGGCCTGGTCGGTCTTGCCCTGCACGCGGTAGCCGCCCAGGGCGTGCACGGTCTGCGGCGTGAGTCCCAGGTGGGCGCATACCGGCACGCCGCGCTCCACCAGAAACTGCACCGTGGGCGCCGTCCAGCCGCCGCCTTCGAGCTTGACCATGTGCGCGCCGGCGCGCATGAGCTGGCAGGCGCTGTGCAGGGCTTGTTCGCGGCTCTCCGCATAGCTGCCGAAGGGCAGGTCGGCAATCAACCAGGCGGTGCCCTGCACGCGGTGCAGGCCACGCGCCACGCTCTCCGTGTGGTAGACCATGGTCTCCAGCGTCACGCCCACGGTGCTGGGCAGGCCCTGGCAGACCATGCCCAGCGAGTCGCCCACCAGCAGGCATTCGACGCCCGCAGCATCGGCCACGGCGGCAAAGGTCGCGTCGTAGGCGGTCAGCATGGTGATCTTTTCGCCGGCCTCGCGCATCTGCTGCAGGCGCGGCAGGCTGACGGGACGGCGCTGGGGCAGGGGCGATGCGGGAGGCAGGGTGCCGTAGGGCGTGCCTGCGGGCTGGACAGGCGGGGCAAGCGGTTCGGTCATGGCTGGCTGCGCTGAGAGGGTGGACCCGGGAGTGTAGTCGTGCCCCTTGTGCAGCTATTGACCGGTAGCCGCAGGCCGTGCGCGGCCGGCGCTATGCTTTGCGCCATGAAATCTCCTTTGGACACCCTTGAAGCCCCGCTGCGCGCGCAGGTGCTGCTGGACGTGGCCCGTGCGCTGCAGGAAGACCTGGGCGCCGGCGACCTGACTGCGGGCCTGGTGCCTGCCCACCGGCGCGTGCGCGCCCGTATCCTGGTGCGCGAGGCGGCGGTGCTGTGCGGCGCCCCGTGGGCTGAGGCCGCGCTGCGCACTCTGGACCCGGCCGTCGAACTCACCTGGCATGTGGCCGAGGGCGGACGCTGCGCTGCGGACCAGATGGTGCTTGAAATGCAGGGTGACGCCCGTGCCCTGCTCAGCGCCGAGCGCACGGCTTTGAATTTTCTGCAGATGCTGTCCGCCGTGGCGACGAAGACGCGCAGCTACGTGGACGCCGTGGCCGGCACCAAGGCGCACATCGTGGACACGCGCAAAACCCTGCCCGGCCTGCGCATGGCGCAAAAGTACGCCGTGCGCATGGGCGGCGGTACCAACCACCGCATTGGCCTGTTTGACGCCGTGCTCATCAAGGAAAACCACATCGCCGCCGCCGGGGGGGTGACGGCCGTGCTGCGCGCAGCCGAGAAGGTGGCCGCGCAGGCCCAGTTCATCGAGATCGAAGTGGAAACCCTGGCGCAGCTGACCGAGGCCCTGGAGGCCGGTGCCAGGATGGTGCTGCTCGACAACATGGACGTGGCGACACTGCACGAGGCGGTGCGTATCAATGCAGGCCGCGCCATTCTGGAAATCTCGGGCGGCGTCACGCTCGATGGCCTGCGCGCCCTTGCAGAAACCGGTGTGGACCGCATCTCCATCGGTGCGCTGACCAAGGACGTGAAGGCCACGGACTTTTCCATGCGCATGGAGGAATGGTGAACAACCCCCTGCGTCGCCTTCGGCGCCTCCGTGCCGCCGTCAGAGACGACTGTTCTTCGGACACGTCCAAGCCTGCGCCGGCAGGCTTGGAGCCTCGGCCCTCAGCCCCTTCTCTCGCTGCGCGGGAAGGGGGACGACGCCAGTGCGGCCGGGCGGCCCTTGCACGGCGTCCGCTGGCCTTGGCTCTGCAACTTCGACGTTTGGCGGGCGCAGCGACGCACCCTGGAGCACTGAAATGAATCCTGTTATTGCCATTAAAGAGGTCGAGTACGAGCAGCCCCGCGAGGGCACGGACGGCGCCGTCTGTTCCACCAAGCATGCCTGGGCGCGCGTGCCTGCCGAGCTGACGCAGGACGAGCGCGCGGCCACCAAGGACAAGATTCGTCGCCTGCTCAAGGAAAAGAATGCAGTCATGGTGTCGCACTACTACGTGCACCCCGACCTGCAGGACCTGGCCGAGGAAACCGGCGGCATCGTCAGCGACTCGCTGGAGATGGCCCGCTTTGGCCGCGACCACGCGGCCACGAGCCTGGTCGTCTCCGGCGTGCGTTTCATGGGCGAGACGGCGAAGATCCTCTCCCCCGAAAAAACCGTGCTCATGCCCGACCTGGACGCCACCTGTTCGCTCGACCTGGGCTGCCCCATCGAGGAGTTCAGCGCGTTTTGCGACCAGCACCCGGACCGCACCGTGGTGGTGTATGCCAACACCAGCGCGGCGGTGAAGGCGCGTGCCGACTGGCTGGTCACGTCGAGCTGCGCGCTCGACATCGTGCGCGCCCTGAAAGATGCCGGGCAAAAAATCCTCTGGGCGCCCGACCGCCACCTGGGCGACTACATCCGCCGCGAGACCGGCGCCGACATGGTGTTCTGGAACGGTGCCTGCATCGTGCACGACGAGTTCAAGGCCTTTGAGCTTGAAGCGCTCAAAAAGGAGCACCCCGGCGCCAAGGTACTGGTGCACCCCGAATCGCCCGCAGATGTGATTGCCCTGGCCGACGCCGTGGGCTCCACCTCGGCCATTCTCAAGGCCGCGCAGACGATGGACGCCCAGGAGTTCATCGTCGCCACCGACAACGGCATGATGCACAAGCTGCGCACGCTCAACCCCGGCAAGCGGTTCTACGAGGCCCCCACCGCGGGCAACAGCGCCACCTGCAAGAGCTGCGCCCACTGCCCCTGGATGGCGATGAACGGCCTGGCCGGTGTGGCCCAGGTGCTGGAGACGGGCGCCAACGCCATCCATGTGGACCCGGCCATCATCCCGCGCGCGCGTATGCCGATTGACCGCATGCTGGCGTTTACCGCCGCCCTGAAGAACGGGCAGCCGGTGGCAGGGCTGGTGCCGAACATGGGTGCGGCGTAGAGTTTGCTATTGTATTTATAGCTATTGGCGCTTGCTGCATAAGCGCTAGAGGTCATTTTTTCATCAAACAGGATATCTGCCGTGGCCTCTCCACGCCTTTCGCCGCAGTGGCTGTCCCTGCTGTCCGATGACGCGCTGCGGCGTCTGAGCGGCCCAGCGGTGTTTGCGCGCGGCCAGACCTACGCCTGCAGCGGCGCCATCGAGTCGCTGCAGACCCCCGCGCTGGAGCCGGGCGAACAGGCCGCCGTGCAGGCCCTGGTGCAAGGCACGCAGGCCTACCAGGTGCGGGTCTGCATTGACGCTGACGACGAACTCGATGGCGAGTGCGACTGTCCGCACGCGCAGGACGGCAACTTCTGCAAGCACCTGGTGGCGGTATGCCAGGCCTGGCGCGGTGAACTGGGCGGTGCCGCGCCCGTGCATGACGCCGAGGCGGCCAAAAAGGTGGCTGCCGCTGCCAAGCGCGCACGCACCCAGGCCAGCAACCTGCAAGCCTTGCGCCAGTTTGTGCAGAGCCAAAGTGCCGATGCCCTGGCCGAGCGGCTGTGGGCCTGGGCCGAGAACGACCGCGACCTCATGGCCGAGCTCAAGGCCTGGTCCGCCGAGCACAGCGCTGCAGGCGACCCCAAGGCGCTGCGCAGTGCCATTGCCGCGCTGCTGCGCGATCGCAGCGGCTTCTTGGACTGGCGCGAATCCAGCGCCTACGCGCACCGCGCTGCCAAGGTGCTGCCTATGCTGCGGCCCTGGCTGGAGCGCGACCCCGCGCAGCTGCTCGCGTTGTGCGAGCACGCACTGCGCTGTATCTACAAGGTGGCGGAACACGCCGACGACTCGAATGGCGAAGTGGGTGGGCTGGTGCAGGATGTGATGGACCTGCTGACCGAAGCCCTGCGCGCATCCCCACCCCCCGCTGCCTGGGTGGAGCGCTGGTTTGCGCTGATGCAGGCCGACCCCTGGGGCCTGTGGGACGAGAAATCCATCCTCGCCGCCGCGGGTCCGGCCGTGTTGGCGCGCTATGCCGCGCAGGCGCGTGCCGATTGGCAAGACTGGCAGCGCCTCCATCCTGCGACCGCCCCACCGGGCCTGCCAGCGCGCGCCGTTCGGGGATATGACCACCAGCGCAGCCAGTTGCGCCGCCGCTACCTGGACAGCCTGGCCTTGCAGGGCGACCCGCTGGCCCTGCGCGACGCCATGGCCGACAGCGCGCAGGAAGCGTTTGAGTACTGCGCCCTGGTGGCCTTGTGCGAGGAGCAAGGCTGGTTCCGTGAAGCCCTGCAATGGGCGGAGGCCGGGGTTCGGCAGCACCCTGGCGACTGGCGCTGCGAAGACGACCTGCTGCGCTGCTACGAGCGCGACGGCTGGGACGAAGAGGCGCTGGCCCTCTGGCGCCGCCGCCTGCAAGCACGCCCAGATGTATCGACCTACCGGGCGGTGCTGACGGCTGCAGAGCGCGCCGGGTGCGACCGTGCGCGCTACCGGGATGAACTCTTCGCCTGGGCCGAGCAGCGCGAACAGGCGGAGCTGGACGCTGCGCGCAAGCGCACCCGCACGCATGCAGGTGATCCCGCATTGCGCAGCATCGATGTGCGCGTGTGCTGGCACTTGGCGGACGCTGAGCCGCAGCAAGCCCTGGCGTTGGTGCAGCAAGCCGGCAACGGCTGTCGTCTCGACACGCTCGAAGCGCTGGCCCGCCAGTTGCCCGCTGAGCACGGTGCGGATGCCGTGCAACTGCTGCAGCGTGTGTTCGATGCCGCCATGGCCGGTGCCTCGTCGCCCTATGCCGCGCCGCTGGCGCTGGTGCGTGACATCCTCGCACGCATGCCCCTGGCGCAGCAGGCGCCGTGGCTGGCCGACCTGCGCGTTCGGTACAAACCCAAACGCAATTTCATTGCCGGCCTGCCGTGAAGCGCGTTTCCCCGCCAGAGGCCGAGACGGCCCGCATCGACTTCGCCCAGCCGCTGGATGCCGCCGCCCCGCGCCTGCGCTGCGCCTTTGGCGCGCCGCGCCAGGTGCTGGTGACGCAGCAGGTGGACGCGGTGCGCGCCGTGCTCGATGCCGTGCATGCCGCCGCGCAGCGCGGCCACTGGTGCGTGGGCTATGTGCGCTACGAGGCGGCGCCTGCATTCGATACCGCACTGCAAACCCACGCCACCGACGGCCCGCTGGCCTGGTTTGCCGTGCACGATGCCCCCCAGCCCTGGCCTGCCGAGGTGGCGCAGGAAGCGGCGCGTGTGGAGTGGCATAGCGGCCTGGAGCGCGGCACTTTCGATGCTGCGCTGGGCCGCATCCAGCAGGCCATTGGTGCGGGCGAGCTCTACCAGGTCAACTACACCGCGCCCCTCACAGGCACACTGCAGGGCAGTGCGGCGGCGCTGTTTGCTGCGCTGCAGCGCGCCCAGCCTGGCGGTTACGCGGCGCACATCGATGCGGGGGACGAGCAGGTGCTCTCCGTTTCGCCCGAACTGTTTTTTGACTGGCAGGACGCGTCTGGCGGCGGCGATATTCTGGCCCGCCCCATGAAGGGCACAGCCGCGCGCGGCGCCACGCCCGAGGAAGATGCCGCCCAGGCCGCCCACCTGCGCACGGCCCCCAAAGAGCGTGCCGAGAACGTGATGATCGTGGATCTGCTGCGCAACGACCTCTCGCGCATTGCCCTGCCGCACAGCGTGCAGGTGCCCGCGCTGTTTGCCACGCAGGCGCTGCCCACGGTGTGGCAAATGACGTCCGACGTGCGGGCACGCACGCGGCCTGGCACCACGCTGACCGATGTGTTTGCGGCGCTGTTCCCCTGCGGCTCCGTCACCGGCGCGCCCAAGGTGCGCGCCATGCAGATGATCCACGCACTCGAGCCCGCGCCGCGCGGTGTTTACTGCGGTGCGGTGGGGGTTGTACGCCCCGGCGGCGATGCCAATGCCGAGGGCCTGCACCCTGTGGCCGCCACGTTCAATGTGCCCATTCGCACCGTGGTGTTGCGCGCTGGGGATGGCCAGGGAGCGGGCGACATTCCGGCAGTCACCACGGCCACCTGCGGTATCGGCAGTGGCATCACGTCCGGCTCCGAGCCTGCCGCCGAATGGATGGAATGGCGCCACAAGCGCGCCTTTGTCGAGCGTGTCAGTGCCCCTTTCGAACTTCTGGAAACCCTGGCGCTGACGGACGGAAAGTTCGGCCACGCCGACCTGCACCTCGCGCGCATGGGGCTTGCGGCTGTCCACTTCGGGTTCCCCTGGAACCTGCATGCCGTGCGCCAGGAATTGCAGATTGCCGCGCTCCAACACCCTGACGGCGCCTGGCGCGTGCGCCTGCTGCTTTCACCCGATGGCAGCGCTCGGATGGAGGCGTTTGCGCTGCAGCCCACGTCCGCGCCGGTGCGCCTGCAGCTTGCCCGCCAAGCGCTGGAGCAAGCGCATGGAGAATTCTGCCGCTACAAGACGACGCGGCGGGCGCACTACGACGCGTTGGCTCCGGCGCAGCCGGGCGTGTTCGACGCCGTCCTGTACAACGCGCAGGGCGAGATCACCGAGTGCACCCGAGGCAACGTGGCGATGCTGCTCGATGGCCGGTGGGTGACGCCACCGCTCGCCTGCGGTTTGCTGCCTGGCGTGGGGCGCGCGCTGGCGCTGCGCTCTGCAAGAGTGCAAGAAGGCGTGGTGCGTCTGGAAGATGCTTCGCGAGTGCAGGCCTGGGCCTTCGTCAACAGCCTGCGCGGCTGGCTGGATGCGCAACTGGCCTAGTGCAGGCGGCACTGGCCTGTCCCTGGAACTGCGCTTGGTTGTGCTGCTTGATCTGCGTCTATGGGTCCCCATTGCGACATAGGCTATAAGCCATTAGCAGCGCTGCCGGCGTTTCGATGTCGGCCGCGCACATCCATCGCGTTCGTGGAGGCGACGGCATATGGGTTTTGCGGGGATGGCGCTGAGCGAAACGGACGGCAACCTGTTCTTGAGCGTGGAGCCGGTGCCCGGACGCGAGCCCGTCACTGTCCAGGCGCTTCACGATTGGCTGGTGCAAGAAGGCTTTGGTG
Organism: Burkholderiaceae bacterium; assembly: GCA_023954035.1. Lineage (GTDB taxonomy): Bacteria > Pseudomonadota > Gammaproteobacteria > Burkholderiales > Burkholderiaceae_C > Simplicispira. The sequence continues at coordinate 29,684 of JAMLIT010000001.1, read as the reverse complement.
CCTGTCAGCTGGATATCGGCGCCTTGGAGCGAGCTGCCGGCGAAAGCGCCAACGCCCCCGCGCGCTTCTCCGTGCTGGTGGGGCGACGCATTGACGCCGTGTTGTCTGTTCACGTGGCTCTCGATGCCATGTCTGCCACGCTCAGCATTCGCCCCGCTCAGGGCGGCAAGCCGGCGGAACTTGGCGATGCGCTGCGTGCTTTGACCCTGGCCGGCGTGGTGGCAGGGATCGACGAGGCCGCCGTGCACCAGGTGGTCGCCGCAGAAGACGGCGAGGCCATGGTGGTTGCACGTGGCGCCGTACCCGAGGACGGACAAGATGCGCAGTTTGAAGAGCTGATTCCCGCCACGCCCGATCGCACCCCCAAGCTGGACGAAAACGGCCTGATCGACTATCGCGAGCACGATGGCATTGTCATGGTGCACACGGGCGCCCTTTTGATGCGCAGAACGCCAGCGACACCTGGCGTCGCCGGTTATACAGTGCGCGGCGACGTTCTGGCCGCTAGGCCCGGTGTGGACGAACCGTTCTCTGCCCAGCTTGCCGGAGCCCAGATCTCGCCCGAGGACGCGAATTTGTTGCTGGCCAGCATCAGCGGCCAGCCAGTGCGCGTGCACGGCGGCGTCATTGTGGAGCCGGTGTTGCGTCTGGCCGAAATCAATATGGCCACCGGCAACATCCACTACGAAGGGACGGTCCACGTCGAAGGCGACATCGGGCAGGACATGAAAGTCGAAGCTGGCGGGGACATCCTGGTGGGTGGATTGGTCGATGGCGGCCTGCTGCAAGCCGGGGGGAACATTGAGGTGGCTGGGGGAGTGATTGCTCACGCCCGGCTCCACGCGCAGGGTTCCATTGCTGCGCGCTTTGCCGAGGCGTCGCAACTGCATGCGGGCACGGTCATCGCAATCCATGACATGGCCATGGAATGCGAACTGCAATCACTGAACCAGATCCTTGTCGGCACCGGATCGCCGCGCCGTGGTCGCCTGATGGGCGGCCGCGCGACGGCGATGATGCTCATCCGCACGCCGCTTCTTGGCTCTCCCACGGGCGGGGTGACGCAAATTGTGCTGGGAGCCAATCACGCGCTGGAGGCACGTTACCGCGATCTGCTCGCCCGCCTGGAAAAAGAGCATGCGGCACAGGAGAGCTTGCGCAAGCTGATTGCCCAGTTGACCGCAAGCGGCGACCCGCGCGGCGTGCTCGGTCGCGCCCAGGCGTCTCTCGACCACGCTGGCAGCGTCCATGCGCAGACCCAGGCGGAACGCGACGAAGTCGAGCAGCAACTGGCTCTTTCGCGCGATGCCATGCTCGATGTGGGTGTCGCCGTGGTGGGTGCGGTCGACCTGAGTTTCGGCCGGGTCAATATGCCACTGCGCCGGGAACTGCGTGCAGGCAGCTTCCGACTCGACGCGCAAGGAGTGCTGATCTACACCGACGGCAGCGGCTACGCGGTGCCGGTGCTGCCATAGAGGCAGGCGCCGTTGGGAATGCGCGGACGGCTGCGACCCCCCCGATCACGTGGCCCGACAGGAATCGAATAATGCCTTGAAACCTTGATGGAATATAGCTTTCAGTATTTTTCATTTGAAAAGTACCTTCAAAAGTACCGTCAAAAAGAAATGTGTGTCGCTTGTGTCGTGCTTTTGGCGCGGTGCCGGATGCGCGCAGTGCTGGCGCGGCGCAATGGATGCGGCGCGGTCAAGCGCTGACGGGATCAATGCCTTGTCGAGGTAGAGGCCAGCGCCCGTTTCCACCATCGCCTTGTGTTGCCGTGCAGGAAAATGCGGCGGATGATGTGGACCTCAACCCGTCCGTGTCTGGGATCGCGAGCAGGTGGGTCAAGGATGAATTGGCAGCAGTGGCCGCATGCGCAAAGGCATTGCTCGACGCTGCCGTGCTTGTCCCGTCCGTCGAATGAGAGCAGGAACACTATCGATACCTCAGCCAGCCCATCGCGCACGCCGTCGCTCAAAGCCTTGGAAGCCGCAGCAATGATGCGGTTAGCCGCGATGGTTAAGGACGGGGACAAGAAGCCCAGCTTGGAAGCGCTGCAGATGGCCGCCCGGCTGATGGCCAAGAAAGCGCATAGAGAGTTGCTGGCCAGGGAGGAGCAAGGCAGCGGCAAGGCAGGGTAGCCTCGCCAGTATCCAAAATTGCATCGCTAAAAGAAATTCCCTGCGGTACTTGCCACCGTCTGGACTGCAATTGTCCAGGTCGAACAAGATATCGTCCTTGAGGCATCGTCGAGTGCGTTGTACAGGCTATTCATTGCTTGGACGCATGCCTGTCCACCACATCCCGCATCTCCGCAGCATCCCCTACCACCACATCCCACGCCCAGGTGCCAAACCCACCATGCGCATTGACCGCCTTCACCCACTGGTCGAGTGCGGCGCGCTTGGCTTGGTCTTGCGGTGAATCCTGTCCTTTGATTTCCAGCACCAGCGTTTTACCGGATTGGTAGCGCACGAGAAAGTCGGGGATGTACTTGCGCTTGGAGCCATTCCACAGGTAGAGGACGCTAAAGCCTAGGTGGTCGTTCTTGGCCCAGGCCGCCACCTTGGGGTGCGCCTCGGCCACGTTGGCGGCATATTTTTCCCAGCCGCTGTCCACCACGATATGGCTGATCTGCGAGCGCTGGGTCGGCTCGGCAATGCGGGTGGTGTACCAAGTGCGCATATCGCGCGTGCTGCCAATGGGGCGCTCGCCATCGAACACCGGTTCGAGCCGCAAGGTGTTCTGCTCAACCACGTACTGCATCAGGTGTTGGGTGATCTGGTCGATGTGCAGCGAGAACAAGATACGCTTGCGTAGCGGGTCTTGGTGGAAAAGCGAGGGAATATCAATCTTGTCCGACGCAATGAACTGCTCCACCAGTTGCACCAGCTGAAACAACAGATATTCCCGCTGTCCCTTGAACTGCTCTTGCAGCAATTCAAACGCGCGCTGCGCTGCTTTGAACACCAGTCGTTGCAGGCGAAACTCCTCAGGCAGCAGCTCCAGGTCGATGGCGCGGACCTGGCTCCAGTCGGCTGCGCCGCCCAAGGCCGGCGCAATCTCGGCGCGGATGGCGATGGCAGCCGGGTCGATTTTCAGCACTGCTGCCTTGCTCCACTCCACCACCAGCTGCGGGCGCACCACCTGGTCCACACGCAAGATGTTGGGCCACTTGATCTCGTACACATTGCGCGCGCTGAGCGATTCAATCTGCGTGCTGGGTTTGGGCGGTGGCGGGCTGGTGCCGCCGTCGCCGGGCTGCATGGCAATGGACAGCGGCACGCCAAACACGTTGACAAACTCGGGCAGGTACAGGCCGTTGTCGTCCATGTCATAGGCGACTCGGCGCAGGCCTCGGCCTATCACCTGCTCGCATAGCAGCTGGCTGGTAAAGGCGCGCAAACCCATGATATGGGTTACGTTCTTGGCGTCCCAGCCTTCGGACAGCATGGCCACCGAAATGACGTTCTGCAAGTCCTGTCCAGCCTGGTCGCGCTTGCCTACGGTGTCCACCAAATCGCGCAGCAGCTCCTCTTTCTTCAGCGCAAGCAGTACCTCTTTGCGCTCGGACGGGATGCGGGCGGCTTGCACAATCTCGCGCAGGCGAAGCTCGTAGTCCTTGTCTGCCGTGTCCGTGCTATTCACGCCGAACGATGTTATCGAGCTGCGGGCCTTTCCAAAGGGCCGCAAGCGCACCGACGCGGGTTATTTTGACGTGCAGCACTGGCAGGAACTGGCCGAGCACGCGGCACGCCTGAGCGCCAGCGGCGCGGCGGTGTACGTCACGCTGAACCCTGTTGATCCGCAACTTTTGAGCCGGTACAACAACCGGATTGAATCCTTCGCGCAGTCCACCACCACCGACAAGCAAGTGACCCGGCGGCGCTGGCTGTTGGTTGATATTGACCCAGTGCGACCATCGGGCACAAGTGCAACGGATGCGCAGCTAGGCGCAGCGAAGGCGAAGGCGCGGGCGGTGTACGGCTATCTGAACGGAATCGGATGGGCCGCCCCGTTAGTGGCTGAATCTGGCAACGGTATGCACCTGCTGTACGCCATTGATCTGCCCAACGACGACGACGCCACAGCGCTGGTGAAGGCGGTATTGATCGAGTTGGGCGAGCGCTTCGACGACGCGCAGACCAAGGTAGATCGGGCTGTTTTCAACGCGGCGCGAATCTGCAAGCTTTACGGCACACTGGCCAACAAGGGCGACCATACGGCGGCAGCACCGTGGCGGCTTTCCAAGCTGTTGCAGACCCCGGCGCGGGCCGTGGTGACGCCCGAGCAACTGCACGACCTGATCCCAGCGACGACCGCCAGCACGGCACCGACAGCGGCAGCACCCACGCGCCAGTCTGGCGGCTTCAACCTGGAGGACTTTCTTTCCCGGCACGGGCTGGCCTGCACCACCGACCGGCACGACGGCAGCGAACGTTTCAAGCTGGAAGCGTGCCCATTCAACCCTGAGCACGGAAATGGTGAGGCCGCCATTTTTCGCAAAGCATCGGGGGCGCTGGGGTTCAAGTGCCAGCACGATTCATGCAGCGCGAAGGCATGGGGCGACGTGCGTGATCTGTTGGACGGGCCACGACCGGCCAGCGCAACAGAACGCAACAAAACGCAACGCGGCGAGGCATTCCCGCCATTGAAGGATGACGCGGCATGCACATGGCCAGAACTTCAACCGCTGATCGCGCAGATCACGCCGGAGGAATACCCGTTGGACGCCCTGCCCGACTCGGTGCGCTGCGCGGTGCAGGAAGTGGCCGGGTTCGTGAAAGCACCGATCCCGCTGATCGCTACGTCGGCACTGGCGGCGCTTTCCCTGGCGATTCAGGCACACAGCGACGTAGAGCGGGCAGACAAGCTGTCCGGGCCGTGCGGCCTGTTCCTGCTGGCCATTGCCGACAGCGGTGAACGTAAGAGCACTTGCGACGGGTTTTTCACCAAGTCCATCCGGGACTATGAGGCGCGGAAGCAAGAAGCTGCAAAGCCACTGATTACGGCGTTCAAGTCGGAACATGAGGCATGGGAGGCGCAGCGCAGCGGGCTGAAAGAAAAAATCAAGGCGCTGGCCAAAGATGGCAAATCCAGCACGGTGCAGGCGCAGGACCTGCGCAACCTCGATGAAGACGAACCGGCAGCGCCACGCGTGCCCCGGCTGATCTACGGGGACGCTACACCGGAGGCCCTGACCTACGCACTGGCGAAGCAATGGCCATCGGGCGGCGTTATCAGTAGCGAGGCCGGGAGTGTGTTCGGCAGTCACGGCATGGGCAAGGATTCCGTCATGCGCAACCTGGCGGCGCTGAACCAGCTTTGGGACGGCACGGCACTTCCCGTAGAGCGCAGATCATCCGAGAGCTTCACTGTGCGAGGCGCGCGCCTGACGATGGCATTGCAGGTTCAGGAAACGACCATCCGAGCTTTCTTTGACAGCACCAAAGGGCTGGCACGCGGCACCGGCTTCACCCAGCGGGTGCTGGGCAAGCTGGCCCGGCACAAAGACCTGGTGGTCATCAACGACGAAGCGCACCACGCCTATCGCACCCCTGCCGATTTCAAGTTGAGTAAGGCGGTTGCCGAGGAACGGGGCGACGACTTGGAACAGGCCACGCGCTGGGTAGAGGGGCTGGACCGCATCCACAAGACGCGGCGCATTGCGCGCTGTTTTGACCTGTCGGCAACACCCTTTGCGCCCACCGGGCGCACCAACACCGAAGCGGGCCTGTTCAGTTGGGTCGTGTCGGACTTTGGCCTGAACGACGCCATTGAAGCCGGGCTGGTCAAAACCCCGCGTGTGGTGGTGCGCGACGACGCCCTGCCCAATGCGCAGACGCTGCGGCCCAAGCTATACCACCTGTACCGCGAAGCCGAGGTGGCCGAAGACCTGAACCGCAAGGCCGAGCCGCACGAGGCGCTACCAGCACTGGTGCAGCAGGCGTATACGCTTCTGGGTGCGGACTGGCGGGCAACTGCCGCAGACTGGGCAGCCCAGGGCCACCTGTCGCCGCCGGTGATGCTGACCGTATGTAACCGCACCGAAACGGCTGCGCGGGTGGAGCACTTTTTCACCAAAGGCCACGCCCATTGGCCTGAACTGCACGACGCCGCACGCACCTTTCGCGTCGATTCCAAGGTGTTGGAAAAGGCCGAGCTGGGCGAAAAGGCCAGCGCCGCAAGAATTGCGGATGCGTCAGGTGAAGGCGCGCTTATTTCGCTTTGGATTTGGGTAACAGCAGTCATCACAGCCGCCCTCCAATCTGCGCCAGGAACAGCGCCGCATCGTGCAGGCTGGGCAGGTAGCGCACCAGCCCCCAGCGTTCGGCCCAAAAGCTTTCTGCGCTTCCGTGTTCTGCCTTGCGGTGCTGGCGGTGCCCCTTGAGTGCAAACACGGCTCGCAAGCTGGGAAATGCCTTGTCGGTGGCCTGCGCATTCGCTACAGTAGGGGTGTCTGTGTTGCCTGCCGTGGGATGGCCGTCCCCGGTGGGCATTTCTTTCTGGGCGGTGGTGTCTGTTTGCATTGCCGCCCCCTCACGCCGCAGCGGTTTGCGCGCTGATCCACTCCCGAACGTCTCCCACCTTCCAGGCGGTGACGCGCTCAGACAAACGATGCGGTTTCGGGAACGTGCCGGCCTTTACCTTGCGCCACAGGGTTGGGGCACTGAAGGGCAGGGGTGCTGTGCTCTCTGGCCGCTTGGGGCTTTGCACCAGTTGCGCTTCACGAATGAATGCGCTGTCGGGTAGGGCATCAAATACTGATGAGGGAATAGTTGGACTGATCCTGACGGTGGCTTCCATGTGTTGACTCCAGATGTGCAACACACAGCGGTGATCAATCGCTTTGGGTTGCACGGATTAAAAAATCCCGGGCAACCCGTAATAGATTCCTCAAGCGTCGAATCGAAAAACCCTAGAGGGGGGCTTCTCACGACATGACGCGATATTCAGTGAGTCAGAATGAAGTAAATTCGTCCTAAGTTGTTGATATTAAATGTATTTGTAAAAATACAACAGTTTTAAGAGTTTCTATTGACGCCAGATAATTTCTTGGGGCGAGAGTCGATTGCTATGCTTTTTTGAACTGGATCACATCCGCACCTGCGCGCAGCTTGTCCAAGTAGTCCGCCCAGCGCTGCATCATCTCGCGCCGGGCTGGCAGGTGTGCCGTGCGGTTGTAGGCCCGCCCGTTGGCATCTTTCACCGCATGGGCCAATTGGTGCTCAATCAGGTCCACGCGCTCGCCCAGCACTTCATCCATGATGGTGCGCGCCGTGGCCCGGAACCCATGGGCGGTATGCACCTCGTTGCTGTAGCCCATGCCGCGCAGCGCAGCGTTGACCGTGTTCTCGCTCATGGGGCGCTCGCCCGTGCGCAGGCTGGGGAACACATAGCGCCCATGCCCGGTGATGGGGTGCAGGCTTTGCAGAATCTCTACGGCTTGCTGCGACAGCGGAACGATGTGGTCGTTTTTCATCTTCATCTTGCTGCCGGGTATGCGCCACTCTGCTGCCTCCAGATCCATCTCGGCCCACTCGCCGGTGCGCAGTTCGCCGGGGCGCAGAAACACCAGCGGTGAAAGTTTCAGCGCGGCCACGCTGTAGAGGTGCCCGGTGTAGGCATCAATGGACCGCAGCAGCGCGCCCAGTTGCACGGGGTCGGTGATGGCGGCATAGTGCTTTTTCTCTGCGTGCTGGAACGCGCCGCGCAGGTCGGTGGTCACATCGCGCTCGGCCGTGCCCTCGGCCACCGCGTAGCGGAAAACCTGCCCGCATATCTGCCCGATGCGCTTGGCGCTGTCGAACACGCCGCGCGCTTCCATCTTGCGCACCACGGCCAGCACGTCACGCGGCCCGATGCTGGTGATGGGCATCCTGCCGATTTTCGGAAACACGTCCTTGCGCAGCCACGTCGTCACCTTGTCCTGGGTGATGGCTGCGCGCTTTGCCGCTGTAGCTTTCAGCCATTGCTCTGCGACCGCCTCGAAAGTGTTGCCAGCGGCAGCCGCCTTCGCCTGCTTTTCGTCGCGCTTGGCTGTGCCGGGGTCGATGCCGTCCGCCAGCAACTCGCGTGCCTTGTCGCGCCGTTGGCGGGCTTTGGCGAGAGAGACAGCGGGGTACACGCCCAGCGCTAGGGTCTTTTGCTTGCCGTGGAAGCGGTAGCTCATTCGCCAGTATTTGCCCGCATCTTTGACGTGCAGGTACAGCCCCTGCCCATCCGTGTGCTTGTTGCCTACTGTCGATCCGGTGGGTTTGACGTTCTTTGCGAAAGTGTCTGTGAGTGCCATTGCTGCCCCGTTTGTTGGTATCTGCTTTGTTGGTATGTGCAGGTACCGTTAAAAGCACCAACGTTTTGTTGGTATGTCATGTTACGGGGTGATATGGATTGAGACAACAAAAAACCCGCAATGCTAGGAAACATGCGGGTCTTAGAGGTGTAGTGAGGCGTTATGAAACGACTACTTGGTCCCCCCGACAGGAATCGAACCTGTATCTAGCGCTTAGGAGGCACTCGTTCTGTCCATTGAACTACGGGGAGCGGGCCCGCGATTGTAGATGGGCCAGCCACGGGCAGCGTGGACACAGCACCGACGCGCGTTGGGTGGCCGCCACCGAATCCGTTCCTTCGGATCAGTACGCAGCAGGTTTCCGTCGACAGCACGATTGCACTGGAGCCTGGCTCGCAGTCCCGATATTCGGGTTATCTGTTTCCCATTTCTCTTACATATGCCTGACAAACGAGGGTGAATTCGTTCAGGGTTTTCGAGTCTTACGCCGAGAGCGTTTTGGGTGCCAAATTGTCTACCGTTTCGCATGAGAAACGCTTGGCCATTATATATGAATGGTCGGTTCATTGCGATTTTGATCGGTGTCGGCATTGCCCGGTGGACGACGGAACTCTCATGGTCGCAACTTTTTTGTCAATGATCGGGCGAGGCCTGTGATTCTTTGCAGGCCGAATTCAACGAGGAGACATATGTCGGATTCCAAACTCCAACACGGTGACATTCCCGGTATTTCGCGTCGAAGCGCTCTGTCCATAGGCGCCGGCACTTTGCTGACCAGTTTTGGCGGATTGCAATGGGCCTATGCGGCGGACCAGCCAGCCATTGGCACCTGGCCGGAAGGGTCCAAGGGAGATACGGTGTATCTGGGAGCCGCGGTTCCTCTGACCGGCACATACGCTGTCCAGGGCGCCGACGAGCTCAAGGGTTGGGAGCTGGCCGTCGAGCACATGAACACCAACCATCCCCTGATGAAAAAGTTGGCGCCCAAGGTCAACAATGGGGTTCTGGGCAAGAAAGTTGCTCTTCTGTTCGCGGACTCGGGGGCCAAGCCCAATCAAGCAATCCAGTCTCAGCAGACTTTCATCAACAAGAACAAGGTGGTTCTGATGACCGGCTCCACCTCGTCTGCGGTGGCAGTGGCACTGAACAAATTTGCGCAACGGGAAAAGATTCTCTATATGCCGGGAATTTCCGGTTCCAATGACACCACCGGAAAGGATTGTGTTCGCTACGGATTTCGGCAGGGATTTTTCGGCGAAATGGCAGCCAATGCAATCGGTCCGGTGCTGGTGAAAAACTTTGGCAAGAATCGCAAGGCTGCGTTCATGACGCCGGACTATACCTACGGGCATACGACGACACAGTCGGTTGTCGATTATCTGACCAAAGAAGCGGGCTGGACCGTGGTGACCAACCAAGTCTCGCCACTCGGCACGCAGGATTTCAGCCAATACCTGACCAATATCGCCAATTCCGGTGCGGAATTCCTGGTGAATGTCAATTGGGGCCGCGACGCGGTATTGTCGAGCCAGCAAGCCAAGCAGTTTGGACTGTTGCCAAAAATGACTTTGGTGCTTCCGTACCAGATCCCCTTCTTCGCAAAAGAGGCAGGCGTTGAAATCAGCGAGGGGGTGTTTGCTGCAACCGATTTTTGGTGGACGCTGGAAGACAAATACCCTCTTGCGAAAATGTTTGTCGAGGCCTTCCAGAAGAAATACGGATATCGGCCGGAGTGGGGTGCAGAAAATGCCTACGTCAGCTTCGCGCACTGGGCACGGATGGTGACCGAGGCGGGCACGTTCTATCCGCCCGACGTGATCAAGCAGTGGGAAAAGGGGGAAGTCATTCCTTCGCTTCTGGGTGATTTCCCCTATCGTGCAGCGGACCACCAGTACATCCACCCCGTGGTCATCGTGCGCGGCAAGGCCAAGAAGGACATGAAAAATCCCGAGGACTTCTGGGAAGTGGTGGAAGTGGTGGATGGAGCCAAAGTCATCCAGCCCGCGAACGCCTTTGGCTGCAACCTGGGCGACTACACCTGAGTCGGCGGCTGGCCATCCCTGGGGCCGGGGGTGGCCATCGTCCGTTCGGTGCCGGGCCGGCCAGACTCTCGGAGGTTTGCGCTTCCATCGTCTGGCGCGCCAGCCGTTGGCCCGGGTTGTCCCATTCTTTGAATCGTTCGATGAGGGCAGATCAGCGTGATCAATTGGGCTAATTTCATCTCACAGTTGTTCAACGGGCTGGTGTTGGGAGCGCTTCTGGCGCTGATCTCCTCCGGGCTGACGATCATTTACGGCACCTTGGGTGTGCTCAATCTGGCGCATGGCGCCATGTTCATGCTGGGAGGGTACGCAGGCTGGGTGGCCTTCACCTACACCGGTTCCTTCCTCGTTGCCGTGCTGTCCGGGTCGCTGTTCGTGGCACTGGTGGGCATCGTCATGGAGCGCTTGATCATTCGCCATTTCTATACCCGACCCCACGAGGACCAGCTCCTTGTCACCTTCGGGCTGGGTATCGTTTTTGTCGAGTTGGTGCGCTTTGGCTTCGGAAGTCTGTCCAAGTCTGTGCCGCCGCCGGCGCCCCTTGTGGGGATTACGGACCTGGGTTTCATGGTCTATCCCACTTACCGACTCGCGCTGCTCGCCATCATCACGGTCGCGCTGCTGGTGCTGTACTTTGTTCTGTACCGCACGCGGATCGGCATGATCGTGCGTGCCGGAATCGAGGATTCAGTGATGGTCGATTCGCTGGGCATCAACGTCTACAAGATATTCATGCTGGTCTTCGGAATTGGCGCCATGGCCGCCGGGTTCGCCGGAATCGTCAATGCGCCAGTGGTCTCAATTGCACCGGACGTGGGCGAGGCCATCCTCGTTCAGACCTTTGTGGTGGTGGTCATTGGTGGCGTCGGATCGTTTCCCGGTGCGGTGCTGGGCGGGCTGATTGCCGGAGAGCTCATCAGTTTGACTTCCATGGTCAATCCCGCCTATTCCTACGTCATGCTTTTTGTGGTGATGACGCTGGTGCTCGTGTTCCGCCCGCGCGGATTGCTCGGCACGGTAGGCCGCGAATAAACAGGACCCCCGGAAATGCGTAGAAAAATTCCTTTTCTGGTCGAGGCACTGACCATACTCGGCCTCCTTGCAGCGCCTTTTGTGCTTCCGCACCTTGGTTTTTCACCGGCCACCATCAACCGAATCTTGGTGTGGGGATTGGTGGGTATAGGCTTTGACCTTCTTTTCGGCTACACCGGACTGCTGTCGTTTGGCCAGTCGGCCTTCTTTGGCAGCGGCGGCATGTTCGTCGCCTATCTGCTGACGCAAACCCCAATGCAAAGCACGATAGGAGCGCTGTTCATCGGCACCGTTGCGGCCGGTGTCATCGGATTTTTCATTGGCCTCATCGCGCTGCGGCGCACCGGAATCTATTTCGCCATGATCACGGTGGCGATCGCAGAGGTCTTCTTTTTCGTCGAATTCAATCCGCTGTCGGAATTTACTGGCGGTGAGAATGGTTTGCCTGGGGTGCCCACGCCCATTTTGAACCTCGGTTTTACGGTGCTCGAATTCAGCGACAACCTGTCGATGTACGCATTTCTCGCGTTCTGGTATTTCGTGGGCTTGGTGATTGCGCTTCGTCTCGTGCGCTCGCCGTTTGGTCTGGTCTTGCGTGCAATTCGTGAAAACCCCTTGCGTGCCCAGGCCCTGGGCCACAACATCCAGCGCTACAAGCTTGCAATTTTCGTGGTGGCTGCGATGTACGCAGGTTTCGCCGGCGGGTTGTTGGGTGTAATGCAAGGGTTCATGCCACCCGATGCTTTCATGTTTGCCACTTCGGGCGAGATTGTGATGCAGACGGCCATAGGTGGCGCTGGAACCTTGTTTGGCCCTCTGCTGGGCGCTGCGGTATGGCTTTACCTGAGCGACTTTTTTCAGACGGTGCTCAACCTGGGCGCTACCTGGCGGTTGATTCTTGGCATCGTGTTCGTGCTGCTGGTGGTCTTCTTGCGCCACGGGCTGGCGGGCGCGATTTCCGATGGCTGGAGCCTGCTGCGTCGCAGTGCGCAGCCCGCGCCGCGGCCGCCGGCCACGGTCGGCGCCGGCGCGCGCAAGCCACAGGCAACCAAGATGGGCCACAAGGCCACCAAGGGCAAGGAAGGCGTGCTCCTGTCGGCCACCGGCCTGACCAAGCACTATGGTGGTCTGGCTGCCAACAGCGATATCGATTTCACGGTCGCGCATGGAGAAATTCGCGGCATCATTGGCCCCAACGGTGCCGGAAAGAGCACGTTTTTCAAAATGCTCACCTGCGAAGTGGAGCCGACGGCCGGCACCATCATTTTCGATGGTCGCGACATCACCAAGCTGGGCGTGATCGACGCCTGCCAGATGGGTTTGACCAAGAGCTATCAGATCAACCAATTGTTTGAAAAGCTCACGGTGCGCCAGAACCTGGAGATCGCCGTGCTGGGCGTGGTGCGCGGCAAGTTCAAGCTCGACATGTTCAAACCGCTGCACAAGGTGCGCCGACTCGACAGCCAGGTTGAAGGCACGGCGGAACTGGTCCATCTCACCGAGCGCCTGGACGCCCCGGTCTCCGAGCTTGCGTATGGTGAGAAAAGACGGCTGGAAATTGGCCTGGCGCTTGCGACCTCCCCCAGTCTGCTGCTGCTCGACGAGCCCCTGGCCGGCATGAGCACGCAGGAACGCATTGAAACGGTGGCCCTCCTCAAGGCGATCGCCGAAGGCCGCACGCTGATCGTCATTGACCACGACATGGACTCGTTATTTGAGCTGGCTGGCAAGGTCACCGTTTTGCAGGAAGGCCGGGTGCTGGTGGAAGGCACACCCGAGGAAATCAAGAACAACCCCCTGGTGCAGGAAGCCTATCTGGGCGGTGTCCACGAGGAGGTGGTATGAGTCTGCTGGAAGTCAATGGCCTCAACAGCTATTACGGTGACAGCCATATCCTGTTCGACGTTTCGCTGCATGTGGAAAAGAACGAGGTGGTGGCGCTGCTTGGGCGCAATGGCGCAGGCAAGTCCACCACTTTCAAAAGCCTGATGGGCGTGGTCAAGCCTCGCACCGGCAGCGTGAAGATGGACGGCATCGAACTGGCAGGGAAGAAGGCACACTCGATTGCCCAGTTGGGGATGCAGCTTGTGCACGAGGAGCGGCGGATTTTTGGCAGCCTGACGGTGGAGGAGAACATCGTTCTCGCCGGCCTGACGGCGCAGAACAAGTGGCCGTTGGATCGTATTTACGAAATGTTCCCACGGCTCAAGGAACGGTGCCTCAGCCGCGGAACGGACCTCTCCGGCGGCGAACAGCAAATGCTGGCGATTGCCCGTGCCCTCGTGCGCGACCCGAAAATCATCCTGTTGGACGAGCCGTTTGAGGGGCTTGCGCCCGTCATCGTCCAAGACCTGATGCGCATTTGCCGGGAACTGGCCCAGGCGGGCCAGACCATTTTCCTGATCGAGCAAAACCTCGCGGCCACGCTGGCCCTGGCCCACCGCGTCTACATTTTGAGCAACGGGCACATCGCCCATGAGAGCACGGCCAAGGAACTCAAGGCCCAGCCGGAACTCGTCCAGCGCTATCTGGGCGTCTAGTGCAGGCCGGCCTCTGCGCCGGGTGCCTTTCTTGTTTTGAGGAGTCGCTATGCCCGAGGCCTCTGTGGTGGGCCACATCCGCGTGAAGAATGCGTCTTTGTGGGATCAGTATCGCAGCCAGGTGCCAGCCACCCTGGAGCCTTGGGGAGGGCAATTGGTTTTTCGCGGTTCGCAGCTCGCAGCGTTCGCCGGCGAGTGCCCGTATTCCGAGATCGTTGTGCTTCGCTTTCCCAGTGGCGAGGCGGCCCAGGGATGGTTTGCGTCGCCAGCGTATCAGGCCTTGATTCCGATCCGAGCCCAGGCCGCAGACGTGCAGCTCATTTCCTATGCGATTTGATCGCTCGCATTTTCACTCGTAGCGCAGCGTGTAGATGAGGTCCAGCCCCGTGCTGGCACCGGTTTGCGCGCGCAGCCGCAGGCGCTGGGACAGGTCGTAGAAGATGTACAGCGTGCCCAGCGTTCCGGAGAGGCTGCGCTCATAGGTCAGATACAGGTTTTTCGATACGCGCTTGCCAAAGGTCAAGGCGGCGCCCGTCGCATCTTCGCCTGAGCCCGGACCTTTGAAGCCGATTTCGTCCAGGCCAAGGCGGCTGGCGACCTTGGAACTGCCGCTGCCGCCCTTTCCGCCCAACAGCGCCAGCGCTGCCTGCTGCAGTACGGCCGCTTCTGCGCCGCCGGATGCCGCGCTGCGCCCGAGCACGACCCACGAGAGCTTTTCGGCGTCAGGCAGGTCGGGCTCGGAGTACAGGCGCACTCGGGGGCTGAGCGCGGTCCCGGTCACTTGCACGCCCGCGCGCACCTCAATGTTGGGACGCAGCGCAAGGACGTCAAGCGAAGGGTTGTTGTAGGGGCCGTTGAACCGTGCCAGGCCAGTTTCGACGTCCAGCATTTGGCCCCAGGCACGGTAGCGGCCGGCGACGGTGCGCACTTCGCCGAAGATGCGCGGTGGCGCGTTGGGAACGCCGGTGCTGCGGATCTCGAGCTGGCCCTCCAGGCGCGTGGCAATGCCTTGGCCTTGGAAGGCAAAGTCATTGCCCAGGTCGAGTGTGATCGCCACTTCTGGCGGCAGCACGGTTTCTGCGCGCTGCGCAGCGCTAGCGGCCTGTTGGGCGTTTTTCTGGGCGGCCTCGTCGCGCGCCCTGGAGCGCACCACCACGTCGGAGCCCAGACTGGGCGCGCTGGCATCGGGCAGCAAGATGCTGGCGCGGTCGATGCGCAGATCAGCGCGCAGCTTGAACTGGCGCTCGCGCAGTGTGGCCTCCAGCGTCCCTGAGACACTCGCCTGGCGGTCGGCCCGCACCAGCACCTGCAGATGGTCGGCGCGTGCCTTGAAGTCCATGCGCAGGTCGGGCACGCCCCCACTGCCGCTGCCTGGCCCCCACCGCACGCTGCCGCTGCCTTGCAGGCTGCCGCCGTCCACGGGCGGCGGCGTCCGGTTGCCGCTGAAGCCGGCGATGCGCGCGCCGCTGGCGCGCCCTCCTTTCAAGCGCAGTTCGGTAACGTCGATACGGTCGCCGGCCAGCGTGGCGCGCAGTTGACCGTCGTGCAGGTCGACGCCGTCGAGCAGGGAGCGCACGGTGAGCTGGTCGGCGCTGACTTGTCCGCTCCATTGGGGATTGCTGCGGGTGCCGGAGAGCGCCGCGTCCGCCTCCAAGGTGCCGCTTACTCGCCAACCGGGGGGCGCCAAGACCGACCATACGCCCACTTGCGGCAGCCTGGCGCGCACAGATCCGGTGACGCCTGCGTCTTCCGGCCAGATCCAGCCGCCGCCCTGGCGCTGCAAGCGCGTGGACGCCTGCGCGCGCACATCGCCTGCTTGGGCGCTGTCCCAGACGAAGTCGGCGCGAAGGGCTTCGCCTCGGGCCTGCACAGTGAGCGCGACGCTGCGCAGCCCGGCGGCAAGGGTGTCGGTGCGCGCGCGCAGCGCCGCAGCGACCTTGGCGCCGTCGCCCTTGCTCTGCACGCTGGTTGGCGTGGGGGCGTTTTCCATGGCAATGCGCAAGTCCCCGCTGCTGCGCTGCAGTCGCAGCTGAGCGTTGAGATCCTCGCCCATCTCGATCGCCCACATTCCGCCAAAGACCAGATCGGTGCCGAGGCCGAACTGCTGTAGAAGTGGCGGCTCCTGGGTGCCGAGCAGATCGGCCCAGGCAAGCGGGATGCCGTCAATCGCGCCGCGGCTTTGAAGGCCCACCGCGCCCTGTGCCGAACGTGTGAACACGAGCGGCTCCCAGCGCAATGCCACCTGGCCCGGCCGCGGCGCACTGAGCGCTGCCGTGCCGGCGCCGAGCTGCGCTGCCAGTGCGCCCTCGACGCCCCGACGTGCTTCGATGGAAAACGGTGCCCCGGTCTTCAAGACCCAGCGGTCTGGGTGGACCCCGTCCGCCAGCGTCAAATTCAGGCTCTGCACCTGCGCGTTGACAGCAAGCGCTGCGCTGGCACCG
Source organism: Burkholderiaceae bacterium (assembly GCA_023954035.1). Classification (GTDB taxonomy): domain Bacteria; phylum Pseudomonadota; class Gammaproteobacteria; order Burkholderiales; family Burkholderiaceae_C; genus Simplicispira. The sequence goes on along the minus strand of JAMLIT010000001.1, from coordinate 13,336 downwards.
GCTGGCAGCAGGCGGCCCACCAGCGCGCTTTGCAGTGCGGCTCTCTGCTTGCCGCGGCGCAACTCGCCCTGTACCGAGATATCGGCGCGCACCGCGCTGCCGGCGACGTGAAGACGCAGGCCACGCAGCTCAAGCGGCCGCGCTCCGGCCCCCTCGGTGGGCAGGTCGATCTGCAATTGGGGCGCGCTGAGTGTGGCCCGTAGCTGCGGGGTAGCGGCGTTGTTTTGGCTTCCCGACCCCGGCTGCACCTTGGGCAAGGCGGAAAAGCTCTGCCAGCCCCCTTGCCATTCCACCGCCAGCGACGCGCTGCCGCGGGCGGCCAATCCGGGGGCAAGTTCGCCCAGGCCGGGCAGGGCGCGCAGCCAGTCCAGCGTTTTCTGCGCGGAAGCGGTTTGCACCTGAAGTGAGCCGGCACCCCGCCGGGCCGCCAGCTTTCCGTCGGCACGCGCGCTGGTGCCCGGCAGCCGGGCTTGCACTTTGCCGCTGAAAGTCAGCGCGGGCCGGGTAGCGATCTGCAGGTCGCTTGCCTTGATCTGTGCCTGCAGCGCCTCGATGCTCGCTTGCGGCACAGCCAGCACCCCGTCTTTCCAGGCGCCGCGCGCCGCTACGCGGTCAATGCGCAGACGGGCGCTGGCGTTTTTTACTCCACGGGGCTGGCCGCTGGCGGCCAATTGCAGATCGAACTGCACGTCCTGCGCCCGTCCTTCGGCGCGCGCATGGCCGCTGAGTGCAGCGGTGTCCAATGCGGAGTGCAGTCGCGCCGGGTCCAACTGGTCCACCCGGGCGTCGATGTCAAAGGCCTGGGACTCGGGCATGAAACTGCCTTTCACGGCGAGGCTCCCCTGGCCGATCTCCAGGTGCGTGTCCTCGGTGCTCCACTGGCTTCCATCGAAACGTGCCTGGGCCATTACGGCGTCCACCGGCAATCCGTTCTTGTTCCAAGGGGCGGCACGGGCGTTGCGAAGCGCTAGCTGCACTGCCCAGCCGTCTGGCGTCGGCCCGGCGGCGAGGCGGCCACTGAGCCCGGTGGCAGGCGCCTGCGGCGACAGCGCAGCCAGGTCCACGTTCTGTAGCTGGGCCTCTGCGCTGAGCAGGGGCTGAGGCGCCCAGGGAGCGATGCGGGCACTCGCCTGGGCCTGCATGGGGGCCGCCTCCCCGCCATCGGACGGTGGCTGCGGCGCCGCGCGCAGCAGGGCCGTCAGTTCCACGCGTGCCTCCGACCCGGCGAGCGTGCCTTGGGCCTGGGCCTGTACCTGGGCCCCGAGCGAGCGCTCGGCCTGCCCTTCACTGAAGGGAAGTGCCGCCTGAAGCTGGGCCTGAAGCTGCGCTTCGACTGCCATGGGGGCATCGCCATCCAAGGTGAATTCGGCGCTCACGTGTCCCTGCGGAAGATCGACGCCGGCGACCTCCAGGCGGTGCGACTGGCCGTCGTAGCGGTAGCGACCCGAGAGCGCGCTGGCCACAAAGGGGTTTTGTGCCGACCAAACCAACTCGTGCACCGCAAAGGGGATATTTACCTGCAGTGGCAGGTGCAGTTGCTGTAGCGGCGGGGTGGGTGGCGGCGGATCGGCCTGCGGCCGCGCCAGCGGCGTGACCACCACCCGGGCCGCTTCCAGCTTGCCAAGATGCAGCGTCTTGCGCAGCAGCGGCGAGAGGCTCCAGCCAATGTCGATATCCTGCGCCTCCACGCTGAGCGTGTCGCTTTGCCACTTCAGGCGCTTGATATGCCCGCCGCGGCGCAGCGAGCCGCGCACGCCCTCGGTTTGCAGCTGCTGGCCAGCCGGCAGGCTCTGCGCGGCGCGCTGCAACGCATAGGCCAGGGAATCGTCCCGGCCCAGCCATTGCCAGGCTACGAGCGCGGCAGCCACCAGCAGCGCCAGCACCACCGTCAGTGCCAGCGCCAAGCGGCGCGGCCAGCGCCTGCGCCGCGCAGGTCGATCGGGCTGGCGCGCCGAGCCGGCCGCAAACGCGTCCGGCCCGGCCGGCCGCGTGGCACCGGCGGCGAAGATCTGGGGGCCGGCGTCGGGCGGCGTCTGGGGGCGGGTGGCCATCGTCAGAAGGTAAAGCCCAGACGCAGATGCAGGCGCAGTTGTTTGGCCTGCACGCCGTAGGCCAAATCCGCTTGCAACGGTCCGACTGGGCTGCGCCAGCGCACGCCTGCGCCCACGCCCACGCGGGCGTGCAGGTCGGACACGCGGTCGGCGACGGCGCCCACGTCCACGAACATAGCGCTTTCAAACTCGCTTACCGTTCCGCCCAGGACCAGGGGGCGCTGCCATTCCACGCTGGCCACCGCGAGGTAGCGCCCGCCATAGAGCCGGCCGCTTTCGGTGCGCGCGCCGATGGAGCGCAAGCCGTAACCGCGTACGGTGGTGTCGCCGCCCGTAAGAAACAGCTGGGTCACGGGAATTTGCGCGCCGGCGCGCGCCAGCACGGCGCCGGCTTCGGTGCGCAGTGCCACGCGCGCGCGTCGGCTGGTGCCATCGGGCGCAGTGACTTGGCCCATCGGCCGGAAATACAGCCAACGGGCAAGAGCGCGTACAAAGGGGTCGCGCTCGGGCCGCAGCGTGGTGCCTAGGCCAAGTTCGGTGGCGATGCCCCAGCCGCTGGTCGGCGCCGTGGCGTTGTCAAAATACCGCCCCGTCCATCCGGTGTTGACGCTGATCGCGGTGCTGTCGGGCGGTGCCATGCTTCCCTGGCTGGCCGCGCTGTCGTACTGCAGGGCGTAGTTGCGGTCGATGTGGTCGGTGCTCTGGCTGCGGCCCGCGCGCAGTCGTGCGCCGTTCACTTCGTAGTCGCCTGTGGTTTCGCGCTGCAGTTGCGCCCCGGCCACCCAGCGCCAGCCATCGGCGCCCGGCAGCGCCGTCCACTCGGTGCCTAGGCGTTTGGACTTGTTGTCCAGGGAAAGCTTGGACTGCGCCCGCCACCCCAGCCAGGCAAGCCGGTTGTGGGTGTGGTCCAGCGACAGACGCAGGCCGCTGTCGGTCGAGACCCCGATGCCGAACACCGCCTTTTGCAGCGGAGCCTCGCGCACTTGTGCAGTGATCGGGGCGGCGTCGGGCTTGTTGGCGTCTGGGTCCAGCGTGAGGAAGACGGCGTCGAAGTAGCCGCTGCTGGCCAGGCGCTGCTGCGCGTCGAGCAGTTCGGTTTCGTCGTATTCGGCGCCAATGGGCAGGCGTGCAAGGTTTTTGATGCCTTCTGCGTCGTAGCGCGTGATGCCTTGCAGCTTCAGCGGGCCGAAGCGGTAGGCCGGGCCGGAGTCGAAGGTGGCCGAGAGCGCGGCTTGGTGCTGGTCGGCGTCGATCTCCGCGCGGCTGTTGGCAAGGCTGGCCGTGGGATAGCGCTGCTGTTGCAGCGCACGCAGGGCGCTGGTCTTGGCGTCGTCCCAGGCTTCTTGGGTGAAGGGCTGACCCGGTGACAGCGTCCACGCGGCGCGGGCGCGGGCCTCCTGGCGCGTGGTCGTCTGGCCGGCATGGCCTGCCTCGATGTCGCCGCGAAACTGCAAATCCAGGCTTTCGACCCGGGTCCGCTCGCCCGGGTCGACGGTGACCACGACGGCGCGCGGCGCTCCCGCGCCGTCGGGCGTGTCGGTCAAGTCGATCTGGATGTCGGGACTGAAATAGCCCAGCGTGGCAAGCAGTTCGCGGGCGTTGGCGTCGGCCGCGCCCAGCAGGCGAGAGAGTTCGCGCTCCTGCAGATCAGAAAACGCGCGGAAGCGCTGCAACTCCAGGTGCTTGACGAGGTAGTCGCGCACTTCGTCGGGCGCGCGCACCTGCAAGGAGAAGGCCGCTGCACCGGGGTTCGGCGCAGCGCCTGGTAAGGACGCTTGCTTCTGGGGCGAGAGCAGGCCACAGCCTGTGAGCGTGCTGGCGAGAAGCAGCAAGAGGGGCCAAACCAGCCGTCTGGCGCTGGCCGCGCAAGAATGGGGCATGCGGCTATTTTGACAGCAGCCGCATGGTCTCCTCCAGGCCTTTGAGTGACAAAGGGAACATGCGATTGCCAAGCAGTTGCTGCATGATGCTGATGCTCTGGCGGTACTGCCACACGCCCTGGGGCTCCGGGTTGATCCAGGCAAACTTGGGGAAGGCGTGCGTGAGCCGCTGGATCCACTCGGCGCCCGCTTCCTCGTTGTTGTATTCCACACTGCCGCCGGGCTGCAGGATTTCGTAGGGGCTCATGGTGGCGTCGCCCACGAAGATGAGTTTGTAGTCCTTGTTGTACTTGCGGATGATGTCCCAGGTCGGGAATTTCTCGGCAAAGCGGCGGCGGTTGTTCTTCCACATGAAGTCGTACACGCAGTTGTGGAAGTAATAGAACTCCAGGTGCTTGAGCTCGCTCTTGACAGCGGAAAACAGCTCTTCCACGCGGTGCACGTGCTCGTCCATGGTGCCGCCCACGTCCATGAGCAGCAGCACCTTCACGTTGTTGTGCCGCTCGGGCACCATTTTGATGTCGAGATACCCGGCGTTGGCGGCCGTGCTGCGGATGGTGTCGGGCAGGTCGAGTTCGAGCTCATGCCCCTCGCGGGCGAACTTGCGCAGCCGCCGCAGCGCCACCTTGATGTTGCGCGTGCCCAGCTCCTGCTGGTCGTCGTAGTCGCGGTAGGCGCGCTGCTCCCACACTTTCACCGCGCTCTTGTTCTTGCCCGCGCCGCCAATGCGGATGCCCTGCGGGTTGTAGCCGCCGTGGCCAAAGGGGCTGGTGCCGCCTGTGCCGATCCACTTGCTGCCGCCTTCGTGGCGCTCCTTTTGCTCTTCGAGGCGCTTTTTGAGCGTCTCCATGAGCTCGTCCCAGCCCATCTTCTCGATGGCGGCTTTTTGCTCGGGCGTGAGTTCGTTCTCCAGGATCTTGCGCAGCCAGTCGGCGGGCACTTCCTTGGTGAAATCGGCCACCATTTCCACGCCCTTGAAGTAGGCGGCAAAGGCGCGGTCGAACTTGTCGTAGTGCTTCTCGTCCTTGACCAGCACCAGGCGCGAGAGGAAGTAGAAGTCGTCCAGGCTCCAGGCGCCTTCCGACTTCGGCCCGACCACGCCAGCTTCCAGCGCTTGCAGCAGGCTCAGGTATTCCTTGACCGAGACCGGCAACTTGGCGGAGCGCAGCGTGTAGAAGAAGTCAATGAGCATTTTTCGGTATTTTCAGCCGCTAGCGCTTATGTAGACTGCGCATGCAGCTCTAAAAGATATAGCAATTGTGCCCGTGCCTCGGGCCATTCGCCGGCGCGCATGCTGTACATCACGGTGTCGCGGATGGTCCCGTCGCGGCGAAGGGCGTGTCCACGGATGACGCCGTCTTTCCGGGCGCCCAGGCGCTCGATGGCGCGCTGGCTGGCAAAGTTGAAGTTGTCGGTGCGCCAGCCCACCACATGGCAACCGAGCTGGTCAAAGGCGTGCTGCAGCATCAGCAGTTTGCAGGTGGTGTTGACGTGGCTGCGCTGCACGCTTTTGCGGTACCAGGTCCAGCCAATTTCCACCCGTTTGACGGCGGGCAGGATGTCATGGAAGCTGGTGCTGCCCAGCACGTCGCCCGTGGCGTCGTCCAGCACGGCAAAGGCAAAGCGGCTGCCGTCTGCACGCATCTGCAGTGCGTTCTCGATATAGGCGCGGGTGTCCTGCGGCTCGGGCACCGAGGTGATGCGCAGCTTCCACAGCGCGCCGTCGGCGGCTGCGGCGCGCAGGCCCTCTTCGTGCGCCAGGGCCAGGGGCTCCAGGCGCACGCCGCGGTCACACAGTGTGATGGGTTGAACGAAGGTCATTTCGGTTTGTCGTTGCGCTTGAAAAGGGCGCTTCCCCACCAGGGCTCCCGCGCACGGGCCTGGGCCGGCCGCGGCTCCAAGCCTGCCTGCGCAGGCTTGGACGTGCCCGAAGAGCCCTTGGCTCTGACGGCGGCACGCAGGAGCGAAGCGACACAGGGGAATTCTGCCTATCTGTTCCTTTGGTTCATGAAGACCAGTTTCTCAAAAAGGCTCACGTCCTGCTCGTTCTTCAGTAGCGCGCCCACCAGCGGCGGCACCGCCACCTTGTTGTCCTGGCTTTGCAGGGCCGACAGCGGAATGTCCTCGGCTACCAGGAGCTTGAGCCAGTCGAGCAGCTCGCTGGTCGAAGGCTTTTTCTTCAGGCCCGGCAGGTTGCGCACGTCGTAGAAGGTTTTCATCGCCGCCGTCAGCAGTTCGCTCTTGAGCGTGGGGAAGTGCACGCCCACGATCTGGCGCATGGTGTCGGCTTCGGGGAATTTGATGTAGTGGAAAAAGCAGCGACGCAGGAAAGCGTCGGGCAGCTCTTTCTCGTTGTTTGACGTGATGAAGACCAGCGGACGGTGTTTGGCGCGGATGAGTTCGCGCGTTTCGTAGCAATAGAACTCCATGCGGTCGATCTCGCGCAGCAGGTCGTTCGGGAACTCGATGTCGGCTTTGTCGATTTCGTCGATCAGCAGCGCCACCGGCTCATCCGACGTGAACGCCTGCCAGAGCACGCCCTGCACGATGTAATTGCGGATGTCCTTGACCTTTTCGCCGTTCTCGGCGCCGCCCAACTGGCTGTCGCGCAGGCGGCTGACTGCGTCGTACTCGTACAGGCCTTGCTGGGCCTTGGTGGTCGACTTGATGTGCCATTGCAGAAGTGGCATGGACAGCGCCTGTGCCACCTCCTCGGCCAGCATGGTCTTGCCGGTGCCGGGCTCGCCCTTGACCAGCAGCGGGCGCTGCAGCGTGGCGGCCGCGTTCACGGCGAGCATCAGATCCTGGGTGGCGACGTAGTTCTTGGAGCCTTGGAATTTCGTGGACATGTGAAAGAGAGTTGACTATCGGGCTTGACAGCGCTGGCTATAATTGCCTGACAAATGGGGCCCTGGGGGCGGAACTTTCCTACGATTGTGCGCGCAAAATGAACAAGACGTTATCGACGATATTCGCTCTGGCTGTCGCTCTGGGGACCGCAGCGGTGGCTCAGGCCCAGGAAGTCAGGGGCGATGTGAAGGCAGGCGAGGGCAAGATTGCGATGTGTATCGGCTGCCACGGCATCGCGGGCTACCAGTCGAGCTTCCCCGAGGTGTACAAGGTTCCGAAAATCGCGGGCCAGAACGCTGGCTACATCGCTGCCGCGCTGCATGGCTACGCCAAGGGCGAGCGGCGCTTCCCCACCATGCACGCGGTATCGGTTTCGCTGAGCGATCAGGACATCGCCGACATTTCCGCCTACTACGCCCAGCTGGGTCAGGCAGACGCCAAGGCCCTGCCCGAGGCGCCGTCGCGGGAGCCCTCGACCGAGGTCGCGGCGCTGCTGCAAAAGGGCGCTTGTGTCTCCTGCCACGGTGCCAACTTCGCCAAGCCGATCGACCCTTCGTACCCGCAGATCGCCGGGCAGAATGCCGACTACCTGTTCGTCGCGCTCAAGGCCTACAAGACGGACAACAATCCCCATATCGGCCGCTCGAACGCCATCATGGGCGGCATTGCCAAGCAGTTCACGAACAAGGAGCTCAAGGCGCTGGCCGGCTATATCGGCTCGCTGGACGGCAATATCAAGACGGTGGCGGAGTCGCGCTTTCGCTAGGCCGCCAGGCTGCCACGCATAGGCCCGCCTTTCGGCGGGTTTTTTGTTGCCAAATGTGCCTCTAGCGCATGCGAATATTGGGCTTTAAGCTCTCAAAATAGGAGCATCAATCCTGCGTGGCCTTGCGCTGCACGCGCGCCACGTAGGCCTCGCCATCGGGCGGTCGGCCCGAGCGTTGGCTCTCCCACAGCATCTCGCCCAAACACTCCATGGCCGCGTGGTGGGCGTCGTGCAGCGAGTCGAGCCGGCGCGCCAGCAGCTCCACCGCCTGGCGGATGCCGCGCGGCTGGTCGATGCTGCACTGCTCGCTCACCGAAAGATGCATAGACAAGTGCAGGAAGGGGTTGCTGCGCCCGGGCGCCTCGTCGTAATTGCGCGCGACCGCGGCGTCGGCGTCCTGCAGCTCGGCGTGGTATTCGGGATGCTCGGCAATCCACAGGCTGGCCAGGGTTTCGATCGCTTCCATGGGCGCCTGGGCAGCGGCTTTGGCGTGCACGCCACAGAGGAAGCGGCGCACGTCGGCTTGGGTGGGGTTGAACATGCTTGCATTGTCCCGCAGGCAGCACGTCCGCGTGGCCGCACTGGTTAAAGTGCAGCTGGTCTACTTGCCGGAGCGCCTCCCATGAGCCAAGCCTTCATCTGTGACGCGATTCGCACGCCGTTTGGCCGCTACGGCGGCGCGCTTTCGAGCGTGCGGGCCGACGACCTGGCCGCCTTGCCGATTCGAGCCCTGATGGAGCGCAATTCGGGGGTCGACTGGGCCCAGCTGTCCGACGTGCTCTGTGGCTGCGCCAATCAGGCGGGCGAGGACAACCGCAACGTGGCGCGCATGGCCGCGCTGCTCGCGGGACTGCCGGCGGACGTGCCCGGTGCCACGCTCAACCGTCTGTGCGGCTCGGGGCTGGACGCCGTGGGCACGGCGGCGCGCGCCATCAAGGCGGGTGAAGCGGGCCTGGTGATTGCCGGCGGCGTCGAAAGCATGAGCCGCGCGCCCTTCGTCATGCCCAAGATGGACAGCGCTTTTGGCCGCAGCAACGCGGTCTACGACACGACCATCGGCTGGCGCTTCGTCAACCCGCGGATGCAGGCGCAGTACGGCGTGGATTCCATGCCCGAGACGGCCGAAAACGTGGCCCAGGAACACGGCATATCCCGCGAGGCACAGGACCGGATGGCGCTGGCCAGCCAGCACAATGCCCTCGCGGCGCAGCAGGCCGGTCACTTCGCACGCGAAATCACGCCGGTCACCCTGGAACAAAAAAAGGGCGATGCCGTCACCTTCAGCCAGGACGAGCATCCCCGCGAAACCAGCCTGGAGGCGCTGGCGCGGCTCGCACCCATCGTGCGGCCCGGCGGCAGCGTGACTGCGGGAAACGCCAGCGGCGTCAACGATGGAGCCTGCGCGTTGCTGCTGGCCAGCGAAGGCGAGGCCCGTCGGCACGGGCTCACGCCGCGCGCCCGGGTGGTCGGCATGGCCGTGGCAGGCGTGGCGCCGCGGGTGATGGGCATCGGCCCGGCGCCGGCCACGCAAAAACTGCTGGCGCTGAGCGGCGTGTCCTTGGCGCAACTGGACGTGATCGAGCTGAACGAAGCCTTCGCCGCGCAAGGACTGGCCGTGCTGCGCCTGTTGGGCCTGCAGGACGACGACCCGCGCGTCAACGCCTGGGGCGGGGCCATTGCGCTGGGCCACCCGCTGGGGGCCAGCGGCGCGCGCCTGGCGACCACGGCCGTCAACCGCCTGCACGCCAGCGGCGGGCGTTATGCGCTGTGCACCATGTGCATTGGCGTGGGGCAGGGGATTGCGCTGCTGCTGGAGCGGGTGTGATCGCCAGTCCATCCCCTGCGCACGACGGTGGTTGGTTGGGAGATTGCTTACAAAAAGATAGCTGCCAGCGCTTGATTGTCAAGCGTTAGAGGCTAATTTTGCTTGAAGTTTTGAGCGGCTGCTCGTCCTCCGGATTCATCGCTCCCCCGTCCTCCCCATAGCCGGGGTAGCCCGTGCCTTGCGCGCTGCGCAGGCTGCGTTCTTCCCGCTCCTTGGCCAGCTGCTCGGCCAGCTGGCTGCGGCCTTCGCGGGCCACGGCGATCATGCGGGCCTGGTCCTTGTGGTGCGGGTACATGCGGTCGGCCAGCGCAATGTTGTGCTGGCGAAAGCGCGCCAGCAGCGCGTCGGCCTCGGCGGCTTCCAGTCCCATGTGTTCGAGCACGCTGCGCGCGCTGACCAGGCTGGACTCGAACACTTCGCGCTGCACCTGCTCGACGCCCAGGTCGCGCAGCTCGTTCCAGTGCGTGAGGTCGCGGGCGCGCGCCACGATTTTGAGGTGCGGAAAATGCTCGCGCGCCAGCGCCGCAATCTTGAGTGATGCGCTCGGTGTGTCCACCGCCAGCACCAGCACGCGCGCCTGCGCGGCACCGGCCATGCGCAGCAGGTCCAGGCGCGTGGCGTCGCCGTAGAACACGCGGTAGCCAAAGGTGCGCGCCACTTCCAGGATGTCCACGCTGTGGTCCAGCACCGTGGCAGGAATGCCCTGGGCCAGCAGCACGCGCGCCACGATCTGCCCGTAGCGGCCGAACCCGGCAATGAGCACGGGCGCCGTCTGCGGTTCGGAGATTTCACCCTCGGGCGGCGTGCGCAGCGTGGCGGCGTAGCGCGGCAGCACGAAGCGGTCGAGCAGCACCAGAAGCAGCGGCGTGCACAGCATGGACAGCGCCACCGCGCCGATCAGCAGCGAGGCCATGCCGCCCGGCAGCGCCCCGGCGCCTGCGGCGGCCTGAAACACCACGAAGGCGAATTCCCCGCCCTGCGCCAGCAGCAGCGTGAAGACCGGGCGCTCCTGGTACGGAATTTTCACGGCCCGCGCCAGCGCATAAATCACCACGCTCTTGAGCAGCACAAAGCCGACCAGCAGCAGCGCCACGGTCAGCGGCGCGCGCAGCATGGCGCCAAAGTCGATGCTCATGCCCACGGCAATGAAGAACAGGCCCAGCAGCAGGCCTTTGAAGGGCTCGATATCGGTCTCCAGCTCGCGCCGGAATTCGCTTTCGGCCAGCAGCACACCGGCCAGAAAGGCCCCCAGCGCCATCGACAGGCCCACCAGCACCATCAGGTAGGCAATGCCCACCACCAGCAGCAGCGCTGCTGCGGTAAAGATCTCGGGGGTGCGGCTGCGCGCAATCCAGCGCAGCAGCGGGCGCAGCAGCAGGCGACCACCGAGGATGATGGCGGCGATCACGCCGACGATCTTGAAAACCTCCAGCGCCACGCTGGCGGGCGTGTGCTGGCCTTGCACGCTTTGCGTACCCAGCAGGGCCACCAGTGCCAGCATGGGGATGGCGGCGATGTCCTGGAACAGCAAAATGGAAAAGGCCGATTCGCCGCTGCTGGTGCGCAGCTGGTTGCGCTCGCCCAAAGACTGCAGCGCGATGGCGGTGGACGACAGCGCCAGGCCCAGACTGCCCACCAGCGCCACGCGCCACGAAAACCCCGCCATCAGGGCAGCTGCACACAGCAGCAGGGCGCAGCCCAATACCTGTGCGCTTCCCAGGCCGAAAACCGGGCGCCGCAGGCTCCACAAGCGGGTGGGTTGCAGTTCCAGGCCCACCAGAAACAGCATCAGCACCACGCCAAATTCGGCAAAGTGCAGGATGTCCTGCACATTGCTCACCCAGCCAAAGCCCCAGGGGCCGATGGCGATGCCGGCCGCCAGGTAGCCGATGATGGCGCCCAGCCCCAGAGCGCGCGCCACCGGCACGGTGAGCACGGCCGCAGCCAGGTACAGAAAGGCATAGCTGAGCCAGGCAGGAGCGTCGTGGGGCATGAAAGTGCGCAAAAATGACGGTGGATTCTTGCATTTTGGCGATGCGCAGGTCCCCGTCACGCTCTAAGATGCCTGCCCGATTCCCCGCTGCCGTTCCGTTTCTTTCTGATTTCCACCCACCATGGACCTGTCTACCTGGCTCGCTTTTGTCGCAGCGACCTGTTTGATCGCCCTTTCGCCGGGCTCCGGCGCCGTGCTGTGCATGAGCCATGGCCTGTCCTACGGCGTGCGCAAGACCACCGCCACCATCTTCGGCCTGCAGCTGGGCCTGGTGCTGCTGTTGCTGGTGGCGGGGGCGGGCGTGGGCTCGCTCCTGCTGGCCTCGGAGCTGGCGTTTGGTGTGGTCAAGGTGGCCGGAGCCTGCTATCTGATCTACGTGGGCTGGAGCCAGTGGCGCTCGGGTGCCAGTGCTTCCCTGGTGGGCACCACCGTGGAGCCGGCAGGCCGCTGGCAGCGCCGTTTTGCCACCGGTTTCCTGACCAATGCCACCAACCCCAAGGGCATCGTCTTCATGGTGGCTGTGCTGCCCCAGTTCCTGACCGACGCGCGGCCGCTGTGGCTGCAACTGCTGGTGATGGCGGCAACTTCTGTGGTCATTGACCTGACCGTGATGCACGGTTACGCCCTGGGCGCCAGCAGCCTGCGCCGCCTGATGCAAAGCCCGCGCGCGCAGCGCAACCAGAATCGGGTGTTTGGCGGCGTGCTGATGGCGGTGGGCGCGGGCCTGTTTTTTGTTCGTCGTGGTGCGCAACCCACCTGATGGCAACGGTTGCTATACAAGAGATAGCTAAATTCTCATACACAGTAAGCGCTAAAGGCCATTTTTACCTGAAACTTGGAGCATCCCATGTCTGTGATCGTGGTCGCCAACCCCAAGGGCGGTGTCGGCAAGTCAACACTGGCCACCAACATCGCCGGCTACCTGGCCAGCCAGGGTCATCCGGTGCTGCTGGGCGACGCCGACCGCCAGCAGTCGGCCAAGCTGTGGCTGGGCCTGCGCCCGGCGGCGGCGCGGCCCATCGGCAGTTGGGACGTGAGCGCCGACGTCATCGCCCGCCCGCCGCGCGGCGCCAGCCATGTGGTGCTCGACACGCCGGCTGGGCTTGCAGGCTGGCGCTTGGGAGACGTGCTCAAGCTGGCCGACCGCATCGTCGTGCCGCTGCAGCCCAGCGTGTTCGACATTTTTGCCACCCGCGAATTTCTTGACCAGCTGGCCGCGCACCGGGCCAGTGCCAATACACCGGTGGGCATCGTCGGCATGCGCGTCGACCCGCGCACGCGCGCCGCCGAGCAACTGGCGCATTTCGTGGACGGCCTGCATCTGCCGGTGCTGGGCACTTTGCGCACGACGCAAAACTACCTGCACCTGGCCGCGCACGGGCTCACCTTGTTCGACGTGGCTCCAGGCCGCGTGGCGCGCGATCTGGAGCAGTGGCAGGGCATCTGCCAGTGGCTGGACGCGGAGTGATCCCGCCCTGTCCCATGGCCGACAACGGCGCGTCAGGGCCAGCGCTACATTGGCACCATGAAAACCTTTCATTCCTACTCCGAAGTCGCGGCCTGCGTGGGCCAGGAAGTCAGCGTGACCGACTGGATCACCATCACGCAGGAACAGGTGAACCAGTTTGCCGAAGCCACCGGCGACCACCAGTGGATCCATGTGGACCCCGAGCGCGCACGCCAGGGCCCGTTTGGTGCGCCCATTGCGCATGGTTTTCTCACGCTCTCACTCATACCGCGTTTCTTCGAAACGGGCATTGCCATCGAAGGCGCGCGCATGGGGGTGAACTACGGCCTCAACCGCGTGCGTTTCACGGCGCCGGTGCCCGTGGGCAGCCGGCTGCGCGCGCGCCTGCAGCTGCAATCGTCCGAACCGCTGCCACCCGATGGCCTGCAAATGGCCTGGCTGGTGACGGTCGAGCGCGAGGGCAGCGACAAGCCGGTCTGCGTGGCCGAATCGCTGTCGCGCAA